>CAZAQN010000041.1:0-38056 GCA_964487345.1 uncultured Occallatibacter sp. | reverse complement strand
ACCGCAAGCAAAACCATGTTGCGTGTTCCCTGGTATCCATGCGCTGCGCCGAACAACACTGCGGAGAACACCACGCCCCACACCGCTCCGCCCTTTGCCCATGCGGTGAATTGCTGTTGCAGGTATCCGCGGAACACGACTTCTTCAATTGTCCCGGCAAGGCAGCAGAGCAGCACCCAGCATGCGATCTCTACTCCAGTGGCAGGCGCCAGCTGCTCGAGGATGCGTACATTTTGCTTCTCAGCGGAGTTCGGTTCCATCGCTTGCCCGGCATGAGCAGTCGAGTGCCGATGCGTCACCGCATACTCGGCCCCAGTCCACGCCACGCCCACTGAAGCCAGGACCATCAGCGCACCAATCCAGAAGACGCATGCAATGCCGAGATCGAGCGCAATGCCCCGAAAGTTCCACGTCATCGCGCCAAACAATGAGAGGAATGGAATCTTTCTGAGCCACAGTCCGAGCGCCACCCATCCGAGCATCACCAGTTCCAGCGCCGCTGTCGTCCCATAGGTCAGCAGCCGGCTCGAGACGTGGTGGAGTTGTGAGCTGCCACCTACTGAGAGCGAAACGATCCCGCCAATCAGCCCCATGGTGTGCCATACCGGTGCAAGGGAAACCGGCTTCGAATGGATATCCAACTGCGTTTCCGTTGGGGGCGCTTCACTCAGGCGGGTTTCCATCGGAGGTGCTTGTGCCGGGTCGCTTTCAGGTATTTGCAATGAGAGACCCCCTCGAACAAGCCTTACGCATCCGCCGCCGAGCCGCGCTCGCTTAGCACTCGATGATATTCAGCGCAAGCCCGGCCAGGCTCGTCTCCTTATACCGCGATTGCATATCGAGACCCGTGAGATACATGGTACGAATCACCTGGTCGAGAGAGACCTTGTGCTCCTCCGACTCGCTCAATGCAATGCGGGATGCGTGCACGGCCTTCACCGCGCCCATCGCGTTGCGCTCGATGCAGGGAATCTGAACGAGTCCGCCGATCGGATCGCAGGTCATGCCCAGGTTATGCTCCATCGCAATCTCCGCAGCATGCTCCACCTGGCCATTGCTGCCCCCCAGTGCCGCTGTCAGACCACCTGCAGCCATCGAGCAAGCAACACCCACCTCTCCCTGGCACCCAACCTCTGCTCCGCTGATTGAAGCATTCTCCTTGTAAAGGATTCCAATCGCCGCCGATGTGAGGAAAAACCGCATGATCCCCTCATGATCCGCTTCCGGCGTGAAGCGCTCGTAGTACTGCGCGACGGCGGGCACCACGCCCGCCGCACCATTGGTCGGCGCGGTGACCACCCGGCCTCCAGCGGCGTTCTCTTCGTTCACTGCCATCGCGTACACTGTCACCCAGTCGAGCGGCGCCAGCGGATCGCCGCGCGACCCATCCACTTCCTTGTCTCGCAGTCGTTCAGCCAATCGATGCGCACGGCGCCTCACATTCAGCCCGCCCGGCAAAATTCCTTCCGTCGCAATTCCACGAGCGATGCAATCCTGCATCGTCTGCCAGATGCGATCGATCCCGGCCCGCACCACCTCGACCGGACTTTGACCAGAATCGCTCGCCACGAGCGCGCATTCGTTCTCAAGCATGAGTTGGCTGATGGAGAGTTCGTTCTGCTCCGCCACAGCGAGCAGTTCCGCTGCCGTATGAAAAGGAAACGGCATTTCTTTCTGGTTTGAGACTGAGTTTTGCGACTCGGCGTTCGGCCCATCTTCGACGATGAATCCACCGCCAATAGAAAAGAACGTCCGCTGGTCGAGCATGGAGACCGCGGCACCGAACGCGGTCAGCCGCAGTCCATTCGGATGCTGCATCTTCGCCCCCGGCGGATACATCACATCGCGCCGGAACAGCAAATCGCTCGCTTCGTCAAACGCAATCGTTCGCGCTCCCGCCAATTCGATCTGCTTCGAGGCACGGATCGCTGCAACAGTTGATTCAATCGCGGCGGGATCGATGCTCGCCGGCTCATACCCTGCCAATCCCAGCAGAACGGCCCGGTCCGTCGCGTGGCCCAACCCTGTCAACGCCAGCGAGCCAAACAGCTCCACCTGCACGCGCTCCACTTGTCCCAACAGGCTGCGATCGGCCAGCCCTCGCACGCAACGGCACGCTGCGCGCATCGGGCCCATGGTGTGCGAGCTCGATGGGCCAATGCCGATTTTGTACAGGTCGAAGAAACTCGTCGTCACGGTGTGATTGTAGCTCCCAGGGGAACGTCGATGCGCGCGCAGAACGTCTCATCGAGCCCGTCGCAAGAGGCCGTATTTCTGGGATGCTGCAATACCCGCAACCCGAGAGACGACCGTCACAGCCCGCTGATGTGCGGTCCCGCTACACTCGCTGCACTGGATTCATGCTTTTCAAAGCCCTCAGCGCGGCCGTCTATGGCATCGACGCCAACCTCATTGACGTGGAAGTCGACTACAGCGGCGTGGTTTCCGATCAGGACCACTTTCACACCGTCGGTCTGCCCGACGCAGCCGTGCGCGAAAGCCGCGACCGCGTCCGCGCGGCAATCAAGAACTCCGGCTACCTGATTCCGCCCACGCACATCACCATCAACCTCGCGCCTGCCGATCTCAAAAAAGAAGGCTCTGGCTTCGATCTCCCTATCGCGCTTGGCATTCTTGGTGCTTACGGCGCGCTGCAGGTGAGCGACGTCAGCCAATTCCTAATGGTGGGCGAGTTGGGACTCGATGGCAGCGTGCGCTCCATTCCTGGGATGCTGCCGGTCGCCATCCTTGCGCGCGAGAAAAACATTCCGAATCTGATTCTGCCCGCGGCCAACGCCGCCGAAGCCGCCGTCGTCGAAGGCGTCAACGTCTATCCCGTCTCATCGCTCCTCGACGTGCTTGAGTTGCTTAACAGCCAGCTTCTCGGCACAATCCAGCGCGAACCCTTTCGCGTTTCAACCGAAGCTCTTCTCGGCGAGTTGCAGCATTTCTCTGTCGACTTCAAAGATGTCCGTGGACAGCAGACAGCCAAGCGCGCACTCGAAGTTTCGGCAGCCGGGAGCCACAACATCCTAATGATCGGTCCGCCCGGCTCAGGAAAAACGATGCTCGCCAAGCGGCTCCCGTCGATCCTCGCACCGCTCAGCTTCGACGAAGCTCTTGAGACCACCAAGATCCATTCCGTCGCTGGAGTGCTGGACGCCGCGCAGGGTCTCGTAACCCAACGGCCCTTCCGCTCACCGCATCACACCATCTCCGACGCGGGCCTGATCGGCGGCGGCATCGTGCCCCGCCCCGGCGAAGTGTCCCTCGCGCACAACGGCCTGCTCTTCCTCGATGAGTTGCCGGAGTTCCCGCGCAACGTCCTCGAAGTGATGCGCCAGCCACTCGAGGATCACACCGTCACCATCGCGCGCGCCTCCATGTCGCTCACGTTTCCCGCGCGCTTCATGCTTGCCGCCGCGATGAATCCATGAGGTTGTGTTGCCTTTCTGCCATGATTTCAGCGGAAGATGGCAAGTAGCACAGACTGATCGCGACATCCTCTTTGCCGATCACGATCTTTTCCATAATGTTTTCAATGATTTTCCGCTTTTCTGCCTGCTCAAGTTCGAGCCACCGGGAATATACGTCCCTGGCTTCGGTGAGAATCTCGTCGCTTGAGAGGTATTGGACTTTGAGGAAATCGATCTCTCCCTGAAGGTGCGGCATCTGATCGGCAATCTGTTTCTCACGTTCTTCGAGCGGATGATATCTGTCTCCGAATCCCTCCCGACTGATCTCGTCTGCCAGATAAAGGTTGTAGAGCTTATCCATTTCGCGTTTGGTTTTCTGCGCTTCTGTTTCCAAGGTTCCAAGCAATTCTTGCTTTTCCTTGATGGTCTGGTCGGCTTGCTCTAGGTAGGCGGTGATCTCAGACGAGGAAAAGAAGAATGATTTGAGCTGTTCATGGAAGACGCCTTCGAGGTCGGTCACAGGTATTTTGTTCCGGCAGCGATAGCAGATGTATTTCGGTGAGTTCGAGGGCACGTACATCTTCTGGCCGCAGGTGCAATATGCGAGACCTGCGAAAAGGTGCACCGGCTTCCGGGCGGGCTTCTTGCCATTGGCCCTATCCCGGAGGCTCAGGTTGCACTGATCCCACAGTTCCTCCGTCACGATGGGTTCGACCGGCGTGAGCACCCATTCCGATTCCGGTTTCATGACCCAGCCCTTGTTATCGCCGAGGCTCTTCGTGTAATTGGCCCGCCGCTCGCCTTTCGCCGTTGAATCGCGCAGCAGGCGGTCCACGGTCGTGTCGGAAAATCGAGCGCCGGTTCGCGTGCGATGGCCCGCGTCATTCAGAAGCCGCGCGACAGTCTTCTTCCGCTGGTGTTGCAGGAAGAGTTCATAGATCAATTTTCGGACCGGCGCTTCCTCTGGATGCGGGACGAGGTGGCGGTCCTTCCATTCGTAGCCGAAGGGCGCCTGTCCCCCCAATGGCTTCCCAAGCTTCGCACGCACCGGAATCGAGGCCGCAACCCGTTCGGCAATCTCCTCACGTTCCCACTGCGCCATCGCCGCGATCATCGTGTAGAACAGTCTCCCGGCCGGAGTCGTGGTGTCGATGGACTCGTGAAGCGAGATCAGGTCTGCCCCCTGCGCGAGGAAGATGTCGGCGAATTCAAGTAGTTCCCGCGTGTTCCGGGCGAGACGAGCGAGCTTGGAGAAGACAAGACCGGTTATGTGGCCGGATGCGATATCCGCGAGCATCCGCTGGGTTTCAGGCTGGCCCATCACCGATTTGCCGCTCACGGCTTCAAGGTGGTACACCTCGCGGACGCGCCAAGCCTTGAGTTCCGCATAATCGCGGGCACGCTTTTCGTGGTGCTCCGGGCTCTCGCCTCTCGCTTGATCTTCAGTGGAGACGCGAATCCATATGCCCACGGACTTCGCCCGATTTACTTCGTGACCCGCTGCGCTCCGCATCGAAACCTCCGTATTCAGGGTGAGGATGGTATCGCGGTTTTATCTCGAATGCAAGCGAAATAAATATAATTGAATGAATCACTTGCCGCTTCCTTTGAGCTTCTTCAGCGCTTTCAAGATAACCTCGGAAATCGCTTGTTTTCTCGCCTTCTGTTCGGCCCCGGCGACCTGTTGATACTGCACCTTCACCTTGTATCCATGCACCATTTCAACGCGCCCCGCAGCATCTGCCTCAAGGGTTTCCACAAAGGCGAAGAAGTCTTCCGGCGTGAGGACGCGCACTTTCTTGAGTTCCTCAACGCCCAGCGCGGCGTTAACGGCTTCCTTCGCTCGTGTGATCGCCTTACGGTCTGACGAGATGAGCGCGACATGCCCGAAGCCCGCTGCGAGACATTTCTGGATGTTGCCGACCTCATGGTCAATGGTCGTCGTCACCGTGATCTCGCAGGCGATGGAGTGTCCTTCTTTTTCGAGCGCCACATCGACGGAACCCATACCGTCAAGAATCGGCTTCTCAATTGTCGTTTTGTAGCCCTTGCTTTGTGCCCAGCGCCGCACGAGTTCCTGAAGATATTTGTGCTGCGCCCCGCCTCTGCCTTCAGATTGTGGAGCGGGCGGCAATTTTGTTCGCGGAGCAGGCGGCGTCGGTACACGCTTTTCTTCCGGCGTCCTCGGCGTAGCGGTGGACGCCGGTTCGGCGACCAACCCACGTGGTCGTGACACCGACACCGACGGCACAACGACGGGAGCCGGACCTTCCACCGGTGCGAGCGCAGCTTCCACAACCTCACGAGGGGTTGCGTACCGCTCCCGCGAGAGCGCGATGATCCGTTCGCGACGTTGCTCCGCCGTCGCGCGGTCGAGGGGTGGTAGCGGAAGCGTCTTCAAGTTAAAGTCGAACTCGGCCCGTTCCACGCGACAGATGGCTTCGCCGACCTGAAGGTTCTGCAGGTCCTTTGCCTCGAAATGCGAGAATCCGTCCGCAAGCTTCTTGGCATCGAAGTCGCCGAGGCGGAAACAAATCCGTGTATACGGGTTCGCGATCACGGCGCTCGCCACGTCCGGGTCCCGGCTCGCGAGCTGCTGGAGTTCCTGATGGGCGAGGACGAGGCCAAGGCGATACTTGCGGGCACCCGAGAGAATCGCGGCCATCGAGGGCGTCACGAAATTGTGAAACTCGTCTATGTATAAATAAAAGTTGCGGCGCAGGGCGGCGGCGGTCTGCTGCCGACTCATCGCAAGCTGTTGGAACTTGGAGACGAGCAGCGTACCCAAAAGGAATGCGTTTTCTTCGCCGATTGCGCCTTGAGAAAGCTTCCCGAGGAAGATCTTCCCCTCGTTCATGATCGCGCCGAGGTCGAAGCGGTTTTCCTTCTGGGCCACCATATATCGGATGAGCTTGGGCCGGAGAAACGTATCGAGGCGCGTGAGGATCGGCCCTTGGGGCTTCCCGACGAGCATCGGGAAGGTCTTCTCCCAGTAGTAGACGATTTCGGGGTCCCGGACCGTCTTCAGGTACTTCGCCCGGAATCCAGCGTCCACGAGGAAGCGTCTGAGTTCCACCAAGCTCCCGCCCTCAGCGCTCTCAAGGAAAGCGAGCACGGCGTTCCCGAGGACCGAGGTCATTTGGTCGCCCCAACTCGTCGAAAGCCTGCGGAAGACGGCGACAAGGTCGGACCCCAGGAGATTCTTTTCGACCTCCGAATGCGCTTTGAGGACATTGAACCCTACCGGGAACTCCTCGTCCGATGGATCGAGGAGCACCACATCGCCGGATCTTCCCTCCGGGATGCGGCCCAGAATTTCGTCTATCAGATCGCCGTGCGGATCGAGTACCGCGACTCCCTCGCCGTGTTCAATGTCCCGGAGAATGAGGTTAAGAAGCAAGGTCGATTTGCCTGTGCCGGAAGCGCCGATCATGTAGCAGTGCTGCGACCGCGCTTCAGAGCTAAGGCTTACCGAAGTCGTCTTTCCTGCGTGAGCATTCTCTCCGAGGACGAACGGATGCCCCTTTACAAGTTGCGGAGCGGCTTTGGTCCGGGCGTCTTCGCGCTTGAGTTGCGGAACGCGGACGGACGCCGATGGCAGATGCGCCAAGGACACTAGTTCATCAGCATTGAGCAGCATCCCTGGCGGAGAGGACGTACAAGGCATTCCGCAGTAATTCTTCCGTGCGAGCGCCGAAGTGTTCCAATCCCCAGCGCCGTTTCAATATCTGCGAGAACTCCGTGATCCTGACGAAACTCGCCTCGGCCTGTTCGAGTGGGTTGAGGCCCACGGAAAACTCCCGGTCGGCAGGCGCAATCACCACCAGCTTCTCGTGCAGGTGTTCTTGGAGCTTCCATTCGTGTGCGGCGATAGATTGTACGAGAAATGGTGTCGCATCGCCGTGCAGATCGAAGTACAGGAACCCGCGTCCCGCCGCAATATCTTGTTGGGCCATGTGGCGCAAGAGAAAGCTCTTACCACTTCCCGTTTTCCCAAGTACGGCAATGTGCATGGTGCGGCGCGTGTGGCTGATCCCTATGCGACGCTTGGTCACGGCCTCGTCCGAAACCTGCTGTCCAAGCGTGACGCCCCGGCCTTCAGCCTTCGCGCCGCGCCGTTCTTGCAAGCGGTTCCAGAGCGAAGCGATGAGTTGTTCGAGGTGGTGAAGCATTGGAGGAAAAGGGGAGACATTTATTGGAGCATGTGCGGGATATGTCAGAAGTTCGTGATGAGGACTTCGTTGTAAAGGCGACCGACATGCTTTTGGGCGGTGTAGTGGAGATCAATTTCGCGGATCGAGAAATCCTTGAACAGCGCCCGGACTTCCGGTACATCGTTCAACGACAGGACAAACTTACCCTTGAGCGGTTTCAATCGTTCGGCGAGCGTTGCAAAATCCTCCGGCTTCAGGTTGTAGTTGTACAGCTCGCGGTCGTAATACGGAGGGTCCAAGTAGAACAACGTTGTTGGCTGGTCGAAGCGCGTGAGTATCTCCTCATACGGCATCGACTCGATCTGCACCCGCATCAGCCGCTTATGGGTTTTCTCAATAATCTCGGGCAGCCGCTCCAGATTGAAACTCGGCGGTTGGACAATGTTAATGCTGTAGTTCAGGTTGCGAACGAGTCCCCCGAAGCTGTTCTTGAGGAGATACATGTACCGGGCTGCGCGTTGGACATCGGTGAGCGTCTTCGGATCGGTCGATTTGAGGAGAGTGAACCATTCCCGGCTCCGTACCATGAAGTGGAAATACCGGATGAGTTCCTCGTAGTGCTGCTGGCAGACGCGGTAGAAATTCACGAGTTCGCCGTCGAGATCGTTCAGTACTTCGACCTTCGAGGGTGTTTTGTGAAAGAACACCTGGGCGCCTCCGGCGAACGCTTCCACGTACGTCGTGTGCTCCGGGAAGATCTCTATGATTTGCTTTGCGATGGCATGTTTGCCGCCAATGTACGAAAGCGGGCCATTCATGTGCTCACGGGATGATGGTGTATTACGCTTCGATTCGACCTTTATTGTTATCGGCGCGTCAGGTCATCATAAAGCCGGAGCGAAACAAGGGTAGATGCAATAACCGGTCGTTCAGTGCCGGGTTCTCATATTTTGGAGCGAGACGCGTTACGACCAACGGATTACCTCTGCGCATAAAAGTTTGATGAGGGCGCCATCTGGAAACCAAAAGGGGGCGCTCGTCCTTCGCGAGTACCTGGCCAAGGGACGCTAAGGGCACGACCAGCCAATACTCCTTGCAGGAAGAGAGGCAGGGTTTCGAATTCGGACAGCTTCATGACCCTCCTTGGGACCAAGTTGAATTCAGCCTTTTAGCAAAGCCCAATCACTTCAATGAGGGAGCTGGCATCTGACGGTCGCATCGACTACCTTGCATCAAATTCGATCCGAGATTCCTTCACCTGCTGCCAATTCTCTTTCACCCAGTCCACTAGCCCCCACATGGGAAGAAGCAGGCTTCGGCCGAGAGCAGTCAGCTCGTACTCCACCCGTAGAGGCACCTCCGGAAACAACTCTCTTGTGAGCAATCCGTCTCTCTCCAAACTTCGCACTGTCACTGTCAGCATTCTTTGCGAGATGCCGGGAATCGCTTTTTCGAGCTCAGAAAATCGAGCGCGCTCACCTGGCAGTTGCGCTAAAGAGAGGATCAAAAAGATGCTCCACTTATCCCCCACTTTGGTTAGAAGTTCGCGGACAGCAGCGGGGTCTTCATGACCGCAGACTGAGGCGGAGTCCAGCGGCTTTTTGGATTTGCCCTTTTTCATACTTACCTCCATGTGCGCTGCGTAGTTCAAAGTGCCTTATTGTTGATAATAAGCCTCCGAAATAGAATCAACGCACAAAAGGTAAGCATGAAACTGGAGGAGCACCGTGAACCAGATTCTTATTGTCGAATCGAGCCCTCGTGGAGCCGAGTCGGCGAGCCGGCAGTTGACCCGGAAGGTGAGAGAACGGCTTGAAGTTCAGTACCCGGAAGCGAAGGTCGTCGTCCGCGATCTTGTGAAGGACAAACTTCCCCACCTTGATCAACCAACCCTGAAAGCAATTTCTACGAAAGACCCGGCGGAGGCAGAATCGCTTAAGGAAGCCGCATATCTGTCCAACCAGCTTGTTGACGAACTGATGATGTCGGACCTTCTGGTGATTGCCTGCCCCATGTGGAATTTCGGCATTCCCTCTTCTCTGAAGGCGTGGATTGACCATGTTGTACGCGCTGGCAAAACTTTCAACTACGCAGGTGCCGGGGTAGAGGGGCTTGCGAAAGGCAAGAGGGCAATCCTGGTGCTTGCATCCGGAGGGGTCTTTAGTGACGGACTCTGGAAGGCTTGGGATACCGTGGAGCCATATCTCCGTCAGATTCTAGGCTTCATTGGAATCGATGATGTACAAACCGTAAGGGCAGAGGGCATGAACATACCGCCCCTTGCAATCCATGCTGTACCCAATGGCGAAAAGGCCGTTGAAGCACTCGTGATCTGAGGGAGAGAAGAATGCTCGGTTTCATAATTCTGACGGTCAGCAATATCGAACGTTCGTTGGCGTTCTATGAAGCAGCTCTGAAGCCTCTGAACATCAAATTCTTCCTACCCTACAAGGGCGAAGGCGGTCATCCTGACCTCTGGGGATTTGGCGATGGAAAGCAAGCGTTCTTTTGGCTCCAGCAAGGAAAACCCGATCCGGCCTCAATTCACTGGGGCTTCATGGCCGAAAGCAATGGGAAGGTCGATGAATTCTACAGGGCAGCAATCTCCGCTGGCGCCAAGGACAATATCTCACCGCGGGCGCGAGTCGAATACTATCCGGGATACTACGCCGCAGATGTGTTTGATCCGGACGGATACTCGTTCGAGGTCGTCCATAAGAGCTGAGATCGGAACCTGACGGCTTTTGCTTACTGCTCGCAATGCTGGAATCGCGAGCCTACGAGCATCATCGCGCGAATCCGCTAAGTACCGGTAACATCTGCCAAGCAAGGATTAGTCCTCCGGACTGTCGCTTAACCGAGATTTGAGCGCCTTTCCGAGCCACTTCCATTACCGAACCTAAAGAATTCTTCCGATTATTTCCAAGCTCCTCTTGATGGGTCGATGCCTCCCGGCTTCCCAGTCCTGAATCGTGGCCGGGTCAACACCCAACTTCTCGGCCAACTTTCGCTGCGACAGACCGTGCGCCCTGCGCGTGATCGCAAGGCGTTCCGAAAATGAAATCGCGGGCGGCAAAGGGTCGTAGCCAAGGAACTGGATGATGGCAGGAATGAACCGGACGGCTGGATGGGATGCGTTGCGTTCCCAGCTGGTAATGGTCAATTCGTGAACGCCGATGTGATCGGCGACCTGCTTTTGGAGGAGTTTGAGGTCGAGGCGATGTTTGCGAATATGGTCTCCTAACGTGCTGATTTCTTTTGGATAATGGTCAGACTTCGGTTTTGGTGCGCGAAGCTCGGCATGGCAGAAAGGCAACGCAGGGATGAGAATCGCCAGTGGCGATCAGCATGAACCGCGGTGGAATCTGCGGAATTCAATCTCGCTGCAGAAATCGATCAATTCCCACAAGCCGACAATGTCGGGACCGATTCTTTTCCATCTCGATCTCATGGATCACCGATGAACTAGCTCTGCCGAAGAAGTCAATCCAAATCCGCACCTGCTGCGAATTCTGCTATAGAAGAATTGACGGGGACAGACAGATTTTTTTGCGAATTTCGTTTAGATTATCAGGCAACCTCATCTGCCGATTGAATCTCGCTGTATCTCTCCGAACTCCAATTTCGATGCACGCGATTCGTTTCGGCGGGACCGGCGAATGAAAAATCCGAAATCTCCGCAGTTATTTCCATCTGAGGCTGCAACTTCCCGATCATGGGGCGGGTCGGAACGGCTTAAGTTCTGGACGCGGGCAGGGAGTATTGCGCTACTTTTGCTGAGCGGCTATTTGAGCTGGCGGCAGCCCGCGCCGGGGCAAAACGACCCGGCTACATCATTTCTGCAGAATCCGGTGAAGTGGCTCTTCTATCCCGTTGAGCTCAACGCCCAGTTTCGCCCATCAACCTGGCCAGTCAACTGGTTCTTCTATCCTCTTGCTGTAGAGCCGCGCAATCGCCCACCGGAAATACACAAAGACCTCGGCGCCATCGCTGTCGCCCCCGGCTCAAATGGTAAGACCCTTACCGCCGTGGGAGATTTAGGAACGATCCTCCGTTCTACCGACGGCGGTGCTACTTGGACCCCACAACCCAGTGTTACATCAGAAGATCTGTTGGCTGTCATCTTCCCGGACTCCCACGCCGGCTGGGCCGTGGGAGACTCCGGGACCATCCTGCGCACAGGAAACGGCGGAGCCACTTGGGACCCGCAACCAAGCGGATCAAGTGACGATTTGTGGGGCGTAACCTTCCCGAATACTCAGGCCGGCTGGGCCGTGGGAGTCCACGGAAGCATCCTCCATACCGCTGACGGCGGAGTCAGTTGGAACCCGCAGTCCACCACGTCCCAGACTTGGCTGAGGGCCGTGACCTTCTTGGATGCTCGAATCGGCTGGATCGTGGGGATGAGGGGGACAATCCTACATACCGCCGACGGCGGAGCCACTTGGAACCAGCAACCCAGCGGGACGACGCAAGATCTGACCTGCGTGGTATTCCCGAGTGCCCAGATCGGTTGGGCCGTGGGAACCAGTGGAATCATCCTGCATACCGTCAACGGCGGCACCACTTGGAGCCCGCAACCGAGGCTGACAAAAGAGGACTTCTTAGGAGCGGCGTTCCCGGATGCCCAGACCGGCTGGGCCGTGGGAACCAACGGGATGATACTCCATACCGGCGGCGGCGGGGGCACTTGGAACCGGGAGCCTAGTGGGTCAATGGCTTGGCTGAGGGGCGTAACCTTTCTGGATGCCCAGACCGGCTGGACCGTGGGTCTGAACGGAACAATCCTGCATACGATCGATGGCGGAATCACGTGGAAGCCTCAGGAGGCATTTCATTACAGACGCTACCCGGCTCCCTGGTTCTACCTCGCCAGCCTTGCGGTGCTCCCGTTTCTCATCTGGTCGTTGATCGCAGTACGCATTCCCTCAACAACAATTCAAGAGAGCGTGACCGCCGACGCACCGGTCGAGTCCCTTGAAGATGACCGTCTGGGCAGGCGAACTCTGGTGGAGCGGCTCTCCGGCTTTCTTCAGAATCCCAACACTTTGCCGCCACTGGTCCTCTGTCTCCAGGCGCCTTGGGGTATGGGCAAAAGCTCCGTGATGCGCATGATTCAATCCACCCTAGAGAAGAACCGCGCTGCCGCTACTGTATGGTTCAATGCCTGGCACCACCAAAAAGAGGATCAGCTGCTCGCCTATCTGCTTGAAACAATTCAAAAGGAGGCCGTGCCCCAGTGGCTGAGTCGGCAGGGTCCGCTCTTCCGTCTCAATCTGATCCGTGTGCGCCTCTTCGACTCCAAGCGGAAGGATAGGCTTGCCCTGGTAATCCTAGGGAATGCACTGATTTTTGCGCAGTATGCCTTCCCTGGGTGGCTTTCCGCGATGGGCAGCTTTGCCACCGGATTCACAATTGGCGCGCCTGTTGTCGCCGCCCAGCACCAGCTCGCCCAGAAACTGCCCGCCGTTTTCGCTGCGTTCGCCTTCCTGCTTGCGGCCGTACCCCTCTTGCTCACGACACTGCCCATCTTGGATGCGCTGATCGCCTTCAAGAGCAATCCAGACAAACTCGCCGACAAGGCCGGTGGCTTTTTGGTGGACACCTTCAAGGAGCTGGTCCGCCTACCTTCGCTCGTCGGCAAATCGGACGTGCGCCAGGAGTTTGCAGAGAACTTGCAGGACGTGGTGGCCGCCCTCAAGCCCAGGCGGCTGGCGATCTTCCTAGACGATCTCGACCGCTGCAAGCCCGATCAGGTGGTGCAGATTCTTGAGGCTATCAACTTCCTAAGCTCGGTTGCGAACTGCTTGCTCGTTGTCGGCGCCGACTACGAAAAAGTTGAGACGCTGGTTGCGACCCAATTCGAGTCTCTCGCTGTGGAAGAGGCAGAAAACAGGACCAAGACGGAGAAGGGGCTCGATAAGATCGAACTGCGTGTCGAATACGCCCGCAACTATCTCAAGAAGATTGTGAATCTTCGCCTAAACCTGCATCCGCCTGCGGATTACAAGGATCTCCTAAAGAACAACCCTCCGGCCCGCAAGCCGCGCGGCTGGCGGTTCCCGTCTGGCAGCGTCTTGGCCGCTACGGCCACCTTAGCGGTGCTCGCTTTGGGAGTCATCTTCAGACAACCGGTTCAGACGGCAAACCAGCCCGTCACCGTGGCCCAGCCGACCCAGCAGACTGAGCCCCAAGAGGCTGAAAATGGTGTTGCCGCCAGCGCTGGCCCGGCTCGGACTCCGAAGAAGCCTCCAGCGCAGGCTGAGACTCCCCAACAAGATGGCGCAATCGTCAGAGATGTGCTTTCTATCGGCGTCCCCTTACTGCTGGGGGCCGGCGCGTTGCTCTACCGGTTCAACCAGCCCCGCAAAGTGGAAGAGGCCAAAGATGCGGATACTTTTACAGCAGCACTGGAGGTATACAGTGAGCGGATATTCGCCAAGTACAGGACTCCCCGCGAAGCCCGTCGCTTCTTGAACTACCTGCGCCTCGTTGCCACCGGCTCAGGGCAGAAAGAAGGCGACGCACTGAAGAATCTAAGGATGCGGTACCCTGATCGATTCGACCACGACCTGGTTGGCCTAGCTGTTTTGGGTGGCGTGGACACCTTGGGTGAGGATTCAGAGGTCAAGCAGTATTACAGGGGACAATGTGAGCTCTTCGGTCTGGACCCAACGACCTTCCGACCCACGGATAATGGCGAGGGCGTGCGCTAAGCCCGCCCAGAACATCAGCGCCCTCCGATAGATTGTGCACACGTATGCGCAACTCGGCACTTCTGATCACGGCAGGCCCACTGAGGCGCTCAATGAGGCGATCTGGGAGACACACATTCATAATAGCGGGAGATGACGTGGCCGCTTTCAATTCGTCTGACGGATTCCTACCGGAAAGCGCCGCAACATTCAGGAATGCTAACGATTCTAGGACGATGGGCCAACCGAGCCAGCCATCGACGGAATCGTCCACCGCTACCGAATCTCAAGAACCCGCCCGATCAGGTCCCAGCTCCTTCCAGTCGGCTTATGCCGTCTCGCTTCCCAGTCCTCCACAGTGCCCGGATCAACGCCCAGCTTCTCGGCCATCTTCCGCTGAGTAAGGCCCAGCACCCTGCGCGCAGTCGCAAGGCATTCTGAAAACGAAATCGCGGGCGGCAGAGGGTCATACCCCAGGAATTGGAGAATGGCCGGGATGAAACGGACAGCCGGAGAGGATGCGTTGCGTTCCCAGTTCGTAATCGTAGCCTCGTCAACGCCAATTTGGTCTGCAACCTGCTTTTGGAGGAGTTTGAGGTCAAAGCGATGGCTGCGGATGTGGTCGCCTAAGGTATTGATTTCTTGTGGGTACTGAGCTGGCTTGGGTTTCTGAGCTCGAAGCTCGGCATGGCAGAAGCAACGCAGGGATGAGAATCTCCAATCGCGATCAGCATGAACCACGATGGAATCTGCGGAAGTGAATCTTACAGCAGAAATCTATCGATTCCTATAAGCCGACTTCAGGGTAGGGGCTGATGGTTCCAATCGCTCCGCGGCACGTTTGCAGTCTGTTGCAAGGGGCTGCATCGCGGGTTCAAGAGTGGACCGTTTGACTAGTGAATCCTCTAGTGCCGCTGTCGCGTCAAGCCATTGCTTCCGATCATGATCGGGCGGAATGGGTTCGCCCTTCAGGGAACATAGTAGATCGTGCATGGTGACCAAGGTCTTAGAGTCCGCAATAGCAACCATCACATCGGACTGCTCAGCCTCGGGATGTATCAACGACTGTACGTAATACCATTGCAAGCGGTCTTTGCTGGTATCGCCCGAACCTTGTTCTGCCTCTGCACAGAGAAAGAAGAGGTCCTGGGTTTTCAGTCCGCTTATAACTCCTGAGGATCCCTCGGGGTAGACCCACGCACTGCAGAACCTCGCGGCGTCGAGGTAGCTTGGTGATTGATAGAGCGCTTCCACGTAGCCCGTGGCGGCGGTGGGAGATTGCGGCGACAGGCGCAGAGCGGCCATGTAAGCTTGTGCCGCTTTGGCGTGATCTTTCTGTCCCTCGTAGCTCTCACCCAGGTATATTTCGGCGGCGAAATCTCCTTGATCCACAGCTAAGACTTGTTTGAGAAAATCCTCCGCTTTGTCGTATCTTCCCATCTGCAGATATCGAAGTCCTAGATTCATGAGCGCATTTGGATCGTTGGGTAGATTCTGATGTACGTATGATTCGAAATTGCTAAATTGTTCTTTCGGACCGACGAATTGAAGCGACTTGGCCAGGTTGATGCCGACCTGGAGGTTCTTGCGTGCACGTCTTGGAGCGCGCGACAAGAGTTCCTGCGCGCGATCGGCGAAGGGAAGTCCGCGGGAATAGTCACCATTCGAATCGAAGGTTCTCGCCAGATACAGGAAGGGCTCGGGCCTCCGCGGCTCGCGTCCAACCCAATCGCTAAAGGTCGCGACTGCCTGCGAATATTGCCCCTGGCTCAGGTAAAAACGCCCCGCGAGTTCCGGGTTCGTCTCGCGCACAAAGTGCATCGCGGCGTCATCGAGGACCGGCTCCATTTCTTCATCGGTCGCCGAGAATGATCTGCTCGTCCAATTGTAAGAACTCTTCCCCATTCTCCAGGAGAGATAGAGAACGTACTTCCCTGGGACATGTTCTTCGGGAACGATGTCGCCGCTCACTGTCACCTGATAGTACCGAATGCTATGCCAAGCGCTGATAATCTGGTCGATCGAAATACCTTGAATGGTGATGCCGTAGTTTCGGCTGATCGGCACTTGCGGAACTGGGTCCAACGGTTGCGCCACCCGTGATTTGCTGCTTGCTCTTTGATCTCCGATATAGTTGCGCCCTGTCTCGATGATCTCGTTCACATCGCCGGAAAAGACGTCTGAAGCCTGCTTTCCGAGAACGCTCCCAGCGTCCGATTTGAGATCGAAAGGTCCGGTGAAGCCGGCAACGATTATCTGCGTTTCGGGATCGACGGAACGGACGCAATAACCGACGAGACTAGCAACCAGGCCGGCTGCCATCAAAAAAAGGGTCAGCACCACGCCGCCAGTAATCAGTTCTCCAAACAATCCCCCGAGGCGAGGCTGCTTATTGGGTACATCTGGCGACGGGCATTCGATCGAATCTGCTTCGACGCTCGCTGGCTTGCGATGGCGCCGAAACCACTGTCTTATAGGCCACATGCGTGTTACCCCCCGCTGAAGCAAAGTAGCGAATCTGCAATGCATCTGAGGTTTCGATTGTTGCAGGCGGCAACAACCAGAGTAACGGCAAACACCGATGTCTTCGGGACAACATGACTTCTCGCGCTTGTCGCGCATCAGCTAAATGCGGGACTCATCATTCGCAACTATGGGTTGAACAATCGGTCTTCGCCTTGTCGAGAAACTGTGTGTAGTCGCGAACGATGACCTTTTGAGTCCACTTTTCACCGAATTCCCGTCGAACAATTCATACTTCGGATGATTTAAGAGAAGATCTATTTTGAGAAACGGGTTGTCCTCTGCTTTCCCTTTTCGATTTGCAACTTTTCGCCGGGCTAAATGACTCCGAAAAGACGAAGTGTTGCTAGGGGCGAAAATGAGCCGCCGGAAAGCAAAAGATGCACTTACTTGGGCTCCGAGGAGGCGCCCCGAAACATGCACTCCCCATCCCCAAAACGTATTCAGGATTTCTTTGAGTGCGGCGCATGATGCGGTTCTTTATCATTGACGATCCGACCAGAAGTGGGATAAGTAACGGAAAACGCCCCAGTGTCTTGAAGCAAACAAGCCAAAGTTTGCGACCGCAAACTGGCCGCTTGTCCAAATCGCTTCCGCGCTACCTGCTCTGAAAAACTCTTCCGATCATTTCCAGGCTCCTCTTGATGGGCCGATGCCTCCCGGCTTCCCAGTCGTGAATCGTGGCCGGGTCAACACCCAACTTCTCGGCCATCTTTCGTTGCGAGAGGCCGAGCACCCTGCGCGCGGCCGCAAGGCGTTCCGAGAATGAAATCGGGGGCGGCAAAGGGTCGTAGCCAAGGAACTGGATGATGGCAGGAATGAAGCGGACGGCAGGAACGGTTGCGTTGCGTTCCCAGTTTGTAATCGTGGCTTCGTCAACGCCGATTTGTTTGGCAACCTGCTTTTGCAGGAGATTGAGGTCCAGGCGATGCGTGCGGATATGGTCGCCTAACGTATTGATTTCTTTCGGATAACGAATTGAGTTGGGTTTTGCGGCTCGAAGCTCGGCTTGGCAGAAAGGCAACGCAGGGATGAGAATCTACAAGCGCGAACAGCATGGGCCGCGAGTGCATTCTGCGAGATCCCTGTACACTGGCCGACATTTCAAGAGAAATCGGCCTGGACGAGTGCCTCGGCGAGAAATCACTCGTTGACAAATGGTCTCGGGACCGGTCCAGAGACGGAAAAAAAGCAGTACACCACCACTGCATGGATAAGGGCACATCGTTGGTCGGTAGAGCTGGAGACACGGTTACTGATCCGGCGGACCGAATCGCAAGACGGTGCCGCTATCGCCGACCGCACACAGGTGCTTGCCATCCTGGGTGCCGAAAATGGAGAGAAGATCCTTGGACGGCGGAGTATATCCCGTGAACTCCGGGGCGACCGCATCCCGCCTGAACTCCTCACGCCACATGACGAACCCGGCGTCCGATTGCAGAACCGTGCCGTTATCGCCCACCACCCAAAGACGGCTGCCGTCGGCTGTGCCCCGGATCGAATTCAGCGCTCCAGCCGTCCCGGTCATCCGGGCGTTCCACGTAGCGCTGTTGTCGTCAGATTTCAGAATGATACCCTTCTCGCCCACGACCCAGAGAGGGGCGCCGGGCATGGCGCTGAAGATCGATTTCAATTTTTCTGTCGTCCCGCTGGATCGCGCCTGCCATGTGGCGCCGAGATCATCAGATTGCAGAATTACGCCGTGATCGCCCACTGCCCAGATGTGCTTTCCATCTCGCGCGCCGAAAACTGAATTCAGGTTGTCGGGCGTCCCGCTCATTCGCGTCTCCCATGTGGCGCCCTCGTCGTCGGATTGCAGAATTGTGCCCTTTTCGCCCACTGTCCACAGACGCGTTCCGTCCGGGGCGCCGAAAACCGAGCGCAATTCATCCGTTGTCCCGCTCATGCGCACCTGCCACGTGGCACCGTAGTCGTCGGATTGCAGAATTGCGCCTTTTTCCCCGACTGTCCACAGATGGCTCAGGTTCTGGGTGCCAAAGATCGAATTCTGTTTCCTGGCCGGTTTGGCTGTTCGGGCCTGCCACGTGACGCCCCCGTCGTCGGATTGCAGAATTGTGCCTTTATCGCCCACGGCCCACAGATGCCAGCCGTCCTGGCTACCAAAGACGGAATGCAGTCTTTTCGTCCCGACTTCTCGCGATTGCCACACCGGCCGGCTACGTCGGATTCGGTCAAGCTCATCTTGGGTTTTCTTCTGGTAGAAACTCCATGCATAGATTGCGATAAAGGCAATCGCTATGATCATCGCTAGCCTGATCATCCTCCCCCGCTGCTTCATCCCTTTCAGGTCCGATGGGCCGCGCACTATTTTGATTGGTGCTGGCGGGGCTGGCGCTGTCGGTGGTGCTGCCGGTGTTGCCCGTGCTGACGGTCCTGGTGGGGCTGGCGCTGTCGGTGGTAGTGGCGGTGTCGCCCGGGCTGGCGGGGCTGGCGAGGCCTTGGGATTCGGGAAGAACCGCAACCTTGCCACATCGCCCCACCTTTTGTCTGGTGAATGCACCTCGGGGCGCACGCCGTCATCCCTGTGGGTGGCATTGATGCGTTTGCGTACCAGATCGCCGAGGTCGCTCAAAGAAATTCGATTTTCGTAGAGTTCGTTGCCCTCCTTGAGAACGGACAGCAAGCTGTCGGAGAACATGGTGTACTTCAAACCTTTGGGTGCGAGAGCAGGGTCCTCTTTGCTGGCGGAGCACAGGAAACTGGTGCCGCGCGTCGGGCTATCGTCCGGCAAAACGTCCCGTACTTTGACCTCCATGACGCTGAGAGGGCCGCCCATCAACTGGCCAACCGCTGCTGCGGAAAAGCAGCAGTCGAGGATAAAGTATTTCCGCAGGAACAGGGCAGGGTTGCGAATTGCATTCGCTAGATCTCGAAAGCGGATGCTGGTGAATCCTTCATCTTGTTCCTGGGTAGACCCAATCGCCAGGTAATAATCGTGGTCACCTCCGGAGAAGAGGCCATGACCAACATAGTGAATGATCAAATCGCGCGCCGGCGTCCCGGCCTGCTCCAGAGCGGCGGTTCGCCGTTTCAGAAAGTCTCCGACGTCTTTAAGCTGATCGGGAGCAGAGCGCCTATCGTTAAAAAACGACTCAACGTTTTCTTGGGGCACGCGCATCGTGTCGGTCAGGTATCTCTCGAACTCCCACGAAGAGTCCTTAAATGAGGCACCCTGAGCGAGTTTGGGTGCGTGCTGGTATACGCTTGCTCCGAGAAGCACGGCCAGAGTCTGCCCGGGCGTGGGCTGATTGTCAGCCATTCCCCAAACCTGCGTTGCGCAGGACCTCTACGATCCTTGGGGCATCGGCACTGTCGAGATCACGGGCAGATACCAAAACTTCTCCCCCTCTACGGATTTCTATCTTTGCGCCGCTATTGCGCGCCAGCCAGGATGCAATCCCCTTGGCAAGCTCGGTGATGGCTGGCGCTGCGAGAATGACAGCCAGGGTCGCGCCAAAATCCATCGTGTCCGGGCGCTCGCGCACCCGCTCTACCCGAATAGTGGGATCTCGGTCGCAGAGCGTTTCAGCAAGCGAGCCGGCGAAACGGTTGGCTTCCGCGGTGGTGGCATCAGGAAAGGAAAACAAAATGGGGGCGGAAGACATACTTGACCTCTTAGCCTGCCGAGGCAAAGGAACACCCCGGTGGAAATTAGTGGCGAAACTATAGCAGAACTCGATGGCGAGAGAAAGGGATTTGGATGACTACTTATTTTGAAACCATTGGCCGGTACCGGCTCATCCTCCATCATCACGGCAAATTCTGGCGCTTAATTTACAAAGTAATAACTAGGCGTTAGTCGACTTATCACTACCCATGGCGCAGATAAAGGGCTCGATAAGAATAAAAGGCAGCCCCTATGATGTATTAATCGTATTTTTTCACTGCTTTCGCTTGACGTTTCCCCGCACATTCAGCTACTTTTTCAGCACTCCCTCGTACTAACATTGTCAGGCCCTCAGAGCATACTCTGCCTTCAGGAGCGCTGCAATGTCACTTCACCTGACTTCGGCTACCCTCGCCGTCGACAGTAGCGGAAACGTCTATATCGCCGACCGCCACAATCAGCGCATCCGCATGATCGGAGGCGCCACGAATCGCCACCATCGCCGGCAATGGAGCAGAGGGATTCTCCGGAGATGGCGCGACGGCCACTGCATCTATCCTTGCAAAGCCCAGCGGCGTCAGCGTCGACTCATCCGGCAACATTTACGTCGCCGACACGGATAACCAGCGCATCCGCGAACTCGGGGGCGGAGTCATCAATACCATCGTCGGCTCGGGCCAGCAAGGTTATGGCATTGACGGAACCATGCCAATGGGCGTCAATCTCAATTCGCCGAGGGCAGTTGCTGCGGATGCCTTCGGAAACCTCTCCATTGCTGACAGACTGAACCAGCTTGTGCGCGCCGCAACTCTTCCCGTCCTGTCTTTTTCCGGGGGGAGCGTTGGCAATCTAAGCGCTGGGCAGGGCGTGACGTTGGCCAACTCCGGCTCAGCTTCATTATCGGTCGCGACGATATCGCCTTTACCGGCCCCTTCACAACAGCGCCCGGTGGCACGTGCTCTGCGGTGCCGACTACTTTGGCCGCGAACGCTAGCTGCACCGAGTCCATCGCCTTTCTCCCCACAACAATAGCGGGTCCAGCCACCGGCTCAGTTGTCTTCAGTGGAATCGGTGTCGTTCCAGAGAGCATCCTGCTTACAGGAAATGCTGCGCAGGCCTCGCCAAGTCCGTCGACTGTTTCGCTGACATCGAGCATCGCTGCGCCGTTTATCGGCCAGGTAATCACTTTTACAGCGGCGGTGAAAACAACAGGCGGCGGCTCGCCGTCGGGAACCGTCTCCTTTTATGACGGTACGACCTTGGTTGGCGCAGCGCAGACACTGGTCGCAGGCTCAGCCTCGGTTACCGAGACAACGCAAATCTCCGGCGATCACAACATCACAGCGGTCTACAGAGATCGGCTATTGGTTCGACTATTGCTTCCCCGTCTTTGACAAGTCGGACCGAGTGCGGCAACTCGGCATGTTTGTGGTGAACGTCAGCGCAGAAAAGGTATCGGCTGAGATATTGAAAACGCTCGCCGGGAACTCAAAAGTCCGGATGGCGCAGGCCGCCGGCATTCTTGAGAAGTTTGACGAATCCGTCCGTGCCTATCATTCGAACCTGCGCATGAGTCTCAGTAAACTTGCTTGCCCTACTACCGAGGTTGCTAGAAAAGCTGACAGCCTTCGATTGTCTGTGGAACATCTGGACGATGACATACGGCTGATGCAGGAGCTTATCTACGCTGTGATTGCCCAGTTCCCTGTTCCCGAGTGTTGACTCTGCGGTCGAGGTTGCAGTCCAGGTCCAGAGGCGACAGCCGAACCACCACGTCTCCAACCTGTCTCCGCGTTACCCAATTTGAAGAACTCTTCCAATTACATCCAAGCTCTTCTTGGCCGGTCGATGCCTCCCGGCTTCCCATTCCTGAATCGTGGCCGGGTCAACACCCAACTTCTCTGCCATCTTTCGCTGCGACAGACCAAGCACCTTGCGCGCAGCGACGAGGCGTTCCGGGAATGCGCTGGCAGCGGGTAGAGGGTCATACCCCAGGAATTGAATGATGGCCGGAATGCATCGGATCGCCTGATGGGATGCGTTGCGTTCCCAGTTGGTAATTGTGGCTTCGTCAACGCCGATTTGTTCCGCAACTTGCCTTTGCAGGAGATTGAGGTCCAGACGGCGCGTGCGGATATGATCGCCTAAGGTACTGACTTGCTTTGGATAATGAGCGGATTTGGGTTTTGGCGCGCGCAGTTGCGAATGGCAGAAAGGCAACGCAGGGATGAGAGTAACCAATCGCGATCAGCATGAACCGCGATGGCATCTGTGTTATGCCCATGGTCACCCTTCTCGCTGTCAGCCCAATACGAAATCGCTTTTGGCAAGCAGCGGAACAGAGTCGAGACACTCCTCAGCAATGCCAAGGGCTTCAATCTCTATGCCGCTAATCGGAGCTTGTGAGGCTGCGCCTCTTTGCCATACGCGATTATGCTGGCCGTGCAAGCGAGCTTACGATCGGTACGAATCTCGTCAGTTAAACTGCTGACGAAAAGTCGAATTTGTTTATACCGGGGTTGGGTCACTCTGACCTCGCAGAGCACGGCCATCGGACGCGAAGAGGTTGCTGGCGGTTCAAAACAGACCTAGGATCTTCCAGCTTAATCCTGCTTTCGTCTGGCAAGTAGTTCGGTGGCAAGAAGACGATATCATTTCGCGTCGAATCTCCTTGGAAAACCAAAGACCGGTTGGGCGAAAAGGATAAGTGTGCCGTCAGTGGTGTCTTTGAGCGGCCAGGTGTAATTGTTCAGAATCGTGACTGAGGTGAACTGGGTGGAAATCAGTCCCAGAAGGGTTGCAGCGAGTTCGGAACTCAGGTTCTGCGGGGAGGACGTGAGCGCAGATTCTATGTTGGACAATACGGCCGCATTCACTGAAGTGCCCGATGTCTGAAGGCTTTTCCGGATCGTCTTCAAGACGTCGTTGGCGGACTCGCAGAGGTCTGCCGGCCATCCAACATGTATGTTCCACCCGTTCAAGGCCAGATCGACGAAAAGACTGAGGTTGAAGGATGTGTCGGGAACAATCGAGACCCCGAACTGGATATCAGCGCCTTTTTTCGATCCCTCGACGCTTAACCCACTCGCATTCGAGGTAAGCTTCGTGTTTCCGGGAAGTCCACTCCCCTTCAAGTTTTCACTGATTTGGCCGGCAGTGATTGCGTTGGAGGTTGGCACCCTCGGTTGATAGAGGAACAGGTTGATCGGTTGATTGAGCGCGTTGACGTTGAAGAACTCAGTCCGAAGGAACTGGGTGTGGCCCAACTTCAGGCTGATTGCGGCTGATTCGATTAGCAGGCCTGGTGGAAAGCCCGTCAAAACAAACGTTCCGTCCACGTCACTGCTGTTGGTGGCAATGGAGGAGGTTAATCCTGGCACCGGCGATGCCCCAACGAGTGTCACGACGAACGAAAGCGGCGATGGCTTCCAAGAAGCTGGCTGCGGAGTGGCGCCCGACAAGACCGAGGTGAAAAATGATGTGGGGTCAGTTACAAGATTTACTTGGCCCTTGATGCTCATGCTATCTCCTTTCCTGAATGGCCGGCGAACTGCGCGGGGCAATTAACAATCGACGGGTCGAAATGCGACTGCGGCCGGCAGCGCGGGAATTTGATCACTTTCTGGAGCGGCTCACCGGGCACAATGGTCTGCCTTCCGCCAATTCAGTCCACCCCGCGTGCCCCTCGTTCCTCAAACTTGTCGAAGCCAACAGATTGGGGCATGCTTCCTGAAGTTTCCGGACGCATGCGAGTATAACCCGACTTTTTTCCACGATTATTAGGTAGTAAACAATAGATCTCGATGTAGGCTTTCGATCCTGAACGTGATTCAACATCAAGCCCCGCTGCTGGCTTTCGGTGAAAAGCATCTTGCCGCCGCTGGCATTCAACCGCACGAAGAGCGCGACGTGGACAAACTAGATTTCGTCACGATCTCGCGGCGTGTTCGTGCACAAAGAGGCAAATGGCGGTTGTTTTCCAAAGAAACAGAAGCGCAGATGCGTGCGGGGCTGGCAGACAGAGGTGAGGAGTGATTAGCCCATCGGGAAAGCTCCCCGCCGCTCATGTTTGAGAATGAATCTGCTCGCTCCCGCTCCTACGAATGCAGTATTTGCACCGTCGCCGCATTGCCGCGACTACGGCCCGTAACCATCAGCACTGAGAAATCGGCTTCCATCCAGGAAGCAAGGAGTTCCAAATATCCTTTGACGACTTCAGGCCAAATCGCTCGTTGAGGGTCGCTTGCATGAGATCTTCAGGATTACTCCCGAAAAACGCGTTTGCGACTGGAGCCCTCAGCCGGCCGGAGGACCTGATATCCCCGTCGCAATGCCGACTTTAAGTGCGGCATTCACCACTCGATTTGCAGATCAGCTTTGCGATCCAGGATCAAGCTCCTCGATAAGCTCCTCGATCCTCTGTCGCAGCGGGAGATCATACGCGGCGTCGAGCGCACGGTACGCGAATGGAAGCGACTCATCCGCCGGTCGTCCGGCCGTCTTCGACACAAGTGCGCTCGTCAGCAGATTTCTAGCCATCCGGTTGCCTAAGATCCCAGCGTGCTACACGAATGTATCGATCAGGAATTTGGGGCGAGCTAGTTCATAGTTTGCCAACAAAGCGAGACTTCCTTCTCGCCTCTTCCGAACCTAGCTCACGCATTGTTGACTTCGAGATCCAAAGCGGTGGAAGGATCGTTTGGTCAGCTTGGAGGTCAAGATACACGAACTTATCGATCAGGAATTGGGGCAAGATCGTTCATAGTTTGCAAACAAAGCGAGATTTTTTTTCGTCCGCTCCTAACTTAACTCACACACCGTTGACTCCGAGATCAGAGAATCCCTGCAGGATATATTCAGCACACGATGCCCTATCCGAAGTCTAGTTACTAACTAGCTTTATCTTAATAGTTGACATTTCGGTACGAGAAGGATAACTTGTTCGCCATCCGCAAATCAGAGGAGCGAAGTGTATTCCAGCCTTCGCATCCGAGGGAGCCTTCTACTCACCAATTTTCTGCAAGGTGAAGTGCGCGTTAAAAAGAGAGTGCCAGTAGGGTATCCCCGCGGCAAGAGTGCATAGCGCTGGATGCAGGTAATACTTGCATTCCAAAGGAGGAATTGTTGACATGATCGGAGCCGAGCGCTTTGGCGTCAAGATCATCGCATCTGTGGGGATCGCCCTGCTCCTTTGCTGCGTCACGCTCACGAAGGGCCGTGCGACTGGTCAGGTGGGACAGCAACAGAGACCAGGCGAATCTATTCTGCCCGTTTGCCCGACAATCAATCTTGAAGGGTTTGACAAGATCGATTTTTCGAAGATTACTGCACTTGAGCCCAACGGAATCCTCGGATTGCCTTGCGATGCGGAGGCAGAGAATGGCAACGCCGATGCACGTAGCCTCCAGCACGGATTTGACTATTACTCATGGTTGACGTTCCTGGCTCTCAATTCGCCGGCTAGCGGCAAAGCGATCGGCGCTGATGCTCCCACGATATGGGAGACATACAAGCAACTACCAGACGTGATGCGTCCGATGGGCACAGCTCCCGATGACTGGGTTGTAAGCAGGGCGAACCCACTTATCGGTGCAAACAAGCAGGTCCCCCTCGCCGGATGTCCAAATCCCGAAGGCAAGATGATCATCCACATGGACATGGAGGAGACGTACAACGAGCCGTTCAAGAGCGGGCCGTTATTCGATCAGAACGGGAATTACGCCGTCTTTGTGATCTTCATGAACCAGACGATGTTCAAATACATACGCCAAAACACGTTGTATAACTTCGAGGGCCAAGAAGCGTTTAAGGACGAGGTCGACTTCCCGGACGGCAGCGATGGCAAAGCCAAGGGACACCCGGAGACGACCGTCGGCGCCATCATGATTAAGGCTTCGTGGAAGTTGATGGGACCGAGCGATCTCGCCAAACCCAAGTACCACATGATCGACGGGCTCCTGTATCGAGGTCCGAAGTCGTGTACTCCGGTCAAGCTAGGATTAATTGGGTTTCACGTTGGACATAAGACGGTTACACGCCAGCAATGGATTTGGACAACGTTTGAATACCATCTAAATGTGCCGAGGCAACGGGATGTAGATAACAAGAGTTTTGAGAAAAACCCATACAACTTTTTCAATCCCGCGTGCAGTAAATCGGATTGTCCCATCAATGAAACGCCCGCGGGATCTTGGGATCCGGATACCCTGGGCTGGACTCCGTTCCCCAAGAGTCCGAAGTTCAAGAGCCAAATCGTGAGGACAGGAGTTGACACAAGTTTCAATGACAGCAGTCCAACGAAGCTCGAGGACGATATAAAAACACTAAATGACTTGTTCCACAAATCGCCTCAGATCGCCGGCACGGTTTGGGCGAATTATGACCTGATTACAACGCAATGGCCCAGTGGTTTTCCCTGCGCAGGCAAGAAGAGCCCCGGAACGCTGCCGGACCCGACTTGCACTCCTTTCCCCGCATTTCTGGCAAATAGCACGCTGGAGACGTTCAGCCAACCCCAGCACGTTGGGCCGGTGCCGCTCGCGAACGTCAGCCAGCCCCTGCACGAAGGGGGCGTGCCGCTCGCGACGTCTAGTTGCATCTCGTGCCACAACAATGCGACGACGAAACCGACGCACAGCAATCCAAAGACTCAGGCCATGCGGTCAGATTTTACTTACATCCTAGAGAAGGCACACTCCACTCAGGAGAAAAACAAACATGACTGAAATCAGCCGCCGAGCACTCATGGCGGGGGCAACGGCCACAGCCGCGACGGCGGCCTTCGGCTCAATGTTGATCTTGCCCTCATCCCTCATCGCCCAAGCTTCTCCGGCCGCTGCGGTTGACCCTGACGCAACGGCCAAATTGCAATTCAGAGATCTTTCGGCCGCGCTAACTGGGATCGATCCGAGCATATTGGTGCCCAATGTTGATCCATTCGGGATGAATGGTGAGGTGTTTGCCCGGGCCAAAGCTGCGGACGCGACAACACTAGATACGATACTGAGTAAATTCAGCGGAAGCATCCCAAGAACGGTTGAGCAGATTCTGGCTGATGACAAAGACGAGTCGGCTAAGTTCTTGATGCGGAGCATCATTCTGGCTTGGTATCTCGGCGCGTGGTACGCCCCCCAAGATCTCAAGAGGAACAGCTACAAACCAAGGAATAGTTACGACTCGACGCGGCGATATTCGAAGGAAATACTGATACCTTTTGAAGTTATCTCCCCGAGCGCCTACACGAACAGCCTAGTTTGGCGGGTCGCTCAGGCACATCCCATGGGCTACAGCAATCTACAGTTCGGCTACTGGGGGCAAGAACCACCGGGTATTGAGAAGTTTATCAAGCCCCTCAAGCCAGATGCCCCAAAACCTGACTCTACAAAGGCGGTTTCTAAATGAACGACACACCTCAGAAGCCCTATGACGTCATCATCATAGGTTCAGGCATTGCGGGCGGATTGATTGCAAAGCGATTGGGCACTCCCCCGGCCAAGAATCGAGTCCTGGTAATTGAGGCCGGCGATCCTGTCCCAACTAACATCAACGCGGAGATGGACCGCTTCTATAGCACCTCTGCGAAGGTTCCCGAGAGTCCTTACGAACCCGACCTCTTCACCGGTGGACAGCTAACGAATCCAGCCACAGTACTGGCGGGGCGTCCGACGGTACTGTCGCTGTCGAACTCGAATGACTGGCGTGACCCAGCCAAGAGTTATTTGATCCAGACCGGCCTCTCACCCTTTTCCAGCACGTACGAACGCACAGGCGGCGGCACCTCCGTCCACTGGCTTGGTACTAGTCTTCGGCTTCTTCCGAACGATTTCAAAATGGATCAATATCGGCCGAGCTGGGCTAAATGGCCAATCAAATATGAGGACCTTGAATCAAACTACTGCGAAGCCGAAGAGGAGATCGGCGTTTCGGCATTAGTAGAGGAGCAGAAATACGGGGGCCTTTCCTTCAGTAAGGACTACCAATATCCAATGCCGGCGATTCCTCCTTCGCTCATCGACCAGTACATCGCGGCCTCAATTAGCGGAATGAAGATCGATGATAAAGAATTGAAAGTGAGGAGCACACCAGCGGCAAGAAATTCGCAGCCGTTCAAGCAGCGCAGAACCTGCGCCGGAAACACGAACTGTATTCCCATCTGTCCTATCCAGGCGAAATATGATCCCACGATTACGCTGCGGGATGCCCAAGCCACAGGCAACGTCGACTTTTGGTATCGGACGGTAGCGAGCAAGATAGTCGTCAAGAATGGGCAGGTCGATCACGTAGAGTATCTGCAATACGGTGAAGACGGAAAGCAAAATGCCAAAGGACAGGTCTCTGCCAAGATATACGTCGTAGCGGCCCATGCGATCGAAACACCAAGGTTACTTCTGCTCTCAGCCGGGGAGGGTGTGCCGAACGGGGTAGCAAACAGTAGCGGACAGGTTGGCAAGAACCTTATGGATCATCCCATGTATGTTGCATGGGGGTTACTGCCGGACGCGAAATATCCATACCGCGGTCCCCTTTCTACATCGGGGATTGAAGATTTGCGCGACGGAGATTTCAGAAGTGAACGAGCTGCGTTCCGCATCGAGATTGGTAATGAAGGCTGGAACTTCGCGGTTGGTGGAGATCCGAATATCACCACTGTGGACCTAGTCAACGGATTGAACAACAGTCTGATCAACCCCGACTATGAAGCTCTGTTCGGCGACCGGCTTTTAAGCCGCCTCCGGAACGTCCTTACACGGCAATTCCGCCTTGGCTTTCTGGTCGAACAAGAGCCGGATGAGAAGAACCGCGTTACCTTGTCGGATCATTACAAAGACGGATTGAATCTGCCGAGACCGGAAGTCTGCTACAGCCTCTCCGATTACACAATCAATGGCCTTGCTGCGGCCAAGCGAACCTCAGACGCCATTTTTGGGCAGCTAAATGCGGTTCGGTACACACGAACCCCCGACGAAAAGGACCCTACTGCAATTGAACTGCCAGTGAACGCCGCGGGAAAAAGAGAGCGGATACGGTTCATGGGGGCCGGCCATATCATGGGCACTTACCGAATGGGGTCAGACCCCAAGAACTCGGTTGTCAATTCTGATCAACAGTCGTGGGATCACGACAACCTGTATCTGGTCGGCAGTGGAGTGTTCCCGACTTCAGCAACGGGGAATCCGACGTTGACCATCGCCGCTCTCGCGCTGCGGACGGCTGACGTTATTAAGAAACGATTGGCTGAGCGAGCAGGTTAACGATCCAATCTGCAGCCGGTCCTTAGTATTTTGCCGCGATTGAGAGTCTTTGTCCGATCTGTGCGTCGCAGGTGATGGCATCTAGAAGTGGAACCGGTTAAAAGGCAGTTGGTGCGAAGTATAAAGCTTGGTCGAACTTGGAGGCATCGTGAATTCCGACAGTGACCCACCAGTGCTGGACCCAAATGCTCCTCTCGCGAAGTATTGGGGTAAAACGGTTCGTGAGCTTGCGACAGCCGAATCGATTACGATCACCGACCAGCAGGCTGAGCGCCACTATCTGTACTCTCTACTGGTCGCAGCCCTCGTCTTTACGTTCTGGAATGGGAACAAACATGGTCAGAACGGCGATTATCCATGGCGAAAGAACCAAAGGCTATCGACTGGTATCTACGACGGCGGACAGTACTTGGGCCACAATATTGCCTGCTTGGCTGTCGACGGCAACGGTGAGGTGATAGATTTCGACTTTAATCACAATGACATCTTCAGTAGCTCTGTTGAACATGCAGAGTCCAGGCTGGTCCGACGCGTGTTCAGCCTGGCTCAGATTTACGACGATTGGCATGTGCGACGACCCAGTAGTATCCCAAAGGCGCAAGACTATCTAAACATTCTTAGCAATGTCACGATTTACACGTCGTTAGAGTCGTGTGCCCAATGCTCAGGCATCATGGCGCTAGGGAGCGTGAAGAGCGTTGTTTATCTGCAACGAGATCCAGGACAGTTTGCAATCGGAAATATCCTGCGTAATCTCACCACGCCAGCCCTTCGGGCACCGCTTTCAATTTCGGCGGATAAGTTCAATTTTCCCTACTACCAGAAACTGAATAGCGAATTCGGGAAGTTCTACGTGGACGTTCTAAATCTCCCATTTTACGTCGACGGCACTAACGAGGATCGGAGCCAGTCCATTACGTCTTTTCTCTGCACTGACAAGGCTAAGGCAGTTTTCGGAAGTGCAGTTGAAGAATTTGATAGATGCGTGGTTAGGTACCCTAACTTTAAACCGACCGAAGATGGATGCTCGGATCTCCGAATCCGCACAAACCAAGAGGTACTAGATCATGTCAAAGCCTTTTTCGAATACGCATCCCTCTATGGTCGTCGCGGAACGGCACACAAACTATGAACCTGTCGGACGAAGCTAACCCAGACGAGGATGTTTAGTTCAATCGAACCATGTTGGGAAAGGAAACTCCCGTGGCTAATCAACTTTCCGCGATAAAACACATCGTTCTGCTCATGATGGAGAATCGCTCTTTTGATCAGATGCTGGGCTTTCTCTATGCGAGCACCAGCAATCTGGCACCGAATAACCAGCCGTTTGAAGGACTGACGGGCAACGAATCTAACCCAGACGACTTGGGAAGGCAGATCAAGGTCTACAAGATCGACGAAACCGCGCCACATCCTTATCTGATGCCAGGGGCGGATCCCGGTGAAGGTTTCTTCAACACAAACTACCAACTCTTTTCAACCGACGAACCTGCCGCGGGCGCAATCCCAACAAACCAAGGTTTCGTCGTGAACTTTAAAACTGCTATCGCCTCCGATCAGACAAGACATTACAAAGATACGCTGCCTGGCACCGACCACTCGGAGATCATGGGGATGTACAGCCCGCAGATGTTACCCATCATGTCGGGGCTCGCAAAGGGATTTGCGGTTTGCGATCAGTGGTTCTCGTCGGCACCGACACAGACCATACCCAATCGGGCTTTTGCCGCCGCAGCAACTTCACAGGGGCATCTTGACAACAAAGTCAAAGTTTTTACTTGCCCCAGTATTTTCGGCAGCCTCTCAAAAGCCAATATTGATTGGGGCATTTATGGCTATAACCGTGATCCGCTGACCCGGTTGGATTTTCCCGATACGCAAAGCGCGGACGAGAGTCATTTCGGTCATTTTCGGGACTTCCAGGCGAGGGCGGCGGCAGGCACACTGCCAGCATACACATTTCTTGAGCCCGATTTCGGCGCCACCGGCAACAGTCAACATCCCAACTATGATGTCTCGCTCGGCGAAAAACTGATCCATGATGTCTATTACGCGGTGCATGACGGTCCTGGTTGGAACGATACGTTACTTCTGATCACATATGACGAGCATGGTGGAAATTATGATCATGTTCCTACCCCCTGGGGTGCCGTCCCGCCGGATGACTCGGTGGGAGAGTGGGGCTTCGACTTCACTCGATTTGGAGTTCGTATCCCAGCCCTGCTCATATCTCCAAGAATTGCTGCCGGCACTGTTTTCCGGGCGAAACGTGGCACCATCGATCATACGTCGGTCTTGAAGACGATCGAATTGCTTTGGAAACTCAATCCGCTAACAGCAAGGGATAAGGCAGCTCCAGATTTAGGTGACGTGCTAACCCTAGCGACGCCTCGCACTGACGATCCTCTGAACGGAGTCAAGATACCTGTTTCGGGCGACGTTCATCCCAACCAATCCCAGCCGTCTGTCATCGACCGTATTCATGCCTCAAAAGTGGCAGCTCTGCCCCTTAGAAACGAAAAGGGAAGTTACGATCAGCACACGCCACCTGATTTGTCCTCGAGCGCCGCGATCAGCGATTACATTCAGATGCGCACCGCAGCCTGGACCCAACATCTCCAACGGCAACACCAACGGCGGCATGGCGCAGCAGTGTTGCTTGCTAGCAGCACGCCACCATCATCGAAACGTAGCGGTCCCGCGTCGCGTACCAAGCGAAGCGCTCAACCGCCTAGGAAGAAGATGCCCAACAGAAGGACCCCAAGGGCAGGTAAGAAAACTGCAAAGCCATGAAATTCGAGCTCTGCCCTGAACCTCTCGGCAGACGCCAGCGAATTCCCGCATATCGTGCCCAAAGCGGAATTACCGCTGCAAGCGAGGAGCAAATATGGCCAATCAGGTGATGGTTCGTGCTTACACCTCTCCCACACTCGTCCTGCTGGCAATGGACTGGGCCGACGGAGCAAAATACGACGACTTCTTGGGGTTTGCAATCCGTCGATCTCCCGGCTTTCATCCTGGTGAGAAGGATGGCTACCTCCTCAACAAGATCGGCTTTGCACCTCCCGGACCTCATACTCAGTCGCTGCCGAGCAACGTCTCCCCTATCCAGAAGTTTCTTTGGTGGGATTCTGCAATCACGGACTCGGACCGGGGCAAGACCTTCACCTACACCGTTACACCGGTGCGCGGCACTAGCCCGCAGGATCTGAAACTCCAGAGCGATGCCGCCTCTAACCCCACAGATGTCGATGTTCCGACATTTGAACGAGACGGCATCTCGACGTGGTTCAATCGGGCCGTCGTAAGTTCGCAGTCGTTCGCCCAGAAATTTCCCGACCCGCAGAAAGATCTCGACGCGGTGATGGACTGGCTAGCGAATGGTCTGGAAGATGCCTTTACCTCCATATTGGACGGCGCACGTACCGTTAGCGGAGCCATCTATCACCTTACTGACAATGAATGGGTAATGCCGGACCTCACTTCTTTCAAGGGCGATCTGTCGCTCGTGTATGAAGACCGTAAGAATGACACGACCTGCCTTCCTGCGATCAAGAAATTAGAGAATGCGAAGAAGGACAAGTTCGAGGGAGAGAAACGATCGAAAACCAATATCATGCACAACAAGTTTCTGGTCGACGAGGACAATGGCCGGGTGTTGATGGGCTCCGCCAACTATACCCCAGAGGGACTTACGAGCCAGGCAAACCTACTGCACATCTTCAGATCGAAGGAACTATCAGACCTATTTGTTGCCCGTCAAAAACTGCTGACAACCGACCCATCCGTTCCAGACACTGCCGAGGGCGCAGCTTGGTCGGGTGAGATTGGCGTGGGCAAGGCAAAGGTACGGGTTATTTTCTCGCCAGAGCCCAAGAACCAGCGCACTTCCATCGACGAAGTGATTGCCTCTATCAACAATGCCCGGGAATCCGTGATTTTCTGCATGTTTGATCCTACCGACCCCAAGCTGATTTCCTCACTGCTTGCCGCCGGTGACAAGAAGAAGCTTCTTTATGGAATGCTGAATTCGATTGGCAACCCGAATAACAAGAAGGACACCCTATCAGACTCAGGCGAAGCGCCCCGAAAACCGACACCAGCAACTCAAATCAAGGTCACTCTTTACAATCGGTCCGAGAAAGACAAGAAGGTGCTCGCGTACTCCTATTTCAAGCCTGGCAATACCCCGGCTGGATTTCTCCCTGAGTTCAATGCGGTGGACATGAGCCGCAAGAGTACGCTGCCCAAGTCCACACAAAGCAAGAAGAAGGGCACCCCCCCTGCCGTGCATATCCACCATAAGTTCATTGTGATCGATGCGGAAACCGACAACCCGATCATCTACACAGGCTCGAACAACCTGAGCGAAAACTCAACCCACCATAACGACGAGAACCTGATCGAGATCAAGGGCAGCCCCGAACTCGCACAGACATATTTCGCTGAATTCATGCGGCTCTACGAACATTATCGCGCGCGCGCCCTGTGGAATATGTCGCACCCCGCAACTAAGGGCAAGCTCAAAGCAACGGCCAAGACCAGTTCGAAGCTAGGACAAACGTTTACGCTCAAGACGAGTCGCGATGCATGGGTGAAAGGTGCATACAAAAAGGGGACGCCGGAATATTTGGCCCGCACGGCGCTTGCCTCAGGGGTCTGAACAACGAGCCAGGGTACTTCGGAGGAACTGACAACAATGAGAAGCCTGACACTTGTTCCCGTTGCCATCGCGCTTTTGACGCCTTTCCTGCTCGGACAAGCCCCCTCAGGCACGCATCCAGAGGCAATTTTCGAAGAGCCTGAAAACCACGCAGTCAGCGTCGAACGGCTATTGCGATATCACGATTCGGGTGAGTATGAGCGCGAGATCCGCGAAGTGGCTAACTCGGCTCGCGACTTTCTCGAATCTCGATTTCCTGGTTACCTCCAAAAGGAAGCAAAATTGGCTGCAGTTTTCGACATTGATGAGACATCGTTATCAAATTGGGATGTCATGGCTGCCTGCGGCTTTTGCTCCTTCGCGACACAGACTCAGCTTTATAGGGACAAGCTTTTTTCGAATGCTCATGATCCCGCCATCATGCCGGTGCTTGAGCTATTCAATTTTGCAAGGGACAAAGGATTTGCCGTATTTTTCGTGACCGGAAGACCTGAATCTCAGCGTGACCTAACAGTGTCAAATCTGCGTGAAGCTGGGTATTCCGGATGGGCGGATCTCTTCATGCAACCCGACATTCCGGAGGGTCAACCGAAGCCACCGGCGCGGAGTTTTAAACCGAGGAACCGACAGGAGATCGAGAATAAAGGTTACCGAGTTGTCCTGAACATTGGCGATCAGGCGAGCGATCTGGCGGGATGTTGTGCAGTACGAGTATTCAAGCTACCTAACCCTTTCTACCAGCTGCCATAACGAGTCACGGCAGTGCTTGATATCAGCATCCATGTGCCAACAACTTTCGAAGTGGAAACTGGAGGACTGGAGGGTTCAGCTAATGAATGGCTCTGGATAACTTTGGTCGATGCTTAACCCGAGCTGGCCCTGATTGACTCTTCACGCTTCACGTTCTCGCATCGAGGGGGCGAGAGACTCTAGTCGATTCGGTCTCTGGTGACCGCCTGGACTTTATTCGGGACGACGATCGTCTTCGGTCTGACCTATCAGTGGCTGTCGGTTCGCCGCATTTGGGACCAATTCCATGAGACCCACTGCACAGCGAGGAACGCTCACAAACCGGGCTACCGCAAGACATGGTGGGTGATCCGCTTGGGAGATTTGAATCTCGCATTGTTCTGGCTTCCAATGGTTGGTAGCTTCTACGTGGGCATCGCATTCTTCATCTACTTCGCGGCCCATTTCATCAGGGCGATTCCTAGCTGACCTTGAACCGCGAGGTGCTAAATGTTAGCCGTCAATCGGAAACTCCGCGATACTAACCACAGTACGACTCGCTTCCGACGGGTGGCCTAGACAATCTCTCGACAGAATGTGTCAATTTGTCGAGAGACTCCCTGCACTGTGCTTGACAAGCGCCTTTCCCTTCGTGATCATTCCGCCGCGCTCACGATGGCTGCTGTAGTGTGGCCCGGAGGCACGGGGATACGCGAAGGGGCTCTCAGTGAGTCAGGGATTGACGGGGCATGCTGGCCCAGTCGACTTGTTGGGGCAATTCACGGTGCCCAGTTGATTGACTCCGGCAACGATCGAGTATTGAGGATTCATATAGTTTTTGCCGTTGTTGACAGAGTAGGCACTACCGGACCTCAAGAACGCTCCCGATCATGTCCAAGCTCCTCTTGATGGGTCGATGCCTCCCTGCTTCCCAGTCCTGAATCGTGGCCGGGTCAACACCCAACCTCTCGGCCATATTTCGTTGCCGACAGTCAGTATGGAGTGACCGGCGCCGATGCGCTGATCGTGGGTTAGGCTGTGAGTTCAGAAGGACGCACAGTTCAGAGCCACAAGCGGAAGGGAGCCGGTCATGAAGGAAAAGTTACGATTTTTGGGTCTGGATGTCCATGCCGAGACAATCGCCTTAGCCGTTGCGGAGCCGGAGGGTGAAGTGAGAAGCCTGGGAACGATTCCGAACCGCGCCGAGTCGATCCGCAAGATGATCAAGAAGCTTGGTCCAGCAGAGAAGCTGAGAGCCTGTTATGAAGCAGGTCCGACGGGCTATGTCGTGTACTGGCAGCTGGCGGAGTTGGGCGTCGAGTGCGAGGTTGTCGCACCCACGCTGGTACCAGTCAAGGCTGGCGATCGAGTCAAGACGGATCGGCGGGACGCCGAGAAGCTGGCACGTTGCTATCGATCCGGAGATCTGACGGCGGTATGGGTTCCGGATGAAGGTTCCGAGGCATTGCGTGATCTTGTGCGTGCCCGCGAAGCAGCCAAGCAGGATCAGACGCGAGCGCGGCATCGCTTGAGCAAGTTCCTTCTGCGCTCCGGTCAACGTCCACCCTCCGGAGTCAGGCCATGGACACGACCCTATCTAATCTGGGTGGCGCAGCTGCGTTTCACCCAGATCGCTCAAGAGTCCACGCGCCAGGATTATCTGCACGAGGTCGAACACATGCGGGGGCGAGTTGCACGCCTGGAACAAGCCATCATGGAGGCCGTGAAGCTGGCCTCGCCCGCGTTACAGCAAGTCATCAACGATCTGCAGGCGCTGCGCGGTATCGCAGATATCTCGGCTGTGACCATTGCGGCCGAGCTGGGCCAAGTATCCCGCTTCGGCAGTGCTCGGCAGCTGATGGGGTATTGCGGCGCGGTGCCCAGCGAAGACTCCAGTGGCAAGCGAATCAGACGCGGAGGCATCACTAAAACCGGCAACGCACACTTGCGACGAATCGTTGGCGAAGCAGCATGGAGCTATCGCCGTCCACCAGGTATCTGGTATGGATTGCGCAGACGGCAGGAGAGCATTTCGGAAGAGGTCAAGGAGATTGCATGGAAGGCTCAACACCGCCTGCACAAGCGATACATGAAGCTGGGTGCGGCCGGCAAGCCCCAGGGAAAGATCATTACTGCAGTTGCTCGTGAATTGCTGGGATTCATCTGGGCTATTGGAACCAGAGCAGAGACGACCGTCAGCCAGCGAGCTGCAGCCTGACAGGAACAAAAACTTTCCTAATAAGGAAAAAGCAAAGACAGTTCATCGATGAAACGCGCCACACAACTCGAGCACAGAGCCAGCAGCAGGCTGGGCAAGCACGAAGGAGAACCCTCGCTTGGCCTATGCGACAGGCTCGACCGGACTCGCGATAACAGTCAGAGGCAGCTCCCGACGGATCATGATTATGCGGTTCCGACCCGCGAATATCAGACTGATCAATCGTCGCTCAAACCTGCCCAGGCTGCTGCTCGCTCTGTCCTCGGGAAAAAGCAAAAACAACGACAACGACAAAAACAACCCCATCGACTCCGCAGGGTTGACAGGGTCACTCCATATCAGAACCCTCGCTTGGCCTATGCGACAGGCTCGACCGGACTCGCGATAACAGTCAGAGGCAGCTCCCGACGGATCATGATTATGCGGTTCCGACCCGCGAATATCAGACTGATCAATCGTCGCTCAAACCTGCCCAGGCTGCTGCTCGCTCTGTCCTCGGGAAAAAGCAAAAACAACGACAACGACAAAAACAACCCCATCGACTCCGCAGGGTTGACAGGGTCACTCCATATCAGGCCTTACCGCTCATTGACCAAATCGAAGTCGGAGTGTCGTCCAGTAACTTCTCTCTGGGCCCGAACAGCGAAACATCGGCAGAGACCCTGGATGGGCTCACTTCGAGCCTGGAGGCACAACGCCGTTCATGCGCAGATACTCGACCATCTGCCCATAGTGGTCGTATCCGTGAGCAGAGATGAAGGATGCGACGACCGACCGCG
>CAZAQN010000040.1:0-38299 GCA_964487345.1 uncultured Occallatibacter sp. | reverse complement strand
CTGTCGGCAACTAGGCGCAAATATTGCTGGACAGGTGCGGCCTTTTTCATAGAAGGATGGCAGAAAGGATGGGGCACGAGTGATCTTTCAGGAATGCGCGGTAGGCACGGATTGCCCAGTATGTACGGCAAGGCTTGCCTGCTTTGCCGGCCATCCGAGTCGCGAACCAATTCATGCTCATCAGAATGTGCCATGGATTCAGCAATTTGCGCTTTAACGCGGGGGCGGAAACGGAACGGCATTTGCTGGAAGGCGACGTGCAAATAAACAGGCGTGCGAATTGCGCCCAAAGCCGTGAGCAACAACCCAGCGACGCCGCAGGCTGCGACTGGAAAGACGGCCGGCGCGTCGTTTCTCGAGCTCCTTTCAGCGGGTACCGGCGTCGACATCTTCGGGATCAAGGGCGCCGGTTCCGATTCGCAGACGGGATCCGATACAGAGTCGGACTCCACACAAGATCAGGATGCAAAATCGCTCGCGTCCGCATTCCAGGCGGAGTTAACGGCCGGGACATCGGCTGCGAGCTCCTCGATCGAGAAGGCAACGGAGCAAGATCAGTCTAGTAGCCAGCAGACCAGCGCCCAGCAAAATGGCCAGTCTCTGAATACCAATCTCTCCACAACGTCTGCCCAAAATCTCGGAAATTTTGTGTCACCGACAAATGCGGTGCAGTTGTTGTTTGCCGCACAGGCAGTTTCTCATCCCACGGGAAAAACTGGAAAGCAGCAAGCTCAGCAAGGCGCTGGGCAGGCGGCCGTTGATGCTGCATCGAGCCTCGCGACCACATTCGTCGCGCAACCGGCTGATTCGCAATTGACATCAAAACTTGCGCGAGTCGCAGACCCTTCGATCTCAGGCGCAATTCAGCCCGTTGCGAATCATGACCGGCAGCAGCTGGCCGACGCATCGCAGGCCGCCGACCCCAAAGCTCAGCAAGGAAATCCCCAGATCATTGCGAATGCTGCACAGATGCTCGAGAACAGCTTTGCCGCGGCGTTGCCGAGCGCGGCGCAAGCAGACCCACTGAGCCAATCCGGCGACGGAACAGCAGTGGCGTCGGACAATGGAGCACCGGCCACGCAGTCTGCGAACCAGGGATCAAAGCTCGCGACGACTCCATCGGCCGGCACCTTCCTTTCCGCGGCGATGTTCCCGAGCAGCATCGATTCGAGTCAGTCTTCCGGCAATGCGAATCAGTTCAAGACGACTGCTACCACGTTCAACGCGAATTCCAATCTGTCGAACGCGACAACGGGAACGAACACTACAAAGACGACTTCGCAAGACTCTTCGGGCACCTCATCCCGAAGCAATCAAACCGACGCGTCCCAGGCAACAACCGTTGCGGCCAGACCCGCCGATGGCAGCGCACCCCAGACAATCGCCTTCGGAGCGCTCGTGGCCTCACGTCAAGACGCATCGCCTCATGCAGCGTCTGGCTCCTCCGTCGACGCAGCCCCCCATCGCTCAGAGACCTCAGCGAGCCTGCCTTCGGATCAATCGAATGCGGCGGGTTCGGGGGCGACGTCCGGAATCAACTCCGCGCGCTTGATTCAATCGATGAGCGAGACGGAGATGCGGGTGGGAATGCACTCGAGCGAATTCGGCGACATCTCGATTCGCACCATGGTCTCGCAACAGCAGGTGCAGGCTCAAATCTCAGTGGACCACAACGAGCTGAGCAGCGCCCTATCGGCTCACATTCCGGCGATGCAGGCGAAGCTTGGCAACGAGTATGGGCTGCACGCCTCGATTGAAGTCAGTCAGAACGGCGCATCTTTTTCTTCCGGTGAGCGGGGACAGTCCTCGCAAAGAGATCAAAAGGCTTTCGTCCCTTCAGTCCAGGTCGAGGGCGCAACAGCGTTGGCGGAGACGGATCGAATCGTTCTCAGGGCGCCTTCGGTTTCGGTCGTGAGTGACCGGTTGGATATCAGGGCCTAGCAGTCATCGTTTTTTGAAAGGAATCGCTGATGAACATTCAAGGTTTTATTCCGGCCATCGCCGCTCCCGTTCTGGGAGCCGCGGCCAGCGCGGTGAAGGCGGCCACCAGCTCGACGACGGGATCGGGCAGCACAACGGGCACGGGCAATTCGTCCACCAGCCTACAGGACACGTTCCTGAACCTGCTGGTCACGGAGCTGCAGAACCAGGATCCGACTTCGCCTGTCGACCCGACCGAGATGGTCAGCCAGATGGTTTCGCTCAATCAATTGGATCAGCTGATCTCGATCAACCAGACGCTCTCGAGCATGAGCAGTACAACGGGAACCTCCGGAACTTCGGGGACGTCGGGCACTACGGGAACGTCGGGTACCTCGGGCTCTTCAACCGGAAATCAAGCGAACCCGACGATTGCGGGAAGGGCAACGAGCACATTGCAGACGAACCCTTCCGCGGCAGCCGCAGCGGCGTCTCAATTACCCGCAGCAGCGCAGGCAAACGCTGCAGCCAATGCGGGTCTCATGAATCTCTACGGCAGCTACGCGCTGCCAAAAGCACCAACAGCCACATATCCCACATATACAGGAGTACGCTAAATGTCAGCGTTTTCGATTCCTCTTTCAGGCCTAGCGGCCACCTCGTCGTCGCTCAATGTGATCGCCAACAACCTTGCGAATTTGAATACCGATGGCTACAAGGATCAATCGCTGAGCTTCGCCAGCGTCTTCGATGGAATTGCGGCGACCTCGGGCAACGGCGACCCGATCCAGATGGGCAACGGTGTGGCGAGCGACGGCACTGTCTCCAACTTCTCCAACGGAAACATCAATGACACGGGAATTGCGTCGAACATGGCGCTGCAGGGCAATGGATTTTTCGTAGTGCAGAGTAATAGTGGCCAAAACAGTTTTACGCGTGCCGGTGATTTCACGGTCAACGCACAGGGGCAGCTCACCACCCCGCAGGGTCAGCTTGTCATGGGCTATCCCGCGACCGCCGGTGTGGTTTCAACCAGCTCGGCCTTGGTGCCGATCGTTGTCAATGCGGCGAACAATATTCCCGCTTCGGCCACAACGACTTTCACAATGAACACCAACCTGAACGCAACCTCGGCAGTGGGCGCCACCTACAGCGCGCCGATCACGGTATACGATTCGCTTGGCGAGTCTCATGTGCTCACCGTCAATTACGTCAACACGGCTGCCAATGCGTGGACCTACACCATTTCCATTCCTGCCGCCGATGTGGGCGCCACGGGCAATCCGGTGCAGGTAGCAACCGGAAACATGACGTTCAACTCGTCCGGTGACCTAACCGCGCCGACGGGATCGGTTCCGGGTATCGCCATCAATGGACTGGCCGATGGCGCCTCAAACATGACCCTCAGCTGGAACCTTGCGGGCAGCGCCGGATCGACCGCAGTTACACAGCAAGCCGGAACCAGCGCGACGAGCGCAACTTCGCAGAATGGCTTCGCGACAGGATCGCTTACGGGATACTCGATTCTTCCCGATGGAACGGTGCAGGGACAATTCACGAACAACCAGTCTCTGGCTCTCGGCCAGGTGGCGGTTGCCAGCTTTGCCAATGACGAGGGCTTGACGCAAACGGGTAACAGCGACTACCAGGCGTCATTCGCGTCCGGCGCTGCAGTTATCGGCCTCGCCGGTACAGCAGGCCGGGGAACGATCACCGGAGGCGCTGTAGAAGGATCGAACGTCAACCTCTCGACGGAGTTCGCCAACATGATCGTGGCGCAGCAGGGCTATGAAGCCAACGCCAAGGTCCTGACCACACTCGACCAGGTGTCGCAGGCAACTTTGCAGGTGATCAGCTAAGTCAGAAGGGAATTCGCAGTTATTAATTTGCGATTAGAGACTTTCCCCGGGAAAGTTTTCTACATCGCAAAAGCTTGTCGCGGGGTGCCGGCTCTCATGGCTGTCTCACTAGCCATGGAGCCGCACATGCGCTGCGTGTTGGCGTGTAAATATATATAAATAGAATGATATAAGTCGAGAACGGGGGGGGCTCTCTTGTTGCGGCCGAGAGGGCCTCCGGTTCCGGCCCTTCGATTGCTTTTACCTCTTCGCACCGCTCCATCTCCTGTCGAACGCAACGGCCAGGGCCGGCACTTCTTCCTGGCATGAGCAATCCGGCTCGGAGCGCGCGCGAGAGGCCCTGATGAGTACCACAGCGCAGACCATCAACGGAAACACTGGGAAGCCCTTCACCATGGAGCCGGGGTCGCCGGGGTCGCCGGCGTCGAGCAGGAAAGATGCGCTCGATAGCATGCCCTGGCTGCCGTGCACCCTCACGCTCGAAGTTCCCGTCGTGCACTTCACAATCGCCGATCTTCTTGCTTTGAAGGAAGGGTCGATTGTGGAGACCGCTTGCCATCACACGAGCGACGTGCCCCTGCGCGTCAACCAACTGCTGATCGGCTGGACCGAATTCGAAGTGGTCGAAGACCGGCTCGCCGTTCGCATTACGGAGCAAATATGAATTTGAAGATTTCAGTTGATAAGCCTTCCCACCGTGCGCCCCGCAGGGTTGTCAGGGAGTTGAAGGCGATGGAATATGCACCCGCTGCCAGTCCGCATTCGGCTTCTCTCGCGAACTATGCGAGCGTGCGGAAGATCGACGCGCTCAAGCGCCAGCAGGTCCACCGCGTTCCCAAGCCGAAGCTGCCACCCCCGCCGCCTCCGCCTCCGGCCGAGCCCCAGCGCGGTTTGCTGAGCCGCGCGTTTTCCTTTCTCCGTGCCGGCAGTGCGCCGACGAAGCAGCTGCGTCTGGTTGAAACCATTTCACTGGGAGAAAAGCGCTTTGCGGCGATTCTTTACGCCGATGGGCGCCGGTTCCTCGTGGGGGGCGGTACTGCGGGTGTATCTCTGCTGGCGCCGCTGAATGAAACGCCGGAATCCCTTGAAGATATTGAATCCCTTCAGGAGCTGTCGGAGCTCTCTGAATGACCTTGTTCCGGGCGGTCGGACAATGCGCGATTTTTCTAGCGTTCTCCACAACGATCCCTGCGATGGCGCAGGCGACGTCCGCCGTGTCCGGAACACCGGTTTCTTCTACGCCCGCTGCGAGTTCAACGCTTGCTCCAACTCCCGCCGCTGCGGTCGCTGCTGCGAGTGGGGCTGTGTCGAATGGGGTCGCGGGGGCTGTTCCGAATGGCGCGACACCGGCCGCGAATGGGGCGGCACCTCCTCCGATTCCATTTGTGGCGCCGGCCGATTCGACAAACACGATGGTCAATTATCCTGCCGCGATTCCGGGCAACAGCGGCGGAGGGTTGCAGGTGCAAGGGCTGCCCGGCGAAACGGTGCCGTGGTCGATCATCATCCTGCTCACGGGATTGACGCTGATCCCCACGATGGTGATGTGTGTTACGCCGTTTGCGCGCCTGCTGATTGTGTTTCATTTTTTGCGGCAGGCCCTGGGACTTCAGACCACACCTTCGAACCAGACGCTCATCGGTCTCTCTCTGATTCTCACGTTTTTTCTTATGCAACCGATCGGCGTGCAGATCTACCAGAACTCCATTGTGCCGATGCAGGCAGGGCAGATCACTGCGATGGAAGCGCTGGGCCGCGGCGAAGTTCCGTTGCGCAAGTTCATGTCGCACTATGTGCGCGAGAAGGATGTGGCGCTGTTTATCGACCTGGCGAAGGAGCCTCGCCCGAATTCGCCGGATGATCTTTCGATGCGGGTGTTATTGCCCGCATATATTTTGTCCGAACTGAAGGCCGGCTTTCAAATCGGCACCGTCTTGTTTTTGCCATTTTTGATTGTCGATATGGTGGTGGCTTCGATTACGACCTCGGTGGGCATGCTGCAGTTGCCGCCGGTGGTCATCTCGACGCCGCTTAAATTGCTGCTGTTCCTGATGGTGGATGGATGGCACCTCTTGATCAGTTCATTAATGAGGAGCTTTAGCTAAGCGCATGGACGTCGATCAAGTTGTGATGCTGGGCCGGTTAATGCTGCAGGAGGTCATCATCCTGGCGGGGCCGATATTGGCTGTTGCAATCCTCGTCAGCCTCTTGGTGAACATCGTGCAGGTGCTGATGTCGCTGCAGGACACGACTGTTTCTACCGTTGCGCGGCTTGTTGCAACGGGCGCTGCTTTGTTTCTCTCTATGCCGTGGATGTGGCGGCATCTGGCAACTTTTACGATCGGCACGTTCACCGATTTTCACGAGTACCTTAAATGATCGAAATTCCCTTGTTCACGATCATCACCAGCATGCTGACGATCGGCGTGCGGCTCTCGGGGCTTATGCTCTTCGCGCCCTTCTTTGGGAGCGTGGTGATACCCGCGCGGATCAAGGCGATTCTGGTGATCGCGACGACATTTCTGCTGTATCCGACGGTGGGGCACACCATCGATTTTCACCTGATGAAGGAATGGCCGCTGCTGATCATCACCGAATTCCTGGTTGGCGTGGGAATGGGCATTGCAACCAACCTTGTGTTTGAGGCGATTCAGTTGTCGGGGCAGGTGCTGGGGATTCAAATGGGCTACTCGCTGATTAACCTGCTTGATCCGCAGACCGCGGTGGATACCACGGTCATGGCTACGTTTTATCAGAGCATCGTGATGCTGCTCTTTCTGCAAATGGATGTGCAGTTCTGGCTGCTTCGCGCGGTGGGCAACAGCTTTCGCTATGTGCCGCCGGGGACGGCGCACGTGAGCAATCTGTTCACGATGGCGATTCTCAAGACGGTTGGCGAGGTTTTCGGGCTTGGCGTACAGATCGCGGCTCCTGTGCTGGCGGCAACGCTCGCGGCGGACGTGATTCTTGGACTGCTTGGTAAGTCGTCTCCGAACATGCCGCTGATGCTGCTGGGACCGGCTGTTAAGAGCCTCCTCGGTCTCACGATTTTAATCGCAACGCTGAAGTACTGGCCCGACCTTTTCCGCCGCTTGTTTACGGACGCGGTGGCAAACGGCGAGCGGATTTTTCATCTGGCGGGTTGAGGGACGATGGCAGATTCGAGCAAGACAGAACAAGCAACACCGCGACATCGGCAACAAGCGAGGAATCGGGGCCAGGTTACCCGCTCGCGCGAGCTGAGCGGTGCACTTTCGATGGCTGCCGTGGCTGCTGTTGTGTTCCTCATGGGACGTGAGGCGATTCCGCACTGGACGCATTTTTTCCGTACCACGCTTGAGATTGCGAGCACCGAATCGGTTGAGCCCGGCGGACCGCTTCTGTTCTGGACCAGCGTCGAAGTGATGCGCTGGGTGATTCCGATTGTGGTTGCCGGCGGCGCTGTATCGGTGTTTGCGGGATTGGCGCAGGGAGGCTTCGTGTTTGCGCCTGAAGCGCTCTCGTTCAAACCGGAGCGCTTGAATCCTGTCGACCGGCTCGGTCAGATGTTTTCGCCGGCCGCGCTCAGCACAATCCTCAAATCTCTGCTGCCGTTCACCGCGATTGCATGGATCGGTGTTGCGACCATCCGGACCCACTGGGCCGACATCATGGGGAGCTCGTATGTCGATGCGCGCCGATTCGCAAGCCTGATCAGCATCATACTTCTCCAACTCTTCTGGAAGTCGGGATTGGTTCTCGTCATCTGGGCCGGAGTGGACTACCTGCTTCTCTGGTGGAAGAGCGAAGGCGATTTGAAGATGAGCCGCCAGGATCTTCGAGACGAGTTGAAACAGACCGAGGGCAATCCAGCGAGTAAGGCGCGTATCCGGAAGATCCAGCGCCAGTCGCGGCGCAAACAGATGCTGAAGGCCGCGGAGACTGCCACGGTGGTCATCACCAACCCGACGCATTACGCTGTCGCGCTTCGCTATGAGCAGAACATGGCCGCGCCCATCGTGGTGGCCAAGGGCCTGGATAACCTGGCCGCCAAGATCAAGGAAATTGCCTGGAAGCTCGATATTCCGGTGATGGAAAATCGGCCCCTGGCGCAGGCCCTCTATAAGAGCGTCGAAGTCGGCGATCCGATTCCATCCGCGCTTTATCACGCTGTTGCCGAGATTCTCGTCTTGATCTACAAGGCGCAAACCGAAGTGAGAAACCGCGAAGCACGCAGGCGGGGAACCGTTGCGCAAAGAACGATTGTGAGGGAGCAGTGAACAAAAAGCCTGGATTGCTGGGTACACTTCGCGCGTATTCCGACTGGATTATTCCGACCGGTGCGGTGGCCCTTGTGTTCGTGATGCTGGTTCCGCTGCCGAGCATCGTTCTCGACCTGCTGCTCACGTTGAACATCACGGCATCGGTGCTGGTGCTGCTGACTGCGATTCAGGTTCGCCGTCCAGTGGAGTTTTCTGTCTTTCCAAGCCTCATCCTTTTGCTGACCCTGATGCGGCTTTCTCTCGATCTGGCTGCAACCCGGCGCATCCTGCTGCATGGCAGTGAAGGATCGTCGGCGGCAGGAAGAGTCATCGAGGCATTCGGTCAATTCGTCGTTGGCGGTAACTATATCGTCGGCTTCGTCATTTTTGTCGCGCTCATCGCTATTCAATATCTAGTGGTGAGCCATGGCGCAGTCCGTACAGCCGAGGTCACGGCGCGTTTCACACTCGATGCCATGCCCGGCAAGCAGATGGCGATTGACTCAGACCTGAATACCGGTCTCATCAATGCGGACCAAGCCCGTCAGCGCCGCGAAGCCGTTGCGCGCGAAGCGGAGTTCTGCGGTTCGATGGATGGCGCGGCCCGCTTCAGTCAGCGAGATTCACTGGCAACTATTCTCATTACGGTCATCAACATCGTCGCGGGATTCCTCATCGGTGTATTCCAGCAAGGAGTACCGCTGGCACAGGCTCTCAAGACCTACACGATACTCACCGTCGGCGACGGACTGGTCGCCATCATCCCTTCACTCCTGGTTTCCGTGGCCGGCGGCATCGTGGTCACGCACGCCGCATCCGATTACTCGCTCGGATCGGATATCGGCAAGCAGATGTTCCGTACCGCCCGTCCGCTTTGGATTGTGAGCGGATGTCTTTTGTCGCTGGCCCTTATCCCCGGCATGCCAAAGATCTCCTTCATCGCCCTTGGCGGCGTGACGATGTTTGCGGCCTGGAAGATGAAGCCCTCGGCCGCAACCGAGTCGGCCAGCGTCACCAAAGCGGCGGCCGCAAAAGGAGACAAGGCGGCGACACCGGGTGTCGATCCGATGGATGCGGTGCTGAAGCTCGACGAATTAATGCTTGAGGTTGGCGTCGGACTGGTGCCGCTGGTGGACGCCAAGCAGGGAGGCCAGTTGCTGGCGCGTGTGAAATCGCTGCGCAAGAATCTCGCGCAGACTCTCGGCTTTCTGGTGCCGTCGATTCACATTACGGATAATCTTTCGCTGAAAGAACGAGAGTACGTGGTCTATTTGCGCGGCGTGGAAATTGCGCGCTGGGAGATGCGGCGCGACCGTCTGCTCGCCGTAAATTCAAACCCCAAGCCAGGCGACCTTGTGGGGCAAGAGACGCGGGAACCAGCGTTCGATTCTCCGGCCAAGTGGATCACTCCCGATCTTCAGGCGCAGGCTATCGCGGCCGGATATGCGGTGGTCGATCACACGTCCGTGCTGGCGGCCCATCTGTCCGAACTGATCAAGCAAAATGCCCAGGATCTGCTGACTCGGCATGAAACCAAGCGCCTTGTGGATCGGCTCGCCGACTCGCATCCCAAGCTGATCGACGAACTCATTCCCAAACTCATGACCCTTGGCGAGGTGCAGAAGGTGCTGCAGCAGCTGCTGCGGGAACAGGTTTCGATCCGCGATCTGGGCACGATCCTTGAAACGCTCGTTGAGGCGGCAGCAAACAATAAGAACCCGATCCTGCTTGTGGAAGCGGCGCGGCACGCCCTGGGACGCGCCTTGATTCGCCCGCTGCTCGACGAAAATGGAAAGCTCAAAGTTGTCACACTTGACGGCGCGATCGAAGAGGAATGTGCACGATCGACCTCTCAAAGTTCGCAAATGCTCGCGGGCGGAGCGATGCAGATATCAGTGGCGCGCCGGGTGCTGGATGGATTGCGCGCGATGCTGGGCGATCAGGTAGCGATTGCTCCTCCAGTGCTTCTTTGCTCCTCGCCGGGTCGCTTCTATCTCCGACGCGTTCTCGAACCGTTTATTCCCAAAATCGTTGTAATTTCTCCATCGGAGATTCCTCCCATGACGCAGGTTATGTCTTTAGGGTCGGTGCGATGAGACAGTCTTACGCCAACACGTTTCAAGAGGTGCGCAGATGACGGCAGCGGAATTGGCTTACAAGACGAGTGCAATAGGCGCGACTGAAACGGACGATCTCGTCCTGCAGGAATTGCCGCAGGTCTATTACATCGCCGCGCGCATCCGTGAAAGGCTTCCTCAGCACGTTGAGATGGAGGACCTGGTCAGCGCCGGTGTGGTTGGACTGCTGGAAGCGACGCGCAGTTTTGATGGATCAAAGAATGTACAGTTCAAGACCTTCGCCAAGTTTCGGATTCGCGGAGCAATTCTGGACAGCCTGCGCGAAACCGACTGGGGCTCGCGCTATATGCGCAGACGGGGACGCGAGATCGCCGACGTTACGGCGCGGCTTGAGGCCAGGCTGGGACGGCATCCGGTGGAATCCGAGATCGCGGAAGAGATGCATCTGGAGCCCGAGCACCTGCGCAGAATCGTCGCGCAACTGGATTCGCTTCAAATCGCGGGCCAGAAAGTTGCGGTCTCGAACGACCGCTCGGAGTCGCTCGACGTGATTGAATCGGCGCCCAATCTGGACGACCCCGATCCCTTCGAGATCTGTCTCGAAGGTGAGATGAAGGCTCATCTCGCGGAAGCAATTTCAAAACTCAGCGAGAGAGAACAATTGATCTTGTCTCTTTACTATCGCGAAGAACTCACGATGAAAGAGATTTCAAAAGTGGTTGGAGTGGCGCTCTCGCGTGTTTCGCAAATACGGCAGGAAACGATGGTCAAACTCAAAGCGCATCTAGAGCACCTGCAGCGGAAGTCCTCACCCACGACGCCAACGAGAGGAGAGTATCTTGAGCACGCCTAGCCAGACTGAATTGGAAACGGCGTCAACATCGCCGAAACAATCCGCGCCCCCAAAGGCGGCTGTTAAACAGCGCACTGTGCATCCATGCAATTTCCGTACGGCGGGACGTCTGTCGAATGAGCATGCGCGCCTGCTGAGCGCTCTTCATGAGACATTTGCCCTTCGTCTCGCGAGCACTCTTGATGCATATCTTGGAACCGGCGTGGAGATAAAGCTCGAAACGCTCGATCAGCTTCCGATCAAGGACCATATCGCCGGCATTCCGCCGCTCAGCTATGTCGTGCCCTTCTCCTCCAACACGATGATTGTGGAACTCGACAACGAATTGGTTTTCCCCGTCATTGAGTTGCTGATGGGTGGAATAGGCAATGCGATTAACGCCGGCCGCGAACTTTCTGAGATCGAAGAAGAGATCATGCAGGACGTGATTGGACTGCTGGCGCGCCAGGCTGAAGCGGTTTGGCGCATTCCGAACCTTTCCCTGGTTTCGGGCCCACGCATCAAGCCAACCTTGATGCATCACGCTTTTGCACCAAACGAAAAAGTCGCCGTTTTGCGATTCAGCATTGAGCTTGCCGGTGCGACGGGTTCCTTTAATCTCGTCTTCCCGACGGAGTTTCTCAACATGCTGATGGCGCAGATCAAGCAGGATCAGCCGCAAAAGCAAACGCGTGTGTGGAGTTTCCCGAGCCCGCCGCTTCGCGAACGCATTCTGGAATGCGACGTCGAGGTGTCGTCTGAATTGCCGTGCTTGAAGGTTGCCGTCCGCGACTTGATCGCACTGCAACCTGGCTCGGTGTTAAAGCTGAGGGCGCCGATTCGAATTCCCGGGATGCTAACGGCGGGAGGACGCGGTTTGTTTGAGGCCGTTCCGGTTCGGAGCGGTACGCAACGGGCTGCGCAACTTGGCCGCCGCGCTCCATCAACAGAATGGAAGAGGAGATAGAACCATGGACATTCATGCCAAGAAAAAAAGTGCGAATTTCTTCGCCGCAGCTTTTGCCGAGTCCCTCGCTCAGACGGTTGCTGCGGAGAGCGGGTCCGCTTGGCCGCTCGGAGTGATGAGCTCTTCCGATGCGCCAATAACCAAAGGAACTCCGGTTCATTTTCGCCTGGCGGTAGAAGGCTCGATTGCCGGCGAATGCTTTATTGAGTTCTATGAGCCGCAGGTTTCCGATCTCGTTTCGAAGATATTGAAGCAGCCCGTGACGGAACTTGCAGACGAGCATTGCGAGGCTTTGGCGAAGGTTCTGTCGTCGGCCACGACCGGCCTGGCGGCATCTTTTTCGGCTAGGTACGGAGCGCTAAACTTCAAAGTCGAGCGAGTCGCGGGGCTGGCGTTCGGTGGCATGTTTGTTGTTCCTCTCGCCGCGTCTGAGGACGAGTCAAATGCGCAGGTATTGCTCTATTTTGGCGGGCAGCTGCTGGATGCGCTGTCGGCGAGCCAGGATGGAAAGCAAGCCGGAGAAGCCGAAGAGCCCGCGGTTTCAACCACCAATCTAAAGCTTGTGATGGACGTTGAGCTGAATGTTTCGCTTCGCTTCGGCCAGCGGCAGCTGCCGCTCCGCGAGGTTTTGGAATTGACGAATGGATCGATCATTGAACTGGACCGAATGGTCGACGAGCCGGTGGAGCTATTTCTCGATGGAAAGCTGATTGCGCGCGGCGAAGCGGTCGTGGTCGACGGCAATTATGGTTTGCGCGTGACCGAAATACCGCAGCCGGTCGCAGCTTACCTTCTTAACTCATGAACCGAGGTTGATGACGATGAGCTTGTCGCTAATGTCGTTCTTGCCCGCCATTGATCGGGGTTTGAAGAGCATGAGGGCGGAGTGCGACTATCGCCTCTGCCACAACAAACAGTTCCTGCGGAGCATTCCTGGGAGCCGTCCCGGAATCCGTGTGGGCAGCCTTTGGTATTGCAGCGTAGACTGTTTCGCGTTTGCTTTGCGCGCTCCGTTTTCACGGGTATCCAGTCGCCGCATCGTTGAGATTCCACGGAATCCACGGTTGTCGCTCGGCCTGGTGTTGCACGCGAAAGGCTACCTGACATCCGAACAGCTTCGCGTAGCTACGGCCCAGAGCCAGCGGCATGGCGAAGAACTTGCGGATACAGTGATCCGGCTCGGCATGGCCAACGAAAAACAGATTGCAGCCGCTCGGTCCGCCCAATGGGGCTATCCCGCGCTGGCGCAGGACTACATGGGCAAAATGATTCAGTCCGATCTGCCCCGGACCATTCTTGAAGCATGCTCGGCAGCGCCACTGCACTACTCGGCGAGCGCCAAACGAATTCTGCTGGGCTTTGTCTCGCGGGTGGAGCATCGTCTTCTGGAATCGATCGAACAAATGACGGGCTACAGAGTTGAGCCGTGCTTCATTACGCCAATCGAGTTTGAAGAGCAGATGGAGCGGCTCACTTCATTTCCGGATTACGAGGAGATTGTGGTCGCCGATCCTGGAACGCCTGAGAAGATGGCGCGTACGGTGGGCCGGGCGGCCGTGGATGTTCGTGCCCGAGAGGCACTTTTCACGCAGTACAGAGACCTTGTTTGGGCGCGAATCCTGGGCAAACGCGGAAAAGTGGATGTGATCTTCCGTGTGAATCAGGCGGTTGAGGAAGCGAAAGCGCAAAAATCCGAGGTTTTTTACGAGCCGACCGCAAATCTGGGGTAAAGAAATCAGCACCACTTGCCGATAAGTATGCAGGTGGTGAACGCGGTGCTGGAACAGAAAATCTTCGAAATTGGAACCGTCCGGAGCGCAGCCCCTTTTGGTCAGTTGAGTTCGGTCGAGCTGGTGCGCGATCTCCCTGACGTGCCGGTGCTGTCCGAGACGCTTTTGTTGATGGAACTGAAGTCGCGGGATCGCGCCGTCGATCTTAGCGAGATCTCGCAGTTAGTGCTTGGCGATCTGGGCGCGGTGCTGCAGATCATGCGCCTGGCAGCGGACGAAGACGTCTCGGAAGACAGCCGTCCCACGCGCATCGAGGATTGCATCTCCGGCCTTGGGTTGCCGGCGTGCATTGAGGCCATGTCGAGGCAAACGGTGAAGCGCAGAAACCGTCCTGCCGCTATCGTCGAAACCTGGACGCACGCGCAGTTGGTTGCGGAAAACTGCAGATATCTGGCGGAGGAGAACATCGTCGCCGTCCATCCGGACGAGGCCTTTATGGTGGGGTTATTTCACACCATCGGCTCGTTGCCGGAGGTCCTGGGCTGGGAATGGACCGCTCCGTTTTGCGACGACCCCGAGCTGATGGGATTAAAAATGGCCGAGGGCTGGTCGCTCCCTCATTGCGTGGTCGAGTATTTCTCTGAGCGCCGGTCGCTTTCAAAACCAGGGCGGTGGAGGGAAATCGTGCATCGCGCTCATCGACAGGCGAACCTGCGTGTTTTTGAAGAGGCTCTCGACGACCATCGCCCTGTGCCGAATATTTCGAGCGCATGGCTGCAGCTGGTTTCGTCTTAGAGATAGACCTGGAGTTGATCTGGGGCGCCGATTCTTTTGGGGTCCTGTATTGTGTTCCGATGAGGATACATCGATTCTTCATCAAGATGGGTAGCTTCGGTTTCCCGGCTCTCATCCAACCCTCATTTATCGGACCTTTTCTAAGCTGCCGACCATCAATTGCTGCTGTTTAGGCCCGTTTCCGCGGCAAATCTTGCCTGTCTAGATGGCACGCGCCGTGCATGTCTCTTTGCGAAGGGACTCTCATGGACAGTGGTCTGTATGCCGCATGCACCGCTCTTGTGTCTCGCACACAGGCGTTGGATACGATTGCGAATAACCTCGCCAACGCAAGCACCGTGGGTTTCCGGTCCGAGCGCAACGTCTTCAGCTCGGTTCTCGCAAACACGGGCGGTGGATCCAGTTCGGCCCTCAACCAGGCAATCAATAACTACGGACTTCTGAGCGGAACCACACTGGACGGGACTCAAGGCGCATTGCAAAAAACCGGCAACGATCTGGACGTGGGGATCGAAGGGCCGGGCTATTTTGTTGTTCAGACCGCGAATGGCCCGATGTATACACGCAACGGAGCTTTTCAGGTGTCGAGCAAAGGCCAGTTGGTGACGGCGACGGGCGATGCGGTGATGGGGGACAAAGGCGTCATACCCATGGCGCCGGGGCCGGTCTCGATCAGCGCGGATGGAACCATATCCTCGAACGGAGCAGTAGCGGGGAAGTTGAAAGTTGTTGAGTTTCCCGAAGGCACGGAGCTGACAAGCGCGGGCAGTACCAATTATTCCGCACCGGCGAATACAGCGACCGCGGCCACCACTTCAAACGTGCGCCAGGGAATGCTCGAAAGCTCAAACGTAAATCCTATTGCCAGCATGGTCGAGCTGGTGAATGCACAGCGCTCTGCGGAGATGATGCAGCGTGCGCTCTCGATGTTTAACTCTGAAATAGATAAAACAGCAACCCAGGACCTTCCCAAGGTCGGATAAAGGAGATTCAATGTTTCACGCTCTCTATACCGCTGCCAGCGGGATGACCGCCCAGCAAATCAATTTGGATAACATCGCGAATAACCTGGCTAACTCGAGCACCACGGGATTCCAGTCGCGCCGCGTCCAGTTCTCCGATCTCCTTTATCAAAGCGATATCATGCCCGGCGCAGCGGCCACCCAGCAGACCACGGTCGCCTCCGGCCTGCAGGTGGGACTTGGCACTAAACCCGGAAATACCGAGATCGTCCAGACGCAAGGCGACTTGAGCAGCACGGGTAACCCGCTTGACTTCGCGATCCAGGGGAGCGGCTTCTTCCAGGTTCTGATGCCGAATGGGCAGACCGGCTACACGCGGTCGGGTTCCTTTCAGCCAGACGCGCAGGGCAACCTGGTCACGGCCAACGGCAATGCGCTGCAGCCGTCAATCAATATTCCCGCCGCCGCCACCAATATCACAGTGGGCAGCGACGGGACGGTAAGCGTCACGTTGCCTGGGCAGACATCCTCACAGCAAGTGGGCGTGATTCAACTCGCCTCGTTTGCAAACCCGGGCGGCTTGAACAGTGTTGGCAACAATATTTATCTGCCCACGACAGCATCTGGCGACCCGGTGGTTGGCGCTGCCGGCGGTTCCGAGGGACTGGGCACGATTCAGCAGGGGATGCTCGAGCAATCGAATGTGAACGTGGTGGATGAATTTGTGAACATGATTCTCGCGCAGCGGTCGTATGAGTCGAATTCGCGCGTGGTCAAAGCCGCCGATGAGATGCTTCAGCAGCTGAACCAGCTTTCGCAGTAGATTGAGAATCTCATGAAGCGATTGAAGGCGATCCTCTCGTGCACGTTCTTTGCCGCCGCGGTTTGTTCCGCGGTCGCAGAGACCGGACACTATGCCATCAGCACCGAACAGATTGCGGCGACCGTGAGCAGGGCGGGCGTGCAGATCCTGCCGGAACAGGTGACGCTGTTAACGGATGTTGTCGCAACGAAGGTTTCTCCTGTCCTGAAGGTTCGCTCCATCGAGCGCTGGAGCAACGAGCGGATGATGGCGCGCCTGGAATGCGAAAACCGGGAAGAATGTCTTCCGTTTTTCGTTGGCCTTCGGATGGGCCAGCGCGTCGCGTCGTCTGGAAGTCTCGTAGAAGGGGCGCCGTTCTTCGGTTCTGGACCGGCGGGAGCTTCAAAGGCATTTGTGGTGCGTAGTGGATCGCCGGCAACGCTGATGCTTGATAGTGACCGCGTACACATCCGGCTCTCCGTGATCTGCCTCGAAAACGGCGCTCCCGGTCAGAGGATTCGTGTGACCGGAAAAGATCATCGGCTGGTCTTTACGGCGCAGGTGATCGATGGGTCCTTGCTGAAAGGAAGACTGTGAAGATGGCAAGGTTGAAGCGCATCGTTGCGGAGTTTCTTTCAATTGCGCTCGTGGCAGGCGCACCCGCGGCATTTGCGAAGGCCAGCAAGAAAATCACCAATCCGGCCGAGTTGCGGACGGACTACATCTCCCGGCTTCAGGAGCAGCCAATTACCGCGTCGACGCATACGGTAGGCAGTCTCTGGTCGATTGGTGATACCAGCGATCTCTCTTCGGATTACAAGGCGCGCAAACTGAACGATACGGTTGTCATTCTCGTTTCGGTGCAGACCAGTGCGGCGCAGAGCGGCGATGTCAACAGCGCGCGGGCGTTTGGGACGAGTTCCGCGATTACCGGCCTGGCTGGGGACATCAATACCAAGGGATTGAACCCGCTCTTCAATGCGAATTCGAATACCACTCTGAAAGGTTCGGGCTCGACCGATTCGAGCACTGCTTTCAGCACCAGCATGACGGCGCAGGTGATTGCTGTGTTGCCCAGCGGCAATCTGGTTGTCGAAGCGCAGCGCAAGATATTCATGAACAATCAGCACGAGGATGTCACCATCCGCGGAGTCGTGCGCCCCAACGATATTGGACCGAGCAACACGGTGCCCTCGACAGCCCTGAGCAATCTTGAAATCGAAATGAAAGGCAAGGGAATCATCGCCGACAGCACACGTCCCCCCAACCGGATTACACGAGCGATCTTGTGGCTTCTTGGATTTTGAGGGTTTTGACAAAGATGAGAACTGCATTCGCTCTCGCAAAACTTCGGCCAGCCCACCTCGTTGCGTGGTTGCTGGTATTGATTTTTACGCGTCCACTTCTGGCGGACAATCCGAACCGCCGAGTTCTGATCCGGGATATCACCAGCGTGGAAGGCGTGCGCGACAACATGTTGGTGGGCTATGGACTTGTCGTTGGTCTAAACAGGACGGGTGACAGCCAACAGACCTACTTCACGGTGCAGACGCTGGCCAATGCGATGCAGAAGATGGGTGTGCTGATTTCTCCCGCACAGGTTGAAGTGAAAAACGTCGCTTCTGTCTTCATCACCGCGTCTCTGCCGCCTTTTGCGCGTCCTGGGGCGAAGCTCGACGTTACGGTTTCTTCCGTCGGCGATGCGAAGAGTCTTGTCGGCGGCGTTCTGCTGATGAGCGCGCTGCACGGCCCCGATGGACAGATTTATGCCGAGGCGCAAGGGCCGTTGATCATGGGCGGTTATAGTGCGGGTAACGGCGCCAATGGCAAGGAAGTGAATTCGACGACAGTCGGAGCGATTCCCAACGGAGGCATCGTGGAGCGGGACGTCTCCGTCGATCTGCATGACTTCAAGACGGTATCACTGCTGCTGCGCAATCCAGACTTCACGACTGCGAAGGACGTTGCAGACGCGATCAACCAGGAGTTTCATAAACTGGTGGCAACGGCTCTCGATAATTCCCGCGTTGACGTCAGTGTGGCGGATGCAGGCGCAGTCTCGGTGCCACTGTTGATTTCACGCGTACAGAATCTTGTTCTGAGGATCGACACACCGGCAAAAATAGTTATCAACGAGCGGACGGGAACCATCGTTCTGGGCGGCGATGTGAAGCTGACACCCGTCTCCGTCATTCACGGAAATCTTTCCATCGAAGTGGTCACGTCTTACACGGTGGCGCCGATTCCGGGCGCCGGCGGATTTAACGAGCACACCCGTCCAGTTGGCCCGGGCGGACAGGCCTCGGATAACCCCGGCGGCCTGTCACAGTCTCCCAATTCCGGCGCTGGAGGCGGGGGAATGGACCGGACCGTGAACCCGAACCCGACAGAGGCGCTGGTCCCGCAAACCAGCGTGAACGTCACGGACGCCCCGGCGCAAACCATGCGCCTGGATGAAGGAGCCAATGTGGACGAGTTGGTGAACGGTCTTCACGCCATTGGCGCGACATCGCGCGACGTGGTGGCGATTCTGCAGGCAATCAAGGCACAAGGCGGATTGCAGGCCGATTTGGAGGTACAGTAAATGGCGTCCACCAGTCTCACCGGATCGCTTGTCAGTCAGGCACAGTCGAGTCTTCTTCAGGCTCAGCAGGAACGGATGGTTCAGCAGCTCAAGTCGCCCCAGGCCGTGACCGGCGATGGGAAGATCGAGAAAAGCGCGCAGGAATTCGAATCCATGCTGTTGAGCACCTGGCTGACGCAGGCTGAACAGTCCATGGCCACGGTGCCGGGTGCTGAGGACGACGAAGACGCGGCGGGACGCGATCAGATGATGAGCCTGGGGGTCCAGTCGCTGGCCAATTCGATGGCGGCCTCGGGCGGTATCGGGATTGCGAAGATGATTGCCAAGGCGTTGCATGCGACGGCAGATAAGGCGGTTGCACCAGCCAATGGGATGGCTGCGGCGAATGGGGCGGCAGGGCCTACGAATATGCCCGCTGTGCCGGCAGAGGGCAGAACGTTTGAAAAATAAAGCTGAGAATTCCATTAAACTTTGGCGGGCAAGGTGCCGATAGTGGCGCAGGAGTCAATGAAGGAGTTGCAATGAGAATCGATCTTACGCAGACTGCAGCGAGCCAGATCGCACCGGAGCCGAACTCGAAGCAGGTAGGCGCTGCGAATACGGCCGTGTCTAGTCTGGCCGGAGGAGAGGATCGAACGACGCTGACGTCGGACACACAGTCTCTCGCCTCCCTGGTGGGCAGCGCCATGAGTTCGCCTGAAATTCGTCAGGACAAGGTAGACAGCCTGACACAGGCCGTCAACAGCGGGCAATATCAGCTTGATCCGGGCAAAATCGCCACGTCCATGCTCAACGAGCACGCCTGAGCTCAAGATTGCGTCAGGCTCAAGGCCTGAGAAACAAGGGCGGAAGTTTCAGGAATGAATTCGACTGGCGTCCAGGACCGGAATGGCAAGCTCGTGGAGTATCTCGAGCTGTTGCGTTCGCTCGCCCAGGAACTGGAACGCTCCATGCAGGCCATTTCTCAGAATTCCCTCTCGCCTCTGGAAGACAGCGTAGCCAACCAGCAAGTTCTCGCCACCCGCCTTCACGAATTGGCGAACGATCTCAGCGAACCTGTTGAAGATCGTTCTGTTGCCTCTTCAGGGGGTGGGGACGAGGGTTTGATGCGTGAGATTCACGGCGCCTCCAAAACCTTGCAGGCCCTTAATCAGCGCTATGCGGCACTGCTCAAGCTTTCGAGTCATTCAGTGGGGTTGATGGTTTCGCTGTTTAGTTCATTCAGAGGACAAATTCAGGAGGGCACTGGCCCCAGGTTGGAGCATCAAACCTGGTCTTGCCAGGTGTAAACGCCATGGGTGGATTGAGCGCATCGCTATTGATCGGGGTCCAGGCGCTGGAGGCGAACCAGGGCGCGCTGAATGCCACGAGCAACAATATCGCCAACGCCAACACGCCGGGTTATACGCGCGAGGTGCCGCAGTTTACGGAGGCCACCGTGAGTGACGTGAACGGCGAGGTGCTCGGCGGTGGCGTGGAGCTTACCGGACTGCAGAGCGTGCGCGACGAATTGCTGAATATGCAGATCGATCAGCAAACCTCTGCGCAAAGCAGTGTCGATACACAATCCACGAGCCTTCAGCAGGCACAGACTTATTTCACGACCACCGGGGGGGACATTGCCAGCGCGCTGTCTTCGTTCTCGAGCAGTCTCGCTGAGCTGTCCGCCAATTCCTCCAGCACGGCCGAGCAACAAACAGTTGTCTCGAGCGGCCAGGATCTCGCCGAGGCGTTCAACACCGCTGCCAACGGACTCACGACCGTGCAATCGGCGGCTGATACCCAGGTGACGCAGACAGTGGCGCAGATCAACACGCTGACCGCCCAGATTGCGAGTTTGAATGGGCAGCTCTGGCAGTTGCAGGCATCGGGTCAGGACGGTGGCACCGTCGAGGATCAGCGCGACCAAGACGTGCAGCAGCTCTCGCAATTGACCGGAATTTCGATTACCCAAAGCAATACTGGAGAGACAATTACCACCGCGAATGGAAGCCCGCTGGTGATGGGCAGCCAGAGTTTCTCGCTGCAAACTGCAACGGGCAGCAATGGCACGCAGCAGGTGATTGACTCCTCCGGAAACAACATTACTTCTTCGATACAAGGCGGCCAACTTGGCGGAGCAATCGAGATTCGGGATCAGACGATCCCGAGCTATTTGAGCCAGCTCAACACGCTCGCCAGCCAGTTTTCCACTGCTTTCAATGCGGCTCAGGCGCAGGGCTACACTTCCAGCGGCGCCCAGGGCGGGAATTTCTTTACCGTCACCAGCGCGGCAAACGCTGCGTCTACGATTAGCGTTTCCAATTCGGCGCAAGTCGCTGTCAGTTCCGATGGCTCGTCGGGGAGCAATGGCAATGTCGCCAATCTTTCGGCGACGCTGACGAACAAGCTACCGTCTGGGCAAACCGCTGCGGACGCCTACGCGAGCCTTGTCTATCAAGTGGGCAACGACACTTCGACCGCGAGCTCGAACTCGACGGCGATCGGGGACAACCTACTGTCACTCACGAATCAGCAGAGCGCGATCTCCGGGGTCAATATCGACGAAGAGACAACCAATCTAATCAAATATCAAACGGCCTACGAGGCCGCAGCCCGGATCGTCAGCACTGTGCAGGCATTGGGCACGGTCACTCTCGATATGGGCTCGACTCAGAGTTACTAACTACTATGCGCGTAAATCCAAATCTAGTTCCCGATATTCTCGCCGGTCTTCAGCAGAGCCAGACGACGCTCAATCAGGCGCTCGAGCAAGTGTCCACCGGCAAAAGCGTCAACGTGCCATCAGACAATCCCGCAGCTGCGTCGGAGATGGTCCAAAACACCATCGAAACGGCCAATGTGGACCAGTATACGCAGAACGTCACAGGCGTTCTTTCGCAAGTCCAGGCTGCAGATTCTGCGTTGAGTTCCGTTGTGTCGTCTCTCAACCAGGCGATTTCGCTGGGGACCGAGGGTGCCAACGGTACGGAATCCGCAGCCAATCAGCAGGCGATCGCGTCGCAGGTCCAAGGCATCCTCAGCAGCGTTGTTACGCAGGCCAACACCTCCTATGAGGGCTCGTATCTCTTTGGGGGCACCGCATCGTCCCAGCAGCCTTACACTGCGGATTCCACTTCACCGACCGGTTACACCTACAACGGAAACACTGGCCAAAACTCAGTCGCTGTCGGGGACAGCACGAATATCCAGATCAATTTGCCCGGCAGCCAGATCTTCTCGAATTCGACCACAAATGTATTGGGCTCGTTGAGCGCTCTCGTCACCGCACTGCAGGGCGGAAATTCTACCGCAATTGGTACGGCAGTCAGTGGCGTGACTACAGCCCTTAATTATGTCTCTCAGCAGCGTATCTTCTATGCCAATGCCGACAGCCAATTGAATTCGCAGGAGACCTACCTGCAGCAGGAAACTGTCAACCTGTCGTCACAGCAGACTTCATTAGTTGGCGTGAATATGGCTCAGGCTGCTATTAACTTGAGCCAGGCGCAGACGGACAATAGCGCGGCGCTGGCTGCAGCGGCGAAGGTTCTGCCGGATACCCTGCTCAATTACCTGGTGGCGCCGAGTTAAGCGCGCCTCTGTAATTGCTCGCGCTCCAGGATGCGGCGGAAAAAGCCGAAAATTCCGGTGGAAGTTGTTAAATACATCCCGCCGCGGCTAAACCCGGCGTCAATCCAATCGGATCATTGGCACGAGTGAACTCGTGCCCTTTCAAAACTGTTCTTGGAAGGAGTTTTTCCGCAGCCTGTTCAGGCGAACCAGTCGTCGTGTCTGCTGTATTCGGTCGTTGCTGCGGCGAAAGCGGGAAGGTTCTGCATGGAGGCGCGAAGAATCTCGGGTCCAGAGGGAACCCGGCGTTGATCGGCCTTCTGCCATGCTTCGCGAATCTTCAGCACGGCGGTCATCAGTTCTTCCAACCCCTCGGCTGATCTGTTGATCTGCGCCTGAAGCAGCTTGCGGCGCAGTGTGCGGTAAAAGGCGCGGAGTTCATCCGCCAACGGTCCGCCGTCCCCATGGAGCAGCCGATCCTCAAGAAAACCGATGATGTAAACCGCGTGGTTGGCTTCGTGGCAACGCTTTTCGATGTCGTTGTTCCGTTCGGCCTGAGCCGCACGGCGCAGATCTTCTGCGAGGGCGTCGAAGATGGCGATCAGCAGGCCGAACCCGCTGCTCCCCTGAATTGCAGTTTTGCGATAAGCCAGATCGGTGCGCATTTTCTAGTCCCTGGTGTCCCTGCTTAGCCGCCGTTGCTTGAATTCGGGTTGAATTCTTGATTGATCTGCTTGAGTTCCAGGGGCAGCTCCTGCAGTTCCGTTTCAGCCTTCGAAAACTGTGCCTGCAGGCTGGTCTGCAGCGGCGCGATGACCGTGCTCTGAAAGTTGGTGATGTCTTGCTTGAGAGTGGTTTCCTCGCTATTCATGCTCTGGAGGTCGACAACAAAGGCCCCACTGCCGGGAGCAAGAAAGTTGGTGAGCTGCTGGTCCATGTTGTTTGCGAAGCCGTTGAGCGCGGAGCCTTGAAAGAAAGTTTGCACGCCGGCGAAGTTATTTTGCAGAGTATTCTGCAGCGTCGAAGAGTTAACCGAAAGACTTCCGTCGTTGTTGATCGAGATGCCGAGAGAAGAGAGGTTGATGGAGGAGCCATTCGCAACGAAGTCCAGCGACTGCTCCACTGCGTTCTGCAGGTTGATGATGTTCGAATCCTGGGCCAGCGGACCCTGACCCGATGAGGTGTCGTCGAACTGGGCGTTGATGTCGCTCATGACCTTGTTGTAGTCGGTCACGAATTGATTGATCGCAGTCGACGCCGACGATGTGTCCGCCTGGACATTGAGCGTAACCGGTGTCCCCGTACTGGCGCCCAGGAGGTTCAAGGTTACCCCGGGAAGCGCGCCGGAGACGGTGTTGGAAGCGCTGCTGATCGGCACACCATCGACCGTAAGAGAGGCATTTGTACCGGTGACCGGCTGAGTGAATCCAAAACTGGGCGAACCGCCGATGGTGAAGTTGGAGGCGCTGCCCGACGAGTTGGCGACGATGGCCAGGCGGGCCCCGTTGGCGTCGGTAATTACAGACGCTGTCACCCCGAGATTGTCTCCGTTGATCTGGTTCGCCACATCGGTTAGAGATTCGGTTCCGTCAGTGGTGATGGTCTGTGTCGCCCCGGAGCCGGTGGTGATGGTGAAGCTCCCGGCCGGCAGGTCGGTAGAACTGGATGCGAACTCGCCGGAGGTCCATGTGGCCGTGGTCGCAAGGCTATTCACTGTCACGACGTGGGTTCCCAGCGCAGTCCCGGAGGCCGCGGTGGCCGAAACGATGCTTGAGTTCGACGAGGTAACGGTATTGGACGCCAGGGGACCGGTGATGCTGTTCAACTGTTGCACGTCATTGTCGAGGTTCTGCACGTCCGTTTGAATCTGCTGCAGTGTCGAAACCTGATTCTCAGTCGAGGTCAGTTGGGTATTCCAAGCGGTTTCCGGCGCGGAGGCTGCGGTGACGGCCGCGTCGACCGCGGTCGTGACATCGAGGCCAGAACTCGTTGACCCCGTTAATGCCTGAAGGATCGAACTGATGTCGATGCCGTTCGAGGAGGAGCTGGAGCCGAGAAGCGAATTAAGTGCAGAGACTGAACTCATGAGAGATCCTTTTCCTGAGGCCGGGGCCGCGCTGTCGGGCGCCTCGATGGCGCCCAGCCGCAAGAATATATCGGCATTTGCGGCTCAGAATTTCAGTCCACAAAACGGAACAGCAGCGCCCCCAAAGAGCGCTGCTGTCGGGTGAAAAAGCGTGGGTTTACTGGAACAGCTTTTCGACCAGCTGTTCGGACTGTTGCGAACTCTGCAGGGCAGAGAAGCCGATCTGCTGTAGAGTCTGCTCCTGCGTGAGCTGTGCGACAGCTTGCGGGATGTTCGTGTTTTGGATGTTGTTCACGGCGTCCTGCAGGTTGGTCTGCTCGGTGGATGCGACTGCCGAGCTGGCGTTGAGCTGGTTGATCGAAGAGCCAACTGCGCCGGCATTCGCGGAGACGGTGTTGATGGCCGCCGTAACAGCGGTCAGAGCCGTCTGGGCACTGGCAGTTGACGTCAGGGTAGAGGCGTTCACTCCAAGTGCCGTCGTGGTCAGAGCGGCGATGGTGGTTGCGACGGTGTTGTTGCCGCTGGCAGTGCCGTCACTGGTGAAGACGTCCAGTGTGGTGCCTGCGCCGGCCGCACCGAAAACGGCGGTACCGTTAAAGTTGGTAGTTGAACCGATGGTGCCGATTTCGGTCAGGATCGACTGGAACTCTGTATTCAGAGCCGTCGCCTGCGCGGTGGACAAGCCGCCCGTTGAGGCCTGGGTGGCCAGGGTGACGGCGGTGTTGAGCAGCGTGGTAACCTGCGACAGCGCGCCCGCGGCGGTCTGCAACTCGCCAACGCCACTTTGCGAGTTCTGGGCGGACTGAGTCAGAGCCGAAATGTTGGCGTTGAGGCCGGCTGCGATGGACGAGTTTGCGGGCGCAATGGCGGGAGAAACGAGCTCATTGCCCGTGGACAACTGTTGGAGTGTCGTTTGAAGTTGATCCTGCGTGCTGCTGAGTGAGTTCTCGGCAATGATGTTCGTGACGTTATTGATCGGACTGATGAGAGACATTTGAATCGCTCCTTATATCGATTTCCGCCTGCACCGAACCAGTTCTTACAAAAGGTCCAGAATCGTTACTTGGAGCAGGTGGTTGTCTGTTACGGGCACTCTATCGGCCCTTCGTTTTGGAGATTCTAGGTTGAGACCGGAATTCTGCGTTTCAGCTTCTACAACTTTTGTGAAAGAAGACATTCAATCCGTGCAGAACTCCGCGCCGCGGAAGAGAATGCTCGATACCTTTTCCATAAGATTGAACTAGCAGGCATGAAATACGGGATAAGTCCTTGTTACTCTCTCAGGCGGGAGCGGTTCTTGTCCTTATACATGGCACCGTCCGCTTCAGCGATCAATTCCTGCAGGGTCTTCCCGGTTTTCCATTCGGCCACGCCGATTGACGCTTCGACATGAATTACGGGACCCTCGGTCCCAGTCCCGCCATTGACGGTGTACTTGCCGAATACCCATTCGCGGATCCGGTCCACATGCGACATAGCTCCGGTCTTATCGCAGGCAATGATCACCACGAACTCGTCCCCACCCCAGCGGCCCACTAAGTCACCTGAACGCGCGTTCGATTGCAATTCCACAGCGAATTGCTTGAGTAAGTCGTCGCCGGCTAAATGCCCATGCCGGTCATTCACCTGCTTGAAGCCGTTCAGATCGAGCATGACAAAGCAGAAGGTCTGATTGCACTCGATACACCAGCGAATTCTCTCTTCCACGCTGCGGCGATTTGCGACCCGCGTAAGTTCATCCCGCAGACTTAGCTGCTCTGCCGATTTGAGCTTGGTTTCGTAGATCGAGACTTCGGCGCGCAAGTGAGCGACTAACTCCTTGCTGTCGCGAGTCATCTGATCGACACTCCCCTTGAGTTCCGAGACGCGCTTCACCAGGGAAGAGCGGATCTCAGTCAGATCATCAAGATTGGCGATCTGCTCCAAACGCCCTGTGACTTCCTTGAACTGATTGGAATATCCGTGATCCCAACTCCCCACCGACTCAGCGGTCTTTGACAGCGCGACCAGAATCTCCCGGACTTCATCGGCTTTGGATTTCAAATGATCGGAAAGCCGGTCTCCCCATTCCCGCAACTGGACTTCAACTTGTTTCTGATTCTGCTTCACCGACTCAGAAGAAGTGTTGACCGACACGCGATGCTCAAGCCGTTGCAGGTTCGCTTCAAGGTCCGCGCCAAGAGCGGGGGAGATATGAGCGGCAGTCTTTCCGATGGCGCCGAGGACAGCGCGATACGACTGCAACGTTACCGGAAAGAGTCCTTCACTCTCCGGCTCCGCTCGAAGTACCGCGGTTGAGTCCATGTCCAGGAATTTTTTTAGAGAAATCATTCTCAGGTGTAGCCCTTTCTTGCCCAAAGAATGAAATTGATCGATCCGATCCACTTCTCGTTCGGGCTTCGTTCTTTGTCGATCCTCGCGATCGAAGAGTACCTGCCTTGCAAGGATCGCAGCCAGTTTTTAATCTGCTTTCGCGCGATCTCTATCGGTATTTCGCGGATGAAGTTTTAACTGGAGATGCAATTTCAGTCGTCTCTGGTACCGAGAGAACGTTTTCGCGCGAAGAAAAGCAATCGGGTGCGCTGGATCCCAGGGCCAGCAGATGCCGTGAGTAGCATTTAGAGTCAGTTACTTGCAGCGAGAGATCGTCAGAATAAACCGGCACAATTCAGCCACTGGCTTTTGGACAAGATCCGGGGGCACCTATGCAGAATCGCCGCATAACGTAAGCAGCCCGTGGTGAAAGTCGAAACGGCCGAAAACCATCCCTCAAGGGCTAAAGCCCATCGTTTCTTATCAACCTTTTACGGCACGGCTGAAGCCGTGCCCTTTCAAAACACGACTTACACCACGAACTGTTAGGTAGGATTGGGTCACGGCACCGCCCGCGGCAAGCTATGTTGCCCGACGTGGCGGAATCTTTGATCCCCAGAACGCGTAATACGCAACGCAGACATAACACACAAGTGGTACCACCATCGCGATCGCCATACTGTGGGTCTTTTGAAACGCCAGCCCCATGACCGGAGTGAAGACGGCGCCTCCAATAATCGACATGACGAGCAGGGAAGCTCCGGATTTCGTATTTACGCCCAGGTCACGGATCCCCAGCGCAAAAATCGTGGGAAACATCAGCGACATGAAGAAGCTCGTGAGAAAAATGGCCCAGAGTCCAATCCATCCGGGAAAGAGAATGCCGACGGTCACGAGCAACACATTCGCCACAGCGAACAAGCCCATCAGCGTGCTTGCGCTCACTGTTTTCATCCAGTGGCTCGAGCCGAAGCGCCCCACGCCAAATCCCGCCAGCGTTCCAGTAAGAAAATAGCCCGCGGTTTTTTCCGGCAAACTCGTGTAGTCCTGCACATATTGGATGAAGTAGCTCCAGGTGCCCACCTGCGCGCCCACATAGCAGAACTGTGCCAGCACGGCGAGCAGGAAATGCGGATAGCGAAGTAACTCGCGATAACTCCCACGCGGCTCCTCACTGCTGGTCGGCTGCGCGCCTGCAACGGCTGGGAACGGTGTGCGATAGATAAGAAATGCCCAGAGCAGAACGAGTGCGCCGATCGCCATGTAGGGTGGGACGACGCGCATGGTCTCGTGATGAAGGTAGGCATCGTAGGTCCCGGCCAGCTTCATTCGGGCAATATCGGGGGCTTTGAGCTCAACTCCGGAAAAGATAAACAATGTGCCGATAAGAACTCCGGTGATGGCGCCCAGAGGATTGAATGCCTGCGAGAAGTTGAGACGCCGCACTGCGCTTTCAGGCGCGCCCAGTTGCGCGATCAGCGGATTGGCGCCTGTCTCGAGGAACCCGAGTCCGCTGGCGATCACAAACAGTGCGAGTAGAAAAAGCGAATAGCTGCGCGCCGCCGCAGCGGGCAAAAAGAGAAAAGTTCCAAGGCTATAGAGGAGCAGGCCGGTAACCAGGCCGAACTTGTAACCATGTCGCCGCATGACTATCGCTGCGGGAACGGAAAACACGAAATATCCTATGTAAAAGGCCGACTGCACTAAACCCGCTTGCAGCCGGGTAAGCTCAAACGATTTCATAAACTGACGAATCAGTACGTCATTGAGGTTGTTCGCAATCCCCCAAAGAAGAAACAGGCCCGTCACCAGAGCGAATGCCGCCAGCCCCTCCGTCGGGAACAGCGGCTTGTTCTCGCTTTGTTCGGATTGTGGCGGGACTACGGCAATGGCCACTCGGGGCTCCTTCGGCGCACGCATACCTTTATATCTGTTCGGTGGCGCAAGCGGTCAATGGCGAACCGATAGGAGCGTTCGAATTGCCTCAGGTGGCGGGGCACACGGCGTCCTGGCTCGCGACGGAGTTAGACTCTGTCTTTGTCCTCCCAATTGGAGCCTGTCATGCCAGTCAAGACCATCATCGAGCCATTTCGCATTAAGAGTGTCGAGCCGATCCGCTGGACGACGCGGGCGCAGCGTGAGCAACTGCTCAAGGCAGCGCATCACAATCTTTTTCTGCTGAAGGCCGACGATGTGCTGATCGACCTGCTCACCGACTCGGGCACTGGCGCCATGTCGACGCATCAGTGGGCCGCCATCATGGAGGGCGATGAGAGCTACGCGGGCAGCCGCAGCTTCGATCGCTTTCGTAATTCGATTCACGACATTTGCGGATACACTCACGTGATTCCCACGCATCAGGGCCGTGCGGCTGAGCGCATTCTCTTCGGAGTGATGTGCAAGAAAGGCGACGTCGTTCCCAACAACACTCATTTCGATACGACGCGCGCCAATGTTGAATTTGTCGGGGCCGAGGCCGTCGATCTTGTGATTCCGGAGGGCAAACAGCCTTCAATGCAACACACTTTCAAGGGCAACATGGATGTGGCCGCGCTGGAATCGCTGATCGAGCGTGTGGGGCGGGACCGGATTCCGCTGGTCATGCTGACCGTGACCAACAACTCCGGCGGCGGCCAGCCCGTGTCGATGGAAAATGTTCGCGCCGTGAGCGAAGTCTGCAAGCGCCACCGCATCCCGCTCTACTTTGACGCTTGCCGCTTTGCGGAGAATGCATGGTTCATCAAGCTTCGCGAAGAAGGTTTCGCATCCAAGACGCCCAAGGAGATTGCGCAGGAAATGTTCAGCTACGGCGATGGGTGCACCATGTCCGCCAAGAAAGACGGCATGGCGAACATCGGCGGCTTTCTGTGTACCAACGACGATATCCTCGCTCGGCAGGAGATGGACCTGCTGATTCTCACCGAGGGCTACCCGACGTATGGCGGACTTGCTGGCCGCGATCTCGAAGCGATCGCTGTCGGCATTCAGGAAGCGCTGGAAGAGGATTACCTGCGCTACCGTATCGCCTCGACTGCATATCTTGGCAACCACATCGCGGAGGCGGGAGTGCCGATTGTGCAACCGCCAGGTGGACATGCGATCTACATCGATGCACGTGCATTCCTGCCGCACCTTCCCATCGAGCAATTCCCTGGGGTTGCGCTGGCGGCGGAACTTTATCTTGAAGGCGGCGTGCGCTCAGTAGAAATCGGCACGCTGATGTTTGCGGGCGCTGCACAGATGGATCTTGTACGCCTCGCCATTCCGCGGCGGGTCTACACGCAGAGCCACATTGATTACCTGGTCGAAGTGATTCTTGAGGTGTGGAAGAACCGTGATTCGATTCGCGGCATGCGCCTGACCTACGAAGCGCCGTTCCTGCGCCATTTTACTGCGCACCTGGAGCCGGTGTCGTAGCAGTCTCTGGTCCGGTCTCTCACTGTTGGGGGTTCCCTGGCTTTGCCGCCGGAACGGATTGGGGAGCGGGATGGGCTGTACTCTGCGCATCGCGCTGCGCCGCTTGGCGGGCCAGCTTCTCGGCGTGCTTGCGTTTGTAATGGCGTGCGATATCGGGCCAGAATTCGATCACTTCGGAGCCAATGACACCTTCGGCAGACACCGTCAACCCGTCCGTGATGGTGTCGCTCACCGTACGCTCCGACTCCGGGTAGTACGCCCGCGCGATGGCAGAACCAATCAGGTTCCCTCCGACGTTGGCGTAGTTTGGTCCCCATCCACCTTTGTCGCGCTTGCACCAGACGGTGCTCGACGCTGCCCACAGAAAGCGGCTGGTTTTGGTGCCCGTGCCTTTCTGGAAGTAGCGTGGATCTTCATGGAGCATGCTGGTCAGCACTGCATTGCCAAAAAAGTTCCCAATGAACGCATCGGAGTACGCCGCGCCGAATCGCTTCGCGTAGCCTTGCGTGCCCTGTCCCCACTCCGGGTAGCTGTCATCGGCTTGACCAATACCAGAAACGACACTTGCCAGCAGGAAGGGCCAGGGATCGATTTCACTCCTGAAGAAAAGCTGAAATTTCTGTCCCGATGACAGCGGAAGCGCGTCTCGATTGCTGGTGGTGTTGAAGGTAGCCATGACACCCGCGACGCGCTGGTGCTCCTGTTCCTTTAGCTGCTCTTCGGCCTTCTCGTGCGCGCTCTTTTCTGCGTCAGATTGTGGAGCAGCCGTCTGCGAACTCGAGCTAGCCGGCGTGCCTGTTTGCACATTGCCGCTCTGCGCCGGCGCAGATGCAAGAGACGGTTGTTGTGCAGGCAATTGAGCAAGGTCGATTTCTTCATGCTGGGCTTGGGGGGCGTCAGGAAGCGAATTTGTAGAAGACAATGTCGAGATGGGTGCGGAAATCTGGACGTTGAAGACTGCTGTGTCTTCCTGTGCGTAGACCGCGATGGGCGCGAGCGAGAGGACCCCGCAGAAAATCATTCGTAAATAAAATTGCATTCATTCACCGGGTACCGAAATATGGATCTAAAGCTGGTGCTGAGGTTCTGGAAGGCCACAAAACTGTCCATCTTCTCAATCTGGTCAGCCGGGGGATTTGAAGCAACGGCGGTCATCCCCCCTTGACTCAAGCTTAAACGGCGCAAAGCCCGTTGCTGTGTGCTGTGCTGTTGATTAGACGGGGAACCGATAGCCGAAGACTTAATCCGACCTTGAATCTTCCATTACTCGGGCGGCTGTGTTTCGGTGCCGGGTGTTGCGTCTCCCCGCATTTGGATATCTTTGTAGCCCGGGTGAACCCCTTGTGTGAGGCCCTGCTGCGCTGCAATCTTTCCGAGCAGCGCCCCAAGCTGCAAGCGTTCGTTATTGTCTAACCCGGCGCAGATGGTTTCGTTGTGCGCCCGCGCCACCACACCGATAGCGGCCAGCGCCTCATTTCCTGCCGAAGTGAGGCGCAGTGAATAGACTCGCCGATCTTCGGGATTCGTTTCGCGCGCGACGAGGTACCGCTTCTCAAGCTCGTCAATCACCGCAACAAGCCGACTTGCGTGCATGTCGAGCCGCTTGGCAAGTTCCTGCTGGCTGATCCCCGGCGAGCGGCCCAGCAGCCGCAGAATCCCTGCGTCCGGTGGGGAGAAGTTCAAAGGAGTCAGCGCTTTCGCAAATTCGCGTGCAGCGCATGCGCCGACCTGTGCGAGAAGAAAAGCGACCGAAGCGTGGTTGGCCGACGGGCTATTCGACATAAATGAAGTATTACATATTCTAATCATTACTAAGCATAACGATTATGTGATATAACTAATTTCGGAGGAGACTAGCCATGTCGTCCAACACTCAATCTGTCCGGATCGGTCGCCGCCATCAAAGCCCGCCTCTCGGAATTCTCGCCATCGTTTTCACTGTTCTTTTTTGTGCGGGCCTCTATCCGGTGACGGTGTTTGGCGGGAAGCCGTATTTTCCTGGTCCGTGGGAATCCCCGCAAACCATCGTCGCCTACTTTCAGGCTCGCCCGTCGGCGGTCTTGCTCTGTGCCTTTCTGCAATTTGGTTCGGCGATTCCGCTGGGAATCTTCACGGCATCGGCTGTGAGTCGACTCAAGTTTCTCGGGGTGCAAGCTGCGGGAGCAGACATCGCGCTCTTCGGCGGTTTTGCCACGGCTTTCCTGCTGATGGCGAACAGCTGTGTGCTTTGGACGATGACCTATCCCGGCGTCATTCACGATGCAGCGGTAACACAGGCGCTCTACTATTTCGGCTTTGGTCTGGGAGGGTCGGGCTACTCCGTTTCGTTCGGGCTATTGATGGCCGGTATCTGCGTCCCGGCATTCTTTCGCAAACTCGTGCCTCGATGGATCATCCTGCTCGGATTAGTTTTGGCTCTGTGCGGTGAGTTGAGCTGGATTAATATCGAATTTCCGTCTGCAATCTACCTCATTCCTCTCACGCGCTTTCCCGGCTTTGTGTGGATGATCGCGATGGGCTTCGCGCTGCCTTCGACCAGGACACGGCAACCTGAAGGGGGTGTGCAATGACTGCCTGGCGTGAGCGTGACATTGTTCGTTTCCTTCACCTGGTGCTGAGCATCCCGATCGTCGGCTACCTCTACGGGCCCGTCGAACACATTCCGCAGGCTGCATTCTTTGCACGCTGGATCGCGATGCCGGCCATTGTCCTGAGCGGCTTTTGGATGTGGCTGAAGCCGCGCATCGCCAAGCAGATTGCCAAGCGCCGATTGCCTCGCATGGAGACAGGGGCGAACCTGCAGTCCGGCGCTTTAGTTTTTATCAAAAGAAATCATCGCTGACTCATCCGTTGGCCGCGACTTTGCTCTTGATCTCGTTCAGCAGCATCTCGACTTTGTCCTCGCTCTCAAGCGCCTTGAACTTATCTTCGAGCGTCTCGGGGGAAAGGATCTCGCTGGCCGCCGCATTTTCAGCTGCGTGCACATGGACCTTGCTCTTCATCCGCCCGAAAGTCTGTTCCTGGCCGTTGCCCACGACTTGCCGGGCCTTCGTCGCTCGCCCTACAACTTTGGCCCGGCGATGTTCGGCGACGAGCATCTCGCAGTGGGCGCGCGTCTCGCTCAGCTTCTGTTCGAGCTTGCGCAGAGCCTGACGCAGATTGTCGGCTTCATGCTTCTGATCTTCGGCCTGCGCTGTGAATCCCTCCACCAGCTGCCCATGGCTCAGCGAACGCTCGAGAGCTGCGCGCGCCAGGTCGTCCTGATTCTTGGTGACGGCCAACTCGGCTTTGCGTCGCCAGTCGGCGGCCTGCTGCTCGTGCTCCGTCTTCTTTTTTTCGAGCAGATGCTGATCGGCGATCGCGATGGCCACCTGCGTCTTCACCTGGAGCAACTGGTTCTCCATGTCGAGAACGATCTGTTTCAACATGCGCTCGGGATCCTCTGCCTTCTCCACCAGGTCGTTCAAATTTGCGCGCAGCAACGTGCCCACTCTATCCAGTAATGACATAACTCCTCCTCCGTCTCCCTGTTGCTTCCGAAAGCTTCCGGCCTCGTGCCTTCAACGCGAGGCCGGGCTTGGTTACTTAACTCTGCTTGCCATCCGGCTTGGCCGCGCCGTTTTCCGGTTTCTGCTTCATCGCCTGCACGTTCGACATCAACTGCTTGATGTCCATGCCGCTCAATGCCTCAAACAATGCGGGCACCTGCGCCGCAATCTTCGTCATGTCGCCGGTGATCTTGTGCATGCCGGCGGCGCCGTCGTTGCCCGTGGACACGATCGTGATCTTGTCCACCTTGCTGAGAGGCTCGGCCATCGCGCGCACCACGTCGGCCATGTTGGTGAGCAGCTTGTCGACGACCGCGGCCTGGTTCCATCCCTGATAAGCCTCGGCCTTCACGTTCATGGCCTTGGCTTCGGCCTCGCCTTTCTGGAAGATGATGCTGGCTTCCGCTTCACCCTGCGTGCGGGTTGCTGCGGCGCGTCCCTCAGCTTCGGTAGTCAGGCGATTCTTTTCCGCGGCCGCCATATTCTCAATGCGCTGGCGCTCGATCTCTGCGCCCTTCAGCACCGTGGCAATCAGTTCCTTTTCATGGCGCAGAATTTCTGCCTCCTGCACCTTGATCTGGCCTTCTTTCTCGACTTGTTGGACCTTCACCTGCTCCGCCGTGACCTGTTGGAGCATGATGTTGGTCTGCAATTCGTAGGCCTTGTCGGCGCTGGCTTGCTGGCGGCGGCTCTGCTCGGCGTATTCCGCTTTTTTGATTTCGAGATCGCGCTGCGCCTCTGCTTGGCGCGTGGCGGAGGCGGTCTCGGCAATCACTCGCTCCTGGTCGGCTTGCGCTTTGGCCACTGCGGACTCACGCATCGCCGTGGCGCGCTTGATTGCGGTGTCGCGTTCGGCATCGGCGGTGGCCATTTCGGCGTCGCGCTTGATGCGTGCAATGTCGGGCCGGCCCATGTTCGAGATGTACTCATTCTTGTCGCGCACTTCCTTGATGGTGAATGAAATGACTTCGAGGCCCATCTTGCTCATGTCTTCGGCGCAGGTGGCGCGCATGCGTTCGCCCACCATCTCCGGTTCCTTGACGATTTGCTCTACCGTTAATTGACCGATGATCCCGCGCAGGTGGCCTTCCATCACCAGGCGGATCAAGCCTTCGCGCTGGGCCGGAGCTTTGGTGAGGAACTGCTCGGCTGCGGTGAGGATCGATGCCTGGTCGCTGCGCACTTTAATTTGCGCCACGGCTTCGACCGTGACGGCGACGCCCTGCTTGGTGTAGAGATCCTGCTGGGGAGCTACATCGAAGCTCATCAGTTCGAGCGAAAGCTCGCGGCAGTTTTCCACCATGGGAAAGATCACCGTGCCATGACCCTTGATGACGCGGGGGCCGCGAAAACCATAGACAATCAAGGCCTCGTTGGGTCCGGCCTTGCGATACATGCGCGCCAGAATGCCCATCAGAAAGATCAGCGCCAAAACCCCGAGTCCGACAAAGAGAACAATTTGGTTCGTCATTGGGTTCCCGGTCCTTTCACCGGGAGGTGAGTTGTGAATGGTTCACTGCTTATGGCCGCTGTTCCGGCCGTTCTTCGGAAACAACTTGGCGAGCAAACCCAGCAGGAAAATTCCTACCAGGATGGCCATGTCCGTAATCAGCACGGTCGTGTTCGTCATGGGTGCAAGCTCCTAGCCTCCAGCCGCTAGCTACTAGCTAGAGGGTTGGTTTAGTTGACTCACGCTGGCAAAATCAAAGGCTAGCTAGCAGCTAGAAGCTAGCGGCTGTTCTCCATCTCGTCCCAGCGCTTCACGTAGGCGATTCCTTTTTCGTAGCCGACGACGTAGACCTCTTCCTGCTTCTGAATCGGTTCGCCGTTCTCAGAGCGCGCCGGCACAGAGCACCGCGCGCCTAACTGCTCGTACACAACCTCACCAATGCCGCCCGCGCGGATCGCCGACGAAACGCGGCCGACTGCACCGATCACTTCCGTCTCATCGGCTGTCAGTTCGCGCTCGTGCGGCAACAGGACTTTGGTGAGGAAAAGAAAAATAATCGCGCCGCCGGCAAAGCCGCAGATCGCGGCCAGCACTAAAACGACAAGCGCAACAAAGCTGCCATAGCGCGTCAGCAGGTACCCCGCCGCGCCAAACCAGCAGAGAAAAATCATCAAGGAGAACGCATTCCACCACGGGATATTCGCCCCGCCGCGTGCGCCCATCGCTGAGGGATGAGAGCCGGCTCCGTGGGGCAGATGCGCCACGTGTCCAGCATGCGGCAAGTGCACGTGCGCGCCGAAATGTCCCATGCCGCCGAGCAGCGAGACTGCGCTCAGAGCGAGGCCAACTAAAAAGCAAATCAGATAAAACGATTCCCAAGTCATATGCGCTCCTATGCTTTCCGCGCCTTTTTCGCCGATGCTTGACCTTTGCCGTTTTTGTTTCCGGCGACCGGTCGTGAATTGTCCTCAATTCCACGATCCCTACTTCCTGAGTCCCTAGTCCCTAGTCCCTTAGTCCCTGCCTCTTGCTTTTTCGGCCTAAGCACTTCTGTCAGCCGCGGCAGAAGTCCCGGCGTCTCCAGAATCGATTCGAGCAGCAGAAGACACTCCCGCGAGTGCTCGTTCCGCGCCAGCGTCAGCAAGGCGTGCTTCAGTTCGGGATCGCGGCGAAATCGCTCCGCGCCCGAGACCAGCCACAAATCAAGTTTGTCCTCGACGTTGCGCAGCTCGCTCTGCAACTCGGGCGAGTAGCCCTCCGGGTCGTCCACCAGATAGCCGGGGTGGACTTTGAAAAATCCGGCGAGCAGTTGCCGCGACGTGTTGGTCAAGTGGGGGCGCGCGCCGCTTTCAATTTGGGAGAGGTAACTCTGGCTGAGCTTCGAGCCGGTCTCGGCGTCGATGGCCCGCACCAATTCCTGCTGACTCATGGCGCGGTCGAGGCCTCTGAGGCTGCCTTCCACTTCGCGCAAGTAGCGGATTTTTTCGCCGAGCTTCATGGGTTGCGATGGGATTCCTTCCAGGTCGGTTCCAGCAATCCATCGCAGATTGCAATAACAATATCGCGATTTGCGATACGGGTCAAGAGAAATCGATCAACATCACAAGCAGGGGGTTAATTGGCTAACCTCAATGGGTTACGGACAAATAAAGTTGCGAATAAATGAGGAGTTTGCACCCGGAAGCCTAGGGAGGCGGTATATCGAGTTAGGGAGTCCACCAGGAATCGCGCGCGCGATGGAGGGAATCGCAGCGCCGCTTGAGGGACCCGCTCGCAACCATCGCTTCCGGAGTTGGACACGATCCGAATATTTTATGGAGCCCTTCGGGCCCGCCCTTTATCTATCAGGAGATGCTCCTTCTCCAAAAAGAGAGCGGGCGATTACGAGGAGTTAGATACGGATGCGCCTGCGCGACATGCTCGAAATGTTCCTGCTCTCCGCGGTTTGGGGAGCCTCGTTCATCCTGATCAAGCTGGCCGGCGACGACCTGCCGCCCGTGTGGGTCGCGGTGGGCCGGTTGGCCTTCGGGTCTGCATTCCTCTGGATCGCGCTCCGGCTTGGCAGGCATCAACTGCCTCCGCTGCGGCTGCTGCCGCCGCTCCTCGTGGTCGCGGTGTTGAACAATGCCATTCCGTTTTGCTTCTTTCCCTGGGGCGAACGCACCGTTCCATCGAGCATCGCCGCGATCCTGAACGCCACCACACCCATCTGGGCCTTGCTGCTCGGCCTCGTCTTTGGGACCGCGCGCGCTACGCGGCTCACCAGCGTGGGTGTTGCGCTCGGCTTTCTCGGCGTACTGGGCGTGGTGTATGGCCACGCGACCGGAATCGCAAAGGGAACCTCGTCGGGCGGCTATCTTCTGGGCGTCCTGCTCATCGCGGCTGCAAGTCTGAGTTACGGCGCAGGAGCAGTCCTCGCCAAGCGCTGGCTGCAGGGTGTCGAGCCAGTCGTGATTGCCACTTTCCAGCTCACGCTTGCCGGCCTGCTCCTATTGCCGCTGGCCGCCTTCGGTCCCCATCCGACGGCGCTGCATCTCAAGTCTGCGATCGCAGTGACGGTGCTTGGCGTGCTGGGCAGCGGTCTTGCCTATCTGCTCTTCTTCCGCTTGCTCGCCACGATTTCGTCGACGCGCACAGTCGCTGTCACCTATCTGCTGCCGATCTGGGGATTGTTTTGGGGTTTCATCGCCGGCGAAGAGATTCGCTGGACTGCGCTGGCTGGTGTGGTCGTGGTGTTGGTTGGATTGATCCTGCTGAATCTGAAAACAGAGCCCAGGCCGCTTGCCGCCGCAGCGAGCCCCGCCGAGTCCTGTGCCGCCGAAGAGGCGTAGCACATGCGAAGGCCCTTCAGCTTGCGCCGAAGGGCCTTCAGGTTTACAACCACTCCGCTGCTATGCCGTCACTGTCCGCGTAGGTTTGGAGCCCCATAGCCCGTAGTAGGCGATGAAGAGGTAACAGAAGATGGGAATGACGAAGGCGTGTTGAATGCCCATCTTGTCGGCCGCCGCGCCGAGAAGCAGAGGCACGATGGCTCCGCCGACGACGGCAGTCATAATCAGCCCCGATCCTTTGCTGGTCATCGGGCCAAGTCCGGCGATGCCCAGGGCAAAGATGTTGGGGAACATGATGGAGTTGAAGAAGCCGCAGAGCACGACGGTCCAGA
>CAZAQN010000039.1:0-39445 GCA_964487345.1 uncultured Occallatibacter sp. | reverse complement strand
CCGGCGCTGAAGTCAACCTACAGGCCCGCGATTCCGCCTTCGTCCTTCACACCAAGACAAGCAACGAGGGCGAGTTCGAGCTGCCGCAAGCCCCGATCGGCGTCTACACTCTCACTGTCTCGGCTCCCGGCTTCGCCACTGTGGATCAGCCGCTCATCGTTGCTTCCGGAACGAACCCAGTCCTCCACATTCCTCTTCCGGTAGCTCCGGCAACTCAGACTGTCATCGTGTCCGGCTACCAATCCTCGCTCTCAGCAGCCGACACCGTAACTCCCACCACTCTCATCACCCGCGCAGACATTGACCGAACCCCAGGCGCCAGCCGCACCATCGGCATGGAGATGATCACCGACTACGTCCCCGGCGCCTATATGACTCACGACATGCTTCACATGCGCGGCGGCCACCAAACCAGCTGGCTCCTCGACGGGATTGCCATCCCCAACACCAAAATTGCCTCCAACGTGGGCCCACAAATCGACCCCAAGGACATCGATTCACTCGAAACCCAGCGCGGCAGCTACGACTCCGGCGTCGGTGACCGCACCTACGGCGTCTTCAATGTGCTTCCCCGTAACGGATTCGAACGCAACCGCGACGGCGAACTCCTCGTATCTGCCGGCAACTTCTACACCGGCGAAACCCAGGTCTCTCTCGGGGATCATTCCGACACCACGGCCTGGTACACCAGCCTCACCGGCTCTCGTTCCAATTACGGTCTCGCCACGCCAGTGGCCTCTGTCTACCACGATGCCACGAATTCCGAAAGCGCCTTCGTGTCGCTCATTCGCAACCAGACGCCCAAGGATCAATACCGTCTCAACGCCCAATACCGCCAGGATCACTTCCAGATTCCCTATGACCCCAACTCCGACGACTACGAATGCGTTTCCGGCTACTACTGCTCCACCGGCCTCCGCGACGCCCAAACCGAGCGCGACTCCTTCGTCATTGCCAACTGGGTCCACACTCTCTCGCCTAAGGCGTTAATCTCCTTCGCGCCCTTCTACCACCTCAATCAGTCCAACTACGACTCGTCCCCAATGGATAATCCCGTTGCCACCACATGGCACCAGAGTTCAAACTATGTCGGCGGCCAGGCCGATGTGCATGCGGACGCGGGACCGAATAGCTTCTCTGCCGGTTTCTACTCGTTCTACCAGGCCGAGAGCGACCTCTTCGGCGTGCAGGTCAATGACGGCAGCGCACCATCCGAACCGAATGTCGGAGCCGACGCCGGCGCCGCGCTGGTCGAGTTCTATCTCACCGACCACCTGCGCCTCGGTCAGTACATCACCCTGCTCGGCGGCGAGCGTTTCTCCATCTATCACGGCGGATTCGACGAGTCCGCAATCTATCCCCGCATCGGCGCGACCGTCGAAATCCCTCGCCTGCACTGGGTGCTGCGCGGATTCTACGGCCACTTCTTCCAGCCCGCCCCACTCGAAACCGTCTCCAGTTCAGTTCTGAATTACGCCAGCAATCTGGGGAATACCGGGGAGAATGCCTTCACACCCATCCCTTCCGAGCGCGACGAAGAGCACCAGTTCGGCATTCAGATTCCCTGGAAGGGCTGGTTCCTCGACGTCGATACCGTCAAGAACCGCGTCAACAACTTCCTCGACCACTCCAATCTTGGCGAGTCCAACATGTACTTTCCCATCGCCGTCGATGGAGCCCTCGTGCGCGCCTGGGAGATGACACTACGCTCGCCACAACTGGCTCACCTCGGCCAATTCCACGTGACCTACTCCAACCAAATCGCCCAGCAGCGCGGCAACATTATCGGTGGCTTCACCTGCTCCATCCCCACCGACCCAGCCTGCGATTTAGGCCCCGGCTACATCTCGCTCGATCACGATCAGCGCGACACGCTCAACACCGGTTTCACGACAAACTTGCCGCTACACACCTGGTTTTCCACCAACGTTTACTACGGCACAGGTTTTTCAAACGGACTGGCCGGCGCTAACGAAGGCCCATATAACGGACCCTATCTCCCCGTGCACACCACCTTCGACGCTTCCGCTGGCCACGCGCTCGGCGAGCGTTGGAAGTTCGCGCTCAACGTCATCAACGTCACCAATCATCGCGTTTTGCAGGATAACTCCATCACCATCGGCGGGTTCCACTACAACGACCCGCGCATGTTTTCCGCCGAGCTGCGCTACCGCTTTCACTTCTAAACGACCGGAACCAATGTAGGAGAAAACATGATCAATCGACGCTCTGTCCTCAAAGCTCTCGGGTTCACCGCAAGCCTCGCCGCCGCACGCAATGCATTCAATTCCACCGCTCTCGCGCAAGCTCCCGCTGCCCCAGCCCCAGCGCCCAGCGGGCCCTTCACGCTCCCGCCCCTGGGCTACGATTACGACGCGCTTGAACCTTTCATCGATGCCACCACCATGCATCTGCACCACGACAAGCATCATGCCGCCTACGTCAACAACCTGAACATTGCCATCGCTAAGCACCCGGACCTCGGCTCGAAATCCATCACTGAGCTCGTCTCGAATCTCGACGTTATTCCTGAAGACATTCGCACCGCCGTGCGCAACCAGGGCGGCGGCCACGCCAACCATTCCTTCTGGTGGCTCATCCTTTCAAAATCCGGCGGCACTGAACCCAAAGCAGAGCTGGCGAAAGATATCTCCACAACATTCGGCAGCTACACTTCATTTCAGGATCGCTTCTCCAAAGCCGCCGCAAGCGTCTTCGGCAGTGGCTGGGCCTGGCTCACGCTAGCCGACGGCAAGCTCCAGATCGAAACGACGCCCAACCAGGACAGCCCTCTCACGCTCGGCCACACGCCGATCCTCGGCATCGACGTTTGGGAGCACGCCTACTACCTCAAGTACCAGAACCGCCGCCCCGAGTATGTCGGCGCCTTCTTCCACGTCGTCAATTGGGATTACGTCAGCGGCCAATACGCGAACGCCACATCGCCTTCGCACGCTTAAGTCTGAAGGAAATCAAAGATCACCGGCATCAACCGCCGCAAAGCATCGATGACAGCCGAAGCATCATCTTTGACACACAAACCGCCCGTAGCAAACCGATTGTAGAGGTCATTTCAATGAATCGCAGAGAACTCCTGAAGCGTTCCGCAGCCCTCGGCTTGACCGCCGCCGGCTCGTTGACTCTACCTGGCGCGGCCGCCGCAACATTCGACGCAGCCGCGGAAAGCGCCGCGCTCAATCCGCTTACCCCTCCGGCCAACGCGTCCATTCCGGTCGCTTTCCTTATCTCCGAAGGCGCCGTCGTGATTGATTTTTGCGGCCCATGGGAAGTTTTCGAAAGAGTCAGCATTCCCGGCCGGAAGTATGATGCCTTCAGTCTCTACACTGTGGCGGAGTCTGCGGCTCCCGTGACTGCGAGCGGTGGATTGAAGATCACGCCCACCTATACCATTGCCAATGCCCCCGCACCTAAGGTTATCGTTATCCCCGCACAAAGTCCTGCCAGCGAGGCCACCAAAGCCTGGATTCGCAATGCGACCAGGAGCACCGATGTTACGATGTCCGTTTGCACCGGCGCCTTTGTGCTTGCGAGCACCGGTTTGCTTTCTGGCAAGGCTGCCACCACGCATCACGGCGCTTACGTCGACCTCGCCATGCAGTATCCGGACATTCATGTTCTGCGTGGAGCCCGCTTTGTTGAATCGGGCAATTTAGCGACCGCCGGCGGCCTCACTTCTGGAATGGATCTCGCCTTGCGGGTGGTCGAGCGCTACTTCGGCCGGGATGTAGCAAGCCAGACTGCCTCTCTGCTTGAATATCAGGGCCAGGGCTGGCTGAACCCGTCGTCCAACGCCGAGTATGCCGGACCCATCAAGCAGACGGCGAATCATCCTCTCTGCGCCGTCTGCGGTATGGAAATTGATCGATCTCTGTCGTCGACTTACAAGGGAAAGACCTACTATTTCTGCGTGAAAGAGCACAAACAAATCTTCGATGCCTCTCCAGAAAAGTTCGCCGCCGAATGACAGTTCCCCGGGGGGCTAGGCAATAGTGCGGCCTGCGCCTTCTCGACGAGGACTGGTCCGCTCTCCGCCTTCGCCGCACGCAGTACGTCAATGCACGCTAGTATTGACGGACCTACTAGCTCGTTGAATTGCTACTCTAATTGAAATAGTCCCGGCAGCACTTCCCCCGCCTTGCCCAGCACCACATTCGTAAACGCATGCGCATTCAGCGGCGACTCCGGCCCGACGTAAACCGTCCGCGCGCCGCCCTGCCGCGCCCAGTGCACAAAGTTCGCTGCGGGATACACCGACCCCGACGTGCCCACAACCACCATCAAAGTTGCCTTGGCAATCTCGTCCTGAATCCGATCCATCTCCAGCGGGATCTCCCCGAAGAAGACAATATGCGGGCGCAGCCGTCCGCCGCATGCGCATCGCCCCACTTCGGCCAGGTTTTGATAGATCGCGTGATCTTCAACAGGCGCGCGCCCGCACTCACGCTCGCATCGAGCCTTCGCTAGCTCGCCATGCATATGCAGCAACCGCACCGAACCCGCACGCTCGTGCAGGTCATCGACATTTTGCGTGCAAAGAAAGAAGCGGTCACCAAGCTGCTTCTCAAGCTCAGCCAGCGCAATGTGCGCCGGATTCGGCATCGCCTTCTGGCCCGACGCGCGCCGCGCTGAATAAAACCCCCAAACACCCGCCGGATCGCGCTTCCATGCATCGGGGGTGCAAACATCCTCAACGCGGTACCCAGCCCAAAGCCCATCCTCCGCGCGAAAAGTCGGCAACCCGCTCTCCGCGCTGATCCCTGCGCCCGTCAGCATGAACACATGGTCTTTCGGCGCGACCGAAATCCTCGTTATTGTCATTGAGTCGATCACGATCAATCCATCGCAGGCGAAAAGAATCGAGCACCAGAAATCCAACTGTGAACTACGAACCAGGAACTACGAACTGCTCTTACGGCTCCAGCAATATCTTCCCCGTAGTCTTCCGGCCTTCAAGATCGGTCTGCGCTTGCGCCGCCTCGGCCAAAGGATACATGTGCTCCATGCGCAGCTTCAGTTCGCCGGTCGCCACCCAATCCAGAATCTTGCCGGCGCGCCATTCCAGTTCCGCCCGCGTCGCCACGTAGTGCCACATCGATGGCCGCGTCAGGAACAGCGATCCCTTGCCGCTCAACTGAATCAGGTCGAAAGGCGGCACCGGCCCACTCGAACCGCCAAACAGCGCCAGCATCCCGCGCGGCCGCAGACAATTCAGACTCTTGTCGAAGGTCGTCTTCCCCACAGAGTCGTAGACCACATCCACGCCCTTGCCCCCCGTGATGCGCTTGACCTCCGCTTCAAAATCCTTCTCCGTGTAAAGAATCACCTCGATCGCGCCCGCCTCGTGCGAAAGCCCTGCCTTCTCTTTTGTCGACACCGTGGTGATCACCTTGGCGCCGAGTCTCGTCGCAATCTGCGTCAGCAAAAGTCCAACGCCCCCGGCTCCCGCATGCACCAACGCCGTATCTCCAGCCTTCAACGCAAACGTGGAGTAAGCAAGGTAGTGCGCCGTCATCCCCTGCAACAAAGTCGCGGCGGCTTGTTCCGGGCTCAGCCGTGAAGGGACTTTGATGAGCTGCGCCGCAGGCACCAGCGCGTATTCGGCATAGCTGCCCAGCACGCTCACGGAAGCAACAAGATCGCCTTCTTCAAAACCCGACACACCGGGCCCGAGTTTTTCCACCGTGCCCGCGGCTTCACTCCCCGGCGTAAGAGGCAGCGTCGCCTTGTAGGTGCCTTTACGGAAATAGATCTCAACGAAGTTGACGCCAACCGCCTCAACGCGTATCAGGACTTGCCCAGGTCCCGGCTCGGGAATAGGCAGCTCCACCAGTTGCAAAACCTCAGGCCCGCCGGTCGCGTGAATCTGAATAGCTTTCATTACACGCAAGGATGCACCTTGAGACGCCGCAACTGCAAGGGCAATGCAGCCTCAGATGCATGCTTTCGCACTGCAATTCCAATAAAAATCCCCGTCCGGAATTCTCCAGACGGGGCCCGTTTTTGCTGTTCCCTGATCCCTGTTCCCTGCCTTTAGAAGCTATCCTTCTCCCCCGACAGCATGCTCGGCTCTTCCGGCGTGCGCAGCCGCACGATGCGATCGATCGCATACGGAACCCGCTGCTGCGTAGTGTAGTAGTGGCGCACCTGCAACTCACCCAGCAACCCAATGGCAAGCATCTGGATTCCAGCCAGGATCAGCACGCCGGCAATCACGAACAGCGGTCCATGCAGGTCCATCACATTCTGGTGCGGGTTCAGAATCTTCATCCCCAGAAGAAGCGCGGAAATGAAGCTTCCAGCCAAAATGCCCAGAGCGCCAAAGCTGCCGAAAAAGTGCAGCGGTCTGCTCATATAATTCAGCAAGAATCGAATGGTCAGCAGGTCGAAAAACACGCGAAACGTGCGGCTGATTCCATAGTGGCTCTTGCCGCGCTCGCGATTCACGTTGCGGATGGGAATCTCGCAAATCGAAGCGCCATACCAGCTGGCCAGCGCCGGAATAAAACGGTGCATCTCGCCATACAACGGAATATTGGTGATCACCTCGCGGCGATACGCCTTGAAGGTCGTCCCAAAATCATGAATGTCCACGCCCGACAATTTCGCCATCAGCCAGTTCGCGCAGCGCGACGGAATCCGTCGCATGACAAAATTGTCAATACGCTCTTTGCGCCATCCCGACACCACGTCGTAGCCCTCTTCGAGCTTTTCAATAAAGCTGGGAATCTCGTTCGGATCGTGCTGCAGGTCGCCATCCATCGCGAAAATAAAATCACCCGACGCATGATCGAAGCCGGCCGCAAGCGCCGAAGTCTGTCCAAAGTTGCGTCGCAGCTTCACCACGAGCACGCGGCTATCCACCGCGGCAATCTCTTCCAGCAGTTTGTACGTGCGATCGCTCGACCCGTCGTCAACCAGGACAAGCTCAAAACTGTTGCCCACCTGCTCCATCACCTGCTTCAGGCGCGCATACAAAACGGTCACGTTCTCCTCTTCATTGTGAAAAGGAACAACGATGGAATATTTCGGCATGTTAATAGTATAGACGCCTCGCTCAATAATTTGGATGCGAGTTGCTCTTCGCCGGAAACGAATGAGGCAACGAAACGATTCACTCAGTCGCGAAATCTTCCGAACCAACGGCGTTTAGCGATCCAGTTCATCAAACATCGCCTGCATCTCGCTGAGCGCATGGCGGTTCCCCGTGCGCGCTGCACAGCTGATTCCGCCTTTCAAACGCTCAATCGCTTCATTCTTTCGTCCGATGTTTGCCAGCGTCTGCGCCGACATGAAATACGCCGCGGTGTAGTCCGGATCATTCGCCAGCAGGATGTCGAATTCCTGCAGCGCCTCTTCCGCATCCCCGCGGCCGGCCAGTTCCATGGCAATGCCGTAGCGCGCAAAGCTGCTCTTCGCGTCCAGCGCGAGAATTTCCCTTAATCCTGCAATCTTGTCTGTGCTGCTCATGTTTGCCAGGCTTTCCCTGAAGGGATTTGCGTAATTGGCGTGGATTGCCGAAACTGGACTTGTCTCCCCATGGACCCGTCTTCGCCACAACCATTGTAGCGAAGAACAGGTCAACTGGCGGTGAATGAATGGAGCAAGCACGCAATGAGTTCCACTGAGACCAGCCCGATCGTGCGGACAGTCGTCAGCACGCAATCGGAAATGACTGAAATCATTCTGCCCAACGACGCCAACACGCTTGGCAATCTTCTCGGCGGCCGCCTCATGCATTTTATCGACTTGACCGGCGCCATGGCCGCCTACCGTCACACCCGCACTCACGTCGTCACCGCCGCAATGGACCACATCGACTTCATCCAGCCGGTGCACGTTGGCGACCTGCTCATTCTCAAATCCAGCGTCAATCGCGCCTTCAATACATCCGTCGAGGTCGGCGTCAAAGTCTGGGTCGAACATCCGCAAACCGGATCGATGCTTCATGTCGCCAGTGCATACTTAGTATTCGTAGCCATCGACAAAGATGGCAATCGCCAAAAGGTGCCCGGCCTGCAACCGGAAACAGCCAACGAAATCCGCCGTTACGCGGATGCCTTGCGTCGCCGCGAGCACCGCGAAGCCGAGGCGATCCGCCGCAAGAAAGCGAAAGCCGCCACTGCCGCACAAAATCCCGAGCCCATTCGAACCTAGTCATTCGAGCGTGGTCGTTGTTCGGAACGCTCCTTTAACAAATCCTGTCATCCTGAGCGACCCAGAACGAAGTGATGGGGAGTCGAAGGACCTGCGGTTCGGGAGCTTTCGATCTGCACGACATTGGGTGCCCCAGGTCTGGATTTTCAGACCTGGGAAAGCACGAATACTATTTGACGATTCAATCTGAGGTTCACCAAACGTCATCATGCCGGATACTTTTCGATTGTCATCGAACCACTCCGACTTCCCCCGCCGCATCGTCTGCCTCACCGACGAGACAACAGAAACCCTCTACCTGCTTGGCGAGCAGGACCGCATCGTCGGCGTCTCCGGATACGCCAAGCGTCCTCCCGAAGCGCGAAAGAAACCCCGCGTCTCCGCGTTTCGCGATGCCAACATCGAAGCCATCCTCGACCTCAAGCCCGACCTCGTGCTCACCTTCTCCGACGTGCAGGCCGAAATCACGCGCAATCTCGTCCTGCGCGGCGCTACCGTCCTCAATTTCAACCAACGCAGCATCGCCGAAATCTTCGACATGATCGCTGTGCTCGCGCGTCTTGTAAGCAAACCTGCTGAGGGCGCCAAACTCACCGAAGAATTGCAAAGCGGCCTTCAAAAGATCGAAGTTTCAGCTCGGAAATTCAGGCGTCGCCCACGCGTCTTCTTCGAAGAATGGAAAGATCCACTCATCAGCAGCATTCGCTGGGTAGAAGAACTCATCGCCATCGCGGGAGGCGACCCAATCTTTCCCGAACTACGCGAATGCGGCAAAGCGCAGGACCGCGTCGTGGATCCATCCGCCGTTGTCGCGCGCGACCCCGAAGTCATCCTCGCTTCATGGTGCGGCATGAAAGTCAGCATCGAAGCCATTCGTGGGCGGCCCGGCTGGGAGGGCACCAGCGCCGTGCGCAACGGCCACATCTACGAAATCCCTTCTACCTGCATACTGCAGCCAGGACCCGCCTCACTCACGGAAGGCGTGCGCCAACTGCACGCAGTCCTTGCCCGCGTTGTCGATGCCGATGTCGCTCCCGAACTCAAGCCAATCAAAATCAGCGCCCAATGCCTCCTGTAAGATTTAAGTAGACCTGATCGCCGAATTACCCAATTCGCCGTCGAGTCGAAGCATCGCGAAGCCGAAAAAACCCTAGCGGAAAACTGGCTTCCTCAGGAGTAATCAATGGCTCATCCTCATGCCATGCCGACGCCGATGGCCTTGCCCGGCGTTTCTAAAATTGTTGCAATCGGCTCCGGCAAAGGCGGCGTGGGAAAAACCACAGTCGCCGTCAATCTCGCCATCGCGCTCTCCAGGCTCGGCCAACGCGTCGGCCTCATCGACGCGGACATCTATGGCCCCAACGTCCCGCTGATGATGGGTTCATCACAGCAGCCTCTCGTTGGCGCCAACAACCAGATTCAACCCAACGAAGCGCACGGCATCAAGACCATCTCCATCGGTTACATCTCGCCCGGCGACAAACCCATGGTGATGCGCGGCCCCATGCTCCACCAGATCATTCGTCAATTTCTGCAGCAGGTCGACTGGGGCGAGCTTGACTACCTCATCGTCGATCTGCCGCCCGGCACGGGCGACGTGGTCATCTCGCTCGTCCAGACCGTGCCGCTCACCGGAGCCGTCGTCGTCAGCACGCCCAGCGACGTGAGCCTGCAGGACGCCCGCAAGGCTCTCGAGATGTTTGCGCAGGTCAACGTTGAGGTGCTCGGAATCGTCGAAAACATGAGCCACTTCACTTGCCCGCATTGCCATCACGAAATCGACATCTTCTCCAAAGGCGGCGCCGAGCGCACAGCCAAGCAATTCAATATTCCGTTCCTGGGATCAATCGAGCTCATCCCCGCCATTCGTGAAGGCGGCGACCGCGGATTGCCTGTCACGCTGGCCGGTCCAAAAAGCCCGCAGGCCTCCGAATTCTTCGCTGTCGCGCAACGGCTGATGGAACGCGCCGAAGCCGCAGCAGCCGCTAGCACCGATGTGCTTGAGATTAGTTAGTCGGACCAGTGTGAGGAGTAAGAATTGGGCGACAAAGTCCTGATCCGGCCCGTTCAAAGCGGCGACTTCAATCGATGGAAGCCACTCTGGGACGGCTACAATGCCTTCTACGGTCGCAAGGAAGAGACTGCACTACCGGAAGTAGTCACAAACATGACATGGTCGCGCTTCTTTGATAGTTATGAGCCCGTTCATGCGCTGGTCGCCGAGCAATCCGGCCACTTACTCGGCATTGTCCATTTCATCTTTCATCGCAGCACAATTTCAATCCAGCCAACCTGTTATCTGCAAGACCTGTTCACAATTGAAGCTTCGCGAGGCAAAGGCGTAGGCCGCGCATTAATACTCGAAGTCTATCGACGCGCCGAGGCGGCGGGCTGTGGCCGCGTCTATTGGCTAACCCATGAAACCAACTCGACTGCGATGAAGTTATACGACAAGGTGGCGGATAAGTCCGGCTTCATCGTCTATCGCAAGACCCTGTAACTTCGATCCTGAACCTGCACAAAAAAGCAAAAAGAAAAGCGGAGCATCGCGCCCCGCTTTCTTTCTTGTTGATTTGTTCTTACCGCCAGTGCCCTTCCACCAACACCCATCCTCCGTGGCGATGAACCCAATGATGCTGTACCCACACAGCATGGGGACGCGGTGGATGGTCATAATGTCCAGGCACCCACACATAATGGCCGCCATCCCACCGGTGATAGCCGCCAACCCATACAAATCCGGCGCCCGGAGGCGGACCCGGATGCTCAACAATCGGCGCAGGTGGACCGATGTGCACATACACCTGCGCGAACGAAGCCGCAGGAAGCAGAGTGAAAGCAAGCAAAGCTGCGAGTGCAATCTTTTTCACAGTCTTAAAACTCCTTCAGCGTTGAATTTCTGCCGAGCCCGTGATCCCCCGGCTCCTTGCTCATTTTGAACCTGAATCGAACGCAAAAGTTGCGCCCGCGGCCCATTCTGCCCCGCTGCACCTTAGTAACGCAACAACTAATTTTTCACAGGAGTAACTAACTCGATCTCTTCCGTCAGCACTTCGGCAGCCTTCACACAAGCCGCCCGGCTCACGTCGTGATGCGTCACCAGCCGAATCCCATCGCGGCCGACTGTGCCCGCAAGAATACCTCGGGACTTCAGCCGCGCAACAACTTCCGCAGCGCTCAACCCATCCACAAGCTTGAAGATCACGATGTTCGTCTCCACCGTCTCCGGGTCGATCGCTACACCTTCCATGTGCGATAACGCCTCGGCAAGTAGCCGCGCATTCGCATGATCTTCATGCAGACGAGCCGGCATCTGCTCCAGCGCAATCAATCCAGCAGCCGCCAACACACCGGCCTGGCGCATGCCTCCGCCCAATGCCTTGCGATAAACGCGCGCCCGCTCCATCAACTCCGCCGATCCCACCAGCATCGACCCAACCGGCGCGCCCAGCCCCTTTGACAAGCAAAACATGATTGTGTCGAATCCCCGCGTCAGCACCCTCACATCCACGCCCAGCGCCGTCGCCGCATTAAAAATCCGCGCCCCATCCAGATGCACCGGAATCTTCCGCTCTCTCGCGTGCCCACAAATCTCATCCAAAACGTCCACACGTGTGCAGCGTCCACCAGCGAGATTCGCAGTGTTTTCAATCTCAATCAACCCCGTAGCCGCGCGAAACGAACTGCGCCCGTAGATCACCGGCTCAATGTCCTTCCAGGTCAGCGTCCCGGTCTCCGTCGCAACCGCGCGAATCACGCATCCGGAAAACACGGCAACCGTCGCCATCTCCCAATCCAGAATGTGCGAGCGCGATTCGCAGATCACTTCCTGCCCCGGCTCCGTGTGCAGGCGAATCCCGATCTGATTCCCCATCGTTCCGGTAGGCACAAACAATGCAGCCTCGCGCCCAAAGGTCTCCGCCGCGCGTTTCTCGAGTAGATTTACGGTTGGGTCCTCGCCGTACACGTCATCGCCCACCTCGGCCACAGCCATCGCGGCGCGCATCTCCGGCGTAGGCCGCGTCACAGTGTCCGATCGCAAATCAATCAATTCGTCCAATGTTCAACCTTCCTGATGTTGAGGCTTAAATCGCCGCAGCGATTCGAGTCCCTAGTCCCTCAGTCCCTAGTCCCTGCTCTCACGGTATCTGCCCCATCGGCAATTCCATCACCGGCGTCAGCTTCCCATCCTTCGAAGCCACAGCCCACAGACCATGAAAATTCGCGCGCAGCTCCGGATGAGCCTTCAGAAAAGCGCTCAACACCGTAATCGCCTCTGTCCGCGAAGCAGCCGGATCGGAAATCCCCAACGATTCATACGTCACGCTCAGATCGGCCTGGCGCAGCGTCGTATCGATGCGAACCGCATCAATCTTCCAGTTGCGCGGCCCGTCCTCGAGTGAAAGAGGAAACGGCCCCGGCACATCCTTCAACTGCGTCTGCTCGCGATTCAGCTTCTCCATGTTAGGCGAAGAGAGAAAATCCACCGGCAGCAGCAAATACCGCGCCATATCGAAGCTGTACCACGCACTCCACGGCGCCCCTGTCGTCGCCTGCGTCCGCGCGCGCGTCCAGTACCAAACCCCGTCATGTCCGTCGACAATTCCCTGCCTCACCGAAACACCACCCAGCTTCCAGCTTGGCGTTGACCCAGTCGGATCCCAAACCGCGATCAGGCCAATCTGTCCGCCCATCGGCGCCCCCGCGGCATCCGCGAGCACGACCGCATACTTCCCCGGTGGCAGCGCGTGCATGCTCACAGTCACCGTCAGCGATCCGCTGCCATTCGAGCAAAAAAACTGGTCATCGGCGGTCTCGGTCTGCGCAGAGGCATCCAGCAGATAAATAGCCTGAATCTGGGGCTGACCGCCCTTCACCAACGGAGCCCCCAGCTCCACTTCGCCGTGAATTCCATCCCACTGCGCAGAGATCGCCGGCAAAAGCTGCGCCTGCAGAGTCGAATAATCCTGCTGCAGAATGGCAACCGCCATCCGCTGGCCAATCGCCGCCAACGCGTTTCTGTCCTGCGGCTGCAACTCCGCTTGCGTCGTGCAACTCACGGCGAAGCCCGCAACAGGCGCCGTGCACACAAGCGCTGCAATCAATCCGGTCCAGCAGAGGCGCATTGGTTGCGATTTCTCCCTCTCCCATGAAACCTTTGCGAGCGTCTCCGGGCCACTGTTAGTCTAGTACGTAGGGCGGTACGTCAGCGAACCACCATCGGCCCAGGGAGTCGATTCCCATGCACGATTCCGTCCGACAGCGCGACCGCACTCCGCAGGCTCACCTGCTGCGTGGTCCGTCCATCGTGAAAGCCCTCGTGTCGTGCGGATTCCTCGCCGCCACCCTGCTCACAGCGCGAACGCAAGCTGCCCAGCCGACACCCCAGACCACCCCTGACCCAGCGCAGCCACCCGTGCATCGGCGGCTTCATTCCGCAACAACCCAACCGTCCGCCGCACGGTTCGCGCCTGTCCCACCGCCGGCCCCGGAATGGCCCATCAACGACCGTCCTGTCCCCGCCACAGTTACATGGAACCGTGAGGACCTGCGTATCGACGCTGCCAACTCAAGCCTGCAGCAGATTCTTACCGACGTAGCCGCGGCCACCGGGTCAACAGTAGAAGGTCTTACCAAGGACGAGCGAATCTTCGGGAACTTCGGCCCCGCAGCCGCGCGCGACGTGCTCGCACAGCTTCTGCAGGGCTCTGGCTACAACATTGTCATGGTGGGCGATCAAGGCCAGGGAGTGCCGCGCGAGCTCATTCTCAGCGCTCGAAACCCGAATAAAGCGCCTCAAGGGATGACACGCCCCTCTTCGGAGGACAGCGAAGACGACTCTGCCGATTACCCCCAGTACGATCCACAACCGCAGCCGCAGACTCCTCAGCCTCCGGTGCCCGTGCGCCCCGGATTCCCGCCGGACGGTTCTAGTCCGGTGCGCGCGCCTCAGCCGATGCCGCAACAGCCCCAGACCCAGCCGGCTCAACAGCCCAATAATCCACCCAATCAATAATCGCGCGATCGTGAAAGCAGAACCGTGTCAGCGAAATTAGTCGGACAGTCGATCGCAAGTTCAGTGTAGCTCCCGCCCCCAGTTCGTTGGTTCCGAACCTGAAGACGAAGCCTCGTGCAAAAGCAGCGGCCAAATGCGATCGTACCGACCGCCGTGTTGAGTGTGGTCCAGGCAAAAGCGGCCGGGTAGAAATTCTCCCCGGCCGCTGGTCCCGCACTGATACCTCTTTCGCACTTGCGTCAAACCGAATTGGGCACCAGACGCGCCGCCGTGAACTTAGTCTTAATGCTGGTGAAGATAGTATTCAGATTTAAATTGGGATTACTGGACGAAACGCATTCCCCATTGTTTTCTGCCGCGGTAGCGTCGGAGTAAAAATTCGCCGCGCTGCTCGCCGTCTGCTGCATCTCCTGGCAGGGCGTAATGGTCGTTGCATCCGTCGAGCAATCGGATTGGTTTGTCGACGCCCCGTAGGCAATTGTGTAAACCGCGATTCCCAGGCTGGTCGCATACTGACCGGCGGCCACAGTCTGCGCGCATTGATCGATCGTCGAGGGATACGTTCCACTCGAACTGCTGAAGCCCGAGCCGAATTTGGATGAGTTCGCGCCTCCGTCGGAAAGCAGAATAATCGCGTTGGCAGCAGCTGGATTGCTGTTCCCCGCGGCCTGGAGGGCAGTAATCGCAGCGTACATTGCGCCTGCAATATAGGTTCCGTCTCCGCCGGGAGCTTGTAGTCCACCGCAGTTACTGGACGTATTGGCTCCGGACGCGATGCCTAGGGGCGAGGAGGTAGCTATTCCGCCTCCCGCCTGATTATTGGCGCTGTAATCGTCCTCCCAGCTCGTTACCTGATAGGTCGGCGATGTGCCCGAGGGTGCGGTCCAGGTAGTGTTGCTTGTCGAAGGTTTCGGGGTTACTGAATACGACGGGATGTTCGGGTTGTTGTTGGTGCAAGTGGTGTCATCGCTTGCCTGATTGGCTTGTATGTTCGGGAACGTGAACAGGCTTACCTGATCGTACTCGCCTTTGCATGTGGACGCCGTGCTTCCCTGCGAGCAGGGAGAAAGACCGCCCAGCAAAGTCTGCATGCCCTGCAGCGCACAATAGATCTCCGTATTGCCGCAATTTGCATCGTTGTCCTGATTGTTCATCGACGCCGTTGTGTCCATGACAATGGCGATGTTCATAGCCGCGTTCCCTCCGCCCTGCATCGCTGCAGTCGACACCGTTGTCAGCGGAATATAAGCCGGAGTATGAGCGCCAAACGCCTTCAACGCCTGGATGAACCACATCGTTACATGGGCCGTCTGCGTCACCTGGATCACGTTGGCTCCCGTCGAAGACGCGGAGCATGCCACGCTCACATAAGTGCTGTTGGTAACGCAATTCAATGCTATTGTGGGCACGCTGACACTCTCCAGAGCCGCATCGAAGTTTGCCCCATAGCCTTGGGTCGTGCCGGCTCCCGAACTCAGGGAGCTGAATGCCCTCACTTCATTGTCAACGGTCGTCGACGTGGCGCCCGAAAGCGTCATTGCATAAGCTCCCGCCAGCGTCGCCGCATCGGTGGAAGCCTGCAGTTCGCGATAGCACACATAGGCATGCCCAAGGTCGATCGTCAAACCCGCCATCCCAAGAAAAAGGACCATGAGAAGCGCCATCCAGGGAAGGATCTGTCCACTCTCATTCTTAAGTGCCCGTTTCAAAAGAGAATTCCCAAAGTTGCTCATTGGACAACCTCCGTGATCTGCGAGGCAAGGCTGCAACTCGTGTACCTCATCCCGTAGACCCCGAGCTTGCATGCATACGTGGCTTGGATCTCGGCATTCTTCCCCGCCACCATGTTTGCATTGGCGGCGCCTGCGCCCGCAGCGCAAGCTGTAGTCCCAGTGCCATAATTGTTGCCGTTGAGTGTGTATGTAAGGATGATGTTCGATTGCGCCAGTCCCGGCGCCGCTGCGTAGATTGCATTTGTCGCCGTAGTGCAAGGATCGTTGTCGCCGCGGTCCGTTACCAGCAGGTGCCCTGCGTTGCTCACCGCCTCAGCCAACTGCAGCTTCTGATAGAGCGCGATCGAAAACGAAAAGATGCCCGTCATCACGGCCATCACAATCGGCAGCGTAACTGCCATTTCTACAATCGCGCTCCCTTCCTCCCCACACGCAGCTCGACGGCTTATGGCAACAATCTGAGTCGGTGCATTCCTCTCGCTCCCGGGTCTTCGCCTTCCGGTTGATCGCTGACCGCCGCACCATGCCACGAACGCACGGATCAAGAGCTTCATTTCGTTCCTCCAACCGCTGGTGACGCTTATCTCAACAGCATGCGCACGCGCGCTTCTGCGTGCGGACACTAATGTGTGGATTCTCTAAGAAGTAACACGACATTTTGTGACTTAAATACCTCTTTTTAGGCATGACTGTAATCTAAAGTAACCAACATAGACGGCTGGAATGACCCAGATCATTGACAATGGTCAACCAGGTGTGACCATTGCCAATTCGAAGGCATTTTTGGGAATTCCACCCTCCAAGAAGGAGAATCGGAAGCTTGAAAATGTGAGTGGGCCACTGCGGACAACTCTTTGTCATTCCGAGTGTTGGCCGCCAAGCCGGGTAGATTGATCGTCTTGGATTGTTCAATTTGCGACGGAAAGTGAAGGCCCTGGACGAGCCTTGTCACCCCACAGGGAGTGGAGATTCGGAATTGTGCTAACCGGCTGGAAAATCGCCGAGACAAGAGCGCAGGTTTCGAATCGGAACAGACTTCCGGCGGGCTTGTCGGAGGCCGCTACAGAATTCCCGCAGTCTCAGGACTTGCTTTTACCGGAACAGGAAGCCTTTGCGGCCTCATGATTCCAAATGCAACGCGAAAAATCCCATAAGCCGCCAACACGCCAAACGCCATCGACCCCAGAGCTGCGCATATCAACATGAACAAATTCAATAAATCCGACATAAATCTCATTTCAGTCTACTGCACAAAATTCGTACATGCGCTGACGACTTTTCGGTCACGCAAGGACCAGCGCGCGATGATTTCAGGCATCGATCCTGCGATTCTCTCAGAAAACCTGCCGCGTTGATCCCTGTTTCTGTTGCTACTTAGAATACCTCTGGGCTGTTGCAATCCGGTTAAGTAGTCTTCCGGAAATCGAACACCAAAGTTTTTTCTGCGTCGCTTGTCTCCCGCCGTCCCAAATTGGCGATTCAACTTCGCAGCCCAACCACCACCCAAAACGCAGGCATGTGTGAAAATTGTTCTAGGGCCTTGTTGCGGTCTGACTCAGCAATCGCCTGTTCCCCTGTTACCCAACCATGGCTATCACTCACATCTCGGTGCGTGGGGCGCGCCAGCACAATCTGCGCGACATTAACGTCCGCATCCCCCGCAACACGCTCACTGTGGTCACCGGCCTTTCCGGCTCGGGCAAAAGCTCGCTGGCATTCGACACCATCTACGCCGAAGGCCAGCGCCGCTACGTCGAGACCCTTTCGGCCTATGCGCGCCAGTTCCTCGACCAGATTGAGCGCCCCGACGTCGACTCCATCGAGGGTCTTAGCCCGGCGATTTCTATCGAGCAAAAAACCACTAGCCGCAGCCCGCGGTCGACCGTCGGCACCATCACCGAGATCTACGACTACCTGCGCTTGCTCTACGCCTCCGTCGGGACGCCGCACTGCCCCAACTGCGGCCGGCCGATCGCCCGCCAAACCTCGGAACAAATCGTTCAGCGCATCCTCCAGATGGGCACCGGCGAACGCGTCACCATCATGGCTCCCATCGTGCGCGGCCGCAAAGGCGAGTTCAAAGACCTCCTCGACCAGCTCGATCAGCAGGGCTTTCGTGCCCGCGTCGACGGCGAGATGATCGATCTCTCCGAGCCACCTTCTCTCGACAAACGCAAGAACCACAGCATCGAAGCCGTCGTCGACCGCGTCCTCCTCAAGCCCTCCGAGATCACTGGCGTTTCAAATTCAGAGGCCTCGTCGCCACCAAAGCCGGGTGCCCCAGGTCCCTCTGTTGGGACCTGGGAAAGCAACAAGCCCGGCGTGGCCAATGGGAGGCAGACTTCCAACAAACCATCCATCGAAAAACGCCTCGAAGGCGCAGTCACCAAGGCTCTCCAGCTTGCCAATGGCCTGGTCCTCGTCGCGCTACCCGGCAGCAGCGGACAGAAACCCGAAGAACAGCTCTTTTCCTCGTCGATGGCCTGCCCCGACTGCGGCCTCGACGTCCCCAAACTCGAGCCGCGCAGCTTCTCCTTCAACTCCACCTTCGGCGCCTGCCCCGAGTGCCACGGCCTCGGCTCGCTCTACGACTTCGATCCCGCCAAGGTCATCAACGACTGGTCCAAGCCCTTGCTCGATGGCGGCCTCGGCCCCGGCTCCGCTTCGCAGTATCTCCTCAAACTCATCAACCTTGCCGCCGAACGCTACAAAATCAACCTGAAGACACCCTTCGAGGACCTGCCGCCCAAGCAGCAGCACATTCTCGTCTACGGCCCGCCCAAAGGCGAAGCCCCGCGCACCGGCTTTCACGGCATCCTCGCCTACCTGCGCGATTCCGTCGAAGAAGCCCGCAGCGAAGGCTACCGCGAGTACATGATGAACTTCATGTCCGCCACGCCCTGCCCCGTCTGCCGCGGCAAGCGTCTCCGCCCAGAATCGCTCGCCGTCAAAATCGGCGGCCTCTCCATCGCCGACTTCACCGCCCTCCCGCTCAACCGCGCCCTCTCCGCAGCCATCAACCTCAGCTTCACCGCGCGCGAAGCCCTGGTCGCCGAGCGCATTCGCCGCGAAATCGCCGAGCGTCTCGAATTCCTCTGCCGCGTCGGCCTCAGTTATCTCTCCCTCGACCGCAACGCCTCCACGCTCTCCGGCGGCGAAGGCCAGCGCATCCGTCTCGCCACCCAAATCGGTTCCCGCCTCCGCGGAGTCCTCTATGTTTTGGACGAGCCCTCCATCGGCCTCCACCAGCGCGACAACGAACGCCTCATCCAGGCTCTCGTGCAACTCCGCGACCTCGGCAATACCGTGCTGGTTGTTGAGCACGACGAAGACACCATCCGCCACGCCGACTATGTCCTTGATCTCGGACCAGGCGCAGGCCGCTTGGGAGGTTTTGTCGTCGCCGAAGGCACGCCCGCCCAAATCATGGCCTGCCCCGAATCCCTCACCGGCCGCTATCTCTCCGGAGCCGAAGGCATCCTCCATCGCGCCGAGCCGCGCCCCCTCACCGGCAAATGGATCACCGTCACCGGCGCCCGCGAGCACAACCTCCAGGATCTCAACATCCGCGTCCCCCTCGGCGTCATGACCGTCGTCACCGGCGTCAGCGGCAGCGGCAAAAGCACCCTAATTAACGACATTCTTTACAGGTCGTTAGCGAAAAATCTTTACGGATCACGCGAAGAACCAGGCGCCCACGAATCCCTCTCCGGCGAGGACCAAATCGACAAGGTCATCCGCATCGACCAGTCTCCCATCGGCCGCACGCCCCGCTCCAATCCGGCCACCTACACACAGGTCTTCTCGCCCCTCCGCGACCTCTTCGCCATGCTGCCCGAGGCACGCGAACGCGGTTACAAGCCCGGCCGCTTCAGCTTCAACGTAGCCGGCGGCCGCTGCGAAACCTGCCAGGGCGACGGCCAGCGCCGCATCGAAATGAACTTCATGCCCGACGTCTACGTCCAGTGCGAAGTCTGCAATGGGCGCCGCTACAATCAGGAAACCCTCGCCGTCAAATTCAAGGGCCACTCCATCGCCGACATCCTCGACCTCACCATTGAAGACGCGCTCGCCGTCCTCATCGACGTACCCTTGGTCCGCCAAAAACTCCAGACCCTCGTTGACGTCGGTCTCGGCTACGTTCATCTGGGCCAGAGCGCCACCACCCTCAGCGGCGGAGAAGCCCAGCGCATGAAACTCGCCCGCGAACTCTCGAAGCGCCAAACCGGCCGCACCCTTTATCTTTTGGACGAGCCCACCACCGGCCTTCACTTCGACGACGTGCGCAAGCTCCTCGAAGTTCTCCACCGCCTCACCGACCTCGGCAACACGGTCATCATCATCGAGCACAATCTTGATGTGATTCGCAACGCCGACTGGATTCTCGACCTGGGCCCCGAAGGCGGCGAAGACGGCGGCCGCCTGGTCGGCGAAGGCCGCCCCGCCCACATCGCCCATATCGATGAGTCCTATACAGGCCAATTCCTCAAGCGCTACTACACCTCCCACAACGGCCGTCTAGAGCCGACCGACGACACAGCGGAAATGCTCGCGATCAAAGATAGCCCCGCAGTGACTGGCTCTCCTGCGACTGATGGTCGTCCTGATCGGCACACACGAAACGGAGGGAGCAGGGGCCTTCAGGCCCCTGAAACAGGCCCGAACGAAGCTGTGGGCTTTAGCCCCGGAAGAAAAAACAAGGCCTCAATCGGCAAGACCATGGGTGCCCCAGGTCTCGAACTTGAGACCTGGGAAAGCAAAAAGGCCTCAATCCCTGCGAACGGGAAATCCCCCAAAAAGTCCACCCGCAAAAAGCCGGTGGCCCAATGACCGACCAACCGGAGCATTCCCCAATCGACCCGCAAGAACTAGCACCAGAAGACACCTCCACCACTGAACCCGTCCCCGAAGTCGCCGTCCCGATTTACTCCCAGGCTCCAGATCCAGAAAACACCGAGCCACTCCTCTTCCAAAACTTCGCCCGCCTCCCACCCCCACGCCAAGAACGCATCCCACACATGGGCCACATCGGCATCCTCATCCTCCTAGCCCTCGGATGCCTCGCCGTAGCCGCCTTCGCCGCCCAAATCGCCGTCACCCATCACCTCTTCGGCGTCACCACCATCACAGAAGCCGCCACAGAGATCCACTACACCCTCGGCACCGAAGCCGTCTTCTACACCCTCACCCTCTGCGCCAGCCTGCTCCTCTTCCCCGCCATCTGGCACCGCAGCTTCTTCGCCGCACTGCAGTGGCACGCCAGCCAGGCCCGCCGCTACATCGCATGGCTCGCTGGAGCAGCCGTAATCTGTTTCATCCTCGCCATGTTCGACGGCATCTTCCTCCCCGGCCCCGCCGACGCGCCCATCGACCGCATCTTCCGCACCCCCGGCGCCGCATGGATCCTCTTCGCCTTCGGCGTCACCCTCGCCCCATTTTTTGAGGAGCTCGCCTTCCGCGGCTTCCTGCTCCCCGCCCTCTCGACGGCCTTCGATTGGATCGCCGAAAAAGTCACCGACGAACCACCCCACCTCCTCGACCAGGACGGCCACCCGCAATGGTCCATCCCCGCCATGGTCACCGCCTCCATCCTCACCAGCCTCCTCTTCGCCGCCCTCCACGCCGACCAAACCGGCTACTCCCTCGGACCCTTCCTGCTCCTCATCCTCGTCAGCCTCGTCCTCTGCGCCGTACGCCTAACCCTGCGATCGCTAGCAGCCAGCGTCTTAGTCCACGCGACGTATAATTTCCTACTCTTCTCCTTCATGCTGATAGGAACCAGCGGCTTCAAACACCTGGAGAACATTTAGGGGACTGGCCGGGACTAGCCGTCCAGGCAACCGCTTCGCGCGGCAACAGGGGATGCATCACCGACTGATAAAGCTGGGTGGTCGTTAAGCGCTAACGCTGGGTGCCCCGTCCTAGCTCAGCTAGGGCGGGAAAGCACAAACCCAAATCGGCGCTTCATCGCTCGCCCCCAGAGATTGCTCCTCCCACAGCCCTGTCATCCTGAACGGAGCGCGTTAGGGGCCCCGATCGCACGTCAGTGCGATTGGGGTGAGCGAAGTGAAGGATCTGCTTTTGTCTTTCGCACCGCATCAACCCGCACGACCAAGGGTGCCCATATCTACGGCCACGCACTTTGTGGCTAGAGATGTGGGAAAGCACGAACCACCCGCCGATTCCCGGAGGGAGTAGGGGCCTTCAGGCCCCTGAATACAGCAGGCACAATCGCGGCCTTTAGGCCCGGAAGAAATCATCTCTCGGAACGAATGAACTGAGGCCCCGCGTAACGAATTCTCCCGTAGGGAGAACAGGAAAATAGCCCAGGGTAAAACCCTGTGATCTCGCGCCCCCCCCCACAGAATCCCCGCCCCGTAGGGCCGGGGTGAGTGCGCACGCGCCCCATTAATCCGCACGAACATGGGTGCCCCATGTCTCGCCTCTGAGACTTGGGAAAGCACGAACCCAAATCGGCGCTTCACTGCGCCCCCAAACACCGACACACGCACAGCCCTGTCATCCTGAGAACCCGCGCGTTTGGGGCCCCGTGAACGACGCAAGTCGTTCATGGGGTAAGCGGGGCGAAGGGTCTGCTTTTCGCACCGATGTCTCGAATTAATCGCCGAAGGATTACGCTCGCCGATCCGTCGGGGACGGCTTCCGGTGGGGCCAATAACCCAAATCGCCTTTTCAGCCCGCCGCACTCATCGAACTCACCACCGGCGGCCTCGCCCCGCGAATCACCAGCCAAAGCATCAACACCATCTCCCCAAACATCGCAGGCTGCGAGTACACAAACACCGTGTGCTGCCATTCCGGCCAAAGTACGCCCGTAAAGCTGAGCACCACATAAGCAATCCCATTCAGACCGAGCCACACACCCAAAAACCGCGGCAGAAAACGCGACCGGTACACCAGCGCCCCCAGCGGGAACAGCCAAACGCCCCAAAGCGTCTCGGCAGCCGTGATTTGAAAACCGCGCAATTGGAGCAGCAGCATCGCCAGCGCATCTCGCTGCGGCTTGTCGAAGACCGACAGGAAATCGGCTCCGCGCGCCACCAGCAGCACGCCAAGATCGCTCGCCACGCCGACAAAGTAGAGCAGCGCCGGCATCACGCCCCCGAAAATCACCACCTGCACAGCGAGGTTCTGGTTCACTCCCTTGAACAACCGATAAAAGGCCAGCGTGAGAAAGATCAGGACGACCGCACCCACAAGGTCGCTCGCCATGCCCAGGCGAAAAAGCGTCTCGTGCGCAGCGATGTTGCTCACCGTCGCAGCCGCATTCCCCGCCACAAAAAGCTTGCTGGGAATATAAATCAGCCGCAGCGGTCCAAGAAGGACAAGCAGCAGATACCACAATCCGGCAACTCGCCCTGGGTTGCGAGTCAAACGCATCGTCCCTCCCTGGAGCAGTTATACAAGCTGCGATAAAAACTCGATATTTTCTGCAAACTGCGCTCAACACCTGTGACAGATGTCTCAATTGTTCCACGGGTAACAATTGGTGATGGCCGATACAAACCGCCCGAAGCTTTTTGCCTCAACGGCAAGTCCACAATTGTTCCATGGGTAACAATTGCGCGAACTCCGCTAACACGCGCGTTGCGCGGCTAACTCCGCAGACGCCGCCAAAGCTACAATCACCTTGATGACCGAACCCACCCACGCACGACAGCTTCTCGCGCTCCTAGCCCGCACCAGCTTCCGTCTGGGCCAATTCAAGCTCTCCTCCGGGGGCACCAGCGATTACTACATCGATTGCCGCACCACCACACTCCACGCCGAAGGCGGTCGCCTCACAGGCCACGCCATCCTCGAATTGCTCGAAGCCAACCACATCGACGCCGAAGCCGTCGGCGGCCTCACCATGGGCGCCGATCCCATCGTCTCCAATGTCGCCACAGCCAGCGCATGGCGCGCACAGTCGCACACAGACGCTCCGCTGTTGCATGGTTTTTTAGTCCGCAAAGCCGAGAAGGCCCACGGCACCGGCCGCCGCATTGAAGGCTTCTGTCGCGCAGGCGCGCGTGTCGTCATCGTGGACGACGTCTGCACCACCGGCGCCTCGACAATCAACGCCATTGAGGCCGCTCAGGAAGCAGGCATGCAGGTCGTCGCCGTGGTCTGCATTGTGGAGCGCGAAGAAGCGAATGGACGCCCCGCCGTTGAGTCAGCGGCAAAAGGCGCTCCTTTCCTGCGCTTGTTCACTGCGAAGGACGTCCGCGCAGAGCACGTGAAGCAGCTGCAAACCACAATCTCATAACACGTCTTCACGCAGCAAAAGACAAGGCCACCCGGATTCGCTCCGGATGGCCTGCTCGTTGTCTTCCGTTTTCGTGTGGACTTAGTTGCCCGAGCCCGAAGGTGCGGGAGTTGCCGGCGCCGTTTGCTGATCGCCACTCATGTTCGACAGCAGCTGAATCTGCACACGGCGATTCTGCTTGCGGCCGTCCGCAGTGGTGTTGTCCGCCACGGCATTATCCTTGCCAATCCCGATCAGGTAGAAGCGGTGCGCGGGAATGTTGTACTTCGCTGCGAGGTACTGCACCACCGCATCGGCGCGGCGTTGGCTCAGATCGTAGTTGTACTGCGCCGGCCCAGTCGAATCGGTTCCGCCGGTCACTTCAAGAATGTAGCTCTTCGCGGAGCTCAGTTGTCCGGCGAAGCTATCAAGCTGATCCTTGTCATCCTTCGTCAGCATTGCCTTGTCGAAGCCGAAGTTCACAGTAGCGTTGGCCAACGGCTTGTAGTTATCGAGGCCTTTAACCACGCTGTCTAGCGAATCGGCGCGATGCACCGCATCGTTGGCTGCGGTCTCCGCATCGCCGGCCGACTTCGTGGCAGTCTGCGCATTTTGAGTCGCACTGTCAGCCGCACCCTGCGCCTGCTTGATGCCCGCCTGCGCGCGGTCATCTGTGTCGTGAATCGCGCGGCCGTTCGCCGCCGTCTTGTCTTCCAGTTGTCCGGTGTGATCGATGATCGGAGCCGTCTGCGTGTGCACCCAGTTCTTGGTCGCACAACCCGTCACACCCACCACCGCCATTGCAGTCGTTGCCACCCAAAGGCCAAATCTCAAGTTCACCATCGCTCTTTCCTCCCGCCGCCCCTGTCTGGTTTTTGACCACACGACGGGCGGAGATCTTCTTTCTAATCATTCTGTTAGTTGCATCTGTCGAGCCAAACGTTGTTGGCCCCTCTATTTATCTGATAACGCGAGACTTAGATATTGAGACCGTGCTCCTCGAAGAGATTTATACAGTGTAAATTTTACGCCGACGAGTAAGGATTGCCAGCACAAGTCCTATCGCAAGCGATACTTCCACCAACCAGCTATCCTTAAATCTGGCCGTTTCGCGGCAGCAACCCCCATGGATCTCCTGGAAAAAATCCGCATCTTGCCCACTCAGCCCGGCGTGTATCTCTACAAGAACGCCGAGGGCGAAGTGATCTACGTGGGCAAGGCAAAGAACCTTCGCGCGCGGGTTCGCTCTTACCTGCTTGAAGCTTCGCAAGCCAACGCCAAAACCGGCTCGCTGATGCGCGAAGCCGTCGACATCGAATACATCCTGGTTGCGAATGAGCACGAAGCTCTTGCTCTCGAAAACAACCTCATCAAACAGCGCAAGCCGCGCTTCAACATTCTGCTCCGTGACGACAAGACGTATCCCTACGTGAAGCTGACCCTCGCCGATCGTTTTCCCAAAGTCTTCGTCACGCGGCGGCTGCGCAAGGATGGTTCTGCCTACTACGGGCCGTACTTCCCCGGCAACCTCGCCTACCGCGTGGTCGAGCTGATCCATCGCAGTTTTCTGCTGCCGAGTTGCAAGGTCGATCTCTCGCGCTACTATCCGCGCGCGTGCTTGCAGTACTACATTCATCGCTGTCTCGGTCCTTGCGTCGAGGGGTTCACAACGCAGGCGGCCTATGCGCAAGCAGTGCGCGATGCGCAGTTGTTCCTCGAAGGCCGTCACACGGAGCTGGAGCGTTCTCTCACAACGCGCATGGCGGAGGCTGCTGCGGCCGAGCAATTTGAGGCAGCGGCCCGCCTGCGCGATCAGCTTTCCACCGTGCACCAGCTTCAGGAAAAGCAGCGGATCGCTACAGCCGAGCAGGGCGACGATGCCGATGTCTTCGGCTACCACTTCGAGGATGGCAGCCTCGCCGTCAATCTCTTCCACATGCGTGCCGGCAAGATCGTCGATCGCCGCGAATTCTTCTGGGAAGATTTGCCGGAGCTGCTGGAGATCGCCGGATCCGAAGACGGAGAGAGCGGGGGAAACGGAGGGAGCAGGGGTCTTCAGACCCCTGAAAACGGCGCGCGAGCAATCGAGGGCTTTAGCCCCGGAGAACAACGGCCCGGCCCTATCTTCAGCGCACTTCTCAAGCAGCTCTATATCGACCAGCAATATGTTCCGCGAACCATTTTGGTCCCCGTCGATTTTGACGATCGCGAAACGCTGGCCGCATTGCTCAGCGAGCGCACCGGGCATCGCATCGAACTGATCGTGCCGCAGCGCGGAGAAAAACGTTCCCTTGTCGATCTCGCCGCACAGAACGCAAAGCAATCGTTCACCCAGCGCTTCCGCGTCCTTGAGCCTTCGCGCAAGGCTATTCAGGAAGCACTCGCCGACGCACTGATGCTGCCCGAGCTGCCGCGCCGCATCGAGTGCTTCGACATCTCGCACATCCAGGGCGCGGAAACCGTGGCTTCGCTGGTGGTGTGGGAAGACGGCAAGATGAACAAGTCCGCCTACCGCAAATTCAAAGTAATGACGGTCCTCGGCGTCGACGATTTTGCTTCGATGCGCGAGGTGGTCACGCGTCGCTACCGCCGCATCCGCGACGCCAGAAATGTTGAGGAGTCTTCGCTCATGCAGGACTGTCATCCTGAGCGACCCCTCGTGAAACGAGGGGGAGTCGAAGGACCTGCGGTTGCTTCTCGGGATGCCTCGAACCGCACAAACTTGGGTGCCCCATCCTTGGGGACAGCTTCATCGTCGGCAGAGGTGGGAGACCACGAACCTCGATCCGAGGAAAATCACGAGGCATCTTTGAAAGGGCACGGCTTCAGCCGTGCCGATAAGGGCGCGAATAAGAGCGGGGCTTTAGCCCCTGAGGGAAGGTTGTCGAAAAGCAAAGAACCCACCACCATGCCGTCGTTGGTGCTCATCGATGGCGGCCTCGGCCAACTCCACGCCGCCGCCGAAGCGCTCGAGTCGCTCGGCATCACATCCCAGCCGCTCGCGTCCATTGCAAAAAAAGAAGAGGTAATTTACCTCTACGGCAACGAGGACGAGCCCGTCGTTCTCGACCGCCGCTCGCCGGTGCTGCATCTGGTGCAGCTCATCCGCGACGAGAGCCATCGCTTTGCCGTCGGCTATCACCGGCAGCGCCGCGCCATGCGCGACCGAGACTCCGAGCTGCTCAACATTCCCGGCGTCGGCGCGCAAACACGCCAGCGGCTGCTGACGCACTTCGGAAGCCTGCGCGACGTGCAGCAGGCAACGGCGGAATCGCTGGCTGCTGTGGTTCCGCGCAGGACCGCGGACGGCATCTGGCGCCACTTCCATGAGAAGCAGCCAACGGCATAACTATGCGTTATCACTTGCAATCGACAACGCATAAAGCCAGAAGTGGCTGGATCGAGACGACAACTGTGAGCTGGTGAATGAAGCATGAAGCAACACATCATTCCGCGTTCATATCAGGAATCCTGTGTGCGATCCGAGCACGCCAGTCGGTCAAACTCCGTACATCTGGAGAATCCCAAAGAATGATAGAGCGAGAGCGTTCAAGCGCTCCCCCGAGAAGTCATTCAGATCTAGCGATCGCTACACGATCCATCGGCCTGGCGGTGCGAAGAACCTTGCAATTGAACGTGCTCTAGGCCAGCTTGAAAATGACTTTGTTGCCACGATCAATCGACTTAAGAAAAACAGTGTACTAACTTCAAAAGAACGGACCACTCTCTGCTGGTTCACTTCTGCAATGTTCGCGCGCACCGAACGCACCCCTGATTCAATCCGGCAGCTCCTACGAGGAGCTCAGGACCAAGCTGCTCGTCTTGAACGCCGCCGCAACGCCTCCCCAACGCTTTCTGAAGAACTCAACTCCATGCGGATAAACACCGCTCCCGATTATGTCGCGATAATGACACCGAAGATCGCCGATGTGCTTTCAAATATGAGCCTGACCATTCTAGTCACCGGCGACAACGCTGGGTTTATTACGTCAGACGAACCGTGCGTGCAATGCATCCCCTATTCAAGGCAACGGCCTTTTATTGGTGATCCCAACGTAGAGTTCACGATGCCGCTCACTCCACTCCATTTGGCCCTCTTCACTTGGAGGCAACAGCGTGACCTCTATCGACCAATTAATGAGGATGTCGTTGACGAGGCGAATTCGAGAGCAGTTTTCAACTGCAACAGGGAGTTCATCTCGTGGAAAGGCATGATACGTGACTGTTGGTTCTCCGCTTGAATATATGGCGGGCGGCCTACAACTGACCATCCACAAATGATTGGGTGCCCCATGTCTCGCTTTTGAGACATGGGAATGTAGGGCGTTGACATGACGAAAGCCTGCCCTGAGCGAAGTCGAAGGGGGCCCCGTTCATGACCCGCAATGCGGATGTTTCCATTTCATCACCTTTAGCTGCTATCGGCGGCTGCCCTACCTGGGCCCTGTGCCGGCTCGCGATCTCTTCGAGCGGTCCCTCGAATGTCATGCGCGTCCCGTTATGAGTTCTTTGCCCTCAATGCGGGCTATTGGCGCAAGCCCCTGAATCGTTGTGCCGCAATAGATATATACTAAGACATATCAATAAATTCATGCATTAATCTGTGACAATACGCTCTTATTTGTAGACCATCGTTTATGATGGATACTGCTACTTTCATCCCTAATGGCGCATCCCATCTGTGCCGATCAAGAGGTGTAGTCATGACTTCAACCGTCAAAGCACGCACAACCAGAAAGCCCCAAAAAATGCAAACATCGAGGCAAGTTACTGGCGCTGCCCACAAGGGCAGACCCGTCCGTGCCGGGAAGAAAGAACGGGTGCTCGTTGAATTCTCAGAAAGCTTGCTTAAACGAACCGATGAGGCGGCAAGCCGCATGGAGAAGAACCGAAGCGAGTTGATTCGGACTGCCGTGGAGAAACTGCTGGAAATGGAGGAGAAGCAGAAATTCGAGATGGAACTTGCGGCTGGATATGCCGCGAATGCCCGGATGAACCTGGACCTTGCGGAGGAATTTGCTTCTGTCGATCGCGAGGGGCTCTGATGGTTGGTAAGCCATTCAGGGGCATGGTGGTGGAAGTCTCACTCGATCCCGTTGTGGGGCATGAACAGGGCCGCTCCCGGCCATGCGTTGTGATCCAAAACGATGTTGGCAACAGGTTCTCTTCGACGACAATCGTTGCACCTTTAACGGATGCTTCCCATATCAAAAAGCCAAGTCCGATTTATGTGCTTGTCAAAAAAGGAGACGGTGGCACGACAAAGGACAGCTATGTTCTCTGCGACCAAATCCGAACGGTAGATCAGCGGCGATTCCGAAACACGTATGGAACCCTGTTGCCTGAATCCATGGCCAAGGTCGACAAAGCTCTTCAGATCAGCCTTGGACTGGCTGCCCTCTGAAGAAACTATCTGGCTCCCGCCGCCGCGTGCTGGCCCACCGCAAACTTAGCGCTGCAGGTGGGGCAGTCGTGCACCTTGCCGTCGCCAATCGTGATGACCGTAGTTCCGCACGCGGGGCATTTGCCTTTATGCTCGCCCATGCCGAACAGCGGTCCGGCAAGCGGCGCAAGGATGCCCAGCGCAATCACCGGCACGCCGAGGAAGATGCCCCAGCCGGTGAGGCTGATCATGATGCCTGCGACGATGAGAATGGGCGCGGCGATCACGCCGTAAATCAAGCCGCCGAAGGCGCCGCGTGCGGGCACGTGTTCGGGGGTCGCCGCATTCTGCGTTTCATGGGGAACTGCTGTCCCGCAATGAGGACAGAAGATCCAGTGAGGCGTGAGGGGTGTCGCGCATTTCGAACAGTGAGCGTCCATAGAGATACCGCTCCTCGACGGTCGAAAGCAGCCGGATCAGACATGGCCGAGATAGGTGATTCCGTGTCTCGGCGGCGCCCGAATCGGCTACAGCGCAGAAGTCTACCCCTAACCGATCTCCCTGCCCGTGACACGCATCACCACTCGCATGGCTCGTCGACTTTGCCGATAACCGCAACCGACCGGGCAACCGGGCGCGCCGAATCTGGTTCCTATGTTTCGAGCGCACCGGGTCCCAGTGGCAGGGCGTTCATTCGTGGGCAGGGGCGCTGGGTTTTCGCGATTTCCCTGGCTCGCTGGTGATGAAGGAGAATCGCACTGGCAATCACCAGACTCTGCCCCCATGATCCCCGCTGAAGTGAAGTGCAGAGCCGAAGGCCGCCCGCCCCACCGCAGGGGGCCGAAGGCAGTTGGCCCCAACGCAGGTGGTACCCTCACATCACCGCATGAGCCTGGGCACCGCACCCACACAGCACACCGCAGCCGATCTGCCGCGCGTACTAGGCGCGAGCCAGGCGACGGCCATTGTCGTGGGCACCATCATCGGCAGCGGCATTTTTCTTGTGCCCAGCGAGATGATGCGCGATACCGGCTCGTCCTCGATGGTTTATCTAGCATGGATCGTCGGCGGCTTACTCTCGCTCTTCGGCGCGATGACATATGCGGAATTAGGCGCCATGCTTCCCTACGCGGGCGGCGAGTACGTCTACTTGCGCGGCGCGTATGGTGACACCACGGCCTTCCTCTACATGTGGACTTGGTTTGCTGTAGCCAAGCCCGCATCGATTGCCGCCGTCACCAGCGGCCTGGCGCGGACCCTGGGCGTCTTTTCGTCGTTTCACTGGCTCACGGCGCATGTGCCGGGATTGCCGCTGCTGTGGTCGCAGGTCTTCGCCATCGGCGTCACTTGGTTCATGACGGGCCTGAACTATTTGGGCATCAAGAAAGCCGGAGATTTCCAGCTTGTCTTCACGGTTCTCAAAGGCGTTCTCATCCTGATCGTCGCGGCGCTTTGCTTCGCGTCGGCCTCAGGCTCGTGGGCCAATTTCTCGACCGGTCTGCCTCACGCGGTGGGCGGGTTTGGCGGATTCATGCTGGCGCTGATCGCCACGCTATGGGCCTACGACGGATGGAACGACTTGACCATGGTGGCCGGAGAAGTGCGACAGCCCGAACGCAGCTTGCCGATCGCGTTGATCGGCGGTCTTTTCATTGTCGGCGTGCTGTTCATGGCGACGAACGCAGCGATCCAATACATTTTGCCCGCCGCGCAAATTGCAGCCAGCGAGCGTCCTGCTGTTGCCGCACTGAGGATTGTTGCCGGTCCGAGTGGCGCCGGATTTGTTGCCGCCGCCATGGCCCTCAGCATCTTCGTGACGCTGAATGGAACGGTGATGTCCGGTGCGCGAATTCCGTTTGCCGCAGCCCGTGACCGGCTTTTCTTCAAGCAGTTCGCGCACATCCACCCACGCTTTCAGTCGCCATCGACGTCGCTCATCGTGCAGGGAATTCTGTCGACGATTCTCCTGCTGTTTCTCAGCCAGTTTCAACAGCACTTTGAGCTGGCAGTCTTCGCCGAGTGGCTCTTCTACATGCTGACGACGACCACAGTTTTCTACTATCGCCGCAAGCGGCCTGACCTTGCGCGCCCGTATCGCGTATGGGGCTATCCAGTTCTTCCGGCGATTTTTGTTGTGTGCGCCGCGGCAGTTCTCGTTTGGAGCTTCGCGGGCAACTTGGAAGGCTCGCTGATTGGGACCGCGCTGATCCTGCTCGGGCTTCCGGTTCTCTGGATTGTGCACAAACGGTACGGTGCTTCTGTTCCCAGGGAACAGAGCCATCTGGGATCATAAGTCCACACGATGGTTGCTGCACAGATTTCAGATCCCAGCATCGCGTCGGCTTGTCCGTTCATCTGAAAGCTATGCCCGCGATCGAGCTGCTCGACAATCCAATCTGGAATTCTCTCTCAACCGCACATCGCAATTTTGCTCTCGGTGACGAGCTCGCAAAATGTTATCCGCCGGAAGTAGGTCCCCTCAGTGGTTTGGCCGAGCAGACAGCTGCGGCGTATGAGGCGTTGCGTGCGACAGTCGCGCCATGTGCAATCCAGGTCTTGTTTCTTGAAGAGCCTCCTGAACAGAGAGCGGGATGGACGCTGATTCGCGGCGGATTGCTGAGCCAGATGGTCTATGCAGGCTCCCGAACACTGGAGACAGAGGTGCCCAACCCACAAATGCGCCGTCTTACGCCGAGCGATGTCCCCGCGATGGTGGAGCTTGCTCGGCTCACCGAACCCGGTCCGTTTCGCAACCGCACGCATGAACTGGGCGCGTTCTTCGGCATGTTCGCAGGCAGTCGTTTGGTTGCGATGGCTGGGCAGCGCACGCGGTTTCCAGGTTTCGTTGAAGTCAGCGCGGTCTGCACCCATCCCGATGCGCGCGGCCGCGGCTATGCGCGCATGTTGATGTCCGCAGTCATGGAAGAGATAGTGCGCGACGGCGACACTCCTTTTCTGCACTCTTTCGCCGACAACCACGCGGCAATCCGCGTGTATGAAGCACTCGGTTTCGTCCTGCGAAGGCATTTCCATCTCGCCGTGCTGAAGAACGAGGCATAGATTCCTGCGAGCACATGCAGGGCTGAATCGCAGCACGTCCCTTAGATCGTCCGCGTCGTCTACCATCGTGATTGCCCATGCCCGCCAAACCTAAGCTCGGCCAAAACTTTCTTCGCGATGCGCAAGCCGTCCAGCGGATCGTCGCGGCACTGGGAGATTGTTCCCGTGAAACGGTCGTCGAAATCGGACCAGGCCAAGGCGTATTGACGCACGCCTTAGCCCCCCGCGTCGGGAATTTGATTGCCATCGAATTGGACCAACACCTCGCCTCAGAACTGCGCGCCGAGTTTTCTTCCGAGAGCCTCACGGTTGTCAATCAAGATGTGCTCGACTTCGACTTTTCCGCCGTCCTTGTCGAAGACGGCAAGCGCCTGGCAGTAGTCGGGAATCTGCCTTACTACATCACGTCGCCGATTCTGTTGAAGCTGGCGGCAAGCCATGCAGCGCTTGATCGCGCGGTTTTGATGATGCAGCGTGAAGTGGCCGACCGTGTTGCCGCCGAGCCGGGATCGCGCGACTATGGGCTGCTGTCCGTGACAGTCCAGATGTATGGGCCGGTCGAAAGGCTCTTCACGCTGCCGCCCGGAGCATTTTCACCGCCGCCTGAAGTGCACTCCACAGTGGTGCGCTGGCGCTTTGCTCCCCGGTTCAGTTCGCTCGAAGTCGACGAGACCGGGTTCCTGCCCTTCGTCCGCACTGCATTCGCGCAAAAGCGCAAGACTCTGGCGAATAATTTGCGGGCGGCCGGCATTGCACCCGAGATTGTTGACCAAGCAATGACAAGCGCCGGCATCAAACCGCAATCCCGCGCTGAAGCATTGCCCATTGAGGCGCTCGCTGAACTCTGGAAGAAGCTTCAAGTGAAGTAAGGCGCGTTGGTTCGCCCGTCGCTCAAGTCGGCCAAAAAAACAATGGACCGCAGGAGAACGTTGCCTCGATGCGGCCCACTCGACAAGCACAACACCTGCAATTTATTTACTTGTGCGCTCCACCGCCACCGCCTCCACCATGGGGAGCACCGCCTCCGCCGGACGGATGACTGGCCGGTGGCGCGCTATACGACGGGCGACTCGGCGCCGAATAATGCGGCGCGGGTGCGCTGTAGTTGCCGTAATGCGTCGTCGAGGGACGATAAGCGCTCGAAGGAGGCGGCATGCTCACGCGTCCGCCCGATCCTTGCGCATAGCCGTAGCGCACGCCGCCGCTGCCACTATAACCGGCCGAACCGCGATTCACGCCGTTCGCGAATTGCCCGCCGTACGCCGGTCGCGCCGACAATGCCCTGAGCGGTTGCACCGTGTTTCCCGCGATTGTGACCGGCGCATTCCTCACGTGCACGGGAACTCCTCCGAGTCCATTCGACACGCGATTCACCGCGACCACCGGATACGGCTGATATCTGCCGCCCGCGCGGATCGGACTGCCGCCTCCCGGCCGCGGTCCACCAATCGGCCGATGCGGCGGACGATAATGCACCGGCAACGTTCCAAAATTGAATCCCCAGCCCGCGCCACCCCACCAGGGACCGCCAAGACCCGGAGCCCATCCCCAGCCGAGGCCGTCATAGTAGCCCCACGTCCCGGAGGCGTAAGGCATGTAGCCCCACGGCTCGCAGGAGACCCAGATGTAGCCGAAGCGCGGCGTCCACATCCAGCTGCCGCATCCATACGGATCCCAGTTCCCGCCCGCCGCTTCATACGGGGACCAGACGTAGCCCTGGCCCGGTACGTTGTACCAGTTCCCATTGGCGTCCAGGTCGCTCCACGCTGGATTGCTGCTGTTGGGAACGCTGTTCGTTGCCTCCGTGCGACCGGCTTCCTGCGCGGTCAGCGCCTGGTCGCGATCGGAGTTCCATGTATCCCACGAGTCAGGCTCGATTGCTTCGGACATCACGTAATTTCCCGAATCTGGCCCGTTCAGCTTCACACTCTCGCCGCCGTGCAAATCCAGCGCAAGCGAGGTTCCGCCTTCCACGTGAACGTTGCCCGAGAACACCGCGACTTCACCGGGAGGGTAATCCAGATTGATGCGGAGAACTGTGTAGCCGCTCGAAGTAACCACGTCGTCGCCAAAACGAACTCGCATGGGTTTCGCCTGGGTGTCCCCTTGCATCTCGAAATAGGCGAGGCCGCTGTTGAGAACGAGCTCTGTGTCGGCGGTGTTTCCCTGCAGGCTCAGCGTTCCGAGGGTCAGAGAGCTGTTGGGCGAAATGCGCGCAACGCTGCCATCTTCCATCTGGATCTCGGCACGCCCATCATCCGAAGTTGAAATTTGGGTTCCCTCAAAAAGAGGCGTATTCGCCAAGGCAGGCGAAGCCAGGACCTGATTGCCTTGCGTGATCTGCACCTGCCCATCCACGCTGCTCAACCGTACGGCTCTTGCACTTGGACCGGCTTGCTGGCCCACAGTCGCACCCAGAGGCGCGGCTTGGGGAGCGGCCGGCGACGTCTCTTGGGCCAGCGCCCATGAACTGAACGCCAGAATTCCGGCAGCGAGGCCTGCCAACCTGAGAGCCCCAACCCGCTGACTTCTTAAATCGCTCCAATTGCTCTTCATGGCGCCCCACCCTTCCCCAATGTCCTCGCAACGCGTCCGCGCGCTCCAATTGGGGGCCAACATAAGATTGGACACGGGAAACACCATTAAAGTCGCGTCGAATTGCCCTTGTCTAGAGCTTATTTCGAAGATTCTGCAAGCAAAAGACGCGCCCGCCGCCGCACCCGCTCCATCACTTCGGGGTCGTCCACGAGCCTGGTCAGAATCCCGTGGATGGCACACATCTGCTGCAGCCGCCCATCGTTCGAGGCTTCTTTCAGGTACTCCATCTCTTTGTCCAGACCCAGCGGATCATGCTGCAGCAGCAGCTCCAATCGGGCACCCTCGATGATTGTTCCCGCCACCGCTACCAGCGATTCCCCAAGCGATTGGATGTCTTTGTTTTTGGAGTAATTGAACTCGCAGCTTCCATCGCCGTCGGGGCCGGAATAGGTCATCTTTTTCCAGCCCTGAAAGGCCACCTTGAGATGGCTTTCACATCCCTCATTGAGCAGATTGTGATGATGAACCGTGTCAAATACGCGATCAGCGAATTGCTGGCTCAATTGAACGTCGCGGTCCACCGCCGTGGGTTCCATGACGTGCAGCTGCGCTGCCGTAATGGCGCCGGAATCGGCGTGGAAGTGTGCACTTCCGTCGGCATGCAACACCAGCGTCCATTTAGACGGAGTGAGGCCTGGATTCGAGAAATCCACCTTCAGGACGGAACCGGGGTCCCCGTACACGGGCAGGACTAAGCAGGCTGCGGAAAAAGTCATCGCGAGGAGTGTTTTGAAAGGGTATGAGTTGACTCGTCTCCCCATGAGCCTGCGGCTCACCCAATGGGATGAAAACGCCTCTGCGGCATCCGCCCCGGAGGGGCCGAAGGAGAATAGCCCAGGACAAGCGAAGCGCAGTCCTGGGAAAGGCCAAAGAAAAACCGAAAGCCCCGGAGGGGCGACGGAAATATCCCCATGCATTCTACAGGGGATATGTCGCGTCTTCGAGCGTGCCGATAAGTCGACCGGATTGATGACGGCTTTAGCCGCGGAGGGATGTCCATTGTCGGATTGGGTCGAGGTTTCGAGTTTTTCCGCAGCCTGTAAAGCCGCCAACGCCCAAGCCAGACCCAGCCACTTCATTGCGCGGCCCCTTGCTGCAGCAACGTTTGCGCAGTATGGATATGACAAATCGCGATAGCCAGCGCATCGGCAGCATCTGGTGGCTCGGGCACGTTGTCAAGCTGGAGCAGCCGGGCGACCATGAACTGCACTTGATTTTTCTTCGCAAGCCCGTAGCCGACCACACTCGATTTAATGCGCAAGGGTGCGTATTCGGCGACCGGCGCGCCGTAGGTCGCAGCCGCCAGCAGCGCCACGCCCCGCACCTGCCCCAGCTTCAACGCGGATTTGGCATTCACGGAGTAAAAGACTCCCTCGACCGCGACGACCTCGGGCTGCCAGCGTTCGAGTTCTTCCGTAAGCTCGCGAAAGACCTGGGCCAGCCGCTCCGGGAGAGGTTTTGCTTTTGCGAGATGAATCGCGCCCAGTGCGCAACAGACCAGCCGGACCTCGCGCGCGGACTCGCAGGTTTCCACGACGCCGAAGCCCGTGATCTCAGTCCCGCAATCGATCCCGAAGACGCGCATTCGTCCCTGAGTTTACCTTAGCGGCGCTGTTGCTTCCATCCGTCGGAGGATGGTTAGATGGGGCTGAACCCTCGAGACCACTGCTGGGATTGGACTAAGGCGTCGAGGTTCGAGAATCAAGAGGACGATCGTTCATTCCGTACCACCGGAGACAGGTTTGGAACGATGGACCAACTTGGTGCCGTCGCAATTAATGCAGGGTTTTCCGCTTGCGCTCGTGGCCGCCAGCCCCTCAGACTTTCGTTATGGGGACGGCCACGTGAGACAAAACACCAAGAAGAGCATGCTGTTGGAGGGGTTTTCAAGTGAGCCGCCAAAAAAATCCGCTACTCCGGATTTCGTTGAAGTAACGAGCCGTGCCAGAGTTTCCTTTCAACTACCTGTTAACGACAACACTCCCGAGGCGCTAAAGGTCTACCGAGAAGCGAACAGCCATTTTCGAACGGTGCCATGGCCAGCTCCCTTCCATGTTACGAGGCATCGTCTTCATCTCGGGGATGCCAGAGACATGCGTTGGATTCCCGATCAGTCAGTGCACTTGGTAGTGACCTCTCCACCTTATTGGAACCTGAAGGAATACGCTGCAGGCAATGGCAGTCAATTGGGTGATATTCAGGGCTACGAAGCGTTCCTAGACGAGTTGGACAAAGTTTGGGCCGAATGCGTCCGTGTTCTTGTTCCTGGCGGCAGGATCTGCTGCGTTGTGGGAGACGTTTGTATCCCGAGGAAGCGAGGCGGAAGGCATTATGTAATGCCGCTGCACGCGGATATTCAGGTCAGATCACGGCGATTCGGGCTCGATTCGCTTACGCCAATTCTGTGGCACAAGATTGCAAACGGAGCAACAGAATCCGAAGGAAACGGTGCAGGCTTTTACGGGAAACCGTACCAGCCAGGATCCATTGTCAAAAATGATACTGAGTACATCCTTTTGCTGCGTAAGGGCGGAGCCTATCGGTCTGTGCAGCCTCTTCAGAAGGCACTCTCGATGCTGACAAAGGAGGAGATGCAAGGCTGGTTGCGGTCGATCTGGGCCGATTTGCCCGGGGCCTCCACAAAGAGCGGACATCCCGCCCCTTATCCCGTCGAAGTGGCAGAGCGTTTAATCAAGCTATTTTCATTTGCCGGAGATACGGTGCTCGATCCATTCCTCGGGACGGCATCAACTACGATCGCTGCCATCCAATCGGGGAGAAATTCGATCGGCATAGAGATCGAACCAGCTTACTTTGCGGTAGCCGAACGCAATGTTAACGCACTAGCGCGAGTCAGGACGATGGCGGGAGCCGACTGCGCTGAGGTCACCCTTGACTGAGTATCGCCTTCTGAAGGAATTCAAAGGGCTGTTCAACGGGGTGAAGTATGAACATAGGCGATCCAATCTCGGCGATTTCGTTGCGATGCATCTGTATGAAGATCTTAGCGCGATGCGGTCCTCGGACAAGTTCGTTATTTCGGCCACAAACAAATCTCGAGTGTTAAATGCTAGCAACAAAAGAAGAGGAGTTGAAGCTCGACGCGGAGATGGGACCTTTGGCGAGCTTATCGTTGGCGAGGAGCCACTCGTCGATCCGGGTTTTCGGGTGGCCAGAGGCCCGGTGGCAACGATCGAGATTGGCGTCGAAGTAAAGATTCTGTTGAAAGCAATGATCAAGCAGATCGATAGAGTTAAGAGCGATCTCGCGCATCAGTCTCAACAATTCAGATACAGATCGGGGTCCAGCAAACCGATCTGTGTTGCCATTGTAGGAATCAATCACGCCGCAGTGACAACGGGATACGAGGGTCAGCGAAGTTATCGTACCGACGGCGGAAAGTTCAAGCATCCGATTCAAGAGGCGGCAGAAGCAACATTGCGTCTACGCTCAGTAGCTGAGAAATACGACGAATTCTTGATACTCAAATTCCGGGCAACGAATGAGCCTCCCTATCCGTTTGAGTGGGTAAGCGAGCGAGACACATACCTCGATTATGCTGCCGCACTCACAAGGATAAGCCGCGAGTATCAGCAACGCTTTTAGTCGAGCAGCCAATACATCTGCTTACCTCCGTGTTTTGCGGGGTGCTCCAGGCCTCGATTCTGAGACCTGGGAAAGCACGAACCCCCTACCCGGCTCCGTCATCTCCCAAAAACAACGACGGCCTGAGAACAAATCTCAGGCCGCTGCCGGTGAACTGTTTGGATTTGGACAGCAACGCGCCTAATGGAATCTGTAAGTGATTGATTCCTTAATAGGCATGTTGGGCTTGCTTGTCCACAGGCTTCCTAGCGCGACGGCGGGGCCTTCTGCACGAGAAAAATCCCAGGCGCCAAAGTCGAAGGAGCGTCTGATGGGGGAAGCAAAGTCGCGGCGTCCCGGTCGTGCTCCGTGTGGATGAAGGTAGTGATGCTGTCCAGGTCATCCGAGCGAAACAGACGGCCCGGAGCCGGAGACATGCTGAAGGCGCCGTATTGGTCGCGGGTGACTTCCCCTAGCTTGATTGTCTCGCGGGTGATGGTCCAGTGACTCGAATCAATCGCGGTAAACCGGGTATCAAGCATGTTGCGGCCTTCCATTAGTTCCTATACTGCGCCGCCTCTTGCCGCTTTATAGAGATTTAACCGCTCTGCGGGCACGAAGGTCACCCTTCGACGGCTCGTCCACGG
>CAZAQN010000038.1:0-40099 GCA_964487345.1 uncultured Occallatibacter sp. | reverse complement strand
TGCTCAAAGTGGACCGCGCCGCGAAGGGACCGCAGGTGATTGTCTCTCGCGCCGCCCCGGAGCTGGTGTCGAATCTCTTCCAGTCCGAGGTGCCGGAGATATACGACAACACCGTGGTCATTCGCGCCATCGCGCGCGAAGCCGGCGAGCGCACCAAGATCGCCGTGCAAAGCCGCGACAAAGATGTGGACCCTGTGGGCGCCTGCGTCGGTATGAAGGGCATGCGCGTGCAGTCGATCATTCGCGAACTACGAGGCGAAAAAATTGACATCATCGAATTCAGCGAAGAGATCACCACGTTTGCCGAGAAGGCTCTGCAGCCGGCGAAGGTCAGCCGCGTCTCAATCGCCGATCTGACTGACAAGCAGCTCGAGGTGATCGTCGACGATACGCAATTGTCGCTGGCCATCGGCAAAAAAGGCCAGAACGTTCGCCTGGCAGCGAAACTTCTCGGATGGAAGATCGACATCAAGAGCGAGGAAGAGAAGCGCCAGGAAGTCGAGCAGCAGATGCAGGCGCTCTCAGGCGGTCCCACAACCCCAATCGAGCAAGTGACGGAGTTGGGCGAAGGAATCATTCAGAAGCTTGTGGCTGCGGGCATCACGACGGTTGAAAACCTGGCCGACATGACGCCGGAGCAGCTCGAGGAAATTCCAGGCATCGGCGAGAAGACATTGGAGCGCATCAGTGTGGCAGTCCGCCACTACTTCGGCCACTTCGAAGAAGGGGAAGAAGGCCATGTGCCTTCCGCGACCGAAGAACCGTCGGAAGGCGAAGCAGCGGAGTCTGCCGCGGCCGACACCGAAAATCCCTCGGAAGGCTCATCGGAAATTGCAACGGCTGAGCCGGTCGCCGAAACCGCTGAAGCGGAACTCGAAAACTCGCAGGAAGTTCTTGAAGAAGCCGAGAGCGTTCGAGCAGCGGAGGCGGAGGACGAGGTCTCAGAAGCCACGACAGTAGAGCTCGAAGCAAACGCGGAATCGGAAGTGGAAACAGAGAGCCTGACAGCTGCCGAGTTGGCGGTCGAGAATGTGCCGCCGGCCGACGAGGCAGAGTTGTCTGAGCTGGAAGCGGAAGAGAACGAAGAAGGCAAGACCGAAACCGATGAATAGGCCGAATAAGTCGGCGTGTAACATACGCCGCTTTTTTCAAGGCGATTCAGGCGATAATGGAAGTTCAAGCACAAGCCATGAGGTAGCTATGAGCAACTAACGGCTTTGGGCAGCATTTCTGAAAAGAGGCGGATGAGTAAGGTTCGAATCAACGATCTCGCGCGAGAGTTAGAAGTCAAGAGCCGCCAGATTCTTGACGTGTTGGCGGAGCTTGGCCTGGGAGCGGGCAAGACCCACTCCAGCTCGCTCGAAGAGAATGAAGCCGAGAAGGTTCGCGGGCAGTTTGCCGCGCGCGCGGGCAATCACACAGGTTCCGGGTCGAGTTCGCGCAGCTCTCAGGCCGTCGCACCCAAGATTGACCTCTCGCACGTCTCCAAGCCCGGCGACGTGATGAAAGCGATTCTGGCCAAAAAGCAGGAAGACGAAGCCGTTACCAGAAGGCCGTCGACGCCGTCTCGACCGGCTCCTATTGCTGCACCGGCAACCCCGGCCAAGCCAGCCTCGCCCGCTGCGTCTGCGCCTCCGGCGCCCACTCGCCCTGAACCCAGAAAGATTATGCCGCCGGTCAGGCAGGCGCCTCCCATCGTTACCGCCCCGCCCGCAATCCGCGCCATTGCCAGCAAGCCTCCGCTCGGCCCGGTTGTCGCCAAGGCTCCTGCCGTGGTCGCTCCTGTGCGTCCGGCCGTAGCCGTTGTCCCGCCTCCCGTCGCCGTGGTGGTCAAGCCCCCCGTCCTATCCCCTGCTCGTGAGGGACAGGCACACATTGGAGAACCCGCACCCTCTGCCAAACCGCAGACGACTCCACCTGCGCCAATAGCACCGGCAGCGGTTGCCGTCGAGGCTGCTTCAGCTCCTTTACCTTCTGTCACGGCCGCGGTTTCGACGGAACCTCCAATAATGAGCGTCGCTTCCGCGCCAACCCTTGAGAAAGTTCATACGCCAACTTCATTCATTGAAACACCTGCTCCAGCGCCGTCCGAAGCAGTTGCCGCAGCACCAGTAGCATCGCGAGTTCCCGATGTAGCCCCGCCACCAATTCGACGGGTCGTGATGCCGCAAACCGGGCCGAGGCCGGTCTACAAGGCGCCGCTGGGAGTTCCGGCTGCCCACGCTCCCTCTGCATCATTCGCTCAGCCCGGCGTGATTCAGCGCGGAAGGCCCATCTTCGATCGACGGCCCGCTGGAGGCCCCGCAAATGCCGGCGGCTTCACTCCGCGTCCTCCGCAAGGTCAAGGCGCTCCGGGACAATTCCCCGGCGGTCCGCGCCCCAAACATCCTACGCGCACCACGCCTGGCGGTTTCGCGGGGCCAGGCGGACCCGGAGGTCCAGGCGCTCGTCCAGGCTTCGGGGCACGTCCAGGCTTCGGCGGCCCTCCGCGCCCAGGTGGTTTTGGCGGCGCACGGCCCGGATTCGGTGGCGCTCCCGGCACAACTCCGCCTCCAGGCGAAGCGCCACGTGCGCAACGAGCCAGCAATGCCAGGGGCCGCGGCGGTCGCCAGCAGTATCCCAAGACGAAGGAAGGCCCGATGAAGGGCTTTGTGCCGCCGCCACGCTTCGGCGGTGCGCCACAATTCAGTACAGAACCGCTGCCCATCACCCGCGAAATTACGGTGACCGAGGGCATCAGTGTGAAGGACCTGGCAGAAAAGCTCGAAATCCGCGCCAAGGACCTAATCGCCATGCTGCTCATGCGCGGCGTCTTCGTCACAGTCAACCAATCGCTCGACGCCGAAATGGTCAAGGACGTTGCAGCCAAGTTTGGCGCAGCTGCCACCGTGATCAGTTACGAAGAAGAGCTGGCCAATCAGGCAATCGAAGAGGTGCTTGAGGCACCCAACTCCAACGAGCTCGAAGTGCCCCGTGCCCCTGTGGTCACGGTCATGGGTCACGTCGACCACGGCAAAACCTCCCTGCTCGACGCCATCCGTGAAACCGACGTAGCAGCAGGCGAAGCTGGCGGTATTACGCAGCACATCGGCGCCTACAAAGTCCGATTCACCAAGGAAGGATCGCCGGCCTCCGGGCGCGAGATCGTTTTCCTCGATACCCCGGGCCACGAGGCATTTACGCGCATGCGCGCCCGCGGAGCCAAGGTGACGGACATCGTCGTCATCGTCGTGGCCGCGGATGACGGCGTTATGCCGCAGACCCTCGAAGCCATCGATCACGCTAAGGCCGCAGACGTGCCGATCATTGTTGCCGTAAATAAAATCGACAAGCCCGAGGCCAATCCCGACCGCGTCAAGAAGCAGCTTGCCGACCGAGGACTCATCCCGGAAGAATGGGCAGCCGGCGGCGAGGGCACGGTTTTCGTCGAAGTCTCCGCGAAGAAACGCATCAATCTCGATCTGCTCCTCGAAATGATCTGCCTGGTTTCCGACATCAAGGCGCCTAAAGCCACTCCGACCCGCAAAGCTGTCGGCTCCGTGCTTGAAGCACAGCTCGATCGCGGCCGCGGCGCCGTCGCCACCGTCCTGGTTCAGGACGGCACGCTGCACCTCAACGACAGCTATATCGTCGGCAACACCTTCGGCAAGGTCCGCGCCATGTTCGACGACCGCGGACGCGCCCTCGAAGAAGCCGGCCCATCGACGCCAGTCGCCGTGCTCGGTCTCGAGGCCATGCCCGACTCCGGCGACACCTTCCTCGTCGTTGCCGATCGAGACAAGGCCAAGGGCATCGCGCAATACCGCAAGATGAAGGAGCGCGAGGCGCAGCTTGCCAAAAGCTCACGCGTCTCACTCGAAGGGCTGGCGGAGCAGATTCGCACAGCCGGCGTCAAAGACCTGCCCCTCATCATCAAGGGTGACGTCACCGGCTCCGTCGAAGTGCTTGCCGATTCCCTGGTCAGAATGTCCACTGACAAAGTGCGCGTCAAGGTCATCCGCTCCGGCGTCGGGTCCATCACCGAAAGCGACGTGGATCTGGCAACTGCCTCGAACGCCATCATCATCGGCTTCAACGTGCGCCCCGAGCGCAAGGCCGCCGAGCTGGCGCAACAGGAAGGCATTGAGATCCGCCTCCACTCCATCATCTACGAGTTGCAGGATGAAATGCGCCTCGCCATGATGGGTCTGCTTGATCCCACGTTCAAGGAAAGCTATCTCGGCCGCGCCGAAGTGCTCACCGTCTTCAGAATTCCCAAGGTCGGCACCATCGCCGGTTGCCGCGTACAAGACGGCGTAATCCGTCGCGACGCGGAAATCAAAGTGATGCGCGACGGCGAGCAGGTCCACAAAGGCAAAGTCGCTTCGCTCAAGCGCTTCAAGGATGACGCCCGCGAAGTCACCAACGGCATGGAGTGCGGCATCGGTATCGCCAACTACGGCGACCTGAAAGAAGGCGACATTCTCGAAGCCTTCTCCACCGAGAAAATGGCCGCCGATCTCGGCCAACTCACCTCCGCCAAAGCATAGCCTTCCTCCGAAACAAAACAGGCCCGCATTCTCCGCGCGAGAGGCGGGCCGTTTCATTTCTAAATCCAGAGAATCCGAATACCCGGCGCTTCGCCCCCGCAGCCCAAGGGGATCGCAGGATTCCAGCACCGGGGGCCAACCGCGCATAATCAACCGCGAGATCAATCCGCGATGGCTTCGAGTTGATTGGCAGCTTCGACCTGATGGACGCTGGCGGTATCCCCCTCGCCAGGATAAGTAGAAGGTGAACCCGAATCCGATTTGCCGGCCCTGCCATACTGCCGTGGCGAACAACCCATTACCCTCTTGAAAGCTGTGCTGAAGGCGCTTTCCGATTCATAGCCGAGCGACCGGGCAATCGCGGAAACGGGATCGCTTGAGTTCGCGACCTTGTCCCCAGCCAGCAGCATGCGCCAGCGAGTCAGATATTCCATCGGCGGCTCCCCGACTGTCTGTTTGAATTTCAGCGCAAAGGTCGATCGCGACATGCCCGCACGTTCCGCCAGTTTCTGTATCGTCCAGCCATGCCCCGGCTCGTCGTGCATTGCGGTGATCGCCGCGCTCATCTGTTGATCCGCCAGGGCGAAGAGCCACCCAACGCCGCCTTTCAACCCTTCGGCCAGATGCAGCCGCAGAGCCTGCACGAGCATCAGGTAGGCGAGCTGCTGCGCCACCAGAAATCCACCCGGCTGCGACTCGCGCAGTTCCTCCCTCATCCGCTCCAGAGACCAGCGCATCGCCGCCTTGTCCGACTCTTTCCGGAGATGCACGATGGGCGGCAACACGCCCAGCAGGATCCCGGCGTGGCTGCCGGCAAACGCAAAGTGCCCGCCGGCAATAAAACAATCCCCACCCCCATTGAACGAATGAACGCTGCCATTTCGCTTGTTTGCAAAAATCGTACGAGCGTCAATGGGCGTCAAACTCAAGTCGCTTGCAAGGCGGAAAGGCCGCCCACTCGGCAGCAGGAAGCAATCGCCCGTCTTCAGGAGCACCGCGTCGGGAACGCCTTCGACGGCCAACCAACACTCGCCGGAAACGACCGCGTAGCATTTGATGCCCTCATGCCGTGGGAACTGAATCGACAAATCCCCACCCACATCGAAACCACCCGCCGAATAACTGCGCGGTTTCAGCAGCGACAACACATCGGACAGCGGATCCATAAGCTATCTCACGGGCATTAGACGATTGCGAAGATAATACGGACTCTCAATATAGATCGTATCTCGCGGTCGTCCATCTTAAGGATACCCGGCCTGCGAATGCGGTCCGGAAATCGAATACGGCCATGAAACTTGGTCATGCAGTGAAGTAAAGGAGAAATCGAAATGCGTGTTTTCGTCACGGGAGCCACAGGCTTCATTGGTTCTGCCCTTATTCCGGAACTCATCGACGCAGGCCATCAGGTGCTCGGACTGGCTCGCAGCGATGCGGGCGCAAAATCTCTCACCGCCGCCGGCGCGCAGGTGCATCGCGGCGATCTCGAAGGCCTCGAGGGCCTGCGCAAGGGCGCAGCCGCCTCCGATGGAGTGCTTCACCTGGGCTTTATCCACGACTTCTCGAAGTTCGAAGCCAACTGCGCCATTGACAAGCGCGCCATCGAGGCTCTCGGCGCCGCGCTCGCCGGTTCCGACCGGCCGCTGATCGTCACCGCCGGGATCGCACTGCTGGCGCCTGGCCGTATCGCAACTGAGGACGATACGCCTCCTCCGATGACTCCGCGCTTTTCAGAGCCGGCAGCGCTTGCGCTCGCGGCGCAGGGCGTGCGCGCCTCGGTGGTGCGCTTGCCACAGGTTCACGACACGCACAAGCAAGGTCTCGTCACCTACGCGATTGCGATCGCTCGCGAGAAGGGTGTCTCGGCCTACGTCGGAGACGGCCTCAATCGCTGGCCCGCCGTGCACTTGGTCGATGCTGCCCACCTCTATCGCATGGCACTCGAGAAGGGCGCTGCGGAGGACAACAGCGGAGCTCGGTATCACGCCATCGCCGAAGAGGGCGTTCCGGTCCGGGACATTGCTGAAGCAATCGGCCGAGGACTCAAGGTGCCGGTCGTTTCCAAGTCACCCGAGGAAGCAGCCGAACATTTTGGCTGGCTCGGAATGTTTGCAGGCTTGGACTGCGCGGCTTCGAGTGCGCTCACGCAGCAACGGCTGGGATGGCGCCCGACAGCACAGCCCGGAATGATCGCCGATCTCGACAACATGGACTATTCCAAAGTCTGAGCGGCCGGTGGGCCTGCGGGCGTGTCCGAGGATATACCCTGGTATATCCCTCCCCTCGTTTCTTGTTAAATATCTCTGCCCATTTGACTTAGCTGGATGATTATGGAGTTGACACAGAGTAGGTCAAGAGTGATTCTGAAAGTGCCGTGACAGGGCAGTATCTGGCTAGTTCTTCTGCGGAATCTGATCCAGATTTAGGGCTGATCGGAGCCTGCCGTAAGCTTCGCCTTCTGCTAGGGCCACTGAACGTCCCTCGTTCGCCTTCCTGTGGTCTCCAAGGTCTCGAACATACTGAGAATAGAGATGAGGATTCGAGGCCTTCATCGCTGCCTCTATCGCAGCGACTTTGAGCTTGGTTTCGTGCACATCAGCACCGATCTGATGTAAAACGCTGAGAAGTTCATCGATTGCCTTGTTATTCATAGTGCCGAGAATTATACGGCGAACCAACTATTCGTTGTGAGCCACGAACCATGTGGCCTGATTCGAAAAAGCCTTCTTATTCTTCCTGAGTATCCGGCTCCATTTCCCGCCATCAAGTATCGGCTGAATATCGTAATACTTGATGAGAAGAAGCACGAAGTCCTCAATACAAACCCGCGAGGTGGGAAAGTGCGCCCGCGAAATCCTTCTCTCTATTTCCGGATACCCCAGATTTTGTGTAATGTGGATATGCAGATGAGGGTCGTGAAGGTTGGACTCGTGGGGATGCCAGTGGTACGCGATTATTCCGCTTGGTGTGGCATCGTTGGAGAAGATGTAGCTATATTCTCGGCTATGTGCCTTAAACATCTCTTCTTCTGTCGGAATAATAGTAAAGGTTTGGTTGATTTGAATGAAAAACCTGCTCCCGTTCTTGGCTGTAACAGGAGCAGGGGTTTTAAACAGAAATTTGTGGAGACGGTCTGATTCTTGGTAGGCCAGAATCTCTTGCCGCGTGACACAATTCAGCGTTTCGCGGATATACGAGATGAAGTTCTCGCTGGCTTCCTTAGGACTTTTTCCGGGCACGCCTGGCTGCCTTCGGACTCGGGGCAATAATCGCCAGCTCCACCAGGCCTGGGCAGTCGTCCGCGTCCATCTTCTTATATTTCCCGCGCGCGCGATTTCTTAAAAAGGTCGCAGTGCTCACATTAAGTACAGCACGAGCCCGCTTCGCGACGATTGACTCCATTTCCTTTTGGGAGATCCAGCGAACGCCTTCTATTCTTTTCCTGCTCATAGCAACTGGAATGTCACACCTCCCGCGTAATCGAACGAAATACGAAACCACGTACTAGTTAAGATTACGCAGGTCTGCCCTGTTAGACAAGCGAATCGAATATCTAAAGCCATGAAAATAAAGCATATCCATATCACCCTCGCAACGAAGACAAAGAGAATCGCAGACCTCTCATGCTTGCACCTCCCCTATCATTAATTGCAGGAAATAGTGAGAGGATGATATATTGGAGCGAAGTCTGAGGATTTGGGGATGAGTGAGTTTCTTGAGACACTGAAAGCGCGTCTGGCTGATGCGCAGAGCCGAATGGCACCGGTTCAAGCTGCACTCCTGCGTGCGCAACAGGATCACGTTCAACTTGCACAGGAAGTAAATAGTTGGGCCAACGCTGTAAATGCGGAAACTCGGCGAGAACAGCAAGAAACGGCTGAGCGGACGAATGGAACCGCAAACAACTTAATCGCCCGTGAGTCAATGCCAAATACCGTTTTGATTCTCGAGAACGGCGAGATAGTTACTGAGATCAACAAGACCCGCTTGATCAGAGATATTTTGCAGCAAAATCCCGGCGGTCTGCGCCCAGTCACCATATGGCAAAAGCTCCAAGATCAAGTGCCACGAGCATACGTCTATTCAGTTCTCAGTCGCATGAAGCAAAAGAAACAAGTGCGGGAATTGAGGGGTAAATACTACCTTTCCCAACCCACACCTAAATCCCTACATGGAGAACAAATGGAAAATCATTAACGGAGGCCGACTAGCAGGTGCTAGGACGGGGATTTATACCCCCAGATTCCGGGCAGTGCGCTGGGAGTCTGTAATTGTTTGCAACGAAGGTCGCCCGTGCTGTGTGTCGGTGAACGGGCCGGCCGCAGTTCCACAGGCCATCCTTATTGTTCATCTCCTTTTCAACCTAGCGTCATGGGGTTCTCATCCTCGAAGCAGCCTAATTGCACCGCACTTTCATTTCTCACGAGGAACAACCTAATGAAGATGTTTGCACGCGGCTTCCCCTTGCTTCTGATCCTTCTTTCCCTCTCCGCGACTCTGCGGGCACAGGACTCTGACTCCAGACAGAAGGTCAAGCACGTTTTGCTGATCAGCGTCGACGGCCTGCACGCTCTCGACCTCACGAACTATGTCAGCAGCCACCCGCAATCGACTCTTGCGCAACTGAGTTCGCATGGCGTTACCTTCGACAACGCTGCCACCTCGCAGCCGTCCGACTCCTTTCCCGGACTCTCCGCTTTGGTTACCGGCGGATCGCCGACGACTGCCGGGTTCTGGTACGACGTCACCTATAACCGCAAGCTCTCTCCGCCGGCTCTCACCACGCCGTACCTCGCGTATGTGGGCGCCCCCGGCGGTCCGTGCCCAGGGCAAATCGGCACCATCACGGAGTACGACGAATCGATCGACACGGATTTGACCAAGCTCTATGGATCGATCGATCCGAATTTTCTGCCCCGCGATCCCAATCGTGGTTGTGCCCCCGTCTATCCGCATGAATATCTCCGCGTGAACACCATCTTTGAGGTGGTGAAGGCCCACGGAGGTTACACGGCCTGGACCGACAAGCATCCCGCGTATGAATGGACCAATGGTCCGAGCGGCCAGGGTGTTGATGACTTCTTTGGTCCTGAGATCAACTCGATCCCTGTTGCCTTGCCATTTCCCGGCTGCACCCCGGTGCCCGCGCCCGACACGACTCCCGACGATGGCTGGACAAACGATCTGAAAGTCATCCAGTGCTACGATCAGACCCACGTCCAGGCAGTGCTCAATGAGATCAATGGCTACACACACGATGGATCCCAGCGCGCGCCCATCCCAGCGTTGTTCGGCACCAACTTTCAGTCCGTCAGCGTAGGCGAAAAATTGGCGGGCGATGGCTATCTCGATGTGCTTGGAACGCCTTCAGCAGGACTGCTCAGCGAGTTGGAGTTCGTGGATACCTCTCTTGGGGAGATGGTCAGCGCGCTGAAAAAAGCAGGCATTTATGACGAAACGCTCATCATCATCGGCGCAAAGCACGGCCAGTCGCCCATCGATCAGAGCAAGAGGGTTGGGATTGGCGGCGGGCAGCCCGCAACCTTGATCAATACGATTGCTTCCGGCGAGGCCTTTGACATCTCCGACGATGGCTCGCTGATCTGGCTGAACGACTCTTCGCAAGCCGCGGAGATCGCTCAACAGCTCAGCACACCGGCAAACCAGGCCACTCTCGGCATCCAGGAGATTTTCGCGGGCCCGGCACTCCAGGAAAAATTCAACAGTCCGTTGCATGATCCGCGCACACCGGACATCATCCTCAAGGTCAACACCGGCGTCATCTTCACAGGCGGCTCAAAGATCGCCGAGCACGGCGGCCTCAACGAGGACGATACGCATGTGGCGCTGCTGTTCTCCATGCCAGACTTCGCGCCCAGGCATGTGAAAACTTACGTTCTCAACCAACAGGTCGCGCCCACTGTGCTTCAAGCTCTGGGCCTCGACCCCAACGAACTGAAGGCAGTGCAGATCGAAGGGATCACGCCACTTCCGTTCCTCTTCTAACTGCCCCGGCGTTTATTCTTTCCTCGGGACGGCTCCCAAAACTGGGGGCCGTCTCTTTTGGTGTTCGCTAAGATAACGCCCGCTGACACTAAGCACGCGGGCTCTCAGGGTGACACTGCTGTGGGGAAGTTCAAAGCAGATCCTCGCGATTCAGGATGAGTTTGTTTGAGGACCCTTTTTCCAGCATGGCAAACTGTCAGCGCTACCGGTAGACGTCTTATCGAAAGGCGAACTGTGCGAACGGAAGACATTCTCGGCGTCAGCTTTTTCTCGTTGTTGATCCCGGCCGTCGTGGTGGCGATCTGCGGGAACAGGACCAGCCTTTCGCCGAGGCAACGGGCGCTTTGGCGGGGTTGGGGACTCTGTCTGATCGGTTGTGCCCTGGTTGCGTTTGGGTTGGCGAACTATGAGCTTATCCACAACTCGCCACGGCTCGTGGTCGAGGGAAATTTGTGGGCCATTCACGAACTGTTTAGCAGCGAAGATCAGTCGACCCGGTTTATGGTTACGGATGCCGCCGGTCAGGCCGTTCTGATCCGGTGCAGGTACACCGGTCCGGGGTTGGTACAGGGCGAACGGGCGCGAGTGCGCTACGTCGCCTACAACAGGAAGTTGTTGGAACTGGATATGCTGACCGGGCCGTTCCAGACGTGGCATCTGCGGGAATCGTCGGGCGAGCAGGGTTGGTGGTGGTGGGTGGGCGTCGGGGCGGTTTGCGGGTTCTTCTCTTTTCGCCAGCTGGCAAAGATCACGCGAGGCGAGAAGCCGGCACCCTAGAGGATTTACACTCCATCCGTCTGTCGTAATTTCGGTTACGGATATCGAGTTCCCTGAGATAGACTGGGTGACACTCTCAGAGCCTCCCCCTCAGGAGCCCCCTTCATGAAGCGTTTTCCCTCGACCTTGGTTTGCGCGCTCTTGCCGCTGACCGTTTCGCTGAGTCTGGTGGCGAGTGCAACCGGCCAAACCCAAACCGCACGGATCGTCAGGCCCATCGACGATGCGCAACGGGTAATCTTGGCGGGCAACACGCGTTCCGAGGCAATTGCCGCGAACGATCGAGGAATCGCGGACGCCGCCACTCCGCTAAGCGCCTTGCAGTTGGTGCTGCAACGTTCTCCCGCGGCAGAGAAGGCTTTTGGCCAATATATTGCTGGGCTCCATGATCCGGCATCGCCCACCTTCCATCAGTGGCTCAGCAACGAAAAGATTGGCGCTCTTTTCGGTCCCGCACCTGAGGATATCGACGTCGTCAAGGATTGGCTCACCTCGGAGGGCTTCAAGATCAACTCCGTGTCTCCCGATGCAACGGTCATTGAGTTTTCGGGGACTGCTGGGCAAGTGGCCAACGCATTCCATGCTCCTCTGCACAATTTGAGCGTGAACGGCAAAGCACATCTAGCCAACTACAACGATCCTGAAATACCGGCTGCACTGGCTCCAGTGGTCGCCGGCGTTGCGAAGCTGAATGACTTTATGCCGCACGCGCAGAATGTGCGCCGCGACACCGGGAGAAAGGGAGTTGCAACAGGCGGCTTCGTCGCCTATCTCGGCGCTGCCGATCTGGCAACCATCTACAACTTCAATCCGCTATTCAAGGCGGGGATCACAGGGAAGGGACAGACCATCGTCCTGATCGAAGACACCAATCAATATAGCGCCGGCGACTGGGCAACCTTCCGCAAGGTCCTCGGCCTCGATATCTATCCCTTTGGCACGCTCACACAGGTGAACCCCACGGGCTCGAACACATGCAAGAACCCCGGAGTCGGGCTGAACGGCGGGACCGGAGAGAACGCGGGAGACGACATTGAAGCAGCTATCGATGTCGACTGGTCCACAGCCGCCGCTCCCAATGCGGCCATCGTCAACGCAGCCTGCGCGGATACGGAAACCCAGTTCGGCGGTTTCTTCGCCCTTGCCAACTTGCTTGAGGAAAGAAATCCACCCCCCGTCGTCAGCATCAGCTACGGTGAGGCAGAAGCGCAGAACGGCACGGCTGAGAACCTTTATATCTATCAGCTTTACGAGTCCGCGGCCGCTGAGGGCGTATCTGTGTTTGTCTCCTCGGGGGATGAAGACGCGTCCAGTGCGGCTAACGGCAATGTGTCAACCTACGGCATCGGCGTCAGTGGTTGGACTTCAACGCCCTACAATATTTCCGTGGGCGGGACCGACTTCGGTTACATTCCTCTCGGCACTCCCGGAACCTACTTCAATTCGACCAACGGGCCCAACTTCCAGTCCGCTGTGTCTTATATCCCTGAAATTCCCTGGAACGACTCCTGCGCAGGCAGCCTTTTTGTCTCGTACGTTGGTGCTCCGTTTACGACCTATGGACCGGACAGCGCCTGCAACAACGTTCTCGACTTTTTACCCGAAGCGGAAGAGGGCGCACTGTTGAACGCGGTCGGCGGCAGCGGTGGCCCCAGCGGTTGTGCCATTGGCAATCCAACTTCAGCTGGAATCGTGAGCGGGAGTTGCAGGGGTTATGCCAAGCCTTACTGGCAAAATCTGGTGGGCGTTCCCGATGACGGGGTACGCGATATCCCCGATGTCTCTCTCTTTGCGTCCAATGGGTTCTGGGGCGACTACTATGCTGTCTGTATTTCCGACCCCACGGGCGATTCCGGCTTTACGCCTTGCTCCGGCGATCCCTCCACCTGGGCCGGATTTGGTGGCACTTCGGTCTCCAGTCCCATCTGGGCGGGAATTCAGGCGCTGGTGAACCAAAAGACAGGTCAACGCTGGGGTAATTCGAATACCGTTTTGTACGGTCTGGCCGCCAACGAGTATGGAAGATTCGGCAATGCCTCGTGCAACTCTTCACTGGGCAACGCAATCGGCAGATACTGCCTCTTCAACGACGTGACGCAGGGCGACAACGTCGGCGCCTGTCAGGCAGTTGTCACCGGCGGCAAACATCCGTCCTCCACAGCGACGAACTGTTTCATCGACGGCGGCACCTACGGGGTTCTCTCTACGTCCAACTTCGCTCCGAGGCCGGCGTACAGCGCCGGAGTCGGATGGGATTTCACCTCCGGCATCGGCACCGCCAACGCTGCGAACATCGTCAACGCAAACTGGCCGGTACCCTGGTAGCCACTGTTTTCACAGTTCGCCAGAAAGCTGGGCCGGGTGATTTCGGTGCGCGTCCTGCAAAGCGAGAAATAGAGGAGTACAAGCGGGCTCTCTAGACGCCCGGGGCCCCTGACGCTGAGGGCCCCGGTGTCGTGCCCTGGGTTCCGTCATCCTCTCAAGTTTTTCGTCAATACGGCTTGAAGACGATGGATGCAAAGGTACCCGCCAATTCATTGGTGCCAATCCCTTGACCGACGGTGACGAACAGCTCGTTGGCTGCTCCATTGTTTGTGGTGCCACCGCCGAAGGCAACGCCCCAGAGGTTGTTGAGGACAATTTTCCTCCCGCGCTCGTCTCTGATCGTACCGACGAAATTACCGGTTGTCGGATTGAACCCGTTGATGGTGCCGTCGACGGAGTTGTTTGAAATCAGCAGCGTATTGCTCAGCGGCCCAAAATTGCTGGGAGCGAGGGCAATCCCCCAGGCTTGATTGAGCGGCAATCCCTGGATCAGTGTCTTCACGAAGGTGCCGTCCTCCTTGAAGATGTCGACGTAGCCACCGGCTCCAACGCCCGGCACGGCATAGGTGACGTAGACCATGCCATTGATGTCCTGGACGCCGAATACCGAGAAGGTGGATGGGATCGCCGGGTCTCCAAACGACTGCATCAGGTGGAAGTTGCCGTCGAACATATCGATGTGATTATTGGTGGCGTCTGCCGCGTAGAGGAAATTGCCTGAAGCGTTGCTGGTGATGGCCAGGCCGGTGTAACTCGCCTTGCTGGCCGAGTTATCCACTACGAGGGTCGCGAGGTTCTTGTTCGTGCCGGGCCAGGCGCTGATGGTGCCATCGAGCGTGGCAAAGATGAAAGACGAGGCCGCGCCTGAAACCAGGAAATCCGTCTTCGATGCGTTGGCAACGATGCCCGTCGGTGTGCCGGGGCCGTTTGTGCCTGTCGGCTCGACCGGTCCGTTTCCGGCGGTGGGAATGACAACCCAGAGTTTCGTTTGTGTTCCTGCTGCGTTATAGAGAGTCGACCAGCCGGTGTCGTTATCGCTGATCCACCAGGGCGAACCGGCGCTCCGAGCTAATCCCCAGGGATTGGCTAGCAGAGGATCGATGGTGGGGGCATGCGAATCGAGTTGATTCGACACCAGGTTGGTGAGGCGATATTGTGCTTCGGCGGGGGCCGAATGCATGAGAAGAACCACGCCGAAGCAAGCGGCGGCTACGATCCTGTGAACCAGCATATTTCACCCTCCATGGGAAATTCAGGAGCCGAGGGGGGGCCGGTCGGAGCAACTGGGCACGGTACCTTCTCTGGCCTCTCAGCTCGTGATCGTAGGCCGAGTCGCGACCCGAAGATGTCACCCGCTTGTCACCGGTTTGCTAATTTCTGGGTGAGGGCATCCCCCATCGCGTCGAAACGCACCGAACGCAGAGGTGCAACGAGGTCCTGCAGACAATCCGAGCCCCACAGATCTGTCAGCCCGTCGCCGGGATTGGCACAAGCCCTCCGCGCGACGGACCACACCAAAGAAAGCAGCGTTTCCCTTCCGAAATTAGGTAGAATTGCGCAGCCCCAGGCGCATTCCCCGCAAGCGTTGCAAGGGGCGACTTTCCGCTCCGCAAAGGGAACAGAGTGGCGCTGATTCGTCTGAGCCCATCGTTCGAAGCATTGAACCGGCCGGTTGCTTTGGCCCGGGTTCGCTCCGGCCAAAGCCTTCTTGCCGCAATCCGCCTAACGATTGCCCTCTTCCCGCTCTTGTTCGCAATCCCCGCCGCAATGGCTCAAACCCGAGGCCTTGATCCCATTCAACAAACGCAGACGGGAGGAACAGCCGGCAATTACTACGCGCTCGTCATCGGCATCGACAACTACCAATCGCCTCTGGCGACACTCAAGACAGCGGTCGGCGACGCGAAGGCGGTCGGCAACCTCCTCCACGACCGATACGGTTTCAAGGTTGTTTACCTGCTGGACCAGAACGCAACCCGCTTCAATATCCTCGACGCGCTCAGCAAGTACCGCAACACGCTCGGCGAAAACGACAGCCTGCTGATCTACTACGCCGGCCACGGAGTTTCAGACCGCGAAGCCCAGAAGGCCTATTGGCTGCCCGTCGATGCCGACTCCGGCACAAGCCCCAATCGCATCATTGCCGATGACCTGACGACCGGTGTGCGCGTACTTCCCTCGCGCCACGTGCTGATCGTCTCGGACAGTTGCTACTCTGGAGCGCTTACGCGCGATGCCAACACGCCCGTTCCCAGCGATGGCCAGGCAGCCTTCCTCAACCGGATGCTGCGCTCCCGCTCGCGCACCCTGATGGCCAGCGGCGGCGACGAACCTGTTTCCGACAGCGGCAGCAACGGTCATTCCGTCTTCGCCTACGCCGTTTTGCGCGCCCTTGAAACCGCCGACCAACCCATGTTCACGGCCAGCGATCTGTTCTACGGTTACGTCCGGCAGCAGGTGGCCGGACGCTCCGAGCAGCTTCCGCAATACTCCATCATCCGCAACTCCGACCACGACGAGGGCGATTTCGTCTTCGCGCGCCTAGTTGCGCCTGCACCGCCCGCGCCTGCATTTGCGCCCGCTTCAGTTGCCTCGAACCCACGCGGCGCCTCCGCGCCTCCCAGCTCTCCGCGCAATGCCTCGTCTTCTTCCGATGCGACCGTCGACACCAGCGCGATGAGCCCCGCCTTCGCATTCGGCCGCGGAGACGACCTGGTCAAGCAGCATCGGTATGGCGACGCCACTCCTCTGCTCCACTTCGCCTGTGAGGGCGGTGTCGCAGCCGCCTGCACCACCCTTGGCTTGCTCTACCGGAACGGCTTCGGCATAGCCCGAGACGATCGCGAGGCAGTCGCCCTGTTCCGCAAGGCTTGCGATGGCGGCAACATGCACGGATGCAGCGATCTCGGCTTGATGCATGAGAACGGTATTGGTGTCGGCAAGGATGAGCAGGAAGCGGTCGAGCTGTACAGCAAGGCCTGCGAGGGCTCTGAACCGCTGGGCTGCGAAAACCTTGCCAACATGTACGAGAACGGCAAGGGTGTTGGAATGGACTCTCGCCAGGCTGCCTCCTTCTATCGCAAAGCATGTGAAGGAGGACTTGCGTCTGGTTGCACAAGTCTCGGCCTGGCATATGCAAGCGGCAAGGGAATCGCAAAAGATCTGAGCCAGGCTGCCACCTTGTTGCGCAAGGCTTGCGACGGCGCGGACGCTCAGGGTTGCTTTTACATTGGCAACATGTATCTCGCCGGAATGGGCTTGGCCAAAGACGCGGTGCAGGCGGCCACATTCATCCAAAAATCCTGCGATGCCGGCTATGCTGCCGCCTGCGATGCATTAGGCCGCTTTTACCAGGAAGGCAGCGCATTGCCCAAAGACGATGTGCGGGCCCTCGCGCTGTTTAAGAAATCCTGCGACGCCGGAAATCCATCCGGCTGCACCAACCTCGGAGTCGCTTACGGCAGAGGTCTCGGTATTGCCAGAAACGATACCGAAGCAGCGGCGCTCTATCGAAAAGGTTGCGACGGCGGCAACGTCGATGGATGCAACTATCTCGCAGTTCTCTATTTCAATGGCTCAGGTGTCTCGAAAGATGCCGCGCAATCGGCGCTTCTGGCGCGCAAGGCATGCGATGGCGGCATCGCAAGAGGGTGCTCCAATCTTGGCTTACTCTACGAGAGCGGAACCGGCGTCGCCAAAGACCTGCACCAGGCCGAGGAGCTTTTTCACAAGGCATGCGAAGGCGGCTATGACGAAGGCTGCAAGAACCTCAAGCGGCTCAAACCCTGACTACATCGGATAGCGCTCCGCCTGAATACAGTGCTGAGCGATCGTCCGGCTCACACCGACCACGTTCGCAGGATTAAACTTCGCGAGCCTGCGAAGAATTGCCAGCTGCGTGCGAAGCATGTCGCCGTCGGCGCAGGCAGCAAGTATGCGCCGCGCCGCCTGTTCGGCCAGACCCATGCTGTCGTCGGCGAGCAATGCGGTCATGGCAGCAGCCACATCGGCGGAGTTTTTTCGTGCCACCGCCAATTTGCGTGCTCGCAATAATGCCGATTCGAACGCGTAGACCTGTCCGATGATGTCCGCTAAATCGGCCATCACTTCCTGCTGATCCTGCAATGCGTTCATGTATCGCTGGCTGGCCACACCCGCGGCAAAAAGCGCCACCTTCTTTAGCGCGCCAAGCACTTCAGTTTCACGCGACAGCACATCGCCTGCAACATCGCCAGAGTCGAACGAAGGCGGCTGCATCACTTCGTCCATAACTTTCTTGATCGCGCCCAACAGCGGCAACTCGCCCTTGAGCGCACGCTTCATCAACCAGCCCGTGATAATCAGCCGGTTGATTTCGTTCGTCCCTTCAAAGATGCGGTTGATGCGCGCATCGCGATACGTGCGCTCCGCAGGATATTCCTCAACATAGCCATAACCGCCCATGGTTGCAACCAGTTCGTCCGCTACAAGCGTGAGCATTTCCGACCCGTAAACCTTCAGAATGGAGCACTCGACGGCATATTCCTCGATGCGCTTCTGAATCTCGCGGGGCTCGTGCCGTTTCTCACCCAGCGCTTCCAGACCCGCATCCATCAGGCCCGCGGTGCGATACACCATGCTTTCGGCCGCATAGAGCTGCGTCGCGCAGGCGGAAATCTTCCGCTGGATCAGTCCGAACTCGGAGATCGACTTGCCGAATGCCTTGCGCTCTTTGGCATAGCGAATCATGTGAGCCAGCGCGTGCCGCGCTCCGCCGACGCATGCCACTCCCAGCTTGAATCGCCCGACATTGAGAACGTTGAACGCAATGTGGTGTCCTTTGCCAGCCTCGCCCAGCAAATTCGTTGCCGGGATCGTGCAGTTATCCAAAATCACGGGACACGTGGAGGAGCCGCGAATTCCGAGCTTGTGCTCCTCGGCGCCGATCTTCAATCCAGGCGAAGTCCGCTCGACGAGAAACGCAGAGAACTTCTCGCCGTCTATCTTTGCAAACACCGTGTAAAGGTCCGCGATGCCGCCATTCGTGGTCCACATTTTTTCGCCGTTCAACGTGAAGGTTTCCCCATCGGCGGAGAGAGTCGCCCGCGTGCGGATATTCATCGCGTCTGAGCCCGACGTGGATTCGGACAAACAATAGGCGCTGATCCATTCCGCTGTCGCCAACTTGGGCAGATAGCGTCGCTTTTGCTCTCCGGTCCCGTACCAAACCAGCGGCAAAGTGCCGATGCCGACCTGGGCGCCGAACGCCGTGGAGAAACTGGCGAGCACCGATAGGTGGTCGGTGATGACGGTCGAACTGATCTTGTCCAGCCCCATCCCACCGTATTCTTCGGGGATCTCGATCCCCGTAAATCCGAGGTCTCCTGCCTTCCTCATCAGTGCCGGCAGCACGCCCGTTTTCTTCGCTTCAATCTCCGCCGAAGCGGGCAGAATCTCCTCGCGTGCAAACTGTGCGGCCGTCGAGGCAAACTGGCGCTGCTCTTCGTTCAAATCCTCGGGCGTAAAGGTCTCCGCGGGCGTCCGAGACTCGATCAGGAAACTCCCACCTGCAGCGGCTACGATAGGCAAACTCGCGACGGTCGACATGAAGGCTTGATTCTCCTGACTGAGCCCACCTTACGCCAAGGGCGGAGAGCCCCGCAACTGCCCCACGCGCCGCTCAGCCTTTCTACCCGTCGCTTACAATAGACTTTGATCCATATATGGAGGTTTTACCCTGTTCGCCTCGCTTGCTGACTGCATAGATTGCCTGTCCGGCCCGCTTGGCGAGCTGTCGCAACGTGCGGCCGTCTACCTGGCATTTGCCCCGCAGAGCCCCCTGCGTCATCAACTGAAGATGTTGTTCACTGACCCGTTCTCAACAGTGACCTACCACTGGAACTGGTTTGACCTGGCTCTGCTCATTCCCTATTTCGCGGTGATGATCGTGTTGTCGATCTACGGAGTACACCGTTATACCCTCGTCTATCTCTACCGCAAATACCGCAAGAATTATGATCCGCATCCCCCGAAGCAGTTTGCCGAACTGCCTCGGGTCACTGTGCAGTTACCCATCTTTAATGAGCAATTCGTCATCGATCGGTTGCTTGAGGCCATCTGCGCCATGGAATATCCGCGCGAAAAGCTGGAGATCCAGGTGCTCGACGATTCGACCGACGAGACGACACAGGTGGCTTCGGCCCTCGTCGATCGCTATGCGGCGCTCGGTCATCCAATTGTCTACATTCACCGGACCAATCGCTATGGCTTCAAAGCCGGGGCACTGGACGCGGGACTGAAGGTGGCCAAAGGCGAATATGTCGCCATCTTCGACGCAGATTTTGTTCCACCGCCCGACTGGCTCATGAAGGTGATTCATCACTTTTCCGATCCGAAGATCGGCATGGTGCAAACGCGCTGGACCTACCTGAATCGCGACTACAGCATGTTGACCCAGATTGAAGCCATCCTGCTCGACGGCCACTTCATCCTGGAGCACGGTGCGCGCTCGCGCTCCGGAGACTTCTTCAACTTCAACGGCACGGCCGGTATTTGGCGGCGCCAGGCCATTTTCGATGGCGGCGGCTGGCAACATGACACACTCACTGAAGATACGGACCTGAGTTATCGCTCGCAGATGGCCGGTTGGAAATTTAAATATCTCCCGGAAGTTGAATGCCCCTCCGAACTTCCCATCGAGATGACGGCCTTCAAAACGCAGCAGGCACGATGGGCCAAGGGTCTCATCCAGACCAGCATCAAGCTGCTGCCCATCATCTTTCGATCGAAAGAACCGCGGCGCATCAAAATCGAATCTGTCTACCATCTGACCGCCAACATGAGCTATCCGCTGATGGTCGTCATGTCCGCCTTGCTGATGCCGGCCATGATCTGCCGCTTCTATCAAGGATGGTTTCAGATGTTGCTGATCGACGTACCGCTTTTCACAGCATCGTCGTTCTCCATCGCAGTCTTCTATGTGGCGAGCCAGCGCGTTCTCTTTCCCAAGACCTGGATGAAGACATTTCTCTATCTTCCATTTTTGATGGCTCTGGGAATCGGCCTTACGGTCACAAACACAAAGGCGGTAATGGAAGCCCTCTTCGGTATTAAGAGCGCTTTTGTGCGCACGCCGAAGTATCGAGTGGCCAAGAAGGGTGAAAAGTCACAGGCTGCAAAGTATCGCAAACGCCTCGTGCTGGCTCCCTGGATCGAGCTTGCGTTTGGCGCCTACTTCTTCCTGGCGATTCTTTACACCTTCTCGAATCACAACTACTTCACCGCGCCGTTTCTGATTCTCTTTGTCGTCGGCTATTGGTACACAGGCCTGATGAGCCTGCTGCAAGGGCGCTTCGAACGCTGGCGCACCGGTGGTGCGAATACCGACGAGTCCAGCCCGAAGCCATTTCCGGTCGGTGTGTAAGGCAAAGGCCGCCCGAGGCCCCAGTTGTAAATCCCAACGCAGCGTGCATGGCGGTAAGAAATGATACAGGATGGGCTTGTTGGCAACGCGCACATGGTGGACACAGCGGTCCAGGGTTCGACCTGATCGTCGGTTTTGCAGTTCTTGCCCTGACTTGGATTGCTACTTCAGGAAAGAAGAACGCCAAAAAGCGAGCGTCTGGATTGCAATCGGGATTAGCGCAATTTGTGTAGTCTTTATAGGCGCGGGCATCCGGGAGTGGTTGCGTTAGATTGCACCAATCCTTCCGGTGCGGGATTACGGGATTGCTGCAAGGCCGCCTTGAACGCTGGCCGACGGGTGGAGCAGCCACCGACGAGCCCCAAGCCATTCCCAGTGGGTATTTGAGGATCGGCTATGCAAGGTTCAAGCCATCGGCCGCAAATTCGATGGGACTCACGCAAAGCCGCAGCCAATCTTCGCAAGCATAAGGTCTCGTTTGAGGAGGCAGCTACGACGCTAGAGGATAGCCTCTCAATAACCAAGAGGGACCCCGACCATTCCCTTGACGAGAACAGATTTCTTACTCTTGGGCTATCATGCAATCATCGGCTGGTTTTGGTGGCACACACCGACGATCCGGACGAGATACGCATCATTAGCGCAAGGCTGCCCACGCGGAGTGAACAATATGCCTACGAAGAAGACTGAACCCGCCAAGCTAAAGGACACCATGCGCACGGAGTACACCATGACTGGCGGTGTTCGCGGGAAATATGCAGGGCGATTGAAAGGCGATGTAGTGATGGTACCCATCGCTCCCGATGTAGCTGTCGCCTTTCCGGATGCCGATGCAGTAAACGAGGCGTTGCGCGTGCTGCTCAAGGCCGCAAGGAAAGCTGCGCCCGCAGCTTGAGATCGCTCCACCGACACCCATGCGCGCTGGCCTTCCGCGATCCGCGATACCCAGCCGCCCTCAATTACAATAGTTAAAGCGCCTGCCGCACCCGGGAGTCGAATCCCTGGGCCGCCAGGCGCATCATCGCATTATGCTAACGAAAAATTTGCCGGAAGCCCTGACCTTTGATGATGTGTTGCTGGTGCCCTCCTACAGCGATGTGGTGCCCGCACACGTGAGCACGCAAACCCAGTTGACCCGCGACATCACCCTGAATACGCCGCTGCTCTCCGCCGCCATGGACACTGTCACGGAGTCGCGCATGGCCATCGCCATGGCACAATTGGGCGGCATCGGCATTGTGCATCGCAATTTATCCATTGATAGTCAGGCTGGCGAAATTGACAAGGTGAAGCGCTCCGAGAGCGGTATGATCGTCGACCCCGTCACCATCGGGCCCGATCAGATGATCGGCGACGCGCTCGAAGTCATGCGGCGCTACAAAATCTCCGGCGTGCCCGTCACGCAAGGCAAACGGCTGGTCGGAATCCTCACCAATCGCGATCTGCGTTTTGAAACACGCACAGACATCCCCATCGGCGACGTAATGACCAAGGAACATCTCATCACAGTTCCTGTGGGCACCACTCTCGAAGAGGCCGAGCTGATCCTGCACAAGCATCGCGTGGAGAAGCTGCTCGTGGTCAACGACCAATACGAGCTGATGGGACTGATCACGGTCAAAGACATCCAGAAGAAACTCAAATATCCCTACGCGAGCAAGGACGAACAGGGTCGGCTGCGTGTCGGCGGCGCGATTGGCGCGACCGGCGATTTTCTTGAGCGCGCTGCGGAGCTTGTATCCGCGCGTGCCGACGTGCTCGCGGTTGACTCAGCGCATGGTCACTCCTCGCGCGTGCTTGAAGCTGTCAGCGCGGTGAAGAAGGCATTTCCGCAAGTGGGCCTGCTCGCAGGCAACGTGGCAACGTACGAGGGCGCGCTCGCGCTGATTGACGCAGGTGCGGACGCGATTAAGGTTGGCATTGGGCCAGGTTCTATCTGCACCACGCGCATGGTTACCGGCGCCGGCATGCCGCAAATCACGGCCATTTCCGAAGCTGCGCGCGCTGCGCACGAGCGCGGCGTGCCAGTAATCGCCGACGGCGGAATCAAGTATTCCGGTGAGATCACCAAGGCAATCGCAGCGGGCGCCAGTTCCGTGATGATTGGGTCGCTCTTCGCCGGCGTGGATGAGAGCCCCGGCGAGACCATCCTTTATCAAGGCCGCAGCTTCAAGAGCTATCGCGGCATGGGTTCGCTCACGGCGATGAGCCAGGGATCGGGCGAGCGCTATTTTCAATCGAGTTCCGACCTGACGAGCAGCGATGCAAGCACCGAGGGCGTGGTGCAGCGCGAGCGCAACGGGCAAAATCGCCTGGCAAAGTTTGTACCCGAGGGAATCGAGGGTCGCGTGCCGTACCGCGGACCGCTGGAGTCAATGATCTATCAGTTAGTTGGCGGCTTGCGCTCCGGCATGGGCTATCTGGGTTGCGGCACGGTTGCTGAGTTGCAGCAAAAAGCTCAATTCGTGCGCATCTCCGGCGCTGGCCTGCGCGAAAGCCACGTGCACGACGTGATTATTACTCGCGAAGCACCGAACTACCATGTCGAGTAGCCGCCGCGGCCTCGGGTTCTGGCTCTACGTGTGGTCTCCTGTGCTTCTGGGAATTTGCATCGTTGCCATTGAGTCGCAGGAGTTCATGGGTGCGGATCATACCAGCATGCCGCTCCATCGGCTTTTCGAGGCGATCTTCGGCCCCATCGGCAACGATCGCTGGGAACTGGTGCATCACTACATTCGCAAGGCCGGCCACTTTTTCGGCTATGGGTTCATCGGGCTGGCATGGCTGCGCGCCTGGTGGTTTACGCTGCCGCATTCACGCTTCTTGCACGACGCGTTCCTCGCACTTTTAGGAACCGCTCTGATTGCCAGTTGCGATGAGTGGCACCAGTCGTATCTTCCCAATCGCACAGGCACCCCATTCGACGTGCTGCTCGACTGCACCGGCGCGATCACGCTGCAGCTGATCGTGTATGTCTTCATGCGCATCGTGAAGCCAAAGCGGCTGGCGAGAGCCGCATAGCCTCGCCGCGCCAGCCCAAATTGTTCCAAGTGGAACAAATTTGGGCATCCGTCGGGCTCTCGGCGCGCGGGAGCGGCTTGTCGAGACTTCCAGAGCTAGTTGAGCCGCTGCCCGTTCTGGGTTAGCTGCGACAAAAGAGCTTGGCCTTGTTGTTGAACCGGCGCCGGCAGCTTGACGTAGGACAGTTCTTCCGCAACATCCTGCCCCGTCGAGAGGCCGTAGGCTAAGTAGTCTCTTACGAGCGCCTGGTCTCCATCGCTGCCCTGGCTGTCCTTTGGGACCAGGATAAAGGTGATGCCCGTGATCGGGTAGGCGCCTTTGGCGATAGCTGGAGGATCGACGATGGGGGTACGGAGGTCCTTGGCAAGTGCATCAATTGATGCGTTCAGCGCAAGCGACGCGCTCGCCGGACTCGGCTCTACATATTCACCCGCCCGGTTTTGAATCAAGGCTACGGGCAGCCCGGACTTCTTCGCATAGGAGAGTTCGAGATATCCAATGGTTCCCGGCGTTTCTTTCACGGCATTCAGAACCGCTTTGCTTCCGCTTTCGCCAATTCCCGCCGGCCACTTGACGTTGAGACCCTGGCCAAATTTGGTAGCCCAGGCCGGGTTCACCTTGCTCAAATAGCTCGTGAGGATGCTCGTTGTACCGCTTCCGTCCGAGCGATGCGTAACAATAATGGCAATGTGAGGAAGCGCGGCGCCTGGATTATCATGGGCAATCGCTGGGTCCTGCCAGCCGATGATGTCACTCGAATAGATACCGGCAAGAGTTTTCCCGCTCAGCTTAAGCGGGGACTTCAGGCCCGGCAGGTTGTAGATGACGCAAACGGGACCAGCCGTCACAGGAATCTGCACAACGGCGGGTAGCCCCTGAAGCTGTTCGTCGGTCAATGGAGCATCGCTCGCCACGAAGGATCCGAATCCTCTTTTAAGGTCTTCGATTCCCCCACCGCTCCCAATGGGCCGGTAGTTGATATGGACCGGGTGGGACTTCTCATAGTCGCTACTCCATCGATCCATCAGGGGATCGATGGATGTGCTTCCGGAACCTGCGACCCAGCGGGTACCTGACCCTGTTGACTTATAGTCCTCCGGCTTGCCCTCTTCTCCGTAATGGCCGCAGCCAACCGCGAACATCATCATTCCCACGGCAAGGACCGCATACGCCGTGCCAACCATTCTGTGATTTGAATTCATTGCTCTCACCATCCTTGAGAATTGTGGGGCGCGCGTCAGGCCGCCAAGTTGCGCGTGCGGCTCTTTGGCTGCCGCCTGCGAATCCGAGCGACGCTCGTTGGAGAAGACCTTGACTGCGAGCAAATCCTGGTCGAACAAATTTCGCGGAATTTGCGCCGGAGGGGGCCGCGCAATTCTGCCTTTGAGGGTCATTGTGTTTATACAGCGAGAGAGGATAGGGTACATCGTGAAAATGGGATGAATTCCGTCGATGAGGAGGACTGACCGTCCAGGCAATGGCTTCCCGTGGCATCGCAGTGCGGTTGCGAGCTATTCACGAAAGATCACGCAGGGGCTAGAGCCCGCACCTGGTTTGCGGTGTGATCGAAGTCGTGTCCTGTTACAAAGCTCTGGAAGTACTTTCAGATATCAGTCTGGCTGATATCAGGGTAGATGCGACTAGTTCTATGCGCTGTAGTTCGCTACCACTCGAGCCACTCTTCCCGTCGCCGATAGCTCCATGAACTCGCCGGTGTGGGTTCCTTTTTGATTGGTGAAGTAGAGGATCACGCTGTTGACGCCCCAGAGCACATCTTCAAGGCGAAAGCGGAGTTCTGGATAAGCTTCGAGCCCGCGCTGAAAGTAGGCTCTCAGGTTTGTCTTTCCGACGACCTTGCCATCGGAGGTGCCGAACAGCTGGGCGGCAGCCGGCGAGGTCAACTCGACCGCATCCTCATAATGCGTCATGATCCGGTCGAGATCATGGCTGTTCCATGCCTCTACCCAATGGTTGGCCAGATTCCAGGCCTCGTCTCGCGTCATTGCCGCTTCTCCGCTTGAGGGATCCTCTACATGGTGATCGTACGTTACGATTCGCGGAGGGGGTTGAGGAGCTTGATGCCCTGGAAGTGCTTTTCATTGTCCGTGACGAGGACGCAGTTGTTGGCTTCCGCGACCGCAGCGACAATCATGTCCAGTCCGCTGCGCGGCTTTCCTTTGGCAGTTCCTTCATACATCAATCGGGCCCATGCAAGTGCAGCTTTTTCGTCGAAGGGCAGCACGCGTCCGGGGAACAATGCCTGCGGGCCTTCGGAACCGGCGTACCAATCTTCGAGTTGCTTGCGTTTCTTCCCACGCGGCAGTTCGAGGATGCCACGCCATATTTCGGCCACCGCCAACGAAGAGATGAACAAGGAATCATCCGGCTGATCGGCCAACCACGCCATCAAGGTCTGAGACGGCGCGGGTTTCGTGATATTGCTCAGGGTGTTGGTATCGAGAAGATAGCGTGTCACAGATCGATGTCTCGTCCGCCTTCGGGCGTACGAACGAGATTTAAGTCTGCGCCGACTAAGGGGGACCGCCGCAGAGCAGCAAGTATCCCGCCTCTCTCTCCCGGTTTTTCGGAGATCGTGCGCCGCAGTTCAGCGCGAATGCGCAGGCCTCCCGAATCGTCTTGCGCAAGCCGTCGGGCAACGGAACGAATCAATTCGCGGTCCGCATTGAGGCCGAGGACTTCAAAGCGCGCTACGCCCCGCTTTTTTAGTCGGCTGCGATAGTTCTGGATTGCTCGTTTTTGCGATGTCTGGGTCACGGGCGGCTCTCCCTCGATCTATATCCTGTAATATATCCTGAAACAATTCTTCGGCGCAAGAAAGATCTTGCCCGGCATATCGCTTTTCTCTGAGCTAGCCGTTTTCGATGCGCGCCTTTATATCCGAGTACGCCGTATCAATAAGCCTGCTTAGGGCTGCGGCGTTCACGGCCGTTCCCGGTGTCAGCTTCACATGGCGCATGTACTTGCCATTGCCTTGCAACAAGCGAGCCGAGTCCGGCAGCGATGCGCCTTGAAAGAATCCCACGTTGACGTGCGCGGTGAACACATTGACATAGCCGAAGGGTACATCTCCCAAACATGCAACCGGACAGCCGTCATGCAACAGTTCCCGGACTTCGTCCCCGCAGTTTCGCATCACCTCAAACCAATGATGCGCGATGGCTCCCAATTCCCCGGCATGCTCTCTCATCCACGCATCAATGGCGGGATCCCGCAGGACCCCGCCATCGTATCGGAGTAATTCCGTCGTCTTCACGGATCTCAATCTAAGATCCGAAGGGCGTGGATCGATCTCTGAAGCGGCGCGCATTTGCTGATGGGCACTTTCGGATACGTATCCTCCAGTCTCCTAACGAATGGACTATCGAAGGTTGTGCTATCCCACCCATTCGCTACCGCCCCACAGACGAAGACCTGTCCGTGGGGGCCCCTCGAGAAAAGACGAATGGATGGGGCACGGTGCATTTGCGGATACGCATCGTCCATCCTCAGAACGATAACTTGAGCGCCAGTTGCACAAGACGTGGATTGTTTACGGTGGAATTCACCTTGCCGAATAACGATCCCTCGTTGATGTCGGCAATCGGCGCGCCGTATTGGGGGTGATTCCCCAGGTTGAAAAACTCCGCGCGGAAGTTCAAACCTGTTTCGCGCCACGGCAACGCAAATTGCTTGATGACGGAGAAGTCGGTGTTGACGAAATCGGGTCCGGTGACCGGGACGCGTGGGGCGTTGCCGAGTTCGCCAGCAGGCGCCCCAACGAAGCAGGCCTGGTTGATCCACTGGTACTGACCGTGGCTGGCTGCGTAGGGGTTGCAGCCGGAGACCTGGTTAGGCCGGTTGTAGTCGTAGTCGTTGCCGCCGGTATTGAAGGTGGTACCCGATGCGTTGTCGCTATCGATCAGTGGAACGGGGAACCCGGAAGAGATTCTTTCGATGAGCGTAGCCTGCCAGCCGCCGAGAAACGTGTCGGTCACGGGATTCCAGTTGTCGCCGAACGCCCTGCCCTTGCCGAAAGGCAGGTCGTAGATCACGCTGCCGGTGAAGCTGTTATTGAGATTGATCTGCGACAGGGACCAATCTAGTTTTTGCCAGTTAGGCAGCGGGAAATAGGGAGCGCTCAGTTCCGAACCCAGGCCGTCCGACAACCCATTGTCATAGGTATGAGAGTAGGTGTAGGCAACCAGAGCGTAAAGGCCGTGCTTTGGCGTCTTAGTCTCTGCCTTCACCTGGAGCGAGTTGTAGGTTGTCTGGCCCACGTCGCCGAGCAGCAGGATCGCGTTGAAGTTCGGAGGAGTGTACGGATAGATGTAGGGAGCGCCGCCAGGGAGGCAGCCGAGCGTATAGCCGGGGATGGTTCCGCAGCCCGAGGGACTGCTGGTGTTGAGGTCATTGCCGATGACCAGCAGATGGCCGCCAACCGACCCGGCATAGCCTGCGGTGAGCAGGACATCGCCTGGCAACTCACGTTCGACGTTCGCGTTATATTGGTGAACTCTGCCGGGCTGGATGTTCGTTGGCTCGTAGCTGAAGCTGCCTACGAAGCTGGCCACATTTTGCGGCGTGGGAAGGGCTAGAAAGCCGCCAGAAGCAGTAGGGGGATTTTCGGCTGTCGCGCCCGGTAGGGACGCGCAGTATGAAGTGGAAAAGGCGCAGCCCGCTGAAAACGTAGCCGGGAATATATCGCCCTCGCCAAGGTTGGGCGGATTTTGCCAGAGACCCTGCGCGCCCTGGTTCCAGGACGAATCGTGATAGATGCCAAAGCCGAGGCGAAGCACGGTCTTATCGCTGCCGAGAACTTTCCAGGTGAGGCCGACGCGGGGTTCGTAGGCGCCCCAGAACATATTGATGCCCGCCGATCTGCTGACTCCGTTCTGGCCGGCGATGAGGAGCTGTCCCGTTGAAGGAATGTAGTCCGCCATCCGGTTATGCTCTTCGGTGATGGGAGTGGTCATATCCCATGCAAGGCCGAGGTTGAGGGTGAGCGACGGAAGAATGCGCCAATCGTCCTCGACGAAGGGCCGGTAGATCTTCCAGCGGCGGCCGGTGATGGCGCCGCTGTATGTCTGGTCGTGGATGGCTCCTCCGACAATTCCCATCAGGAGGTCCGCCTCGGGATTGCCGGGGGCGACGCCTGCACCGGTGAAGTTGCCGAAGGTCCCGACGAGCCAGTAACCATCCGAAAAAGCTTCTGAGCCGACGTTCATCTGATTGCCGCGGAAATCGATGCCGGCGTGGATTTCATGCTTGCCGCGGATCAGATCCAGATCGTCTTTGAAGGAGTAGATATTGGTTCCACCCTGAAATGGAGAGTAGCCGCGATCGCCGAGGGACCAATAGCCGCCCTGGAGTTGGACGGAAGGCAGGCCTTCACTGTAGGAGTTACCGGAAATCGGGGTGCCGGTGGATGAGCAGCCCAGATCGGCGTTGGGAATTCCCAGGATGGCCGCCCCGCAAGTGAAATTACCCAGCGAGGCAATGTAGTCGAAGATGCGGTCGTAGCCCACGGTGGCTTGGTTGAGCACGGTGGGCGAGAACACGTGGCTCCAGCCGACGCCGATGTTACGCCCGTGGTTGATGAGGTTCTCATTGCTGCCGAATGGGTTGGACTCGGCGAGTCCCGGCGCGCCGCCGGGAACGAAAGAGAATGCCTGGTCGTAGCTGTACCGGGCAAACAGGTTGTCTCTAGTCGTGAGCGTCTCATCCACACGAGCGTCGAACTTGGTTTCGTTCAGAACGCGAACTGGCTCGTTGACGTAGTTATAGCTCGCGTTAGGGTTTCCCGCGTTGGCATTGGGCGCGGGATAGATGCTCATCAGGGCCTGACCGACTTTGTCGATCAGGTTGGCGGGGATCTTGGCGCAGTCTGTTCCCATCGGCTGGCTTCCATCGGCTGCCGCGGGAATGGGATTTCCCGTTGCATCGCACTGGAAGTAGGCATCCGCCGCACCGACCATGTTCGGGTTGGCGATGGCAAGGCCGGCGGTGGCATTGCCAAATGGGTCGAGCGAAAAGTCGCCTGAGCGCATGGCCAGCGAAGGCACAAGGCCGGTGAAGGTAATTCCCTCGCGCTGGTACTTCTGCTCGCCATCCACGAAGAAAAATGTCTTGTTGTGGAGGATTGGGCCGCCGACCGAGCCGCCGAACTGGTTCAGATTGAATTTTGGGGTTGTAGTGTCAAAGTCGCCCTTCGCATCGAGGTCGGTGTTGCGAACGAATTCGAAGAGCGACCCATGCCAGTCGTTCGATCCTGATCTTGTCGTGACAAGCACGGTGGGTCCGGCGCGGGTGCCGAACTCAGCTGAGTAGGTGTAGGTGAGGACTTTGAATTCCTGAATGTCGTCGATCGAGGAAAAGACGCCGATGCCACCCGCGGTCAGCTCGTTATTGTCGACGCCGTCCAACAACCAGTCTGTGCTATTGGGGCGCGAGCCGCCCACCGAGAGCGAGAACGAACCGCGCGCGGCCACCTCGCTGTCACTGCCCTGGGTGAAAAAACTGTTGGGGTTGGTCTCTGCAGTCGCGCCGGCGGTCAGTGTGGCGAGCTGAACGAAATCGCGGCCGTTCAAGGGCAGCTGCGTTACCTGCTGCGAAGTGATGACCTGGCCGAGCGATGGATTGGCTGTCTCGACTGCTACCGCTTCACCGGAAACTGCCACCGTAGTGACGACGGTGGCGGGCACGAGCGAAAAATCGAGTTCGCGGGCTTCATCCACCTGGAGATGCAGATCCTTGGATTCAGCGCTTTGAAAGCCAGTCACATCGACGCGCACGGTATAGGTGGCATCGGGAAGCAGGGGGATCAGATAGTGTCCGGTGGTGTCAGTCTTCGTGTCCCGAGCCAGACCAGTTGCCTGGGAGGTCGCGACGACGGTCGCTCCAGGGATAGCCGATCCTGATTTATCGAGGACATTGCCGGAGAAACTTCCCGTGGCTTGGCCATGCATGGCCGGAGAGAGGATGAGGGTGAGAACGCAGAGGAAAAGGAGGAGTAGGGTTTTGCGGAATTTTGTATCGGCCTGGCCTTCCACCGATTTAGGACACTTCGCGCCAATCAACGTGCGTCTCATAGTCAAACCCCTTTTCAAGAATTCGGTTAAGGTGGTTTCGTGCATCGACTGCGCTGCGCTGGTTACTTGACTGTAAGAATTGGCCGGTCAAAAGTCAACGCAGGTTTCGAAACCAGAGCTTCGCCGCCTAATTCTTCTTCCTTCTTGCTCTCTTCGACTCGCTTCTCAAATTCAGCAGCCTTTCGCTTAACAATCCAGAAGAGCAGATTCTTCGGGCCTTTGAGGCGAGCTTTAATTCCTGCGGATGATGGGTTGGTACACTCCTTAGAACACGAGAGGTCTTCCCGGATGTCGTCGAAAGCTGTGCCAGACATAGTTGTGCGAACGGCCGTACCAGAGGATGCGGCGGTTTGCGGGCAGATCTGCTACGACGCTTTTTTCGCCATCAGTTCTTCTCACGGTTTCCCCTGCGATTTTCCGGCGCCGGAGGCAGCCATCGGCGCTCTCTCCGCGATGTTTTCGAGCCCGTCTTGCTATTGCGTAGTAGCGGAGATCGATGGCCGTATTGTTGGCAGCAACTGCCTCGTGGAGGGCTCTCCGATTTGCGGCGTCGGACCCATCACGATTCAGCCCGGCACGCAAAACCGGGGAGTGGGCCGCAGGCTGATGGAGGTTGCGATGGATCGCGCCGTAGGACGAGGCGCAGCAGGAGTGCGGCTGGTGCAGGCGGCGTTTCACAACCGTTCTTTCTCGCTTTATACCTCGCTCGGCTTTGACGTGCGAGAGCCCCTGGCTTGTCTGCAGGGAACGACGCGCGAGCGCAGCGTTCCCGGATGCGAAGTACGCCTGGCTACAGCCGCTGACGAGGAAGGCTGCAATGCGCTATCGCGGCAAGTTCATGGCTTTGCCCGGGTGGTTGAACTCGCGCAGGCGGTTGCGCACGGCAACGCGCGCGTAGTGGAGCGGGGAGGACGCATTACCGGGTACACCAGTCATCTCGGATTCTTCGGCCACACGACCGCCGAGACAAACGTGGATCTTCAAGCGCTGATTGCTTCAGCCGATTCGTTGGCCGGCCCCGGAATCCTTGTTCCATCGCGCAACAGTGTTCTGTTGCGCTGGTGCATGGAGAACGGCTTGCGCGTCGTGCAACCGATGACGCTGATGAGCACGGGCCTGTACAACGAGCCGGCAGGGGCTTGGCTACCGTCTGTCATTTTCTAGAATTCTGTTCCGGCATTCCTCAACGTGCGTTGTCGCTCGCCACAAGCGACAGACTTTTCCGGTGGCTGAGCTGAACCGCTCTTTGCCATGCGCCTTTAGACTCGATCTCGACGGACACGCGGACAACGCGGTACTGAGTTACGACGCCGGCGTTCGCGCACCTTGGATCAAAGAGGGCTAAATTCATCCCAGCGCCAACTGAACTCGAATAGAGAACGCCTTGATATCCGCTCTTCTTGATGAACTCGCAGAGGTACTGGCTAGGCGTGTAGTCAATTGCTGCCGATCTAGGCAAGACAGGCCGCGTTAGCTCCTCGCCTAGTCGATCCAGGAGTGGCAGGTATCCTCTCAATTTGCAGATGTCTGCCCCGTCCTCCAAGAAGAATGGAGAAATTGGCCTCCTCGGCCTTCGCAGATCAATAAGCTCCAGGTCAACCGGAATCCTGAAATCGACAACGCAGGCGATCTCACCTGTATGCGGCCGTATTTCGGATATCGCTGTAGATTCAGTCGACCCAAGATAGAGGTATGGAATTCCAGCTGGATTCGCCCGGCCATATGAGGCAAATTTGCTCGGCGGGGCGCCCATCTGAGCCAGGGAGTAAGGTGCCTCTTCGCTCTGAATTCGAGCCCGGTACCAGACGCTCGGCACTTCGCTGGAATCTACGCTAAGAGAGACCAGAAGCCTCTCTAGCCATATCAGATCGATCCTCGCGTCGGGGAAGAAGCGATTATGGAACATCAACTCGTCGCGAAGTTTTTCCCACTCGTCTAGCGGACTTCCGTCAACCTCGTATGCAGGTGAAAAAGTTTGCGCTACCAGCTCCGAGTCGCTGAGAATTTCAGCGAGCAAGTCACTAGCACGGTTATTGTCCATGCGAGGATGTCTGAATAGTCCCCAATCTTCTCTGAACCATTCCACGAGCACGTTGCCCTGATCGTCCCTTTTGTAAGCACTGACCAGAAGTTCAAAAAACTCGGAAATTTGTGCCGGAACAACAACGGCGGTATTCTCTGTACCGCAGTAAAAGCAGTCTCCGAGTCCTGTCGAGCGCATGGGAATGATATCTCTAGTTAGGCTACGGTCCCCAAAACACTCTGCGCAGCAGTACATTCGGGCTATCCTAGGTTTCAAAATATCTAGCCAACGTCTCAATATGATGGCTCATCGAAAGCTTCTTTATATAGCCAAGACCAGGGAAGTGCTTGCGCCTGTGAAGGTCACGAAACTCCCTGACTGCCCCCGTTTCAAGTACCTTTGATCCAGGGGCATCCAAAACCGCCATCATCACCCCGAGCGCTTCGGCGAATTTGCCAGCTGGATCCTTCTGTGTAAGGTGCGGCTTGGATTTGAAATGGTATATCTGCATCGTGTCGTCTTGATCGTGATCGATGAAGGTGAGGTGGATTGCGAGCATATATGGGATTCCACCGCTGTCGATGTATTCTGCGCCGACGATGAGAAAGTCGCCGAACCCGTCCATTCCCTCATCCGAAAATGTCACGTGAAGATCAGAAAACGGTTCCACATCCGGATAGTTCTTGTTGTTTTGCTGACGCTTAAAACCGTCCTTTACCAGCACTCTACAAGCGTCCTTAAAGTGTCTTTGGTATAGCTTTCCGCTAAATCCATCCAAAAATACGTGAGTCTGTTCTTTGGTTAGTTTGCCCAGTTCGTGGGCAAGCGGGCTTGCAGCACTGAAGCCCGCATGGATCAAGACAGGACTCTGCCCGGCATAACTCTCACAAAGCGCAGTGATCTGGCCCAAAGCCATCTCTTGTTTCAGAAGAATCCCAGCCGAGATATTCGTTGAAGCGGAAAATCGATCCTTCAGTAGATCCGTGAGTTCTTTGCCTTTGCCCTTACCGGATAGGTCTCCCTCTTGAGGGTTGACGATTACGGTCGCTCGCGCGTCCGCCTGAATAATTGCGTCAAGTGCCTTCTGCAGGCCGCTTAAGTCCTGCTTCACTGGATCAATGATCGGTCGAAAGTCTGCCTTCTTGAAGAGCGAGGTGCTCTCCCTGATTGTTATCAGTTCGTACTGCTTTCCGCGAAAGTAGGGATGGTACATGCCTCTACCCCCAAGCCATTGCAGCATCCAAGGGCGTGTTGACCGCAGCAACAAGCCGACTGTGATCCGCTTTCCGCAGCGGAATCGATAATGCCGCTGCCTGAAGCGAAGTTGGAAGTTGATCGACTAGATCAGACAGCGGCATGAGACTACGGGTCGTGCGCAAAACTTCGACCATTCCGTCATGTGCTTTGCGCGGGCTCAGTTTGACGAACATCGGCCTCAGCACGGAATTCAAGAGTGTATTCGGCACGGTGGGAATGCGGAACCCGTGCAATTCAAGCACTAGCCGTGCCTCGTGCGTGCGAATCGAATCGAAAATCGATACTGGCGATGTGCGCTCTGGCTGTTCAACAGCTTCTCTCAGACTAGAAATCTGATGACGGCGGTTCAGACGCAAAATGCCGACGTCCTTTGGCAGTGAGCGGGCAATCGCGTCGACATGGGTCTCCGCTGCGATCACATAGATTTTTGCAAAAACCTCCGCGTAGGCAGCGATTTGCTTCTCGAGTCTGTTCAACGAGTCGCGCTCAGACTTAACCTCATAGACCGTTGACGTCCCGTTCAGAATGGCGAGGTCAGCTTTGCAACCACCTACGCGAAACTCAGTGAGCATCGCTGCCGTACGGAGGGAATGCTTTCCCAGAAGGACCTTTTGCGTCAGAGCTGCCTTGTAAATGTATTCGTGCCTAAAACCCTCGCGCCGGAGCAATGTGAATGCAAGCTCAAAAAGGTTTCGAACGGGAGTCGAGACCGGCAGTATCTCTGGTAAACCCGATTGGCTCGCCAGCAGAGCGAAAAGCGGTGATCTTTTCCACCGCGCCATTTCCTGAACCACGCCAGAGGAAAATAGCCGAGATAACGCGATGAGTTGCTCAGATGTCAGATCTGCCATGTCTGTCGGCCCTTAACGATTGTAGACCCGGAGAACCTAATCCAAGCTGGAATCTGCCTCGGTGATCAAGTAGCTAATCAGTGCGGGTTTTCGTCAATATAGCGCTCGGGTTCAAGAGTGAAAAGGCACGCTCGCGCCAGAAAAACGGGCGCATCCCTCGCGGGATGCTCCCGTTGGTGTTTGCGAATGAAGAAAAGGATTGCCTGGACGGCTAGCCCTAGGCAGCTTCTTCGCCGCCTTTTTCTTCTTCCTTCTTGCTCTCTTCGAGCTGCTTCTCTAGCTCTGCGCGCTTTTTGGCCTTGATGTCGGCGCGCTTCTGGCGCTTGACTTCAAGCTGCTTTTCGGCGCCGAGCAGTTCGATGAAGGCTGTTTCGCCGCCGTCGCCCTATCGAAATCCAGTCCAGACGATTCGCAGAGGACCGCGCTGGCGGTCGCCGTACGCGGGGAGACCGTTTCGAACAGGCGCGTTACCGCCTTGTCGGTCATGAGGAATCTGAGCGCCTGACGGCGCGCTGATAGCTCTCCCTTTTTGCCGGGGCGATCATTATCTCATCGACTGACAGGCTCATGCTTGTCGTGGGTTGCGCTATTGCCGCCTAATCCTACGCAATCAATTGCTTGGTGACTTGGTTGGCGCCGTTTTCATGTCATCTAATTCAGGCGTCAAGTGCTTTGATGGAGTCCACGTGAGAAGCGAATGATCCTTCTTCTCACCCAAGGCCTAGCACGGTGCATGAAGAGTGTGACAGAGAACAGCGACAGTTCGCGATTCACGCGGAACAATGTGCCCGGCGCAGTCGTAGTTCTGGACAAGGATACCCAAGATGACAAGCGATGTGAGACTTGCGTTTCGGCAATTGAGGAAGTCGCCGGGATTTGCGGTTACGGCGATTTTGACGCTGGCGCTGGGGATTGGGGCCAACGCGGTGGTGTTTGGCGTGTTGAACGCTGTGGTGCTGCACCCGGTGAAGGTGCCACATGCGCAGAGTCTCTACATGGTGCAGCATTTCCAGTATCCATCGCATTCGTACCCCGATTATCTGGATCTGCGCGACCGGAATCGCACGTTTGAGAGCCTTGTATTGTCGAACATCATGGGGCCGTTGGGAGTGGATGAGGGTGGGGGGCGCCGTTGACGGCGTGGCCTTACTTGACGAGTGGAAACTACTTTGACGGACTTGGGATTCAGCCGTACCTGGGACGGTTCTTTCACGCCTCCGATGAGCGCGGGGCCAACAGCGCTCCTTATGTGGTACTGAGCTACGCGTACTGGCACGGTCATTTTCGCGGCGACCCGGGTGTGGTGGGACGTAAGGTGCTGTTGAACAAACATCCGCTCACAATCATTGGCGTCGCGCCGCCGGAATTTCGCGGGACCGAGCTATTCTTTGCGCCGGCGATGTGGATCCCGATGGTGGAGCAGCCCATGCTCGGGGGCTACGACTCGCTGACGCAGCGCGGCAATCACTCTTCGTTTGTGGTGGGACAGCTGAAGACGGGAGTGACGCCGGAGCAGGCCTCGGCAGACCTGAACTCGATTGGTGCGTGGCTCTCAAAGACTTACCCGGCTGACGATGACGGCATAAAGTTCACGCTGGCGCGGCCGGGATTGATTGGCGACATGCTGGGCGGACCGGCGCGGGCCTTCATGGCCGGGCTGATGCTGCTGGCTGGGTTGATTCTGCTGGCGGCGTGCGCGAACCTGGGAAGTCTGTTTGCGGCACGTTCGGCGGATCGCGCGAAGGAGACGGCGTTGCGCCTGGCGCTGGGTTCGCGGCGTGGGATCATTCTGCGGCAGATGCTCACCGAGGCGGTGTTGGTTTCGCTGTTGGGCGGGGCGCTGGGACTCGCCGGAGGCGTGTTGGTTCTTCACTGGCTGAGCATGTGGCAGCCGATGCCTGATATTCCGATTAACGTGCCGGTGAATCCGGACGCGGGGACCTATGCTGTGGCGCTGCTGCTGTCGCTCGGGAGCGGCCTGCTGTTCGGCATGGTGCCTGTGCGGCAAGTGCTGCGCGCCGATCCGTGGCAGGTGATTCGCACGGGCATGAGTATCGGCACCGGAAAGCGGCGGTTCACGCTACGGGATATTTTGCTGGCGGTGCAGATTGCAATTTGCGCGGTGCTGGTGACTTCTTCGCTGGTCGCGGTGCGCGGGCTGGTGCGATCGCTGCGCAGCAATTTTGGATTTGTGCCGCAAAACGTGATGCTGGCAGGAGCCTCGTTGCACATGGCCGGCTACGACGACCAACAGCTGCCGCAGATGCAGCGGCGCATGATGGATGTGGCGGCAGCGATTCCGGGCGTGACGGCGGTAGGCTGCGTGGATCATTTGCCTCTGGGGATTGCCGGCGGCGACTCGTTTGTCTATAACGACACTACTACCGATTACCGGCCAACCAATATGGCTGCGGATGCGATGAACTACCAGATCTCGCCGGGATATATCGAGGCTGCGGGCACCAGGCTGCTGGCGGGCAGAGACCTGACAATGCGGGACGACATCAAAGCGCCTAGGGTAGCGCTGGTGAACCGCCAGTTTGCCATCAAACTTTTCGGTTCGGTGAACAAGGCGATCGGCGGGCATTTCAAATCCGACGGCGGAAAACGTGCGGAAGTGGTGGGCGTTGTGGAGGACGGCAAATATCGCACGTTGACAGAAGATCAGCAACCGGCGATGTTCTTCTCGTTTCAGCAGGAGCTGCGCAGTGACACCTGGCTGGTGGTGCGGTCGAAGCGCGATCCGGAAGAGATTGCGAAGGCCTTGGCGACCACCCTGCATGGGCTCGATGGAGCTCTGCCTTTAGTGGTGAGGCCGTGGAGCCAGGCAATGAGTTCCGCACTGTTTCCGGCGCGAGTGGCGACGGTGGCGCTGGGTGTGCTCGGGCTGCTGGGCGCGATGCTTGCGGTGACGGGAATCTTTGGCATGGCGTCCTACACAGTGAGCAAACGCCTGCGCGAGTTGGGGATTCGCATGGCGCTCGGAGCGAGCCGGAAGCAGATGCTGCGCTCGGCACTGGGTCGGGCGTTTATCGTGCTCTCGGCGGGCTCGGTGGCGGGACTCGCGCTGGGGCTTCTGGCAACGAAGGTTTTGTCGTTCATCGTCTACCAGGCATCGCCGGACGATCCGCTGGTGCTGGGCGGCGTGATCGTCACGATGCTCGCGCTGGGGCTGGCGGCTGCATGGATGCCGGCTCAGAAAGCGCTTGGTGTGAATCCGATTATCCTGTTGCACGAGGAATGAAGAAGCGGAGATTCTTCGATAGGCTGGAGCAGTTTGGATGAAGAAACGGGTGCATCTCCCTCGGGGGACGCACCCGTTGGTGCTTGCGAAAGAAAGAGGGATTGCCTGGTCGGCGAGTCCCCTAGGCGGCTTCTTCGCCGCCCTTTTCTTCTTCCTTCTTGCTCTCTTCGAGTTGCTTCTCGAGCTCTGCGCGCTTCTTGGCCTTGATGTCGGCGCGCTTCTGGCGCTTGACTTCAAGCTGCTTTTCGGCGCCGAGCAGTTCGATGAAGGCTGTTTCGCCGCCGTCGCCTTTTCGAAATCCGGTGCGGACGATGCGGAGATAGCCGCCCTGGCGATCGCCGTAACGCGGGGCAACCGTTTCGAACAGGCGCGTGACGGCCTTGTCGGTCATGAGGAAGCTGAGCGCCTGACGGCGCGCCTGCAGATCGCCCCTTTTGCCGAGGGTGATCATTTTTTCGACGTGCGGACGAACAGCCTTGGCCTTGGCCACGGTGGTCTCGACGCGGTCTTCGACGAGGACGGAGGTGACCAGGTTGCGCAAGAGGGCGCGGCGATGGCTGGTGTTGCGTCCGAGCTTGAATCCTGCATTGCGATGGCGCATGGTGAAGTTCTTTCTAGGGACTTAGGGACTAGGGACTAGGGACTTAGTCACTTCTGTGGCGCGACCTAGTCCCTCAGTCCCTTAGTCCCTAGTGCCTGCTCTTAAAAATTCTCGGTTTCGGTGGGCAGTTGGAGGTCGACTGAATCCAGCGGCTCATCTTCTTCGTCGTAGTGGCTGTAGTTGGCGGCGAGTGCTGTCGCGGGCGGAATGCTGGTCGGGCCCGGGACGGCGTTGCCGGCTTCGTCGATCTTCATGCCGAGCGAGAGACCCATTTGAGCGAGGATTTCCTTGATCTCGTTGAGGCTCTTGCGGCCGAAGTTTTTGGTCTTGAGCATCTCGGCTTCGGTCTTCTGCACCAGTTCGCCGATGGTTTGAATATTGGCGTTCTTGAGGCAGTTGTAGCTGCGGACGGAAAGCTCGAGCTCTTCGACGGAGCGATTGAGATTGTCGTTACGCAGAAGGACGCGGCCTTCTTCGCTGCGCGATTCGGCTTCGATTTCTTCCTCGAAGTTGATGAAGATGTTCATGTGGTCCTTGAGCAGCTTGGCGGCAAGGCCGACAGCGTCGGCGGGCAGCACGGCTCCGTTGGTCCACACTTCGAGGGTGAGCTTGTCGTAGTCGGTGATCTGGCCCAGACGCGCAGCTTCAACGACGTAGTTGACGCGGCGGACAGGCGAGTGCACGGAGTCGACGGGGATGAAGCCGAGGCCGAGGTCGGCGTCGAAGTTTTTGTCGGCGGAGATGTAGCCGCGTCCGCGCTTGAGACGCATTTCCATGTCGAGGCGGCCGCCCTCAGAGACGGTTGCGATGTAGACGCCCTTGTCGAGGATCTCGACGTCGCCATCGGCTTCAATCATGCCGCTGGTGACAACGCCGGGCTTGTCGGCGCGCAGATAGAGGGCCTTGGGGCCGTCGCCGGAAAGCTTGAAGGGAACCTGCTTGAGGTTCAGGATGATGTCGGTGGCATCTTCGACG
>CAZAQN010000037.1:0-41724 GCA_964487345.1 uncultured Occallatibacter sp. | reverse complement strand
CGAAGACATGGTGATTGCAGCGCTGCTTCACGACGCGGTCGAAGACCACGGCGGAGCACCGCGGCTCAAAGACATCGAGTACAGTTTCGGCGCGAACGTGGCGCGCATGGTGGAAGGCCTTTCTGACACGCTAGCCGAAGATTCGAACCAAAAGGAGACGTGGGAACAGCGCAAGGGAGCCTACCTCAAGCGCCTGCGCAGCGAGCCTGCCGACGTGCAGCTTATCTCTGCCGCGGACAAGCTGTACAACGCGAGGACAATCCTCGACGACTACCGCAAAATCGGGCCTGAGGTCTGGAAGCGCTTTAAACGAGGCCGCGACCTGCAGATCTGGTACTTCAATTCGTTGCTGGAGATCTTCAAGGCATCTGGTTCCAATCGAATTGTCGAGGAATTGGAGCGCGTGATTTCAGAGTTGACCAGGATTACGGCGAACGAAAGCGCGTCGGTGAACAAACAGGGGTGGACGGGCCAGAAGTCGAAAGATTTGTAGTTGAGGGGTCGGGGAATCTAAATGGACTGGACGACCGGCAAATCGATCTCGTGCTCTTCGATGGCGTAGGTGTCGAGGGGCTCGCCAATCTCTTGATCATCCTTCCACTTCCATAGTCCGTTGTAGTCCTCTCGTTCGATGAAGGCCGCAGCGGTATTCCTTTCCTTTTCTTCCTCTTCGTCCGACTCGCTGGCGAACTGCCATTTAAGCCACTGTTCGTAGGCCTCTTTTTCGGTCGTGTGTACTGTGGCTCGCGTACCGTCCTCGTCGTCAGCTGCTACAGTCCAGACTTTCACTTTCATAAGCATCACACCGATATTCGATCAATTGCCTTATCGGCTAGTTCGGCCCTTTCTTCGCGACGGAATTCCTCTAAAGCTACCAGAAGGACACGTTGAAGGTGGGTGGACCGGTTCGATCGCTGGTCTCTCGCTAAGAGCCACGTAATGAAATGGGTCAAGAGATCCTTAAGTTCAATTGTCTCGAGAACCTTGTCTTCGCCCAGTGCAAGTATTTCCTCTGTGACAGTCGGTCTTACTAGAACGCGCCTCGTTCCTGGGGATTTTTTCAGGTCGCGGCGAAGTTTCTCGACACTCTCGTCGGTAGTCACTTGATAGATGGCATCCGACGCGAAAAAATCCATGCCGCCATCGTTGGCATGAGTTGTCGAGAACCGTTGGAGAGAGAAACCGAAAGTTCGAAAGTATTCGCGCAATACAGCGAACGACACCACCTCGAAGACTTCTCCGCGATTTCCGGAGATTTGGGAGAGATATTCCTCAACTAATGCGAGGCGGTCGCCAACCCGTTCAGACGGGAGTGAGCAGATTTCCTCTAGCCTCTTGATGGCTCCCTGGCGCTGCTCATAAGCCGACCTCAGTGACGCCAGGAGCTCATCTTTAAGCTGTTCTAGTTCTTCGGCGGTTGTATCTGCGAGCAGTGCGGGACGCAGCCTATACCTTCCATTCGAAAGATCGAGGAAGCCCGCTTTGCCGAGGCGCCGTGCGATATACGTTGAATGGTAGTCGCTGTGGATGAATTGTGAAGCCAGTCGGTTGAACCCGTCAGCGATTTCCTTTTCCGAGAGACCGTACGTGATTCGTCCCGCTTTGGCAGCCCGAACATGATCCTCCAAGACTGGTATCGCGACACCTAACACAGTCCGTTGTCCAATGTGCCGCCTGAGAATCGTGCAGAGATTTCTGGTTCCGCCAGTTTGTCCGCTCGATCTGGACTTTAGCATCCCCTTCGCCATACCGCGATTCTACAAAGAATCATGAAGTAGTGCCCAGAACCTCCCGTGGCGGCTAATGGACGATCGAAGGCACTGCTTCCGGTTACTCCTGGAAACCCCAATTTCAGACCCGATACCCCACCCTTGGGTTATCATTACGTCTATAGAACGTGAGCGGTCTTTTCCCCTTCGGACCGTCCTGGTGGTGTCTGTGTCTCGATCCTTTCAACGGCTTGTCTTTATCCTCTCCGCCGGAATCTTTGCGGTGCTCGGTCTGGGTTTTGGCCTCGGCCAATTCGGCTTCTTTGGCGTCCATGCAGGCGGCGAAGAGGATGGCGCTTACCACCAGATGCACGTCTATGCCGAGGTCCTAAAGAGGATTCAGAGCGACTACGTGACCGAACCCAACATCGGCAACGTCACCACCGGAGCATTGCATGGCCTGCTTGAATCTCTCGATGCCGACTCGAGCTATCTAACCGCCGCTGAATACAAGATTTACAAAGATCGCCCGTCGTCCGGCGTAGCGCAGATCGGCCTTACCGTTTCCAAGCGCTTTGGGTATGCCACCATCGTCAGCGTGGCGCCGGGATCGCCTGCCGACAAGGAGCATTTGTCCGACGGCGACGTGATTGAATCCATTGGGGACCAGTCCACGCGCGAATTGTCTTTGGCGGTGATCCGGCTGTTGCTCGAAGGCAAGCCCGGGACTTCGGTTGCGCTTTCGGTCGTACGCCCCCGCAAGCCAGACCCCGACAAGGTTACCCTCACGCGGACCCTCTCCGATACGCCGGCTTTGAACGAGCAGCAGTACAACAACTCCACCATTCTGTATCTCAAGCCGGGGGTTCTCAGCGCCTCGCGTGTGGATGAGATCGCTGCCAAGCTCAAGTCGGCTGGCAAAAACCACAAGGTCCTTCTCGATCTGCGCGATTGCTCTGCGGGCGACGCGGCGGAAGGTCTCCGGCTGGCCAATTTCTTCATCAACCAGGGAACGCTGGCCACTCTCGAAGGGCAGAAGTTCTCGACCCAGACCTTTGCTGCCGATTCGTCGAGGTTCATCACCTCAGCTCCTCTCGCAGTACTTGTCAATCGTGGAACTTACGGCGCAGCCGAGCTGACTGCCGACGCCATTGAAGGCGCCAAGCGCGGCGATGTGGTGGGGGAGCGCACCTTCGGCGAGGGCTCGGTTCAAAAGACCATCGAGCTGCCTGATGGCGGCGCCCTGTTGCTGACGGTAGCCAAGTTCGAAGGCCCGGACGGCAAGAAAATCCAGGACGATGCGGTAACTCCCACCGTGCAGGTGGGCCAGGCCTCGGAGGATGATCTTGAGGGAGTGACGACTTCGCCCAAGGAAGACGAGCCGCTGAACAAAGCGCTCGAGTTGCTCAAAGCCAAAAACGGGTAAGCGCTACGTCGAAACTGGCGCTTTTCCCGATCTTGCATCGGCAGGTTCTGCGACTGCATCCGCAGCGTTCAGCGCAAGGGAAGCGTGCTAGCCTTAAGCAGTAGAGGTTTCCTGGTCACATCGCTGTTGAGCAATTTTTGCCGATTCGGTTCTTCTTGGACCGGTTCTCATTTGCGGACCGGCGTTTGACGGCATGGCTGCAGCAAGAGCAAGCGCTCATGGCGCAAGTTCTGCCAAGTGAAACGGGAACCGTTTTCGGCACTCGTTCGCGACACGTTTGCGGAGTGCCCACGAGGCCTGAAGCTCTTGGCTGCCACTCCAAAACAGACCTACGAACCGCGCGGTGTGGGGCGGTATCATCGCCTCGATCCCGACCCGGTTCCGGTGGTGCGGCGGCACAAGATGGCGGGCAAATTTGCTTTTGCCACGCTCCTTTTCCTCGCGGTCGTTACCGGGGCGCTTGCCGGAGCCACTCTGGTTTATTCCGTCGACCTTCCGCAGATCCAGGATCTCGAGCGCTATCAGCCTTCCACCACAACCGATCTCTATGACCGGAACGACCATATTATCGGTTCGTTTGCACTCGAGCGCCGCGTTGTCATCGGCTACGACGACTTCGCGCCCGTACTTCGTCAGGCCGTGATTTCAATTGAGGACAAGAGCTTCGAATCGCACTGGGGCATCAACGTCCTGCGCATCGCCGGAGCGGTGGTCCACGACCTGCGCAGCCACGGTCGCGTGCAGGGCGCTTCCACGCTCACCATGCAGCTGGCGCGCAATCTTTTTCTTTCCTCGGAGCGTACCGCCGCCCGCAAATTGCAAGAAGCCTACCTCGCCATTCAGATCGAACGCGCATTCACCAAGCAGCAGATCTTCACGCTCTACGGCAATCAGATCTACCTGGGAAGCGGCATGTATGGTTTTGAGGCCGCCTCGGAGTTTTACTTTTCGAAGCACGCCAAGGACTTGACGCTTACCGAGGCGGCGCTGCTTGCGGGCCTGCCCAAGGGTCCGGTCGCCTATTCGCCGCTGCTATACCCGGATAAAGCTCTGCGTCGTCGCAATCTAGTGCTCAGCGAGATGGAATCCGACGGCGATATCACGCACCAGCAAGCAGAGGAAGCCCGCCAGGCGCCGCTCGGTCTGCACATCTCGCAGCCCGATGCCTCGGTCGCTCCATGGTTCCAGGAAGAAGTGCGGCGCGAACTCGAAAAGCGATTCGGCTCAGACGAAGTCCATGAGGCAGGTCTCCGTGTCGAAACAACTCTTGACCTCAATCTGCAACAAATCGCGAACCACGCGGTGCCAGATGGCTTGGCAGCCTATGAACGCCGCCATGGCTGGAAGGGCAAGCTCGAAAACGTCCTCGCCAACGGCATAACCATTGACCAGTACAGGCACCCGGACTGGGCCATCCCCAGCGGCCCAGGCGACTATGTGCATGCCGTCGTAACCAGCGTGATGCCACTTGAGATTCATGCCCGCATTGGCGAAGGCGATGTCGTCCTTCTCCCCGCGGATTGGCAATGGACAGGCGAGCGCTACGCCGATGCGCTCGTCAAACCGGGCGACATCATTTATATCCACCTCACTGACGCGGTGGAAGGAATTGCGCGCCGAGCAACGCTTGAACAGGATTCCGGGACGCAGGGATCGCTCTTTGCCATGGACAACACCAGCGGGGACGTGCTGGCGATGGTTGGCGGTCGCGACTACGCACTGTCTCAATTCAATCGCGCCACGCAGGCCGAACGGCAAACCGGATCAAGCTTCAAACCCTATGTCTACACGACTGCATTTGAGGAAGGCGCGAAACCAACCGACATCGTCGTCGATGAACCGGTGAGCTTCGGCAGCTACACGCCGCACAACTATGAGAACGACTTCAAGGGTCCCATGACCCTTCTCAATGCCTTCGCGGAATCGCGCAACATTCCGGCAGTCAAACTCGCCGCTCGGGTCGGCATTCACAAGGTTATCGAAACGGTCCATCGATTCGGCGTCACTTCCGACATTCCGGCCTATTTGCCCGTGGCGCTGGGTGCGGCTGAAATCACCCTTCAACAGCAGGTCGATTCTTACTCCGTCTTTCCCAATGACGGCATTCGCGTCGCGCCGCGCCTCATCCGAAAGGTCTCGAACTCCGACGGCATCGTGCTGTGGCAGGACCGGCCGGAAATCAACCCCGTCATCTCACAACAGACGGCGCGCTCCATGATGGTGCTCTTTCGCGCCGTCACCGACCATGGCACGGGAGCCGCAGTCGCAGCGCTTCAGCATCCCCTGGGGGGCAAGACAGGCACCACGAGCGACTTCACCGACGCATGGTTCCTGGGCTTTTCGCCGACAATCACCTGTGGAGTTTGGGTCGGTTTCGACAGCCGGCAATCGTTGGGCGATAAAGAGACCGGCGCTCGTGCGGCTCTGCCCATCTGGATTACCTTCATGCGCGCCGCGATTGCCGGAAAAGACGACGAGCAGTTTCTTGCCGACCAGCACGATACTCCCATGGATCAAGCGGCCGAGGCAGCTCCACGAAAGCCGGGACCGATTCCTCTCGCAGGCTTGCAGCCTCAGCCTGCTTCCCTTCGCGTGGCTTCAACAGCCGGAATGAAGACTCCACCCATCACGCATCTGCACGCGAGCGGAAGTACCGCTTCGCCCGCACTACATCCTTGAAGATCTGCGCCTTCAGCGCTTCGGGAGAAGGCCACGTCATTTCTCCACGCAGCCGCAGCAGGAATTCAAGTTCGAGTTGCGTCTCCTGATTGAGTTCAACCGGCTCAAAATTCAGGATGTGTGTTTCCACGCCAAATCCAACACCTTCAAAGGTGGGACGGTTGCCTACATTGGTCACCGCTTGAAAGAATCGCCCGCCAACCGTCAGTTGCGTGACGTAAACGCCAAACGCGGGCAACAGGGCTTCATAGGCCGCAAGATTTACCGTTGGGACCAGAAGCCGTGTCCCGACGCCGCGTCCGCGCGCAGGCGTCGACCGCACTGCGAAAGGTCTGCCCAGCATCCAGCGCGCGCGCTTCATATCTCCGGTTGCAACCAACCCGCGCACCACCGAGCTTGAAATTTCCAGCCCATGCACACGAACTGAGTGATGCACGTGAACGGCGAATCCGTACGTGGCCCCGAATGCGCGCAGTTCCTCAACTCCTGCTTCAGCACGATAGCCGAACCGGAAATTGCCGCCCTCGTGCAGCGCGCAAACATGCAGAGTCCCCACCAGAACCCGTTGCACAAATTCCTCGGCTCGCATATTTGCCAGCGCCGCATCGAATGGCAGCACGAGTACCGCGTCCACACCGGTCAGCCCCAGAAGGCGCAGCCGCTCGGGGATCGGAGTAAGCATTTTCGGCGCAACTTCCGGCCGCAGGAATTGCTCAGGATGCGGATCGAACGTGATGACCAGAGCGCGCACACCGCGTTCCCGCGCTTCCTCAACCGCACCGGAAAGGATCTCGCGATGGCCGAGGTGCACCCCATCGAAGTTGCCGATTGCCGCAACGTGCGATCCAAAGTCCGTCGGAATCTCGGCCAGCGATCGGTAGATGGGGATCATGCGCTCTGGCCTAGCGTCACGGGAAACGACAGTCCGTCGTAGGCCAGCGCCATGCCGTCGGGCAAGGTCCGGTTGGTCTCTGCGTGGCCCAGTTCGTGAGCGATGTGGGTAAACCATGTCTGCCGCGCTCCGATGCGGCGGGCCCACTCAACGGCCTGATCGAGCGTGGCGTGGCTGGGGTGCGGCTTGTGGCGCAGCGCAGAAAGAATGACGCAATCGAGCCCTTCCATCAGTGCGAAGCTTGTCTCCGGGATTGTACTCACGTCGGTCAGATACGCCGTCTGGCCAAATCGAAATCCCACAATTCCCATTTTCCCGTGCAGCACGGGAATGCGAAGAAACTCGACGCCGTGCACTGTCGTCTTCTCCTCCAGCGGTTCAATGCGCACGCGGGCGCGCGTTGGGTACGTGGCCTCAGGCGAAAACGTGTAATCGAAAACTCTTCGCAGAGTCTCCGCTGTTTCTTCTGTGGCATACAAGGGAAGCTGTCCGCCTTCGCGAGCCGTCACAAAGCTCAGCGGGCGCAGATCGTCCATGCCCAGGATGTGATCGGCGTGTCCATGCGTATAAAAGACGGCATCGACGCGAGACAGTCCTGTGCGCAACGCCTGCTCGCGAAAGTCCGGTCCCGTGTCGATAACCACAACACGTTCCAGCCCTGCCTGATGCCAGCGCAGCAGCACGGAAGGACGCAAGCGGCGATCGTGCGGGTCGGACGACGTGCACACCGCGCAAGTGCACCCGAGCGTTGGAACTCCCATGGAAGTTCCAGTGCCCAAAAATGTCAGCAAGCCTTCCATTTCGCCGATCAGCGTTTCGCCGGTGGCGGAGGCTGAACACCCTGCAGCGAAATCATGTTGGTCAACTCGAGGAACGCCATGCGCACATCGAAGAGCGCCGTCTGCAACGTGCGATCCTCTAGCTCGGACAAGTTGCCCTTCGTCTTTTCTGCGAGCACGCCCAGCATGTCGATCGTCTGTCTCGCCCCCATGATGTCGACGCGCGGACGCTGCCCTTCCTGCGCTCCGGCTCCCATCTGGATCATCGCGGAGAGATAGAGCTGCTGCACAAGATGCTCGAAGCCTACGGGCGGCTGCACGCCCACGCCAGGATTCTGCGCCCGAACCAAGTCTTCAAGCCGTTGTGCGGATGCATCGTATGCCGACTTCTGCTGACGGCTCTCCTCCACCGAAGGCGCATCCGGCATGTCGGGCAGCGGTTCTTCTTCGATGGCGGCGCCGGCTGGCTTCAGCGTGGCGGATTCGGCGCTACTCTCGGACACCACCAGCCTCGGCCCCGAGGACGCCTCAGTGGGCGCTGGGGCGGGCTCTGGCTGTTTCGGTGCGTGTTCCTGCTCTTCTTCCGCCTTCATTTTGCGGCGGTCGATCACTTCAAACTTGGGGGTATCGCTCATAGCTCTCTGCTTCCAATCGATTCAGAATTTTGGGGGCGTGGTCAGAATCCGCGCGGTACCGGCGTCCGCACCCGCACGATAAGTGAGGGGCTCGTTGCGCGTTTCCGCTTCACTGCGGATCATTCCCAGAGCAAAGGTGCGGCTTCCACCCGCAAGCGGCAATACCGCAGCGCTCGTGATCTGTCCCGCCTGAACATCGCCCAGCAGAAGCTCTGTTCCAGCACTCGGCAACGGACCATCGAGTTCCAGCGAGCGCAGATGTTTGTGCACGTTTCCGCGTGAACGGATGCGTTCGACGATTTCCTGTCCTAGGTAACAGCCTTTGCTGAAGTGCAACGCCCGCATCTGTGAGGTCTCCTGCGGCAGGTCGCGCTCCATCATATCCACACCGTAGACCGGGATTCCCTCGGCAATGCGGAGTGCTTCCAGCCTTGCGACGCCAACCGGGATCGCTCCCGCCGTCGTCGAAGTCCGCCAGAGTCGTGTGAGTCCAGCGATAGGCGTCCAAATCTCATAGTGCTCCGCAACCGTGCCATAGCCACGTCGAATCGCGAGATCGAGGCCGTTCCACTCCACCCGTGTCGCTTTCATCGGTTCCGGAAGCGTCGGCAGGCCCATGCGTTCGAGCACCTCGCCTGCCTGCGGACCGGTAAGCCCCAAGGCTGTTTCAGCCGACTCAAGGCCGAGCGGAGCGAGCTCCACATCGTCCATGATGATGAAGTGTTCCAGGTGCGCGAGCAACCGCGCATATTGGTCGCTGGCAATCTCCATTTCGAGCGAATCGCCGTCGCGCCATGTCGTGAGATCGCCCTGAATGCGACCCTGCGCATTCAGCACCAGGTTCCAGGCTCCGCCATGGGGAGCAAGCTCTTGCACGGTGTTCGAAACCATGCCGCTGAGCCAGCGAAATCGGTCCTCACCGCGTACCGCCACGCGCCGCATCCAGCCAAGGTCGTGGACCGCCACGCCTGAAGTCAGTGCCGCTGTTTCGGTCGCGGGCGCGTCCAACTCCTGTGGCGTCTGTACACATCGATGCTCTACGAGCCTGGGCGGCTTGACTGTGGCCTTGAGTTGCGCGGCGAGAGGCGTGACCAGAGCCGATGTTGCAATTGCCGATTCCGTCATAAGGGAGTAGTTCCGAGGCCCAACAATCACTTTTCTTTCGCAAAGTTCGCGTTAGGCCCCTCCCTGATTATAGCCTTGGGATGGGAGGCAGTACCCGCGCCCTCGGAATTCGCCGTCAAAGGAGACTGCATGAGATGGAGCTCAAGATCGGCTCGAAAATACTGGTGGATCTGCAGCTTGACGGTTGCGCTCTGCTTCGCAACCTCCGCCGAAGCCACTCATAGGCGCACAGCTCCCGCCGCTCTGGAAATCGCACAGCAGACGGCCAGTCCTTCTCAGACGCCAGCCAACCCGCCAGCCGCCAATTCCCCAGCGAAAGACAAGACCAAGGCAGAAACCCACATCACGCCGCAGCAGGCACAGCAGCTCTTCGCGCTCGTCGATCAGCTTCTGAAGTTCTCCTCGGATGAAACCGGGCTGCCGATCAAGAGCGAAGTGAAACGGCAAATGACCACGCGGACAGCCGTCGAAAGCTACCTGAGTGAGAAGTTCAACGAAGACGAAGGTGCCCGGCGCATGCAGCGCAGCGAAATCGTCCTGAAGAAATTCGGCCTCCTCGACCGCGATTTCGACCTGAAGCCTTTTCTCCTTTCGCTTCTCAAGGAGCAGATCGAGGCCTACTACGACCCCAAATCGAAAACGGTAAATCTCCTTGACTGGGTCGACGTCGACGAACAAAAGCCGGTGCTCGCGCACGAGCTCACGCATGCCTTGCAGGACCAGCATGTGGACCTGGACAAATGGAGCGACCAGACGCCGCCCGACGTGTCCCTGAACTCTGGCGATGACTCCGTTCATCTGGCGAAAGATGAACTCGACACCGCGCGCGAAGCCGTGACCGAAGGCCAGGCAACGGCCGTCATGGTTGACAACATGCTCAAACCCTCAGGACACAGTATTCTCAAGGACCCCGAAGTAGTCGACGCGATGAAGCAGCAGATGACCGGCACAGGAGATTCGCCTGTGCTGGCCCGCGCTCCCTTGCTGCTCTCCGAATCGCTTATATTTCCCTATCACGAGGGCCTCAGCTTTGAGCAGGATGTATGGATGGACCAGGGGCAGGCTGCGGCTTTCAGCGGCGCTCTCGATCGTCCTCCAACATCGACCTGGGAAATTATCAATCCACGCGAATACGAAAAAGGGCATGTCCCCGTGGTGCCGTTGCTTCCCGACATCCATCCGCTCGTTGATGGACTTTATCGTCCCTATGACATTGGCCAGGTCGGCCAGCTCGATGTGCATATCCTCGCCGGCATCTTCGGCGGCGAAACCGCCGCAAACGATTTCACTCCCGCGTGGGACGGCGGTCTCTATTGGGCCGGTCAGTTGCGCAACGCAACTGCTGCCGACCAGACTTCAACCAAATCCATTGCTCTGCTCTATTTTTCCGCGTGGAAGAGCAGCGCCTCTGCGAAGGCCTTTGCGACCCTTTATGCTTCCGATCTCGGCCGAAAATATTCCGGCCTCAAGCCCATCGAAATCGCCCAACGCTCCACCAATGACGGGACAGAAGAGAAGGCTTTTACCACCGATGAGGGTCCAGTTGTGATTACAACCCGCGGCAAAATGGTCTTTGTTACAGAGAGCTTTAACCTCGACCTGGCCCGGCGTCTCACCTCGCTCGTTCTCGATGCGCAAGGTTCCGGCGACATGAAATTGGCGGCCGCGCCGCACGCACCGGTTGTAGGTGCTCCGTCATTGCGCCGTATCTCTGCACAGTGGACGTGCGGCAATGCGGGAAGCTCGCGAGCACAAATGTATTCTGGGCCCGCCGAACCTCTGACTGGAGGGCTGGTGCGATTCCTCTCCGATTGCGGTGTGATGAAGGTCGCCGTCGACGCTGCGATGCGGGGCTTCAAATAGACGGTACCCATACACGGTGCCCAAATAAACGGTGATCGACTCATTCGGACAACGCGCTCCACACGGCTCATCCTCGATCACTCAGGATCTGGTGCAGCAGGCTCTTCGTCATCACCAGATGGGGCAATTCAGCGAGGCAGAGCGGATTTATCTGCAGGCTTTGGCCATCGATCCCCGTCATCCCGACGCACTGCATCTGCTCGGAATGATCGCCTACCAGACCGGGCGCGATGAGGCTGCAGTCGAGTTGATTCGCAAGGCAATTGCGATCAAGGGCGATGCGGCTTCCTATCACTCCAATTTGGGGAATGTTCTGCAGGCGCAAGGCAAGCTGGCCGAGGCTGGCGCTTGTTATCAACGCGCATTGGTGCTGAAGCCGGATTTGGCCGAGGTTCATCTGAATCTCGGAAACGTCTTTAAGGCGCAGGGAGATGTGGATTCGAGTCTGGCGTGCTATCGGCGCTCGCTGACTCTGAATCCGGATTCAGCCGAGGCAGCCGTAGCGGAGTCGATGGCATTGCTGTTGAAAGGGGATTTCGCCTCTGGCTGGAAAAACTTCGAGCGGCGTTGGCAAACCAGAGACTACGACACTCAGATGCGAACCTATGCGCAGCCGCTATGGAAGGGCGAGCAAATTGCTCCGGGCCGCTTCTTGATATGGGGTGAGCAGGGGATCGGCGACGAAATCATGTTCGCGGGATTAATCCCAGACACGATGCGCACAGGGAACCGCTGCGTGCTCGACTGCGATCCGCGGCTCCAACCGCTTTTCTCGCGCTCGTTTTCGGATGTTGACGTAGTGAGCGGAGCCGATCCTGCGAGTCATCCGGAATTGGAAATCGCCGCCCATTTGCCCAGCGGTAGTCTGCCCGGTCTATTCCGCAATTCGACCGCTGCATTCGAGGCAACGACATCGCCCTATCTGGTCGCCGATCCATCCGCGCAAAGCCGGTTCCGCGCTCGCTACGCCGATGGCCGGAAGCTGGTGGGACTGGCATGGCACACCAAAAATAAAAAGACGGGCCGCAGCCGCTCCATCGACCTGGCCTTGCTTGCTCCACTCTTCGCCCGGCCCGGCCTGCGATGGGTGAGTCTCCAATATGGAGATTCCGACACGTTAGAACAACAGGTAAGGGCGGCGAATGCGCCAGTTCTCATCGACCCTGAAGTCGATCAGCTTTCTAACATCGATGATTTCGCCGCGCAGGTCGCGGCAATGGATCTCGTCATCACCATCGATAACTCGACAGCACACCTGGCTGGAGCACTCGGAGTTCCAACCTGGGTTCTGCTCCCGTTCGCGCCCGATTGGCGCTGGCAGCTGAATCGAACTGACAGTCCCTGGTACCCCACGATGCGTCTCTTCCGGCAAACAAGCCTCGGCGATTGGCCATCCGTGGTGCGCGAAATAGAAGACGCTCTTAAACGCGCGCCCTAGGGGTTGTTTACACCACTGGGAATAACCTCACACCGCGCTCTTGTTCACCAGGTATTCATTCACCAATTCGGTCACCAGCACGGCCGTCGGCACCGAGACCAACGCCCCCACAACTCCCGCCACTGCAGAACCAATAAGCAAGGCCACCAAAATGGCCAGTCCCGGCAACCCGACTCTGCTTTTCATAATGCGCGGAACCAGAAATGAGTTCTCGACCTGCAGATAGATTGCGTAGAAAATCGCTACGCCGATTACACGGCCCCATGAGTCAATCGCGGCCACCAGCAGCGTGAGCGCGATGCACACGGCCGCGCCAATGACCGGAATCACATTCAACAATCCCGTCAACGCCCCCAACGCATATGCGTACCGCACATGGAGAGACAGATAAACGATCGTGCTGGTGAGTCCGAGGACAAGCATCAGACTTCCCTGCCCCAGCAGCCACTTGCCCATTCTCACTTCTGCTCGCTGCAACGTCAGATCCAGCCGTCCCCGGCTTGGAGGAGAAAAGAAAGACAGGAACCACCGATAGGCATGGTCGCCTTCGAGAATGAAATAGATGGTCAGAATGAAGCCCATGACGATGCTAAAGAGCGCGCCAGCCCAGTTCTTGATCGAGACGAGGAGATAACTCGCCGCGCTGCTGGCGAAGCCCTCGATGCGCGAGTCGAGATCGCCGGCATCGATGTGATCCGCGAATGGAATGTGGTTGAGCTTCTCCAAGAGGACAGGAGTGCGGGCCGGCATCTCCTTTGAGAACTCCTGGAGATCGCGAGCGACGGGTGGCAATGCAAAAAAACCAAACGCGAGGATCACTCCCACAGCAACCATCGGGAGTATCAATACGGCGATGCCCTTGAATGGCCGCCATCGCCCCACGTGCACTGTGGAAACCGACTGGACCACCGGCGCAAACATCACCGCAAACAGCGCGCTCACGTACAACAGCACCAGCACGTCTCGAACCAGCCACACGAGATAACACGCCAGTGCAAGCGCAAAAACGAAAACGATGTCGCCACGAACACTGCGACGATTTTCAGTGATTTCAGCCATCCGCGACTTTCTTTTTTGCCGGCGCGGATTCCGCCGGAGGCTGCAACTTCGTCCCTGTCTTACTGGTCCCGGCTCTATTGGTCTCCGCCGAGAATTGATCCTACAATGCCGCCGAGTAGCGCACCGCCGGCCGCCGGAACCACTTGCCTGTTTTCCCCACGTGGAAGGTACTCACTGATTTGATGCGCTAGACGCGATATGGGTAATGTCTGCAGCCATACGGTGCCCGGCCCCACCAATACAGCGAGAAATAACCCATCCCCGCCGAAGATCATGTTTTTGATGCCCGGCACCGTCGTGATCTGGAATGACACCGATGCTTGAAATGCCCCCACATGTCCCGGATGCACGCGCAACATCTCGCCCGGAGCCAGGTTTTTCACGATCAACTCGCCGGAAAGCTCGAGCCACGCCATGCCCATCCCACTGAGCTTCTGCAACAGGAATCCATCGCCGCCAAAGATGCCCGCACCGAGCGACTGCTGAAATCCCACGCCGATGGTGACCTGATCCGTGGCGCATAAAAATCCGTGCCTGTGCACCAGGTATTCCTGTCCCGGACCCACCTGGACCGGCACAATGTGCCCCGGCACCTTGGTGGCAAACGAAACCTCGCCGGGGTATTGATAGGCCCGGTATTCGGTCATGAAGATGCTTCCACCGCCAGCCACGCGCTTCAGGATGCCGAAAAGCCCGCCACCGCCGCCCATCTGGGTGTGCGTCGTCATCTGGATCGATGCGGTCATCCACGAAAGCTCTCCGCTCTCTGAAAACACACTCTCGTTAGGGTCGAGCTGCACGTCGAGCACCGGCATGGTGGTGCCTTGAATCCGGGTCTGCATTCGGGGATTCCTCCTGTTCTCGGCAGTGTACTAGGTGACATCGAAATCCTTACAGATTAAAATCGCCTGCTCGGGGAGATAACACGCCAGCAAATCGGAAAGAGGAATTGGATGATTGTGCGCGAAAAGAGGCGACGCCCGTTGCCGTGGAACGAAAGAAGGCGATCCTCCATTCACAAGTGGGTAATTCCCTTCATCGCGCTCGAATGGCTTGGAGAGTGGATAGCCTTCGCACTGAGCAACTGGATCTTCGTCGAGGTTCTCGAATACCTCGGCTCGTTTTCCGTCCTGGTTGCCGTGATCTTCTACTTCTCTGAGTCCGGCGACCGCATCAAGCAGCGGCACTACCAGGCATGGCAGGTGATCAACACCGCGCAAGGCAAGGGCGGCAGCGGCGGCAGAATTGAGGCTCTTCAGGAACTGAATGAAGACAAGATTCCTCTCGTCGGAGTCGACGTCTCATCCGCATTTCTGCAGGGAATCCACTTGCACAACGCGAATCTGCTGCGATCCAACCTGAGTTCTGCCGACCTCCGCAACAGCGACATCGACAACTGCAACTTCACGCTCGCCAATCTCAACTCGGCCAATTTCCGCGGTGCGCACCTCGACCACGCGAACTTCGCCCAGGCCGATCTTCGCAATGCCGACTTGAACGGCAGCGGCCTTGTTGCCGCCGACTTTACGGGCGCAGTCCTCGACGACGCCGATCTGCGTTCCGCCGATCTGGCAAACATCCAGTGGCAGCATCTTAAAAGTATTTCGAGAGCCAACATCGCGGCAGTCAAGAATGCTCCGCCCGGATTCGTCGAGTGGGCGATGAAGAACGGCGCCGTCGACCAGCCGGACGCCGACCAATAAACTCGCGCGCGTTACCCTCAGGCGGGAGCCAACTGCGCTATCTGATACTCGCGCGTATTGCCCGTCGACATTTCGGAAATCTTCGCGCGCAGATTGCCATCGGAATCGCAGAAGTATTCTTCGCGCACGGTCAATTCATTCACTTCCACCAGCGGTTTCACAGGCTCCGCCGCCAAATCCGGATGTCCCCACAGTTGGGGATCGAAAGGAAATTGAATCTGCTCCCAGTTGGTAATCTCGCCAACGGGCTGGCTTTCCTCGTCGAGCCGCGAACACTCGAGATAGCGAAAGTGGCCGATGTTGTGCGCCGGCTTATACACGCGCTCGTAGTGAAGAGGCGGCTCGTCTGGAGCCGGCAACTGCACACCGCGCGGAAAGATGAGGTCGAAGACGATCTTCCCGCCCGAATCTGCCTCCCGCCAGATGCCGAAATTCTGATTGAATTGGTCGTGCAGCTTGTCCGATGCAGCAGCGGCACGAATTGCCAATCCAACCGCACTCGCCGAGCGCATGTACGCCGAGCGCCGCACCTTCCGTCCAAAGCTCTCGCGCAAAACGCGTGCAACCGCGGGCAGCTCCGACCCTCCGCCCGTTACGTAAAGTGTGTCGAGCTCGCCTTCGGCGTAGGTCTTCAGCAGCCGGTCGACAACCTCTCGCGTCGCTTCAATCAGCGGACGGCATCGCTCGTAATAAACATCCAGGGGGATGGTCGCCTCTTTCAATCCAGGCCGCACCCGCTCAAAGTCAATCGTCACTCTGCGCGTGTTGGGGTTCAACGACTCCTTCTTCTCGCGGCACTCGTCCAGCAGGCGTCTCCGCTCAAACGGTGTGAATGGAGGATGCGGCGACGCAAGAACAACCGCTATGTTCGCAAGAATCTCGTCGAAGTCGTCGCCGCCCAGGTTTGGAATTCCATCCGAAGCTTCCACGATCTCTTCGCCATCGATCAGGCTCACCAATGAGACATCGAACGTGCCGCCACCAAGGTCGTACACCAGCAGTCGATTGTGCGACCTGCTCTTGCGCTCATCGCTATTGCGATAGGCAAACTCCATGGCCGCGGCCGATGGCTCATTCACCACTCCGAGCACCGTGAATCCCGCAGCCTGCGCCGCCTCTTCCGTCATGAATCTCTGGTTGCTGTTGGCATTCGCCGGCACTCCCATCATTGCTTCAAGGCTCTCGTCCGGCTCTGCGCCGAGATTCGAATGCTCCAGGAGCTGTTTGCGCAAAGCCGCCATCATCTCTGTCATGAGCGTCCGCAACGGCAAGGACCGACCGGCTAGATTCACCTCGGTGTGCGGTCCAGCAGTGCGCAGGGCGCGCTTTAACGAGCGCACCAGTGTCCAGCTTTCCTGATCTTGCACGGCCATCGCCTCCCAGCCATAGAGCCGTTCGCCATCCCGGGCCGCTATCACCGGAGGAAACCAATCGTGCATCTGCCCATCAGGCGCTTCAAAATGTACCAGGGGAAAATTGCCGCGGTCGGCGGCTGCGACGACGACACGCGTAGTTCCAAAATCGACTCCAATTCGCATGCCTTCAGTTTATCGTGAGGCCCATTTCATAGTCCTTCAACAAAATGCGCAACCCAAATCCTTTAGAATGAAAGACGCGTGCAAACCATTCGCGTAGAAACTCCTTCCGCCAAATACGACGTCTATGCCGGCAGCGGACTGCTGCGGACACTCGCGTCGCGCATTCAGCGCATTGCGGGCCGTATGCCGCGTCGTGTCTTTGTGCTCACGTCTCCTGAAATCTGGGCACTCTGGAGCGAAGTTTTTCTCGCTTCTTTCGCTGATCCGCCGATCGCTCTTTTTCTGTCTCCCGGTGAGCAACACAAGACGATGGCCAGCGTTGAACGGCTGCTCCGGCAAATGATTACGGCCGGCGGCGATCGTGGATCGCTTTTGATTGCGTTTGGCGGCGGCATTGTGGGTGACGTTGGTGGTTTTGTGTCCGCAATCTTCATGCGCGGCATTCCCTACGTGCAGGTGCCGACAACTTACTTGTCTCAGGTGGATTCATCGGTCGGCGGCAAGACCGGCGTCAATCTTCCCGAAGGGAAGAACCTCGTAGGTAGCTTCCATCATCCGATCGCGGTGTTCGCCGATATCGACGTTCTCGGCACCCTTTCGGAACGGGAGTTGCGCGCAGGACTGATGGAAAGCATAAAAGCAGGCATCATTCGCGACCGGGCGCTGGTGCGCCTCATGGAGGAGAAAGCCGACGCGATTCTCAAGCGGGACCCCAAGACGATCGAGAAAGCGATCGCCGCATCCATTCGTATCAAGGCCAACGTCGTGAATCGAGACGAGCGCGAAAGCGGCTTGCGCATGATTCTCAATCTCGGTCATACGGTGGGCCACGCCATCGAGCAAGCCACGCGCTATAAGGCATTGCTGCACGGCGAAGCCGTCGGCTGGGGCATGATTGCTGCGCTTTTTATTGCCAAGCGGCGTGGCACCATCTCACCCCCGCAGTTTCAGCGTCTTGAAAACCTGATTCATCTCTACGGACCGCTCCCGCCGCTCAAGCTTCGCCCAACCAAGTTGGTTGCGGCGACTGGCGCGGACAAGAAAAACATCGGCGGTGTCCGTCGTTTCGTGCTGCCCGTTGGAATCGGGGATGCGGGCGTGGTTGAAGACGTGTCGCCGGCAGAGTTGGATGCTGCCGTCGGTTACATGCTGCTGCGGGCCCGGGAGCAGCGCGCTTGATGCCGACCACAGGCGCCAGGCCCGCGGGCTCTGAGGACGAAGCCTCTGCCGCACAAAACGTGCGCCGCATGTTCGATTCCATCGCCCCACGCTACGACCTTCTGAATCACCTGCTCTCTGCCAATATCGACAAGCTCTGGTGGCGGCGCACGGCGCAGCGTTTCCATTCTGTCATCGCAAATCCTGACGCGGCCATTCTAGATATCTGTTGCGGGACAGGCGACATGACCATGGCTCTGCTCAAGCATCGCGCTCGTGAAGCACGGCCAATCCTTGCGGCCGATTTCGCTCGCGGCATGCTAAGCCGCGCGGCACTAAAATTCTCAGAGCCCGGTCAGGCCCACGCCATAGCCCTGGAAGCCGATGCACTCCACTTGCCTCTGCGTTCTGCTTCGCTCGATCTCATCGTGACCGCGTTCGGCTTCAGGAATCTGGCAAATTACGAAGCCGGCCTGCGTGAGTTCCATCGCGTGCTGAAACCCGGCGGGCAATTGGGAATCCTGGAATTCAGCGAGCCTGGCGGTTTTCTTGGTAAGCTGTACGCCATCTACTTTCGCCGCATCTTACCCGCTATTGGGCGAGCCATCTGCGGCAAAGACGGCCCCTACAGTTACCTTCCTGCATCGGTGGAGCGGTTTCCCGCGCCCAATGAATTGCTGGCGCTCATGGGCGCGGCCGATTACACCAATTGCGCATGGCAGCCCTATACCTTCGGCATCGCTGGGTTGTACACCGCAACGCGAGGCGAGTTAGCCTGAAGTGGAAATCGAATGGCGGAGATTCGACAATATGATGGCGTACAGCGAATGGCGACACGACAACGTCTACGAGGGTATCGCGGAAAACGGCAACACGATTATCTTCGACACAGACCCCGCACATTCGCATGGACCGACGCCGATGGAGGCGGTCCTGATGGCGCTGTGTAGCTGCACTTCCGTCGACGTGGTCAATATCCTCAAAAAGAAGCGTGAATCGCTCACTGGACTCCGCGTCACAGCAACAGCTACGCAGGCTCCCGCCCCGCCTCGCGTCTTCACGCACATCAAGCTCACCTACGCGGTCCGCGGACAGTTGAATCACAAAGCCGTAGAAGACGCTGTTTCGCTCTCAAAGAACAAATATTGCTCGGTCTCTCTCATGCTTGAAAAGGCGATGCCCATCGAATACGAGATCGTCTACTCTGAGGCTGAACCTGAACCATGAACCGCCGATTCTTCATCAACCTTTTTCAAGTGGCTTCGTTGATCATGCTCCTGGTCGCCGTCGCCATGCTTTCAGCGATCGCAACCATGCACTTCGCCATTCACGGCGCAGAGGTGCAGGTGCCTTCCCTTAAAGGGATGACAGTTTCCGATGCGCGCAGCCAGGCCGCGGGCATGGGCCTCAATCTCAATGTCGACAATCGCTATTATTCCGGCGAAGTCGCCGCAGGCCACATCCTTACGCAATCGCCCGCGCCGGGAACGGTCGTTCGCCGCGAGTGGCACGTGCGCGTTGCCGAAAGCCTTGGCCCGCAAAAGGTCGACGTACCCGATACCGTAGGCGACGATCAGCGCGTTGCGGCATTCCAGTTGCGGCGCTCCGGGCTCGATGTTGGCGTGACCGCGAAGTTGCCCGACAGCGCAGTAGCCGAGGGCACTGTCATCTCCCAGGACCCCCCGGCCCACGCCCAGGGCATCGAACGGCCCAGTGTGAATTTGCTGGTGGCTGTGCCCGATGATGCAAATGCCGATGGCTACGTGATGCCTGACTTGACCGGACTGCCCATCGTCGCGGCACAAGCAGAACTTGCGAGAGTCGGCATCAAAACCGACACTCCGACCTTTGTCGATGTCCCTGTGCCTCCTGTCGGCGCCGGCAATGCCCCGCCCATTCCTCTCATCGCACCCGGATCGATCGTTGCGCAGGCGCCGCTCGGCGGCGCGCGTGTCGACCAGACGATGGAAGTCAAGCTCACCGTCGCCAAGTAAGCCGCGCCGATTGGGCGCCGATCCGCATCGAAAGAACAGATGACGCAAAAGGCCGAGGATCAGGAACGCGTGAGCGCTGCGGGGGATTTCTCGCACGCATGGCGTGCTCTGCGCCATCGCAATTTTCGCCTCTTCTTCGGCGGCCAAAGCATCTCCCTCATCGGCACATGGATGACCCGTGTTGCGACTTCCTGGCTGGTCTACCGCCTTACAAAATCGTCTCTGCTGCTGGGTACCGTCGGCTTCGCCGGGCAAATCCCGACCTTTCTGTTCGCACCGCTAGCCGGCGTCATCGTCGATCGCATCGATCGGCGCAAAGTCCTTGTCTGGACCCAGGCCCTTGCAATGATTCAATCGCTCGCACTGGCGTGGCTCACGCTGACCCATCGCATCAACATCGCGGAAATACTTGTGCTCAGCTCGATGCAGGGCATCATCAACGCTTTCGACATGCCCGGCCGCCAGTCCTTCATGGTCAAGATGGTCGAAGACCGCGCCGATCTTTCGAACGCCATCGCCATCAATTCATCCATGGTCAACGTCGCGCGCCTCATCGGACCTTCGCTGGCAGGCATTCTCATCGCGGCAACGAATGAGGGTTGGTGCTTTTTGGTCGATGGAGTCAGTTACATCGCCGTCATCGCTTCCCTGCTCATGATGCGCGTCGCGGCAACGGATGGAACTCACGGCAGAACTTCCATGCTTATCCAACTCCGCGAGGGCTGGAATTACGTTGCAGGATTCGCGCCCATCCGCACCATCCTTTTGCTTTTCGCGCTGCTCAGCCTCATGGGCTGGCCCTTCATGGTGCTGATGCCGATTTTTGCGGCGCAGGTTCTGCATGGCGGTCCACATACGCTCGGTTTCCTGATGGGTGCGGTCGGCGTGGGATCGCTCGTCTCCGCATTGAGCCTGGTCATGCGGCGCTCGGTCCGAGGGCTCGGCAAAATGATCCCGATCGCGGCAACGGCGTTCGGCGTCGGCCTCATCTGCTTCGGGCTTTCCACCAACCTTTGGCTTTCCATGCTGCTGCTCCTTGTGGCCGGCTTCGGCATGATGCAGGGGCTCACTGCGAGCAACACCATCATTCAAACACTGGTCGACGAAAAGATGCGCGGACGCGTCATGAGCTACTACACGATGGCCTTCGTCGGAATGGCCCCTTTCGGCAGCCTTCTCGCCGGCGCTTTGGCGCACGCTATCGGAGCGCCGCGCACTGTGATTGTCAGCGGCGTGGCCTGCATTCTGGGAGGTCTCTGGTTCTGGTCGCGGCTGCCAAAACTGCGCAAGGAGATGCGCCCGATCTACGAGCGCCTTGGCATTGTTCCGCAAAGAACCATTGCCGTGGAAGAAGGCACGCAAAACTAGGTCCGACTGGTTTTCGCGTAATTCGGCGCCGCATGTACGATGGCTGAGACGCGAAAGGATATATCGGCATGGGATGGAACGAAGACCTGGAGCAGATCACTCAGCAGGAGCGTGAGCTTATCTTGCCGCACCTGGATGCGCAGATAGCCTGGGAGTTGGGCTTGCGCCTCCGGACCATGGCGGTTGAACGCAAGCTTGCCGTGGTCATCGATGTGCGCCGCTTCGGCCAACCGCTCTTCTATGCAGCCATGGACGGCACAACCCCCGACAATGTGGAATGGGTGCGGCGCAAGAGCAATGTGGTCGCGCGCTTCCATCGCAGTTCCTATGCCATCGGACTCAAAGAGAAAATCAAGAATGAAACGCTGTTCGAAACCCAGGGACTGCCCATCGCCGACTACGCCACACACGGTGGCTCATTCCCGCTGGCGGTTGCAGGCGCGGGCGTAGTCGGCAGCGCCACCGTCTCCGGGTTGCTACAGCGCAGCGATCACGAGCTTGTGATTGAAGCACTCTGCGCTGTATTGCGGCGCGATTACACAAAACTAAAACTTGCCGCGGAATAGTCTGCACGTCGATCATCCGTTGGTTTTCTCGAGTACCGCAACAAAAAATCCATCGGTGCCGAATGCGCCAGGGAAAAGCCTCAGGTAACCTTCCGGCGTGACGCAGTCGCTCAAGTTTCTCGCGCCGGCTTCAGTCAGGAGACCCTCGCCCTGCATCTCCTCAATCCGATCCTTGATCGGGTGCACGCGCGCATTTTTCACCTCGGCAAGGACTGCCGCGACCACCTCTTCGTTCTCCTCCGGCTCCATCGAACAGGTCGAGTACACCACGCGTCCGCCGGGACGCACAGCCCGCCACGCAGCGCGAAGAATTGCCCGTTGCCGATCAGCCTGCTTCGCGAGTTCCTCCAGCCGCAGCCGATAACGAATCTCAGGATTGCGTCCCAGCGTCCCCGTTCCGCTGCAAGGAACATCCGCCAGCACCAGGTCATACCGGTCCTCGTCGGTCAACGCCGCCGCGTCCCCAAGCCTGCATTCGACTCGGTCTCCAAGCGTCGTCATACGCTCTCTCAACTGCGCAAGCCGTTGCGGACTGACCTCGCCCGCCACAATGCGCGCGTTGGGATTGCGCTCAGCTAACAACAGAGTCTTCCCGCCAGGAGCCGCGCAGCAATCGAGAATTGCATCCCCGCGACCCGCAATCTCCGCGACTAACTGCGACCCCTCATCCTGCAGCCGCACGCGTCCCTCGCGAAATGCCGCCGTCGCCGCCACGTCGCCCTTTGTCACCACGCGCGTCGCACCGAGAAGCCTGCCCGGCTCCAGTCCGATTCCAACTGCGGCCAGTTCCTCTTCGACTGCCGGACCTTCCGCGCGAATCACCGCAGAAGGCTGCGTCTGCCCATGCGCGCATATTGCGTACGCCGCATCGGCTCCATAGAATCTGCTCCAGCGCTCCACCATCCACGCTGGATGTGTCTGGTCGAATTCCGAATTCGTCGACCCTGCATCCAAACCTTGCTGTCGCGGTGCAATCGCGACCTTGCGGAGAACCGCGTTTACCATCCGCGCAGCAAAGCGATGCCCCGCTTGTTTTGCCAGCTCGACGCTTTCATCAATCGCCGCATGCGCCGGAATGCGGTCCATGTGCAAGAACTGAAATGCGCCCAAACGCAGCGCGATGTGGATCTCAGGATCGAGACGCGCATTTGGCTTGTCGAGAAACTCGCAAATCCGCCGATCCAACGAAATCTGCCAACGCAACACACCCAGGACCAGCGCCGTCGCAAGATTTCGATCCGCCACAGAGAGAGCCGAAACTGATTTGACGCGGAGTAAATCATCTGAATGCGCATGAGTTTTTTCGATGGCGAGGAGAATTTGAAATGCTGCTTTGCGCGCCTGTGAGACTGCGGCCATCGCCCTCAACCCAGCCGCATTCCGGAAACCAAATGCGTCCCGCGCAGAAATTCCGGGGCAGTCATCCGCTTCTTGCCTTCCAACTGCAATTCAAGAAGCTCAAGCCTCGTGCCCCGCGCGCAATACACCAAGATTCGCTGCTGATCCACGAAGACCTGGCCCGGCTCGCATCCCTGCAAGCCAGCCGACTCCGCAATCTCAAGCCGATGCACAATCAATTTCTTCCCATCAAGCGCCGTGAATGCTCCAGGCCAGGGCTGAAATCCGCGCCATCGATTTTTAAGTTCGGCCGCCGTGTGCGCGGCAAAATCCATTTGCCCGTCGTCCCGTGTGAGAATCGGAGCAAGCGATGCCTGCGTGTGATCCTGTGGTTTCGGTTGAAGACTCCCATCACCCAATCCCGCCAGAGTCTCCACCACCAACGTCGCACCGCGTGTCGCCAATACCTCAAATAGATCGACCGCAGTTTGTTCCGGCCCGATCTCGACTTCCTGCTGCAACAAGATCGGACCGGTATCCAGACCCTCTTCGAGCAGAATCGTGGTGTTGCCCGTGACGGTCTCACCCATCGCGACCGCCCACTGAATCGGCGCGGCACCGCGATACTTGGGCAGCAACGACCCATGCAAATTGATACAGCCTAAACGCGGCAACGTGAGCATCCACGGAGGAATAATGCGCCCATAAGCCACAACGACGATAGCGTCCGGCGCGATCGCTTCCAATTGCGAGCGAAATTCCACATTGTTGCGAATTTTATCCGGCTGCGTAACGGGAAGCCCTGCAGCAAGCGCGATCTGCTTCACCGGAGTCTGCTCGACGATCTGCTTCCGGCCCACGGGCCGGTCCGGCTGCGTCACCACCAGTGAAATGGCGTGACCCGCCGCCAGCAGTGCCTCCAGCGTGGGCACAGCAAAGCGCGGCGTGCCGCAAAAAACCAGTTTCACGGATTTACCATTTGCCTTCGCGCTGCATCTTGCGAATTTTGCGCAGATTCAGATCGCGTTTCAGAGCGCTCATGCGAAAGATGAACAGCATGCCATCGAGATGATCGATTTCATGCTGAAATGCGCGCGACAGCAACTCTTCTCCATCCATCTCGAACCACTTGCCCTTCTCATCCTGGGCGCGGATTCGTACCTTAGCGGCACGCGACACTTTCTCGCGGATATCTGGGAAGCTGAGGCAGCCCTCTTCTTCGTACTGCTTCCCTTCCTGAAAAATCACCTCGGGATTGATGAGCACCAGCTTCTGCGCCGGGTCTTTGGCCTGGCTCAGGTCAACTACGGCAACACGCTTGGCAACACCCACCTGTTGGGCAGCCAAACCGATGCCTTGCGATGCATACATCGTCTCGAACAGGTCAGCGACCAATTTGCGCAACTCGCTGTTGAATTCAGATACCGGCTCGCCGGGCTGTTGCAACACCGGTTCCGGATATTTCACAATCTTGAGAATCATCTTTCTTTTTAATAGCTCCGTATCTGTTCGATGTACCCGTCAAAATTTCGCTTCATCTCGAGCAATGAGTCCCCGCCAAATTTCTCGTGCGCCAGGCTCGCCATCGTCTGCGCCACCATGGCTTCGGCCGCTACCCCAGCCGCAGGCACCACGCAGATATCGCTGCGCTCATAGCTTGCGCTTGTCGTCTCCCGCGTGTCGAATCGCACCGACGCCAGCGGCCTGCGCAGCGTCGAAATCGGCTTCAGATAGCCGCGCACCACGATGTCCTCCCCGTTTGAAACGCCGCCCTCGATCCCACCTGCATTGTTTCGTTCTCGCGTAAAGCGGGTCGGCTTACCCGTATCTTCGGCAGAGTAATGAATTGCATCATGCACCGCGGACCCAAAAGATTCAGCCGCCACTACGCCGCGCCCGATCTCGACAGCCTTCACCGCCTGCAGGCTCATCACCGACCAGGCCAGCAGCCCATCGAGCCTTTCATCCCACGTCGCATAGGTCCCAAGGCCGGCGGGTACATTGTGCACTACCACTTCAAAAACTCCACCCACGGTGTCTCCGGTGCGCGCGGCCTCTTCCACTTCCTCTTTCATCTTTGCTTCGGTCGCGGCATCCACGCAGCTCAGCAGGATTTCGTCGCGCGCGGCAACTGCGGCAATCTCTTCCCATGTGACAGTCCGTTCCAGTTCCGCCCGTCCCACGCGAATCACATGGCTCGCGATTTCGATTCCCAAAGCGCGCAGCATCAACTTGGCAAATGCACCGGCTGCCACCCGCGCCGTCGATTCGCGCGCCGACGCCCGCTCCAGCACATACCGGGCATCCGGGAAGTTGTACTTCAGCGCTCCTGCCAAATCTGCATGACCGGGCCGAGGAGAAGCCACCGCCTGATGCTTGGACGCGTCGCCCGCCTCGACCGGCAGCCTTTCTTCCCAGTTTTTCCAGTCGCGATTAACAATCTCGAGCGCAACCGGCGAGCCGATGGTCTTGCCGTGGCGCACCCCGCTCAGCACGTGTACCTTGTCCGTTTCAATTTTCATGCGGCCGCCACGCCCGTAGCCCTGCTGCCGGCGCCACAGCTCGCGGTTCACAAAATCGAAATCGACCGGCAACCCGGCAGGCAGCCCGGAAACCACCGCAATCAAAGCCTCGCCGTGCGACTCCCCGGCAGTCGAAAAACGGATCATATCTTCTTGATTGTAGTGGATCAGTGGGCAGCAAGATGGAGAAGCGGAGAAGCAGCAAATGAGCGACCAGCAGCTTGTTTGGAAAGCCCCAAAACCCCAGTCCGCGAAGAAGATTCATGTGTGCTAAGGCAATCCCCAGGTCAGTCTTGGAAATTTCGGTTCACTTTGTCACTGTTTCTCTGTTTCACTGTCTTTATGGCCTACTTCCTCTTCAAGACCGAGCCCGACGCTTACTCCTTCGACGACTTCCTGCGCGACAAAGAAACCGTATGGGATGGCGTCACTAATCCCACGGCCGTGAAGAATCTGCGCGAAATGAAGGCGGGAACCCAATGGATTTTCTATCACACGGGCGATGAGCGCACGGCCGTCGGCACGGGCACGGTGGTCAGCGTAGACTCGAGCAATCCCAAGACTCCGATCGTCCGCGTCAAGGCTGGCAAGCGCCTCAAATCGCCCAAGACGCTGGCTGCGATCAAGGCCGAGAAGCTCTTCGCCGATTCCCCACTCGTGCTCATCGGCAGGCTTTCTGTCGTGCCACTGACCGAGGCGCAGTGGGACTGGTTCCTGGCATAAGCCGCCCTAAATATGGTAAGCTTTCCTTGTTTCCTTGCATGAGGGTAATCGTGCTGGAATGAGGGGGACTATGCTGGCCAAAATGACGGTCAAAAATCAGCTCACTCTTCCCAAAGCGGTCGTCACCCGCTTCAAGGGAGTGGAGTACTTCGACGTGAGCACGGACGGAGAATCCATCACCTTGCGCCCGTTGATCCGAAGCAAAGCCGATGAGGTTAGAGAACATCTCGCCCAGCTCGGAATCACCGAGCAGGACGTGAAAGACGCCATTGCGTGGGCGCGCCGCACCGAATGACCGTACCGCGGATCCCGCGCGTCGTTTTCGACACAAATACTGTCGTTTCCTCTCTTGTGTTTAGCGGTGGCCGTCTGGCTTGGCTACGCTTACATTGGCGAGAAGGTGAATGCGTTCCGCTAGTCTGTCGTGCGACCGTTTTGGAGTTGACACGCGTTCTCGCATACTCCAAATTCAAGCTCTCCGAGGAGCGTCGTCTTGAGTTGCAAGGCGACTATCTCCCTTATTGCAGCAGCGTCAATCTCCAAGAACGATGCCCCGTATCCTGTCGCGACGCGCAGGATCAGCCCTTGCTCGATCTAGCCCACTGCGGCAAAGCCGATTTGCTGGTGACAGGAGACGACGATCTGCAGGCGCTAGTGAGTGAAACCGAGTTCATCATCGAAACCCCGGAGGCTTATCGGCGCAGAATCCACAGTGCAGAATAAGACAACATCAACTGAATCGAGTTGACGGCTACTGCTTTTCGCCCGCTAGATAGCCCCGCGTATTCAACAACTGCCTCTGATCCAGCGCCCAAACCTTTCCAGTCAACTCATCGGCCGCTCTGCCCTCGCGCGCACACTTCTCGAACTCGCCCGCAACGGCCTGCATCTTGGCGTCGAGATCGTCGAGAAAATTCAACACCAGCGCCTCGGGAATCATCGGCAGCTTCGGCGAACCGAACTCCAACTTGCCGTGGTGCGACAGAATCATGTGTTCGACCAGCGTCTTCAGCCGTGGCGGAAATCCCGGCAGCCCGGCAATCGTTTCATGCACCAATTCCGTTCCCATCTGGATGTGCCCCAGCAGCGTGCCCTCGACCGTGTACTCGAAGCCCACATCCCAAGCCAGCTCGCGCACTTTGCCAATGTCATGCAGGATCACGCCGGTCAGCACCAGGTCCCGATGCAGAATCGGGTAGTTCGGAACGACGCGGTCGGCGAGTCGCAGCAGGCTGATCACGTGTTCCAGCAGTCCGCCCAGCCAGGCATGATGCAGTTGCCGTGCCGCCGGCGCCTCGCGGTAGGCCTGCGCGAGTTCGGGGTTGCTCAGGATCGTTGTCAGCAGCAGTTTCAGATTCGGATCAGTAAAGCTCTCGACAAATCCAAGCAACTCGCGCCACATGGCATCCACGTCGTAGGTGGTCGCAGGCATCAGGTCGGCCTTGTCGACCTCGCCCGCGACCGCACGGCGTATCTGTTCGACCTTCATCTGGATCCGGTCGTCGAAACGCGAAACGCAACCGCGCGCCTTCACAATGTCGCCACGTCCCACGTCCTTGGCAATCCGCGGATCACCCGGCTCCCAGGCACGCCCCTCGAGTTGGCCGGTTTTGTCGCAGAAAATCAAGCTGAGATACGGCTTGTTTGTTTTGGTGCTGCGCGTCTGCCGCGAGAGCAGCAGAAAATATCCATCGAAGATCTTTCCTTCTTCGAATCCCACCAGATCAGCAATATAAATGTCCTTCATCCTGCACGAAAGCTTAGCGCACTCGACCTCGCTGCGCCCAATATGCAAAACCGGTTAAGGAGCGAAACTTGTCCCAAAAGAAAACCGGGCCACGGACCAATGTCCCCGACCCGGCTACGATTGCTGCTGACTTAGGTTCTATTGCTGCGGCGCAGGCGCAGAAGGCGCTTGCTGTGCGGGTGCTGGCGCTCCCGGTACCGCAGGAACAGGCGTCGGCTCCAGCGGCGTCGTTTCGGCCGGTTTCTTCCTGTCGCTTAAGCGGGTCTTTTCGCCGGCTGTCGTGTCTTTCTTTTTCTTCTTTGAAGACTTGTCCCCGTTCAAGCCCAGGGGAGCGGATTGCGTCTGGCGGTCTGCCACTTCAGCAGCGTCCGGCCCCTGCGGCGCCATCGCGTCTTTCCGCTGTTGAGCAGTCGTTTTCGCCTGTTTAGGCTGCTTGGCCCGTTCGCTGAGTCGTGTTTTCCGCGCTGGCGGTTCTGCAGCCTCCAGCGGATTCGCCGGTTCGTTGGCGGCACTCGCAGTCTGCGGTCCCGCTCCTGCATCTTCCGTCTGGCTCGCAGGAGTTGATGGCAATGTTTTAGTCGGTGCTTTGCCGAAGCGAATTTTTTCCTTCTTGCCGGGCTTCTCTGAAGCCTGCTCGGTCTTGCTCGCCTTTTTCTTTCTGCTTACGTCGGGCGCCGGCGGTGGAGGTGTCTGATCTGTCGACGCCAACTCCGCAGGCTTCGTCTTCTGCCGGAAGGTGTGCGTCGTCTCGCGGAATCGTGTGCGTTCAATCTTCCGTTTCTTCTTGGGTGAAGGCGGCGTGTAGGCCGAGTAGGAAATCGGGAAAATCTGCTTGTTCGGACTCGCACCGCTATCGATGTAGCCTGTCTTGATCTCGATCGATGCGTCATCGCGCATCTGCGTCAGGTAGTCGCGAACCGCGGGTTCCATCCGGCTCATGTAGTAGTTATTCTCGACATCCGGCTCTACGTCTTTGAACGTTGGAATCCCGCCCGGCGTGTGATCGACCACCTTCAGAATCACGAATCCTTGTTTGGTCCGAATCGGCTGGGTGAAGTCGCCGGTCTTCAGCGGAAACGTCGCCTCTTCGAATACCGGGTTCAGTTGCCCGCGCTTGTACGTGCCAAGATCGCCGCCCTCGGAGGCTGTAGTACCCTCGCTCGAACTGCGTGCCAGTTGGCCGAAGTCCCCGCCCGCATGAAGCTTCGCTTCGATATCGTTGGCCTTGGCCTGTGCATCAGCCACCCTTTGCGGATCGTCGCCTAACCCCGCCGCTCCCGGAGTCCCGGTGGATATCAGGATCTCGGCCAGCTTGACGTTTTCCTGCTGCGCATACTCCTGCTTGTGCTCTTCAAAATAGCGCTGCACTTCGCCGGGAGTCACGTTGATCTTGCGTCCCACCTGATCGCGCATCACTTCCTGGGTGATGATCTGGTTTCTCAGGTTGGCTTTGAAATCCTCGTACGAAAATCCTTGTTCCTTGGCCGCTTTTTCCAGGTCTTCCAACGTCGAGAGGTTATATTGCTTGCGAATGTCGTTGAGCTTGTTCACCAACTCGGTCTCGCCGGTAATTCCAAGCTCTTTCCCCTTGGAAAGCCAAAGCTGCTGGTCGATCAGGTTGCGTAGCAGATCCTTGTGCGAATCCGAAATCTGCTGCATCGTGGCGCCATGCTGGCGCTCTTCCTGGTCCGACTCCTCCATCGCCCGCTGGAAGTCCGCAGTCGTAATGATCTGGTCGTTTACCCGGGCAATAATTTCCTCAACCGTGGTGCCGCCGTAGGGGCTGGCGGGAACGGAGGTGTGGGTTTGCGCGAAGAGGGAAGCTGCGGGCAGCGCCGTAAGCAACACGAAAACCGCGGGAATGCGAAAAATACTCAGAGTCATAGGCCGGATCTGGACGGGCGGGCAATCGATTGTCCCCTGAACCATAGACGTCATTGTAAATGAGACGTCATTGTAAATGCCAGGATAGCAACAGCGCGATCCTCTCTTCGCTCGCGAAACACAACGGCTGCGAAAAGCGAACGAGGAATGCGGCAAAACTCCAGCCTAAACCGGCAATCTTCGGTTTCCGCTATCCCGAATGACCCCAATTCCGTCAAATAAGTGAGTGGTATACTTTAGGGCAAGATTGCCTTGCGCGGCCCTGTTGAGACGCCTGTCGCACCAGCCATTCGGAGGTACCTCCCGCCTATGACCCCACGCGCCCGCAGGGCTCTTTTTACCCTTGTTCTCTTCTTCGTCGTTTGTGCCGTTGTGGGCAGCGTGATGCAGCGCAAGGTTGGCGCTCAGTCATCGCAGGACGAAAGCCAGATCCGCGACAGCCTGAAGACTTTCACCGATGTCTACGCGCTGGTGGAGCAGAATTACGCCGAGCCCATCAACGGCGACAAGGCCGACACCGCGATCTACGACGGCGCCATCCCAGGCATGTTGCGGGTTCTCGATCCCCACTCCAATTTCTACGATCCCAAGTCCTACGCCAAGATGCGCGAGGATCAGCGCGGCCACTATTACGGTGTGGGCATGGTCATCCAGCAGCAGGGCGCTAAAGTCTTCGTCATCACGCCGTATGAGAACACGCCGTCTTTCCGCGCCGGCATTCGCCCCGGCGACGTGATCTCGGCCATTGATGGCAAGTCGGCCGACGGCATGAGTTCCGACCTGGTGGCCAAGGCTCTAAAAGGGCCCAAAGGGACACATGTTCAGGTCACGATGATCCGCGAAGGCCAGGCCAAACCGCTCGTCTTCGACCTGGTACGCGATGAAATTCCGCATCCCTCCGTCGATCTCGCATACGAAATCAAGCCCGGGATCGGCTATATTCACCTCACGCAATTTCAGGAGACCACCGCACAGGAAGTTGTGGACGCCGTCGACGGCTTCAGCAACCTGCATGGCCTCGTCTTCGATCTGCGCAATAACCCGGGTGGTTTGCTCAGCCAGGCTGTCGAGGTTTGCGACCATCTGCTGACCAAGGGTCAGACCATTGTTTCGCAGCGCGGACGCGCTTATCCCGATCAGGTCTACACCGCCAGTCATGGCAACGACGGCAAGACCTTTCCCATTGTTGTCCTGGTGAACCGCAATACCGCGTCGGCTGCTGAAATCGTCTCCGGTGCATTGCAAGATCACGATCGCGCGCTGATCGTCGGCGAAACGACCTTTGGCAAAGGGCTCGTGCAGACCGTCTACAACCTCAGCGAGAACACCGGCCTCGCCCTCACCACCTATCACTACTACACGCCCTCCGGCCGCCTCATCCAGCGCAACTACACCGGTGTCTCGCTTTACGACTACTACTACAACCACGCCGGCGCGTCCGCTGCCGACTCGACGAATCGCGAAGTGAAGATGACCGATTCCGGCCGCACAGTCTACGGCGGCGGCGGCATCACGCCCGATGAAAAAGTGGAGGCGCCAAAGAGCAACGACTTCCAGGACGAGCTGATCTACAAGGCCGCGTTCTTCCACTTTGCGGCACATTATCTGGCCAATCGCTCCGTCGACAAGAACTTCCAGGTAGACGACGCCGTCCTTGCGGACTTCAAGCAGTTCCTCACAGCGCAGAACATCAACTGGACAGACAACGACATCAACGGTGTCTCCGACTGGTTGAAGGTCAGCATCCGGCAATACATCGTCACCAGCCAGTTCGGCCAGTTGCAAGGGTTGCGTGCCATGGCCGACTGGGATCCGTCGATTCAGAAAGCCTTGTCCTTCCTGCCGGAAGCGCAAGCCCTCGAAGACAACGCGCACAAAGTTCTGGCGCAAAAGGCCGATGCTCGCAACGCATCCGGACAGGGTTCGTCGGCTGCTCAGCCGTAACTCCGCATCCCGTAATTGTTAGAAATAGTGAAGAACAGAAGGCATCCGGTGACGGGTGCCTTTCCTGTTTGTACTCACGATCACATCGCGGTCCTGCCAACGCCTCTACGATGAAATTGGTGTCTGGGAGGAAAACGTTGCCGACAATTCCATCTGAAAACGCCACTACCATCTCGAATCTACTTGCTGCCTTTGAAGGAGAATCGAACGCCAACGCCAAATACGTCGCATTCGCCGTCAAGGCCGATGGCGACGGCTGGCACGGCGCCGCCAGCCTGTTTCGGGCTGCAGCCCAAGCTGAGCAAATCCACGCCGCGAATCACGCGCGCGTCATTCGCCAGTTAGGCGGCGAGGCTGGCTGTGAGATCGAACCGGCGGACGCGAAATCCACCCTTGAGAACCTCAAGACGGCACTGACCGGCGAGCAGTTTGAGATTGACTCCATGTATCCCGAATTCATTAAAGAGGCCGACGGACACGAGAACACCGCCGCGACCCGGACGTTTACCCGGGCCATGGAAGCCGAGAAGACCCATGCTCGGCTCTATACCGAGGCCATAGCACTCGTCGAAGCCGGGAAAAAAGACGCCTGGGTAGGCACCCCACGCGATTTCTATGTCTGCGCAGCATGCGGATACACGTCGGAATCTCCGGAAGAACACGAACGATGCCCGGTGTGCAATTTGTCGTGGGATAAGTTCGAAGTGTTTCGCTAGAACGAACCCCTATCGCTGGCTCGCTTCTCCCGCAACAACTTTGCGATTAAACTCCGCCGACTTGTTCCGGGGCACGCTCAACGATTGCCAATGCTCGCAGGCAAAATGCTTCGCCAGCAGCACAATCTGGCCCACGTGATGTGGATAATGCGCCAACTGCCGGTTGACCGCCTGCATCACCGAGTGCGCTTCACCACGAATCGTGACCTTCCGCCCAAGATCGGCGTCCGTCAGAGGCTCAATCGCGCCAAACAAGCGGCTCCAACCGTCCTCCCACTCGGCCAGCAGCGCAGCACGCGTCGACGGCGGATCGACAAATTCGCCGTCTCGGTTGCGATTCGGCTTTTCTCCATCCGTGGTCAGGAAATCAGTCCACCGTGATCGCATGTTGCCCGTCATATGCTTCGCGATGATCGCAATCGAATTGGCCTCGCAGTCGAGGACCTCAAACAGCTGTTCATCGGTCACTTGCTCCATCGCACGCTCGGCCAGTTTCTTGTAGTAACGAAAAACAGCCAGCGAATCCTCGATATACGACGTGGTGAATTCGAGCGCCATGCGGACAGTGTAAGGCATGCTTCGAGATACTAGTTCTGCGCCGAGTATTGGTGGCAATCTCCCGTGTAAGGAGGGGAGCACTTGTGACTCGCGGAAAACCTGGCAAAACCGTCCTCATCGCATGCGTGGCATTCTTCCTGCTATCTACCGGCTACGCACTCGGCTTCATCGTGTGCGTCCATTCAAAAAGCTCCGCTCCGAACAAGATCCGAGCTCAGCAACTTCTTCCGGCAGCCGATGCACCGCCAGACGTCCGCACCGGCGTGCTTGAATCTTTGCGCGCGTTTCAGGATGGGTATGTCCAACGAGACCCCAATCGCCTCGATCAATTCATGAGCCGGCTCTTCCCGAAGACAGCCGACGTGCTTGTTCTCGGAACGGAAGCCGGCAACGCCGAGTGGGTGCGCGGGGATGCCGCCGTGGCGCAGTTCATAAAAACCGATTGGCAACAGTGGGGAGGCGTGCGGCTGAATGTGGACGACTCACTCATCTGGTCGTCTGGAGACACAGCATGGGTCGCAACCCTCGGCTCGGTCCGCTTTCCCTCATCGGAGCGTCCCATCCGCTTCACTGCGGTCCTGACTCGCAATAAAGATCGCTGGCAATTTCGGCAAGTCCAGTTCCAGTGGGACGACGATGAACCCGGCGCAAGCGACCTTCCTCATCTCCGAACATGGCTCGCACCGGTCCGCCGCTTAGTTCACCGAAGCCGTTGAGCTATTCAGAGCCAGTCATGGTTCGTCGTTGTAGACACCAACCTGCACAGTTCCGCCTTCGATGAGACGTGCGCGAAACATGCCCGGAGTATTAAAGCTCCACGCAAGCTGGCCGTCCGGAGTAATCGCAATAACCCCGCCATCACCGTGCAGCGCGTCCAGTTCCTTGTGGATCACCTGATCGGCGGCCTGCTGCACCGTCATGCCTTTGAAGAGCACGAGATTGCAAACCTCGCGCGCGACACCGAGCCGAATAAAATACTCGCCCGTGCCCGTAGCCGACACCGCGCACGATTGATTGGACGCATACGTCCCTGCGCCGATAATCGGCGAATCGCCTACGCGCCCCGGCATCTTGCCTTGCAAACCGCCAGTGGAAGTACCGGCGGCAATATTGCCATTGCGGTCCAGCGCAACCACGCCGGTCGTGCCGTGGAGGTGCGAATCAACCGACTCTTCCAGCTGCGCCACCGGCACCACCTTGCCCTCCGCAGGCACACCGGTCGGCCGTGGCGGAATCGGCTTCCCTTCCTTGCTAAGCTGCTTCACCAGCGACTGCCACCGGCTCTCAGTAAAGAAAAAGCTGGGAGGCTCCTGCTCAAGACCGTTGCTCGCGCCGAAATCATCGGCGCCGTGCCCAATCATCATCACGTAGGGAGACTTCTCCATCACCGTGCGCGCCAGGCTGATAGGGTGCCGCGTCCGCGTAACCCCTGCCACCGCGCCGGCCTTCAACGTGACCCCGTCCATGATGGCGGAGTCCATTTCATTCTTCCCTTCAGAAGTGAAGACCGACCCCCGCCCTGCATTGAACAGCGGATCGTCTTCCAGAACATGAAGCGCAGCTTCGACCGCATCGAGCGACGATCCTCCCTGATCCAGCACCTTCGCTCCGGCTTCAATGGCCGCCTTCAGCCCTGCTCGATAGCCGCTGTCGCCATCTGGCCCGAGCTTTGCGCGCTCGATCACACCTGCACCGCCATGGACCACAATCGCCCAATGATGGCTCGAATTCGGCTGCACACTCGTCTGCTGCGCGCTCGCCGTTACCGCTCCCGCTCCTATCGCAATCGCCATCAACCTTCGCGCCATCCCTCGCATGTGCACGCCCCTCTCCTTCTGTATATCGCAACAATTCGCAGTTGTCTGTTTTCCGTTTCCCGCTCTTCCGATACGATCACATCAGAAATGACCCGCTTCCGATTCTTCTTCATTTGCGTCATGCTCGTCGCCGTTGCCGACCGCTGCGCCGCGAAGCCAAAGCCAATCCCGGTCAAAGTCGTGGTAGTCGCCATGTTTGAAGTTGGCGAGGACACCGGCGATCAGCCCGGCGAGTTGCAGTATTGGGTCGAGCGCGATCATCTCGACCGCGTCTACCCGCTCCCTGCTGCCTACCACGCGGTGCGTATGAACGCCGACGGCGAAATGGCCGTCCTCACCGGCCAGGGCACGGCACACGCCGCTGCCACCATCATGGCGCTGGGCCTCGATCCGCGCTTCGACCTGACCCATGCCTATTGGCTCATCGCAGGCATCGCCGGCGGCAGCCCCGATCGCATCTCGCTTGGCTCCGCAGCATGGGCGCGCTGGGTCGTGGATGGCGACCTTGGCTACGAGATCGATGCGCGCGAAATGCCTCCCGACTGGTCCACGGGTTACATCCCACTGCGCAAAGCGCGTCCCTATGAGCCGCCCGCTGCCCCACTCGAAGGCCAAGTCTTCGTGCTCAATCCGGCCCTCACCCAATGGGCATTCAATCTGACGCGCTCGATCCCCCTCGCCGATTCCGACAAGCTCAAACAGATTCGCGCCGAATTCGACGGAGCAGCCGCGCAGCGCCCACCCTTCGTCATGCTCGGCGACGAAATCTCCTCATCGACCTACTGGCATGGCAAGCTCTCCGATGCCTGGGCATCCGAGTGGGTCAGCTACTTTACGGGCCGGCAAGGCCAGTTCGCCACCACGGCAATGGAAGACACCGGGACCTTGCTCTCGCTCAAGAACCTTGCCAACGCCGGTCGCGTCGATTGGCAACGAATTCTCGTGCTGCGCACCGTCAGCAACTACGACCAGCAGCCCCGCGGCATGAGCGCCGCCGACAGCCTCGCCCGCCAGCGCATCGGCGCCTACAGCGCCTATCTGCCTTCGCTCGAAGCGGCATACACCGTGGGACACGCGGTCGTGCATGAACTGCTCGCCAACTGGCCCAGGTATGCGAATGCAGTCATCAGTGCCGAAGGGGCGCAATCGCCACAAAAGTGATACCCCTATCTTGGGGATACAGCCAACGCCTGTTGTGCAGAAGGCAGCCGCGCGAGACCACGGACTTGGCGAAGACAACCCCCAACATGCACAATGCTTGAGTTCCGTAAAATGACCCATTGATCGCACGCTAACAGCGCTATTCGCCTGCGCCAATGGACTGCAAGGAAGATTCGATGCATTCTGTCTGGCTCGGCGAGTATCTGGGGACCCTGGTTCTCATTCTGCTCGGCAATGGTGTCAACGCCAACGTCACTCTTCGCAAGTCCTACGCAGCCGATGCGGGATGGATGGTCGTCGCCACCGGATGGGCCATCGCCGTGCTCTGCGGCGTGCTGGTCGCGCAAGCCTTCGGCAGTCCCGCCGCGCACTTGAACCCCGCCATCTCGCTTGCCAGCGCCGTGATTACCGGAGATTACTCGCACCTGCTCTATCTCTGGTCCGCTCAATTGCTCGGAGCCATGTCAGGCTCCGCGCTCATGGCCCTCCATTTCGCGCCGCACTGGAAGCCCACTCCCGATCCTGCCGCCAAACTCGGCATCTTTTGCACCGGGCCGGCCATCAAGAGTCCGCTCCTCAACATCGCCAGCGAAGTGATCGGAACCATGGTTCTGGTCGTGGTTGTGGGGGCCATCTCGTCTCATGGCGTTTCTGAAGCGGGCCCTGCAGCCGGAATCGGACAGTGGCTCGTCGCCAGTCTCGTCTGGGGCATCGGCCTCTCGCTCGGCGGAACTACGGGATACGCCATCAACCCTGCGCGCGACCTGGGCCCACGTCTCGCGCATTTCCTGCTTCCGATTCCCGGCAAAGGCAGTTCCAACTGGGGCTATGCACCCATTCCCATCATCGGCGATCTCGCAGGCGGGGCGCTTGCTGGCCTGTTGCTCCACTACGCGCACCTATGACGGGCACGCCCGATCATCAAGGCAGATAAAAAACCTCTTCCATCATCGGGAATCGCTCGCCCGGGCGAAGTCCCTCGATAGGAGCAAAGAATGGCGCCATCGCCTGCTGCCATCGCGCATTGATCGGGTCGCTCTCGATTTCCTTCCACGTCAACTCGAAGTCCGCCGCGCGCAGCGCAAGAATCAGCAATTCATCCCGCCGATAGATCGAATACTCGCTGATCCCCGCGCGCTTCAGAAGCGCCAGCATCTCCGGCCACACCGCGCGATGCGCTTCTTCATAGGCAGCTGCCGCTCCGGGCCGGAGCCGCAGCATGAATGCATATCGCTTCAACGGTAGGCCTGCCGCCTTCTCCTCCTCCGTCTTCACCGCACAACCTTCCGCCATAATCCTCCCCTGCTGAAAACCCTACGCGACTTCAACCATGATCTTCGTAAACCGCGCCGGCTCGCGGCTCCATGCCTCGAGAATCGCAGGCGTTTCGTCCATCGCCACAGTGTGTGTCACCGCGTCGTCTACTGGAAACCGATGCGCCTCCAACATCCGGATCACATCGCAAAAATCCTCGCGCCGCGCGTTGCGCGACCCGAGAATATCCAGTTCCTTCTGCACAAACAGCCGCGTCTCGTAGGCCACTTGCTCTTTTGCATACCCGATATAAACAACACGCCCTGTAAACGCCACCTCTTCCACCGCCGCGCGAAACGTCTGCGGCAGCCCGATCGCCTCAATCACAACATCGGGCCCCCGCCCACTAGTCAATTCGGCAAGTCGCGCGTGAAGATTCTCCTGCTCCGAGTTGATCGAATGAGCGGCGCCAGCCTTGCGCGCGGTCGCAAGCTTGTCTTCGTCCAGGTCCACGCCAATCACCGTAGCTCCACGAAACGCCGCGCCAGCAACCGCCCCCAGCCCCACGCCGCCGCATCCGAACACAACAACCGTGTCACCCGCCGCAACACGTCCTCGCACCGTCGCATGAAAGCCAACCGTCAGCGGCTCAACCAGGCAAAGTTCCTTCAATGTGAGATCTGCCCGGAACAGCCTCTCGGCCGGCACGGCGATCAATTCGGTCAGCGCGCCATCGCGCTGCACGCCGAGCGTCTGATTGAATTGGCATGCATTCGTGCGGCCGCGCAGGCATGCGGCGCAGCGACCGCAACTGGAATACGGCGACAGTGTCACGGCGGTACCGGCCTGCCACTGTGAGGCGCCTGCACCGGCCCCAAAAACTGTCGCCGCCACTTCATGACCGAGAATCCGCGGATAACCCACCATGGGATTGCGTCCGCGGTACGAATTCAAATCGGTCCCACAGAGGCCAACCATCCGCACCTTGAGCAGAACCTCGCTCTCGCCCAGCGTTTGCGGCTCGCTCACAATCTTTATCCCGGCCTGCCCCGGCCCTTCCAACACCACGGCTTTCATTCCACTCCAACCCCTCGCGAAGTTTCGATCATAGCCCAATGCCGAGTCTGTCCGCGTTCACCATGCCGGCTGTATCCTTGGCTGAGGCGGAAAGTTTCTAAGCCCCCCAGTCACCGCAACGAAGGAAGATATGGCCGAATCCGTCCTGCAACTCGATCCCTGCGACAACGTCATCGTAGCTCTACAGCCTCTGAAAGCCGGAACTGTCGTGCGCTATGGCAAGCATTCGTGCACCGTCACCGAAGACATTCCCGCCAAACACAAACTTGCCATTGCCGACCTCGCGCCAGGCGACTTTGTCTTTCTGTATGGCATGGTCGTCGGCGAGACGGTGGTAGCCATCCCCCGCGGCGGCCTCATCTCCACACGCACCATTCGCCATCGCGCCAGCGACTACACATCGACGCGTCTGCCGGTTTCATTTCCTCTGCCTGACCCGGCACCGTGGTTCACACGCACCTTCATGGGCTATCACCGCGCCGACGGCCAAGTGGGTACACGCAATTACTGGATTGTGCTGCCACTCGTCTTCTGCGAGAACCGCAATGTGGGCCGGATGCGCGAAGCTCTTGAGGAGGAGCTGGGCTACGGTGGCTCCCACAATAGCTATCGCGGCCACGTCCGTCAGCTCGTGCAGCATCAGGTCAGCGGAAACGGGCATCGCGCAGAAGATCCAGCGCATGTCGTCGCCGACCGCGTCTTCCCCAACATCGACGGCATCCGCTTTCTTACTCACGACGGCGGCTGCGGTGGAACGCGTCAGGATGCGCAGGCCCTATGTGGTCTACTGGCCGGCTACATCCATCATCCCAACGTCGCCGGAGCTACGGTGCTCAGCCTGGGCTGTCAGAATGCGCAGGCCAGCATGCTGCTCGACGAGCTGCGCGCGCGCGATCCCGAGATGACCAAGCCTGTGCTGGTCTTTGATCAGCAAAAGTCCGGCCGCGAATCCGCGCTCATGACCCGCGCACTCGATGCGACCTTTGATGCTCTGGTAAAAGCCAACAAGGTCACGCGCACCTCGGCCCCGCTCTCGACGCTCACCATTGGTCTGAAGTGCGGCGGCTCCGATGGATTCAGCGGTATCTCCGCCAATCCCACCCTCGGCTATCTCTCTGACCTGCTCGGAGGCCTCGGCGGCAAGACGCTGCTTTCAGAATTCCCCGAGTTGCATGGCGTGGAGCAGGAGCTCATCAATCGCTGCGCAACCGATGCGCTCGCCCAGCGCTTCTACGACCTCATGCACGCCTATCAGGCCCGTGCCAGGGCTGTGCACTCCGGATTTGAGATGAATCCGTCGCCCGGCAATATTGAAGATGGCCTCACCACCGATGCAATCAAATCTGCAGGCGCCGCACGCAAAGGCGGCGTAGCGCCGGTGCGTGACGTCCTCGACTTCCCGCAGTACGCAACCACGCCGGGTCTAAATCTGCTTTGTACGCCGGGCAACGATGTGGAGTGCGTCACGGCCCAGGCGGGGGCAGGCGCGAACCTTGTCCTCTTCACTACCGGTCTGGGCACACCAACCGGCAACCCCGTTGCGCCGGTGATCAAGATCTCAACCAACACCACGCTCGCCGAGCGCATGGCCGACATCATCGACTTCGACGCCGGCGGCATCGTCGGCGGCGAGACCACGATCCAGGCCTGCGCCGAACAATTGCTTGAACTGTGCCTTCAGGTAGCCAGCGGCGAGCGCTTCACCAAAGCCGAGTCGCTCGGTCAGAACGACTTCATCCCCTGGAAGCGCGGCGTCTCGCTGTAGAAAAAAAACAGAATCGTCTTTAGGGGGCTCTCGTCTGAGACCCGTCCGTCTCACTCCAACATCGACGCGGCCACTGCCAGCGCCGTGATCGCCGCCGTCTCCGCCCGCAAAATGCGGGGACCCAGCGAAACCGCCTTCCACCCACTCGCATCGAAGAGCGCCTCTTCGTCCGGAGCCCACCCACCCTCCGGTCCAATCGCAATCTCCAGCGAAGGCATCTCTGTTCCAGCAGCCGCAATCGTCTCTTCGAGAGCCGTTCGCAGCGTCGTCGAGCGCTCCTGCTCCGCCAACACGATGCGTATTGCACTCGATTCCATGCGGCCGCGCTCAGCCAGCGCCATCGGATCGTGGATCAGCGGCACGTCGGAGCGCCGGGCCTGCTGCGACGCTTCATGGGCGATACGTCTCCATCGTTCCGCGCGCTTCGTTGCGGCGTGTGCCAGGTGTTTCTCGCTACGCCGGGCGATCACCGGCACGATCGCTGCGACACCAAGCTCCGTCAATTTTTCGATCGCCCATTCCATCCGATCGAACTTGTAGACGGACATTACCAGCGTAATGGGCAAAGCGGGCTCGGCACTCATTTCCGCGATCAGATTGAAGCGCACCTCGCCCTTGTCGTCGGGCCGGTTTTCAATCGCAGCGACCTCCGCGTGAAAGACACGGCCGCCCGCAATCACGTCCGCTGCCATGCCGACCTGCGCACGCAAAACTCGAATCAGATGTTCTGCTGTCGCGCCTGTGAGCGTCGCCGTTGCTTCATCCCAATTTTCGGCAATCCATCGTCTGCGCGTCATCGCCTGTATTCATGCACCTTTCAGCATCTGTTCTCTTTTGACCAGAAACACCGAGGGGGACGCTTTGTGCGTCCCCCTCGGTGTTTGCCTTTGGTTGGTTGACCCGTTACTTCTTCTTCGCGGCTTTCTTCGCGGCCTTCTTCGCGGGTGCCTTCTTGGCTGCTTTCTTAGTTGCCATTTGCCTATTCTCCCTTTTTCGATGGGTTGCATCGAAGCTGCAATTTGAAATGCAGTTGAGGAATGTATAGATTCATGCTCGCTCAGTGTCAAGCGAAAAACGACATGCGAGTGGAAAAAGTAGCAACAATTCTCTCCACACACCAACGCGAGTCGCTCGACAATTTCAAAGAAGGCGATGCGAGCGAAGAGATGCGAGCGTCAATCCCGCGATGAGATCGTGCCAACTGTGCGCAAAGATTCCAGCACGCAGACTACGGCGCAAAATTCGAAGCACGCTGAAGAGCGCTCCGAACACCGCAAGCAAAACCA
>CAZAQN010000036.1:0-42102 GCA_964487345.1 uncultured Occallatibacter sp. | reverse complement strand
ACACTTCGAACTAAGAGACACCCTCTCAGTCAAGAGGGGAGATTCACACGCTTACCGTTTAGCAGCCCGAGGCGAATGAGCTCATCGATGATTCTGACCGTGTCTTTCGGATCAGTATGCCGTTCCAAGGTTCCTCCATCGCCGCCTTGGGAATCTAAATCGCAAATCACATTGGTCCAAAAGACAGTCAGCTCGATTGATCTATCTTCCACCTGATTTTGCCGAGCTTTTCGATGATCAATGGGAGATCTTCGCGTACAAACATATTCCAACCAGACTCCACCTTCGCTAGTAAATCTTCCGTCGGAAGACGATAGTCATCTGCCTCGAGGATGGCTCGTTTATACAAAGTATTCCACTTGGGGTACATCGTTGATCCGGGTGTGAACGGCTTTCCGAGCGTTTGAGCCGCCTTGAAAACCTGCGACCGTTTGAAGTCGTCTCCCGGGCCGATGTACAGACCCAGATTCAGTGAATTTTGGGTGTTTATAAACTCAAAGAGAAGCATCCTCCCCGATCTGGTCCAGCCCGACCCTCCAGAGAAAAATGCAATGTCCAAAGACGTTGGAATAAAGCGAATCGTCTGCACTCGATCGTCGTCGAGCAACATGCCATCTTTCGCTAGCAGGGCCTTCAGTTCCTTAGCAATCGCATCGCGCTGATTGGGCAGATTCTCAATGATCAAATCGACAGCTTGTTTGTGATGCTGGTAGATCTTCGTGCAAAGTTCCTTGATACCTTCGTCTGCCATAAAATGTCTCCCGAGCATCTCGGTGTACTGTTTGAGCGCAAAACGAACGTTCGCGTCGAGGCTGACCCTCGGCAGCGACATGACCTCGCTCACGACCTCGCCGACCGACGCATGTGAAAGCGATGCGTAGTTGGGATGGCCAGACGGATCTCCATATTTGGATAGATAAATCCCAAATACGCTAAAGAGCGGGCTCTTTCCGGTCACTTGTTGATAGTAGCGATCAAGTTGATCGTCATGCTGATCCGAGTTGATCTTGTTCTCAATGATCACAGCCAAACTGCGCTTTGGAAACTTCAGAAGAATATCAATATTTTGAACTTCTGTTTGCACTTCACAATCGCTGTAATCACCGATGTCGATTTCGATCGGTGAAAGTGAAGTGACTTCCGGATTTGCTTGAAGGGTCGACTGGAGCAATCGCTTAAGGAGTAAGTCCCTTAAGCCGTGACTTTCTCGAGGATTCAGCAGGAACGCCAGGAAGCTCGAATGACGAAGTTCTGCATTCACCACTCCCAGTGCTTCAAAAATGTTAAAGCGAGAAGCAAGCGCCTCTAATTCTGCGAGATCTCGATTGCCGGTGACAAAATTCTCTAGTGCCCTCTTGTTCGAAGCGACGTCATTCATAGATGTTGTTTGAGTAGGAATTACATTCTGCCTAAATCAGCCTGACAAAGTGCGGCTTCCGGTCCAATCGTACAAGAGAGAGTGAGAGAGTGGAATATTACGAAATCGCCATGACTGTTCTTATTGCGCAACGAACGTTGCGGGTAGATGCTAGTGTATCTCCCACCCCCCCTGCAAATTTGACACCACTAGCTCCATTTGCGAGACTCAGAGATGCTGCCCGTCTGGCTTACGCAGTCAGACAAGTCTCCCGTGCCGAAGTGGCGGAATTGGCAGACGCGCGTGGTTCAGGTCCACGTACTCGCAAGGGTGTGGGGGTTCGAGTCCCTTCTTCGGCACCAACAGACCTTCCAAATTCCATTCAGCTGAGAACGGATCAACCCAATAACCCCACCAGATCGGCTCTCAGTCGGATCTCCGTTTGACATGCCTTTTGCACGAAGCGCAGGCCATTACATGGTCGACATAGCGCGACAGTGCATCCTCGTGAGCGGTCTTCGCGCCATCAGTGCGGCGGGCAATCTGGCGCCAATCTTCCTCTCCAGCAGTGGCGAGCCCAGCACGTTTTTCGGCTTCCGCAAAGATCCATTCGCTCGTTTCTCGAATGAAAGCGCCGTGCAGTGTGAGACCCACCGCGCAATGTGCGCGGCGCGGGGCCCTCTCCGGCCCTGTCTTCTGCGGCTTCGATGGGAAGATCGTTAGTCCTCGTTTCACTATGCCGCCCGCGGTCCTTGCCAATACTTGTTGACCAAAAGATGACCCAGTCGGACTGACGGGGAGGCAAACACATGGGCATCGCACACCGGGCAGGCAATGACATGATCGAGATACTCAGATCTTGCTTTTTCATATGCCGTTTTGGCTTCTTCCGCGCGGCGTCCAATCTCAAACCATTCGATTCTTGACTCGACCCCGAACGCTGCCCTCTTCCGCGTTTCAGCAACTCCCCAAAGGAGGGTGATTTGCGTATATAAGTTGTCGAGCTTTTTCCCGTCTGTGCAGTGATTCCGATGCATCATTCCTCCGCAGTGATCCGCCAAGCGTCCTGCTTCCCATGGACTTATCTTGCGTGGGATGCGAGTGCGCGGGGAAAGGTCTTTCGAAGGGATGTTACGAAAGTGATGGATACCGTTGGCTAGAATTCCTTGCGCGATTCACCATGCCTTCAGCTGACCTGGTGCCCCTCAAAATGCGCTTCTATCTCTTCCAGGGTTTTCCCCTTCGTTTCCGGCAGCAGGAACACTGCGGTCATGAGGTAAATGGCGGTGAAGCCTGCAAAGAGGAAAAACATCGACGAGTAGCCATGTTTGCTGACAAAGGGTAGAAAGATCGCGGCAAGCGTGGTCGACACCAGCTGATTGAGGACCAGCGCGATGCTCATGCCGTTCGAACGAATCCGCGTGGGCATGAGCTCAGAAAGCGCTACCCAGACGCAAACACCGGGACCCATCGCATAACATGCGACGAAGACGTAAATGCCGAGAGCGACGAGCCAACCGTGTTTTGTGTCCGGCACACGGCCCACAAGCGCCTTGCGAATTTTCAGCGGCGCCGTGCGTGCGGAGTCAAGATCGGCAAACGGATTCTGAAAAAATCCCTGTACCTTGTTCGCAGGAACGCAGGCGTCGCGCGTGATCTGAATGGCCGCCTGCGATGGATCATCAGAGCGAACGGGCTTGGTGGTTGCGGCGAAGTCTCCGTAGGAGTAAATGATCGTGAGTGAAGAGCGGCTTCCATCGCCCCCTTGACCTGCGCTGGCCAGCAACCGCGCGGCCTGGGCTTGGTCAAAGTGCACATTGAGAGTTTGGTCTCGACCGACTGCCGCCTGTAGCGCATTGTGGCAATCGACGGTCAGTTTCTCGGTGCCCAAAAACAGCACGCCGACCATGACAACCGAAACAATGATGCCGCTTGTTCCCGTTATCAACAGGAATTTGCGTCCTTTGCGGTCGACAAGGGAGAGGCCCACAATGGTCATCAAGAAATTGACGGTCGTGAAGAGAACGTAACCCCAGTGTGCCTGCAGGTCCGAGAGACCGCTCTGCAACAGGATGCTGGTGTTGTAGAGGATGACCGAGTTGATGCCGGTCGCTGTGTTGCAGGCAAGAATGACGCACGTTAGCAAAAATGGAATGACATATTTGCGCCGCAACAGCGGATCGCGAACCGCGCTGCCAGTGAAAGTGGCGGCGCGCGCGGTGGATTCCATTTCTTCAAGCTCGATTGCGGCTTGCTCGGAGGTACGCGAGCGGAGCAGTGCGGCGTACGCCTGCTCTTTACGTCCGCGCCGGAATAACCAGCGCGGTGATTCACTGACAAACAGGCAGCCGATTGCAAAAACAAGGCCCGGTGGAAGAGAGACCCAAAAAATGCTCCGCCAAGCCTGGTTTTTGAACGCGAACAACGCGGCAGCATCACCGATTCGGGCCACTGCCGCGACGCGATAGCTATAGTACATTCCAACGAGCGCAGCGGCCACGATGCCCAATGTCAGCAGCCACTGAAAAATGCCCGTCCCTTTGCCGCGACTTGATGCTGCCAGACATTCGGCAAGATAGAGCGGGACAACCACGCCGATCAAGCCGGCGCTCATGCCCTGCAGAAGTCGGCCCAGGAGCAAATTCCCATAGCCCTGCGAGAGCGCAATTACCGGAATGCTGAGAGCGAAGGCGAGCCCGCTAAGAATCATGAGCGGCTTGCGGCCCATCCAGTCAGCAAGCAACCCCGCGAAAAGTGTAGAAATCACGCTGCCCAACAAGACAGCCGCAACAATAGCCGATAGCTCAGAAGCATCCAGATGGGACGTTGCTTCGAGATAGGGCAAAGCTCCGCCGATAATGCCCACGTCGATTCCGTAGAGCAAGCCGCCGAGTCCCGCCACCAGCAGGAGGAAGAGGTTGTAGCCGCGTTTGGCAGAGGAATCGATAGGCAGTTGTGCAGGCACTTCAGCGTTGGTTATCACTGGGTTGGACCTTTGCGCAGATTACGCTGTGCAGCGATTCAGCGCAACCCAACACCTCGCCGCGCACAGCCGGTTGGGCAACGGTGGGATGACGGAACACGACGCATTACTGGGCGCGCGGATGGATGAAATAGATGAGACCGCGGTCGTCATCGCTGAGCAGGAAGCTGTCAGGGCCGACGCGCAAGATACCGCAGGGGCGGCCGTGAACAATGGGCCTTCCATTCGCAACGGTGAGAAATCCGGTGATGAAGTCGCGTGGTGTGCGGTCTGCTGGTGAAAACCGGATAACACGATAGCCGGTGCCGATACGCGGATGGCTTGCGCCGTGTAGAGCGACAAGAAAGCTTGAGTCGAGCAGCGGATCGGCGGGGCCGAAGTAGTCGAAGCCAAGTGGAGAACTGTGCGCGGCGAAAGTGGTGTAGACCGCGGGAACCTGTTCGCAGGATTTGAGTGGTTGTGGTGCATGGCCGAGAGCGGCGTTTGGATCAGGCGCAAATGCGTGTCCCCCACCGGCGGTGAGATTGGTGCCTGCTGCAGCGACGCCGGACTGTTTGCCATAGACCGAGTCATTTGCTTGCCCGCCACGGGATGCAGTCGGAGGGGGAGCGATGACATTTGGGTCCTTGAAAGACGGCAGCGGCGTGGTGTCGTGAACAGGCTTGCCCTGCGCAAAATAACAGGTGGGCCAGCCGTAATTCGGCAGAGCGGCCGGCTCTGTGTCAATTTTGAAGAATGTGTCTTCGGGTAGTTGGTCGCCGAGGTGATCGTCACCCATATTAGTGGCGAAGAGCGCGCCATCGAGTGCGGCGATGGAACGCAAGGCAACGGCATTTCGCATTCCCTGCGCAACGAGCGACGGATGTTTGCCATCGGGATCCATGCTGACGATGGCTGCGCGAAGGACTTCGCGCTCCTGGCAGTAGTTGCAGGATGACCCGGCGGAAACGAATACACGGGTTGCCCCTCGAACCTGTGCGATAGCGACAGTGCGGGTAAGGTGCCAGCCGCCGTATTTGTAATTGAGGCCATAGTCGGGAAAGCGGATCAGTGTTTCAGGCGGAGAGGTCGGGGCGTTGTCGCCGGCGCTGTATTTATAGCGGATGAGTTTATCGGTCAGGGGAAGATAGAGCCAGCTCTGGTGCGTTGCGGGATCTGTCCAGAAGGCGAGATTGTTGGGGTTGCGGAGATGCTCGAGATAGTGCGTAACGTGAGCGAAGGTCCGTGTCTTTGCGTTCCAGCCGTCCAAGATAAAGATCGAGCCTCGGGTGTTGTCGGCGAGGTCGTACATGCCTGTGACAAAGATGCGTCCGTCAGGTGACTGCGCAAAAAAGCGGACACGACGCAAACCAGTGGCTGCGATGTTGATGTCGAATTCGTCAGGGAGCGATAAGGTGATCGACTTGCCTGGCGCATAGACGAGGATATGCGGTGACTGTGTAGCTGCATCGAGAGACACCGTCACGCACGAAAGCAGCAGCGCGAGCGCAATGCGGAAATACGATCTTTCCATATTAAAGGATTAGACAATGAGCACTCATTCGTGCGCGCGGCAGTCGACGCGCGCACCATAACTCAACATGAAACGGAATCTTTAGGCAGACTTACGTCGAGCTGCGGCCTTTGCCGTCGGCTTGACCAGACCGATGCTCCGCCGTGCTGGTTCCTTCTCGCTCTTTACGGGCTTCTTGGGTGGACGTTTTGCGGTGGAATCGCTGTCGAGGCTTTTGCGAAGCGCGTCCATAAGATTGACGACGTTGTTGCGCCGGGTATCCGGGGTCTCGTCTTTTGGCACGGGAAGATTGTTGACTTTGGCTTCGACGAGTTCCTTGACTGCGACCTCATAGCCATCTTCGAACTTGCCGAGGTCGAACTTTGCCGACCGCTTGGCGATGAGGGATTCGGCCAACTGCAAGGAATCTTCGTTGATTTCTGCGGGCTTGATATCGCGGAAATAATCTGCCTGATTGCGCAGCTCGTCTTGATAGCGCAGCGTGTAGCCCATCATTCCTCGGCTGCCATCCGCGGCCTTGATCGCGATGATATGTTCGCGGCCTGAAAAGGCGATCTTGCCAATCGCAGCCTTCCCGGTTTTTACCAGCGCCTCGCGCACCACGGCGAAAGCTTCCGCCTGGGAGTCGTCTTCAGGAACGATGAAGTAAGGTTTCTCAACGAATTCCGGATCGATTTCCTTCACGTCGATGAACTGGGAGACTTCGATCGCATGCTTGGAGGGGACGCGCAGGTTTTCGAGCTCGCTTGATTCGATCGTGACGTACTGGCCCTTGCGATACTCGTATCCTTTTACAATCTCGTCCTTCTGGACAACGGCTGCCTCGTCGCTATCCACCGTGCTTTCGAGCACCTTTTGATGGCGGACGCGCTCGCCGGTGCTGCGGCTGATCTGGTGGAAATTGATGCGGCTCTTACTTTCTGTAGCCACGTAAAGGCTCACGCCAAAAGAGACGAGAGAAATCTGCATAGGACCGGACCAATAAGGACGAGCCATCGATCACTCCTGATTAACAGATTTGATTCTACGGATTGCGGTATAGGTGTCCAGCAAAAAGGAATTCGCGCTTTCGTCTTATCTTCGCTTTTGAATACTCTCTTCAACATTCCACTATTTCAAGAGTTCTTGGAAGCTTCCCAGTGCGTCGAATATTCGCTGTGCAGGAGCTTTGATATTACTTCCTGAACGCTTTCGTGTTGTCGCCTGGTTCGTGTTGTTGCTTGGCAACAACACGACTCATTGCTTCTCCTCCAGGTGTTTCTTCAGTCTTTGCAGCGACTGGCTCCAAAACATCTCATAGTCCTGGAGCCAGTCGTTGACGATACGAAGAGGCTTGGGGTCGAGGCTGCAGAAATTTGCGGTTCCCTGTTGACGAGTCACAACCAAGCCGGCTGAATGCAGCAGGCGTAGATGCTTTGAAATGGCAGGGCGGCTCATGCGGAAATTGCGCGCGATGCCGCCAACAGTTTGCTGGCCGCCTCGAAGGATGTTGAGGATTTCCCGGCGGGTGGGATCGGAGATCGCACGGAAGACAACATCATGTTTCTTACTTTTATTTGTAACCATAAGGTTCCATAAAATGTAACCAAACGGTTTCCCTGAGTCAACTACGTCCTATAGAGCTAGGGGTTGGATCTACGCCATTTTCAGGCGAGGGCGCGCAGGCTTGTACGAAGTTCATCGGGATTTCCGTTCGGAATGAGTTGCTCGACCGTGTGATGAGTGCTCTGCCAAACGGGCATCGCGCTCGCCAGCAGCTTGCGTCCTTTGGGGGTAAGCTTCAAAACACGGTTCCGCCGATCCATGGGATGATGCGATACTTCGACCAATCCGCGACGCTCCAATGGCTTCAATGCGGCTGTCAGCGTGGTCCTGTCCATCGCCAGCAGCGAAGCGACTGGTCCCATCGGCGGCGGCTCTGGACGATTGAGAGACATCAAGAGTGAAAACTGCCCATTGGTAAGATCGAAGGGGCGCAATGCTTCGTCGAAGCGCCGGGCTAGCGCACGAGCCGCGCGCTGCACGTGGAGACAGAGACAACAGTCTCGAACCAGGAGCGTCGTTTCGTACGGAAGCAGTTTTTCACTTGACACGGTACCATATTAGTTGATATCAACATATTCGTCAATTGAGCTTTCCCGGCGAAGCCACGTCCGGTTGCGGGCAGGTAAATCAACAAACGAATTTGTGACCAATAAGGTTGACACTTGGAAACCATTCGGTTACGTTGATGAAAATCGGACGCTCGCAATTCAACGATGAGCGCTCGCGGGCAAGAGCTTTCCCCCAGCAAGAAATAAGAAATTTGAAGAATTCAACCGGAGGTCCGAGATGTCCTTCTTTCACGATTTGAAGATTGCCGTACGTTCCCTGGCGCGTGTTCCTTCCTTGTGGATCACAGTAGCGTTGACGCTGGCTCTCGGTATTGGCGCCAATGCGGCAATCTTCAGCGTGGTGCGCGCTGTGCTTCTGCGCCCACTCGCTAACCGTGATGAAGATCGGCTGCTTTATGTGCGGCAGAGCGCTCCAGGGCTCAAGGCGACGAACACGACGTTTTCCGTGCCTGAGATTGCGGATATTGGCGCGGGGCTGAAGTCGATCCAGGAGCTGGGGACGTTTTCGGAGATCGACTTCACGATTGTGGGTCTGGGGACGCCGCGATCGGTGCCGGCGGGGGTGGTGGACGGGCACTACTTTGAGGTGATGGGGCTGAAGCCCGTGCTGGGACGGCTGCTAGGGCCGGGAGATGACGGGCGGAACGCTGCAGGCGCAATTGTGCTGACGCATAACTTCTGGCGGACGGAACTGCACTCCGACCCGAACGTGCTGGGCAAGGTGGTGCGTCTGGAAAGCTACAGCGGGGCGCGCTCGGCGACGGTGGTTGGCGTGCTGGAGCCGTCCGTGCCGTACCCGGTGGCGACGGAGATTATTGCCAACGTAGTGACGAGCCCGCATCACCTGTCGGCGACGATGGTGACAGGACGCGAGCATCGCATGACGGAGGTGTTTGCACGGCTGGCTCCGTCGGCGACGGTGGAGCAGGCGCGGGCGGAACTGAACACGGTCTATGGAGCGATGACGGCGGCGCATCCCGAGGTGTATAAGCCGGGCGACCACTACCAGATTCAAGTGACGCGGATGCACGAGCAGATTAACGCGCGGGCGAACACGGTTCTGTGGGTGCTGTTTGCGGCGTCGGGACTTCTGTTTGTGATTGCGAGCTCGAATGTGGCGAACCTGGTGCTGGCCCGGACGGTGCGGCGGGAGTCGGAGCTGCAGGTGCGGAGTGCGCTGGGGGCAAGCACGGCGGTGCTGCGGCGGGCGTTGCTGGCGGAGAGCTTGGTGTTATGCGTGAGCGGTGCAGTGGCGGCGGTGCTGCTGGCGGTGCCGATGGTGGAGGTGCTGGGGCGGTATGCCGCGCGGTTCAGCGTGAGGGCGAATGACCTGAAGCTGGACTTCAGCGTCGTGTGGTTCGGGATTGGGTTGGCGCTCGTGGCGGCGGTGTTTCTGGCGTATATTCCGCGGCTGCCTTCGGCGAATGCGCCGCAGGGCGGGCTGGCGGGCCGGGGCGTTCGCGTAGCGGGCGGAAGCCGCCGGCGGCTGAGGGTATTTGCGGTAACGCAGATTGCGGCGTCGTTTCTGCTGCTGGCTGGCGCCTGCGTGCTGATGAAGACGTTGTTTGTATTGGAGCAAACGCGGCCGCAGTTCGACTCGGCCAACGTGCTGGCAGTGAATTTGCCGCTCATGTCGTACGGGAAGACGCCGCAGCAGGTTCAGGATTTTTATCGCGACGCGGTACGGCGGATCGGCGCCCTGCCGGGAGTGGAGCATGTGTCTTCAGGTTTCAGCGTTCCGTGGCGCGATGAGCAGGGGCTGAGCATCGGTTTTTCGTTTGCGGCAACGGGCGCGCGGAGAGCGGATGGGCAGGACTATCGCGCGAAGTTCCGGAGCGTGTCGCCGAATTTTTTTGCGACGTTTGGTGTGCCGATTCTGGAGGGGCGCGACTTCAACGACGGGGACAAGGACGGTTCGGAGCGGGTGGTGATTATCAGCCAAAGCCTCGCGCAGATGCTTTACCCAGGGCAAGACGCGGTAAACCGCACGATGCGGTGGACGGATGGGGTGATGAAGTTTATCGGCATCAGCTATGAGCCGCGGAGAATTATTGCGGTGGTGCCGGATTTCGATGACGAGAACATCATCCCGCAACCGGCCATGACCATCTATCAGCCGGTGGATCAGGAATGGTCCAGCGGTCGGCTGTTTGTGCGCGCGCATCAGGATGCCTATGCCTTGGTCCCGGCGATCACGCGAGTGATTCACCAGATGTCAGCCGATCAGCCGGTGGAGAAGGCGAGCACGCTCGGCGATGTGCGGGCGGAGGTGCTGACGCCGGACAAGCTGAACGCGGTGGTGTTTGGGGGGTTCGCCGCGGTAGCGTTGTTGATTTCGGTCGTCGGAGTTGCAGGCGTTCTTGCGTTCTCGGTAAGCGGACGTACGCGCGAATTTGGAATCCGCATGGCATTGGGCGCGCAGCCGCGCAACATTCTTACCGATGTTCTGACCGAGGGAGTCGTCATGGCCGGCATCGGAGTGGGGGCAGGTGGGGTGGTCGGGTTCATCCTTGCGCGCATCGTCAGCAAGTACGTTACGGCGCTCGATCAACCAGGTGCTCTCGCGTTTGTTGCGTCCGCGGGCGTCATTCTCGGGGCAGCGGTGATTGCTTCGGCCGTGCCTGCGGCTCGCGCGGCCCGGGTGAATGCGGTGGAGGCTCTGCGTTCGGAATAATGGGCTGGGTTCATTAGCGGAGATGGATGTTCTTCGACTGATTAAGACTGCCATCCGCCGCCAAGTGCACCGTAGAGTTGCACGAGCGTGAGCGCTTCGCCCTGCTGCGCAGTTACCAGGTTCAGCTGGGCCGAGAACAGATTTGAATCGGTGGTGAGCACTTCGAGATATCCAGTCGACCCGCCTTGATAGCGAATGCGAGCCAGGCGGGTCGCATCTTTTGCAGCCTCTACAAGCTTTTCCTGCTGCTCGCGGTAAGCTCGCTGCTTGTTCAGAGCAATGAGGGCGTTCGAAACATCGCGGAACGCGCCTGCGATCGTCTTCTGGTAGTTCAACACCATTTCTTTTTGAGTTTCTTGCGAGAGCTGAAGCTGGCCGCGCAGCTTGCCCCCTTCGAAAAGGGGTTGAGCCAGCGACCCGATGCCGTAGATCGTCTTTCCCGCCGGATCGAAGATGCTTGAAAGGCTGTCTCCACCTACGCCCCCTGAAGCGCTGATGGAAAGACTCGGAAAGAACTGCGCGCGCGCCACGCCAATTTGTGCGTTGGCGGCAATGAGAGTGGCTTCCGCCTGTTGGATGTCGGGTCGGCGCTCCAGGAGCTGCGAAGGTATTCCTGTGGGCAGATCCTGCGGCGAGGGCGCGAGCGCGTTCGGGTCCTGATGTGCGATGGGCCCCGGATTTTCGCCGAGGAGAAACGCAATGGCATTCTCCTGCTGTTGGATCTGCTCTTCGAGTTGCGGAACCTCTGAAGTGGCCGCATAGAGCAGTTGTTCTGCCTGCCGAACATCGGAGAGTGGAACTGAGCCTCCGCTTTCCAGCGTCCGGGTGAGGCCGACAGAATCTTCCCGAACCTTAATGGTCTGCCTGGTTATTTCGAGCTGAGCATCGAGTGCGCGAATTTGCAAATATGCGGTCGCGATTTGTTGCACGAGCGTCAGCCGAACTGCGCGCTGCGCCCAAACCTGCGCCAGCAATTGCGCACGGGCCGCCTCAGTCTGTCTGCGATAGAGCCCCCAGAAATCCGGTGTCCACGCGGCAGACACGTTGAACGATCCGTCGACCAGCGGACTTGAGATTTGTGTACCGAGCGATGAAGGCAGAGCGGCACCAATGCCCGTTCCACCCACTGTGATGCTCGGGAACTGTTGCGAGCGCGTGATCCTGACCTGCGCCTGTTGCTCAAGAATTCGTTGCGCCGCAGTGCGCACGTCGTAGTTATTCGCGAGGGCCTTCCGAATCAGATCCTGAAGCTCGGGCTCGCGATAGATAGCTGCCCATTGCTCATCGCCCAGAGAGTTCTTGACGTCACTCGCGACTGCGGATTCATCCGCACCGCGGTAGGCAGGTGGAGCGGTGATATTGGGCCGCACATATTTTGGCCCGACATTGCATCCCGCTAAGAAACCAACAGCACTTGTAAGCAGGCTGAGCCGTGCGAACTGCGAAAAGTTGATCATGCGTGGCCTCCTCCGGCGTGGGACATAACCGGCTCTTCGGCCTGTGTTCCGGGGCCGCAGATCGAGTCCATCGTTGTGCCTTTGCCGCCTCTCACAAAGCGGTGCGAAAGGAACTCAACGACCGCGAAAGTTACGGGAATGAAGATAAGGCCGAGGATGGTCGAGAGAGTCATGCCACCGACGACAACCGTTCCGAGGATTCGGCGGGAGGCAGCTCCCGACCCGCTTGCAGTCCATAGGGGCAAACAGCCGACGATGAATGCCAGCGCGGTCATCACGATCGGACGAAAGCGCAGGCGTGCCGCGTCGAGCGCGGCTTCGCAAATACTTTCGCCACGCTCGTAGTTCAGCTTAGCGAACTCGACGATCAGAATCGCATTCTTCGCTGAAAGTCCGATGAGCATGACCAATCCGATGGTGGCGAAGATATCGTTTTCGAAGCTTCGGGCGTGCAGCGCGAGATATGCACCCAGAATCGCCACGGGCGTGCTGAGCAAAACGCTGAAAGGAAGCGTCCAGCTTTCATAGAGAGCTGCCAGGATCAGAAAGACGAAGACCAGAGAAAGGCCGAAGACAGCCCAGGATGGCACGCCCTTTTCGGCCTGCTGCTCCTGGAAGGACATGCCGGAGTAATCAAAGCCGGCGCCCGCAGGCATGGTCTCTTTGAATACTTCTTCAAGCGCCTTTCGCACCTGCCCAGAGCTATATCCAGGTGCGCCGGTGATATTGAGCTGTGCCGCATTGAATTCGTTGAATCGGTAAATAAACTCGGGCCCGGTGATCCGGCTGACTTTGACAAGAGAGCCGAGCGGCACCTGGCTGCCGTTGGCGCTGCGCACATAGAACTGGTCGATGTTAGCGATATTAGTCCGCGAAGTGCCTTCCGCCTCGACGTAAGTCTGCCATTGACGGCCGAATCGATTGAAATAATTCACGAGATAGCCGCCCATGAACGTCTGCATGGTGGTATAGATGGTGGAAAGATCAACCTGCTGTTGGAGCGCCTTTTCCTTGTCTACATCGGCATAGAGTTGAGGCACGGCGGGCTGATACGAAGGAATGGCTGCGGCAATCTCAGGGCGTTTAGACAAGGCTCCCAGAAAGCCGAAGACATTCTTCGTCAGTGTTGCAGGATCGTCCGAACCGGAGCGGTCTTCGAGGATCATGGTGACACCGCCTGAGGTTCCAATGCCCGGAATTGAAGGCGGGGGGAACGCGAACGCGATGCCATCGGGATTGCCTGCCAGCTGTCTCTGCAGATGGCTTTGAATGTATTCGAGCTGCTGCTCCTTTGTCTTGCGCACAGCCCAAGGCTTGAGGCTCACGAAAAAGAAGCCGGCGTTGGTGCTCTGGACCTGGGTGAGGAGCGAGAAGTTATTGACAGCAATTACACCCTCGATTCCAGGAGTCTTCAAAAGAGCGTCACTTATCTTTTGCTCTGCGGCATCGGTGCGTTGCGCCGATGCGCCGTCAGGAAGCTGCAACGCGAGAAACATGTAACCCTGATCTTCGGTTGGAATAAATCCGCCCGGAAGGCTACTGCCGAGGTACACAGCCGCTGCGCCCACCAGAATGAGTCCCAGCATCGCGAACGACGATTTGTGAATGAGCACGCGCGACAGGCCAACGAAGCCATCGGTGGTGCGCCCAAAAAACCGGTTGAAGCCGCCAAACCCCCTACTAAGCAAACTTTTTTTCTGGCCCTCCTGTTTGGGCTTAAGAAGAAGCGCGGCGAGCGCCGGAGACAGGGTGAGAGCGTTGAATGCCGAGATTAAGACGGAAATCGCGATGGTGACGGCGAACTGCTGATACATGCGGCCGGTGATGCCGGGGATTGCCGCTGTTGGAATGAAGACCGCCGCAAGGATGAGGGCGATGGCAACCACCGGGCCGCCGACTTCTTCCATGGCCTTCTCCGTCGCCGACTTTGGATCCATACCCTCATCGATGTGATGCTCAACTGCTTCTACAACGATGATGGCGTCGTCGACAACCAAGCCAATCGCAAGCACAAGGCCGAAGAGTGAGAGCGTATTAATCGAAAAGCCGAGCGCGGGGAAGATGGCGAACGTGCCGATGAGAGAGACAGGAACCGCTAACAGAGGGATAAGGGTGGCACGCCATCCTTGAAGAAAGATAAAGACGACAATTACGACAAGGCCAAGCGCTTCAAGAAGCGTAAGTACGATCTCGTGAATGCCTGCCGTGACAGCCTTGGTGGTATCGAGTGGAACACTGTACGCGATGCTTGGCGGGAAGGTGGCAGAGAGCTCCTTCATCCGCTGGTTCACGGCGGCCGCTGTCTCAACAGCGTTGGAGCCTGGCAATTGGTAGATCGCCATAACACCGGACGGCGCCTGGTTGTAGCGGGCCGAAACCCCGTACGCCTGATCTCCAAGCTCGATGCGAGCCACGTCGCTCAAACGCAGAATCGACCCGTCGGCATTAGCGCGCAGAATGATGTTTCCGAATTCTTCGGGTTTGACGAGGCGCCCCTGCGTGCGCACCGTGTAAGTGAATTGCTGCCCATTCGGAATCGGCTCGCCACCAATCTGGCCGGCTGGATTCACGTTGTTTTGCGTTTGAATTGCAGAGATAACTTCCGTCGCTGTGACGCCGAGCTTCGCAAGTTTGTCGGGCTGCACCCATACGCGCAGCGCATATTGTCCACCGAAGACCTGTACGCGCGAAACGCCTTTTACGCGAGCAAGCTGGTCCTGAAGATTGATGATGGCGTAATTGGTGAGGAAGTCCTGGGTCAACTTACCGCCTGGCGAGTTGATGGCGACGAGCATCAGCGGCGAGGTCAGCGCCTTCTGCACCGTGAGGCCCGCAGTCGTCACCTGCGCGGGCAGTTGCGATTGCGCCTGGTCAACCCGCAACTGCGCGAGTACCTGGTCGATATTCGGATCGGTCTTGACATCGAAATCCACAAAGAGCTGAACCACGCCGTTGTTAGCGCTGACGGAGTCCATGTAGATCATGTTGTCAACGCCATTCATCTGTTGCTCGATGGGCGTAGATACTGCCTGGCTCACGGTCTTGGCATCAGCGCCGGGATAAGTGGCCGTAACAAGAATTTCCGGCGGCACAATGTTTGGGTACTGCGAGATCGGCAGCGTCAGCATCGACACGGCGCCAACTACAACAGTGATGATGGCGATGACGATGGCCACGATGGGCCTGCGGATGAAGAATTTTGACATGACTTACCGCCCCGCCGATGGTGGCGCCTGCGCAGCGTTGGACGGATGAAACTCGCCGGGCTGCGGACTTACGGGCGCGCCTTCGCGGAGCTTCTGAAGATTGTCGATAATCACGTTAGAACCAGGGGGAAGTCCGCTTGTGACGATATAGCTATCTCCGTACTGCGGACCGAGGGTTACGGTATCTACATGAACCGTGTTGTTGGCGGCGACGGTGTAAACCTGCTCCTGGCCCTGAAATTCTGTGACCGCTATCTGCGGAATAAGAATTGCACCGTGAAGGATCTGAGTCTCAGCTTTCACCCTTCCGAATTGACCGGGACGAAGTATGTTCCCCGGGTTCGGGAAAGAGGCTGCTATGCGGATTGCTCCGGTCTGCGTGTTGAGCTGCCGATCTACAAATGCCACATAGCCCTTATGCGGATAGATTTCGCCGTTCGACAATGTCAACGTCAGAGGAATTCTCGATGCCCCATGAAGCAAATCACTGCCTCCAACGCCGGCACGTTTTGTTAGTGCTAGATATTCGCTGTCACTTATGGAGAAATAGACCTTGATCGGATCGAGCTGCGAGACCGAAGTTAGCACGGACTGGATACTGACAAGATTGCCGACCTGGGTTGTAGCCTGACCTGCGACGCCAGTTATCAGAGATCGGACCTTGGTAAAGCCGAGATTGAGATTGGCCGTTGCCACCGCGGCCTCGGCGGTCCGGACTGACGCTTCTGCTTGAGCCTTCACTTGAATCTCGTTGTCGAGTTGGCTTCTGGCAATGGCGTGCGCTTCAGCCAGCGGCGTGTCGCGGTTCACATTGATCTGTGCGAGAGCAAGTTGCGCTTGCGCCTGCCCGAGCTGGCCTTGTGCTTGTTGAAGAGACGCCTCAAAGGGGCGAGGATCGATTTCGAACAGCACCTGGTCCTTTTCAACTTGCGAACCCTCGCGATAATCCTGACGGATCAGATAGCCGTTCGCCTGGGGCTGGATCTGAGCGTTGACATAGCCGTCGAGTGTACCCACCCATTCTCCCGTCAACGGCACATCGTTCTGCTCAGCCTTTACGACGGCTACTTTCATGGCGGGCCGCGCGCCAGTGGCGGTGGCGCCAGCTCCCTTGTCGCAACCCACAAGGAACTCCGCACTCAACGCCAGCGCTCCGGCGTAGGCAAGAAGCATCGCGCGGTTAAGGAAGATATTCTCAGCCCATCGTCTTTGCCGCACAGCCATACTCATTCTCCAGTCAAGCGTGAAAATATGTTCTCAGCAGGGACGTTCGCGCCGTGAAAACACGTATGCGTGTCCAGCTTTGATGAGCCAGCGGAGATGCCGGATTCACAAAGTCGTGCTGAATCCCCAAGCGCAAAACGTGAAATTTGTCGCCATACACCTTATGGATGGCACATTTTGCTCATCAAGCGCGGTGGGACTGACCGGATACATCTTCTTGATCCAGACGAACGAAAATCGCGTTCAACCGCTTTCCAGGACTGCCCGGCTGGCAGAATGCGAATGCGCGCCAGTCCGACAAGCTAGCACAATACTCGGGTATTGCTGCTCGCAAATGGACGAAAGGGAGTCGGCGAATATGGGTTGGAAGAACACGTCCAGGCTCACGCAAGAATGGGAGCTCGTAACAGACGTCATGCCGTCGGAGACAAGCACGATTCCCTGTGATTAGATTATTGACCTTGGTTGTTTTTCAGAATGGTCGGGGAGAGAGGATTCGAACCTCCGACCCCCTGGTCCCGAACCAGGTGCTCTACCAGGCTGAGCCACTCCCCGACGTGTTGGTTAGTCCCAACAATTGTTAATTTTACAGTGCCCCCGCCGAAGCCGCAAACGAGGGGAAATTGGGACCATTGGGACCATCTGGCAATTTCCCTGCCAGATTTCCCTGTGTGAATCCCTTCGTGAACAAGGCCACTTCTGACGCAATTCGTTGACGGAAATCATCTTGAAAATGCGTGTAAAGTGAGGTGGTTTGAAGGTTCGAGTGTCCGACCCATTCCTTGACCAAATCGCTCGGAACTCCCATTGCCTGAAGGACTGAAACGCGGCCATGCCGGAAGGCGTGTAATCCCGCTGGTCCCAAGTTCAGGCTATTGAGAATCTGATTCAGCTTGCGTCTCACATTCCCCTTGCAAAACGGTGTTCCGTTCCTAGTGGCAAAAACTCTACCACTGGTGCGCCCTGCCAAGTGCGAGGCCAGGATTTCAACCAACGCCGGTTCGATGTTTACAACCCGGTACCCGCGCTTCGTCTTTACCGAGCCTTCCTGTCCATTCCAGACGCTTCGGCGGATATGAATTCTTCCCGTCTTCATGTCTACGTCTTCAACGTGCAATCCGAATGCCTCACCGCAACGCATTCCAGTTCCAGCCAATGTTGCAAAGAGAGCCTTCCACTGACCATCGACTGCGTTCACGACTCGGCGCATTTCATCAGGGCTGAGGCAGCGTTGTTCTTTTTCAGGATTCTCGGGAAAGCGAAGTTCCCAATCACCGCAAACCTTCTTTCCGAGAATCTGTTTCAGAACTCCGACGACGTTGCGGATTGTTTTGGGGCTGAGCTTTCTGCTCACTCCGTTGGGCCAGACGTGTTCCTTACGGCTCAAGTCGGAAATGAACTCTTGAACTCGCCTTTCATCAATCGCTGTGTTCGGCAGAGAACCGAATCGGGGAATCAGGTATTTGTCCAAGTGACTTCCCATCGTTTCTTGGCAAGACGGCTTGAACATGGACAATCTGTTTTCCTTCCACCATGCCGCTTCAGATGCGAATGTCTTGACTACCGCCTCCGATTCAACCCGCTCAAGGTGAGTGTCATCGTTCAACCCCATCCCTTGCAGAATTGTTCGGAGCTTCCGCTTCGCCTCTGTTTTGTTCATCGTTGAAGCTGAGCCAAGCGGCATTGACGTTCTACGTCTGCTTTCCTCACCAGGAATATCAACGTAGTAACGACCGTGCCACATTTGGCCCTTACGGACTACTGTTCCACTTTGTCCGGACCGGAACGACATACTCTTTCTTTTCCGTTTCCGATTCGGTGTCGATTGAGAGAGTTTATCATCGGCAGAAATGTCGATAATTTCCGGGACTTCCTGAGGTTCGTGAGGGTCAGTCTCTAATTGAGATATTCCTTCATCGTCTAACACCTGTTGCCTTATGGGTGCCTGTACCGCGCGTCACGGGGCCTATGCGGCAGAGCATTCAGAAGAACTTCCTTCAGGCTCTGACTTAATTCAGTTTCATCTTATCATTAAAACGATGTAAATGCAAGCGAATAATAGAGTTGTATCCATTTCAAACGTATTGAATACATGCTGTTCTCCCAGCATGTTTTGTAGCAGCTGTCGATACCGCCATGGCCTCCCTCGGCCTCCCTACAGGCTCCAAGATCGCTGAAAAATCGTTATCGCTGGTATCACCTGTAGGGCAGTATCATTGCGCAAATGCCCCGACCCCAGAAGCTAGGTGAGTTGACGAAGTACATTGCACAACCACGTACATAACATGCCCCATATCTGAGGTGATAACTATTGGTCGGCTAAAAGGGCTAACCTATTGTAAAATAAGCAATGGCAAGCGCTTGGCGAGTCAGTAATGCTTATCCCCTTCAACCGAAAGCTCACTGGCATCGGAACATGCAGGTCTGGCCACACCTGATGTGCAATTGCGTGTATTTTATACACGGATTCGAGGTCCGTTTAGATACACCAAGGGCATCCCCGTGGAAAAAGGCTTCAAGGCCACTGAAGCAGTAGCGTTGATGCTCTAGGCCGGAGTAGGGATGAAGACTGTCCTACTTGTATGACAATGGACATTCACTCGGAATCACTTGAAAGATATCCCCGAAATGTTTTATGGACATAGCAACATAAATGCTCGCGTGCATAAGACATTAGTGAGAATGTACTTCAAAGCCTTCTACTCTGGATTACTACTATGTTCCCTTTGGATATTGTCGTTTTATGGATGCTAGGATAACTGCTTCTTTTATACTATCGATTTTTAGTCTTCCACTGGAGGACCGGGGCGTCGCCCTTGAATGCAAGAATCAACCATCTTGCCCGTTGCCCGGAAAAACTGCCTATGCAGAACCAATATTTCACATACCTATACACGCTGCCGTTGGGACCTCTGTCCTGTTCCAGCGTTACATCACCCTGCCAAGCTTGCAGGCACTTGCACTATCTACCGGTCCGTTGTTTAGTGGGAAAAGGTGTACCGGGAACCAACCCTGCGTTCGCCTATGCGCCCGCACCAAAGGTTTATTGCTTGAGTTAACAATATTTATCTACTGTTACTTTCAGTGTATCATGCCTGTCAAGCAACCTATACTCTCCCTCGACCACAATATATTGCGCTTCAGGTGTAATTACTCACATCTCAACCCCTATAAATTGCGATTTGCCGTTTCCGGCTATTGAAACTATTTATTTTTTTTGGTGACTTAGGAATGAATGACTTCTCCACAAAACCTTTATAGCAAGTTATGACCTGGAATGTCTTCTCGGATTCCGACCGGACTAGTTCCAATCGCCAAGTCACATGTAGGGCGAGCCCCACGGCACCCGAAGCAAAAGCATTCTTTTGAGTGGGACCCCTATCAATTTAAAGGACCATCGAAGAAGCCGGATTGTGATCAAAAATTTATGACATCGGGCCGAAAGGCCGTCATGTAAACGTATTGAGTACGCAGTTGGGCCAAACTTCTAATTGCCCAGCACTTTTTTTCGATCTTCCGAAAGATGGAGGAAGATGTATCCACCTTCTCTACTCATGTAATCGTCCAGAGAAACGTAAAGGTCCTTGCCGCAACCGGCTCCGCTTCTCCCGCTACATAGCGACGCGCCCAGCGTAGACTCATTGCTTGCCATGCTGCAACTGTCAAATGTACAGTTACCAGTGCCAAAGATAGATGCTATTGAAACAACGCGCTCAGACGTTGGTAAAGTGGATTCTACACATGTGACGTTTATGGTAATTACTACCTTATACCCACCGTCGTCATTGAGAGAGGACGCCAATTGGTATCCCGCCGACGCGCGAATCTCTTGCCGCAAAGACGCGACAACTTCTGACCCGAGTGGACCACCGCAAGAGTCTTTAATGAAAACGTGTTTCGGTTTCGACTCTACCGCGCTGGCGACCAATGTTATCGAGACTAGGCCAGCGATTAGTAGGAAATGTCTCATCTTCTTCCCCCTTAAGAATCAGATAGGGGTTGCTATTGATCACGCACTGAAGATTGGTCGCGTGTCCAATGGTTTCGGATTGCCTCATCAAACCTGCGAATGTCCAACTCGACGCGCTCCAAATTCGATTGAATCCGTGGGTTTTTTGTCTTCGACGGCGATCTCTAGGTCCTTTTGCAACCCTCTGAACCTTTCGAACGCCTCTTTCCGTGACTTTTCAAGGTCAGCCAACGATGCGAGGTTTGGCATGTGTACTCCCTTTACGTTGGCCGCCAAGAATGTCTGGCATACCAGACACACACGCTCCGATCATAGGGCGACGATGAGGGGGTGTCCAGCGAAAATCATGCGCTTTTGGTAACAGTCGGAAGGCGTATTCGCGCTCTGAGGAAAGAACGAGGGTGGACTCAAACGGATATGGCGGTATATCTCGATATGAACCGGGGCCACATCTCCGATATTGAGCGAGGCAAGCGAGAGGCCGGGCTGATTACGCTTCAGATTATCGCTAGGGGCTTAAATACCAGCATGGCGCGCCTTCTGAAAGGTTTGTAGAAGCGCCAAAGATACCCCACGCACCTTCACGATCCAGATATGCGGTCAGAGCATCGCCGGGTCCGTTCCCGCAGGGCGGATCGGGGGGGCGGAGACTCCCCTGCGCCACACCTGAAAGCAGGGTTGGTTTGGGTGGGACCCCTATCCGCTTTTTTAAGTAGCCGTTGCAAGCTCAGTCTGGTCTGTGGCGAGCTTCAGGGTTGTTCCCCCCCCGGATCGCTCAAGCCGCTAGAACGAAGAATCAACAAGTTACAAGATTCTACAGAATGTTGTTGACATACAATACGTACTATGCGCATAGTGTGTCTATTATGAGAGCATATGCATACTTGAGAGTGAGCGGCATGGGGCAGGTTGATGGGGATGGATTCACTCGGCAGAGTGAGGCAATTAACCGTTATGCAGTTTCCCGCGACCTCACAATTGAGGAAACCTTCCGGGAAGAGGGCGTTTCCGGGACGAAAGAGCTTGAGAACAGGCCAGCATTGCAGGAGCTTTTATTGGCAATTGAGAGTGGAGATGTCCGAGTGGTACTTTTGGAAGCTCTCAATCGGCTAGCTCGCGACCTGATGGTACAGGAGACAATCCTGAGTGACCTCCGGAAGCGCGGAATCACGGTTATTTCCGTCTCTGAGCCGGACCTGTGCTCGGACGATCCGAGTCGGAAGCTCATGCGCCAAATATTCGGAGCCATCGCGGAATACGACAAAGCGATGATCGTTTTGAAGCTCCGTGGCGCACGACAGCGCATGAAGGCCCGTACAGGCCGCTGTGAAGGCTCCAAGCCCTTTGGGAGCGCTGATGGCCACCGGCCTATCATCGAACGCATTCTGGCGCTCAGAGGCGCAGGAATGGCCGTGGATACGATTGCTGAGACCTTGAACTCTGAGGGCCTGAAGTCCAAGACAGGCGGGAAGTGGTACGGGAGTTCCGTGAGAAATGTCATTTTCCGCGAATCGAGGGCAGCGTGAAGAAGAAGGTCACGCGAGGGAAGCCGTTTAACCTTTATCTGCGTGATGCGGACGTTGCGAAGGTACGGGACCTTACCGCGTTCATTGCCGGACAAGGGGAGCGCACCAGCGACAGCCTCATTGTGCGGGCTGCTCTTCTTGCCGTCGGTCCGGGTCGGAGCTTTCTTGATGCGTACCGGACAGCCGCGAACGCTGACCTAAGATTCAAAAAAGACTCTTCATAGAGCCGATATCATACACCGCTCAATACATGACCGGAGAAATCGGGTAGTGTCTGAAAAGTGCGTTGACGGTATTTAGCGGGATTTAGGGGGGAGATGGCGGAATTTACTCAATTATTCAAAATATCCAAACTCATCAACAAGTAGATGATAGATTTTTTCGCGAACTTCCTTAGTCTTAGCGGAGATGTTCTCAAAATCTTCAAGCAGGTCGGTTGCATTGTGGATTTCCGCGTATTTTCGGATTTGGATGAGGCCGGAATAGGGTGTGACAAAATCCTTGTAGTCAAAGTATTTGAAATAGGCTTCGTCTCGTAGACCTACACTGTACTTAAACCCTCCTTTGCAATAGTTCTCATTCCACTTTTTGTAGAGCCGCGTAACCAAGGCCACCAGTTCACCAGCCAACGAGGGATTAGCCACAATCTCGTTGTCAAGCGTGGTAGACCAGAAGGATTCATTGTTGCCAGGACAGAGCGGATTGTCCACCAATACTTCAGGAGCGTCTGCCACAGGATTGTCTTTCTCAAACTTCGTGACCACGCAGCGATTTTCGGACAAACCGAAGGCGAAACAAAGGGAATAAAACTCTTTCTCCTTTTCCGCCGGAATGTTTGGAGACCAAATGTCGAACTGATTCGCCCAAATCGGATAGACTCCATTAAGAACTTTTGTAATAGCGAACCAAGCGAAAGTTTTACGGGCTGTCGGCAAATCATAAGCACAGTAGCCATACTTGTCAGTTGGTCCAGAATGTATGCGAGTCTTGTTGCAAGACTTTAGATCGTTATCCAACCTAAACCATACACGGTCACTTTCGGTAGATACTCTTCCGAGGCTATCCTGGCGAATTCGAACAGGCGTATTGTCATCCATGAAGCCAATAAACTTTGAGTTGGAAATTCCGTAGGTCTTTTTGTTTTCTCGCCGTTCGTCCTTGATTGGCAGCCCACCATAATCCTCACCGGAATTCAATTCTTTATCAGTGGGATCACGCTTAAAATCATACATCTGCTGACCACTCCACTCTTTGACAGATTCCCTCGCCGCAGAGTAATTGACGATTCTGGCTCCTTTGATGATGGCTTTCAACGTGGTTTCCAGATTGCCAACGCTTTGATTCCAGTTGATCGCCAAATCGGCCTTTCGCAAATGCGTCAAGTCGCGCATGGCAATTTTATTCTTATTGCCCTTTTCGTTGCGTTGATAGCTCCAAATTGTGAACGAAATCGGAAAGCGGCCAGCAATCTTGAAGAATTCGCTGCCAAGAATGATGAAGCCAGTTTCGAATCTGAAATAAGTGTCGAAAGTTTTTCTGAAATTGATGTACGTCGGTCTCGGAATAAGCCACGATGTCGGCGTAAAAATGAGAATCAGCGGCGTTTCCACTTTTTTGGTGTCCAGTGGTGCGGGGAACTGTGTCGGATTGTTCGTCCAACGCAACCGTGGAAGTGACATCCCAGAAGCCGACAATCGCGTAGAAGCAGTGGACGGCATCAATCGGGTTATTGAAAAACTTTTCAAGTTGTGCGATGTGGTCTATGAAATTATGCGTGTTGATCTGAACGCGATCCGCTTCCAGATTATTCAAAACCTGAACAAACTCGTTCAGGGCTGTGTCGTAGCTTTTTTGGAACAAGCCTTCTAAATCCACCGCCTCTAACTTGAAAACTGCCGATTTAAGAATTTCGATTCTTTGTGCCTTTATGGTCGCTTTTGCGTTTTTAACGCCGATCTCATTTGGAGCAATATCTGCATTGGCTTCTGCCGAAAGGCGCTTTGCAAAATCTGGAATGCTGTTGACCTTCCAAACCGCAACAAATTTGTGAGCGATGACGCAGACGGTTGAGAATGTCAGCCCCTTTTTAGAATAATGGAGCGCTTGAAAAAACCCTTTGATATTATCCTCAGAGTCGGATTTCAGTTCCACCAACAGCTTTCCTTCAATGTAGATATCCAATGTCAACATCAACGTTGGAACCGCGAATCAAAATTCAGTCGAGCAATTTTGCAATCAAGTTGCCGCTGAATTTCTAGCTCCGTCGCGTGACTTCATGAGGCTGTGGGATTTGGACGATAGCCTTTGGGTTAACGTGCGGCGAGCGTGCTCCGCGTTCAAAGTCAGTTCTCTCGTGGTTCTTCTACGGGCACTCGACAACAACCTCATCCAATATCCGGCATTTAAGAGCGCCTTTGATAAAGAGGAGCGCAAACTAATCAAGGAGAAGGAGGAAAGCGAACCCGGCGGGATGTTTTGGAACACCTTTCCATGGAAGGTCAGCAATCTGTTTGGAAAAACACTCCTACACGCGGTGGAGCGCGAGCATACCACGTTTACAGAAGCAGCAAGTCTTTTAGGGATAAGTGTACCTACCTTTGAAACCTACCTGCGGCAAGAAGGTGGGACGTGAGTAGTTATTGGATTGATACGGATACGCTGGTCTGGTCCAACAACAACGCGTATCCTCTCGGAAGCATCGTCGGCGAGCCATTCTGGAAGATGATTGAGGATGCGGTTGGCTCGGGTTTGATAAAAATGCCCCGCCACGTTTTCAAGGAAATGACCGAAAGAAAAAAGGGAACGAAAGACACCTTAGCTTTCTGGCTTGAGGAGCACGAGGGGCGGCATCAGAGCTTGTGTCTACCTTCAACGAAAGAAATTCAAGAACTTTCGGGGCGAATTGGGGACTTCATCTTTAGCCCGGAAAACAAATACAGGACTTATCACGCGCTTCGCTTTGCAAAGGGAGCGGATGCGTGGCTGATTGCATATGCGTCGCTCGATAAAGGTGTCGTTGTTTCGCGGGAGAAACCTGAGCCAAATTCGAGGAAGCCTAAAGTGCCCGACCTATGCGTCAAGTTTGGAGTGAAATTTATCACTCTACATAAACTTGTGTTCTGCTTGGAGCACAGAATCCCGCCCGAGCATTGCACCGATCCCTATAAAGATTAAAAAGGGGCTAGCCGGTTTCGTGCGGCCAACCCCTTTTACGCTGCCGTCGCGAATGAGTGTTACCCATGCGCTCAGAGACAGAGTTTACGCCTACTAGGAACAGTAGACGGCCCACCCCGAAATGTTGTCAAGGCCCGAAAGTTTGACCCCGGTGGGACTCAAACCCACGACACAGCGATTAGTAGGCGCTTGCTCTATTCATCTGAGCTACGGGGCCAACCCCTGTTATACGCTCAAATGCCCATATTTCAATGCGGCTTAGCTGTTGAAAAACGGCCTCAGCTTGGGTTAGCCAACGTATTTATTGCCGAAAGTAATAAACAAAACTGACGCAGGACTTACGTAAACATCTGGCCTATAATCTTGGCCGTCCTTATTAATTGCATTTTCCACGCTATTTGGCTCGCCGCCAAAGGTCATAAAAGCATGGAAATGGCGAGTATGCTCTCATTCGGTGCATAATGGCTTCTATCACCTCCCCAGCTTGACACCTCTTACTCCGCTGATCAGGCTGAACGTGCTTCCTCATTCGGCTTCTAACGGTTCTTCATCCACTTACTTCGTCGGCGTCCGCTCTAGTCAACGCGGACTCGACAGAATGTGAGTGTTCGAATCAAGTAGTGAAAGCCGTAATTCGATTTCTGGGGAGTGAGAATGGCATTTGAATCACATTCCGTGAGACTTCTTGGGCAAAGACCCATGCTTTGGGCGATCCTATTCATGTTCTGTGGCTGGTCCTTGGCGCAGAGTACCTACAACAACGATGCGATCATCAAGCTTGTTAAGGCGGGTTTGTCGGACGATCTGATCATCTCAACTGTTCAGGGACAACCCGGCTCGTACGACATTTCTCCGAATGGAATGATCGCCATGAAGAGTGCGGGCGTGAGCGATAAGGTTCTCACTGCGATATCGCCGAGGCTTGCGCAAAGCATCTAAAAGGAGTACATCGAAAAAGGGAAGTAAACACTTAGCCTTCGGGTTCGAAGTCCGCGACCTTTGGCGATAACACCGGATTTGGAAACCGAAAGTCGGACGCGGAAAGCAAACAGGATCGGTGAGCGTACAGAGTATTTTCAGGGGTAGATTTTCTGATTGAATTGAGGGCGAAAAGTTGGGACCAAGAATTGGGACCAACCAACAGGGTTTTTCAGCAGATTTTTGAAGCTAAGCGACACCGAATCAATGAATTTCTGCCGTGTCCCGAACCAGGTGCTCTACCAGGCTGAGCCACTCCCCGACATGCTGTGTGGATGCGAAACTTCGGGTGCTGCCTGGCGCGTTCGTCCCGTTGATTCGCTTCAATAAGTTTAGCAGAACTGCACCGACACAAGAGAACGCGCGGGGGCGTGCAGTCGATCCGATCAGCCCTGCAGTTTCGCCAGAACGCGCGAAAATGCCCGACTCCATTCAAAGCTAGGAATGAAGCGGCACTCGTCATGCGCAAAACTACGCAGACTATTTCTTCTCGTCGGCGGACGGCACAGCGCCCGGAAAGATTCCTTCCAGAGGCACGCCGCGCTTCTGTTCTGCGACAGGGTCGGGAAGCGGCTTCCGTGGCAGCATCTGGTCACGCTGCGCCGCGTTGTAAACAAAAATGGCTTCCACGGTAGCGATCTGCTTCAGGTCGGCGGGCTGCAACCGCTCCACTACGTCCTGGTTGGAATGATGCGTGCGGCTTTCGTAGTCGAGGCCATCCTGGATGAATTGGAAGCCCGGAATCCCGACAGCGTCGAAGCTGAGATGATCTGTGCCTCCGGTATTGCGCATCGTCAGCGTGGTGACGCCCAGGTCTTTTAAGGGCGCGATCCACTGCGCAAAGATGGGAGCGACCGCGCCGTTCCCCTGCAAATAAACGCCGCGGATTTTGCCCGATCCGTTATCGACGTTGAAGTAGCCTGAGATGAGTTTCTGTTCAGGCTTGAATTCGAATGGGCCGGCATAGCGGCGCATGAAGTCGGGCAACGCAAGTTGATCGGGCGCGGTGGAGAGCGGTGCCGAACCGAAATGCTGCTTCACGTAGCCCTTGGAGCCAAACAGCCCTTGCTCTTCGCCGGTCCACAGAGCGATGCGAATGGTGCGGCGCGGCTTGACGTCGAGCGCCTTCAGGATGCGCACGGCTTCCATGGCCACGATGGTACCGGCGCCGTTGTCTGTGGCGCCCGTGCCAGCGATCCAGCTGTCGAGGTGGCCGCCTAGCATGACAACCTGGTCTTTCAGCTTGGGGTCCGTACCGGGAATTTCGGCGACAGTGTCGAAGGCATGTTCGTGTTCGCCCGTGAATTTGGTTTCGACGTTGACTTCGACGCTGACTGGCGCGTGGGCCTGGGTGAGCCGGTAGAGACGGCCGTAGCTCTCGATAGCCGCAACGACGACAGGGATTTTAACGCGGTGCTCGGCGACGTAGGGCGTACGGCCGAGGGTGGCGACGTTGTCGTCGAAGAGAGTGCCACCGGAACCGCCACCGTTGGTCCCGTCGCGACTGGGCTCGATTACGGCGGCAACTTTTTCATCGGCAAAGAACTGTGCGACTTTGTCGATAATACGCATCCGCTCTTGACGCGCTTTCAGGCGCGCCTGCATCTCAGGCGGGATGCCGCCCGCGTTGGCGGTTACCGGAAACGCAGCGAGGTCGTCGAGCTCCTTTTCGGTGTAACGATCGAAAAGGGCCTTGTCGACCGGCGGTACGTCGCGCATGGGGCCATACAGAACGATCTTGCCGGCGAGCGTGCCCTTATATTTGTCGAAATCCTGATCGCCCTGGATGCTGACCAAGACCACATCGCCTGTGACCGGACCGGGTGTGGACGGCGACCATGGCGTGGCCTGCACGATGAGGATGGCAGTGTCAGGCGTGACCATGCGCGCCCAGGTATTGAGTTGCTGCCAGCCCAATCCGAATTCGCCCCAGTCTTCAAGGTGAGCATTCTCGAGCCCGATTTTCGTCAGTGTATCGCGCGTCCACTCATTGGCTTTCATCAGGTTGGGGGAACCGGTGAGGCGCGGGCCGATGCCGTCCATGAGGGCAGTCGCGAATTCCATTACGTGCGAGCGGTTGAGACCCTCATCGCGAATCCGTTGATACATGTTCATGTCGAGGATTTCGGTTGCGGGCTGTACCTCGGCGTAGGGATCGACGGCTGCGGGCGGTTGGGTTTTCGGTTTGTCGGCAGCGTGCAAAGCAGGCGCCACGCACAACAGCGCTGCGGAGAGAAAGCGGGCAAAATTCCTCAGCATGGGAAAAGGGCTCCGACGGGAAGGGTCTGTTTCTTCTGCTGGAATTGTAGGCTATCTTTTTGGCCGTGACCTTGAGAACTTCGCGAAGGGTCGCGTCTCGATCCGGACGACTGAAGATTGGACCACAAAGAGTCGATGTGCCGGTGCCAGGGTCCGCCATAATCTTTGAGATCCGTTTTGTCGGGGTCAAGATCAGGCCATTGAAGTGAGGGACGTCTCGGCCCAGACGATCGCGTCCTCGTAATGTCGCATCAAGATACTTTGTTTTAGTCCGTAAGTTGCAGCCACAGCATCGCACGCCACCCAGTCACCACGCTCGATCGCCATCATCCATCGCAGAAGAGCTCCCTCGGCAATCTCCTTCCCCTGGAGCGCATCGCTTGCTGGCTGTCGAAGAGGCAACATCTGAACCAACTCGTCCATCCGGATGTTTAACATCGCCGGAAAGAGACTCACCATGCCGATGAGATACTGTTCCGCCTGCGGCAAATCGCAAAGGCTCGCAGCAAGCTCGCAAAAGCGACTTCGCACCAACGCCATGCGGAGTACCTCTGCCGGCTGCTCAGCGTTCAAATCGCCGACAATGGCCACCGAGGCGACGCGGCGAAAGACTTCCTGGCCTACCAGGAGAAGCGCCGACTGGATGCTGGTTACCTCTTGGCGAACTGCGCAGATCGGCGAGTTGACGAGTCGAAGGAGGCGAAATGTAAGCGACGGGTCGCATCTGACCAACTGACTGAGCCGGTGCAGATCATAAGGATCGTTTTGGATCAGTTCAAGGATTTCAAGATGAACGAGTTTGTTTCCCGGAATCCGCTGGTCTTTCTGCGATTGGGGCCGCGCAAAATAGTATCCCTCGAACAGGTCGAAGCCGTCCGCGCGTGCTTGACGGAGCTGCTCTTGCGTCTCAACATTTTTTGCCACCAGCTTCGCGGATGTGGTTCTCGCTTTTACAAGTAGTTCCTTCCGGGCCGCAGTACTGTAGGCGGCAAGGTCCACCTTGATGTAGTCGGCGAATTCAGTGAGAATTCCTGAATTTGCCGAATAATCTTCCAGAGCCAGACCGTATCCGGCTGCCTTCAGCTTGCGGCAGGCTTTCACGAGTTCAGGTGTCGGTTCCGAGCCTGCAGCAATTTGGATTACCGTGCGATCGATCGGAAAGTCGATAACGCCGCTGGTGACCAGAGAATTTGCAGCGCGAGGGATGAAGACCGACAGCCCTCGAGTCAGCCGAACCAGAGATTGGCCCAGATACTGGCCCGGAGCCTGCTCTTTGCTGGCCGGTTCAGTCGCTGCAGGCAGTGGAGAGTCGAAACCTCCGCGGCACAACAGCTCATAGCCTTGCACAGCGTTGTGCGCGTCAAGAATCGGCAGTCGCGTGATCAAGCACGCTTCGCTCCAAGATTCCTGTCCCGGCGTTTCTGGAAGTCCGCCTTCCAGGATTGGCGTTGCCATAGACGATTCCCCAGAACCTTATCGTCCAGTGGGGGACAGAACTTGAGGGAGCTACCGCAATGGTACGAGTTGCTGCCTTAGTCGCTTTTGTCGCCGTTGGTCTCGACGCCAGCCGGCAGGTCGAGAGCGACCAGGGCAAAGCGGGTTCTGCCGTTTTTGGATTCTTCAAAACCCACAATGTGTTGATGGCGTTTGGAACCGGCTTTGAGTTCCAGGCTGTTTTCGTTGGTACCGTAGTCGCGGTGGTCGATCTTAACGTTGGCGTTGTTCTTGTCGTCGGCGCAGGTAAGGCCCTCGGCAGTCGCTGTGGGGGTGCCCACGGGTGCGTTGCTCTGGCAGGTGATGACATCGCCGTAGCGCCCCAATGCCTTCTTATAAAACGCGGTCACTTTATCCTGGGGATCTGTGGTGGAGTACGACACCGCGCGCACGCGCAACTGCCACTCGCCAAAGCCCAGATGCACATCGGCGGACTTGTGGTTATCGTCGTCTTTCACCACTTCTGCGCCGGGATAGACGGGCAGCCCGAGATCGGCAGCCGTGATCTGGTCCGTATTGACGTGGACGCCGCCAAACGGGGTGTCCACCTGGACCGTCTTCTCTTCTCCGTTGGCGTCTTTCTCTGTGCGCACACGGCATCCCGTGACCCAAGTCATCAGCGCGAGACCCGCCGCCAAAATTGCTATTTTCCGCCTCATGGCATCCGCCCTCATTTTCAGTAATACGCCGGAAGTGGCCTTTCGGTTCCTCAAAGCGCCTGCGCGCAGTGGAACAGACAACTTTTTACCACTTCAACGCGGCGCCTGAATCGCAGAAAGACCGGGGAATACTTTATTGTTGTGCGCATGGCAAAGGCAGAGTTTTCGGCGTGGTTGAGAATCGCGGGCGCAGCAGTTTGCGTGTTAGGCGGGACGGCGACGTTGGCCTTGGCGTGGGCGCAGTCGGAACCGGGAGCTTCGGCTTCCGTGCCGGTGAGGGTGCAGGTGCATGCCGATAAGCCGATTGGCCCTTACACGCCGATCTGGAACTATTTTGGTGCCGACGAGCCGAATTATCTCTACGCGCCCCATGGGAAGAAGTTGCTGGGTGAGTTGGCGGCGCTGAGCCCGGCGCCGGTGTACTACAGGCCGCACAATCTTCTGACGACAGGTGACGGCGATGGGTCGCTGAAGTGGGGCTCGACGGATGTTTATACGGAGCGGCCCGACGGCACACCGGTGTACGACTTTGCGATTACGGACCGGATCTTCGATGCGCTGGTTGCGGCCCATGTGCGGCCTCTGGTCGAGATCGGATTCATGCCGGAGGCGCTCTCGGCGCATCCCGAGCCGTATCGGCATAGCTTCCCCAAGGGCGACATCTTCACGGGCTGGAGCTATCCGCCGAAAGACGATGCGGCTTGGAACAAGTGGTCGGAGCTCGTAGCGGCCTACGCGGCACACTTGAAGCGGCGCTATGGCAGCCAGACCACCACATGGCTCTGGGAGGTATGGAACGAGCCGGACATTCCCTACTGGCACGGGACGGCAGCGGAGTATGACCGGCTCTACGATCTGACCGCGGCGGCGGTTCGCCAGGTGCTGCCGGAGGCGAAGATCGGCGGGCCGGAAGCGACAGGCGTAAGCGACCATTCCGAGCCGTTTCTGCGGCAGTTTTTGGAGCATTGTGCGCATGGCACGAATGCGGCCACTGGAGGTGTGGGCGCGCCGCTCGATTTCATCAGCTATCACCCTAAAGGGCACCCGACGTTTGTGGACGGGCACGTTGTGATGAGTGTAGGGACGCAGCTGCGCGCAGTGGAGCGCGGCATGAAGGTGATTGCGAGTTATCCGGAGTGGAAGAACACTCCCATCATTCTGGGCGAGAGCGATCCCGAAGGATGCGGTGCATGCTTGAGCGCCCAGAATGGCTACCGGAATGGGCCGCTCTATGGCGCGAGCGTGACCGAGGCAACGATGCGCACCTATGAGCTGGCGCGGAAGTACGGTGTAACAGTGCAGGGCGCGGTGACGTGGGCCTTTGAGTTTGAGGATCAGCCCGCGTTTGCGCCGCTGCGGGCTCTCGCGACGGATGGGATCGACAAGCCGGTGTTGAATGCGTTTCGGCTGATGGGCAAGCTGAGTGGCGGGTCGGTTGGAGGAGAGTGGCTGGGTACTGAAAGTGATGGTGCTTTGCCGCTGGATCAGGTTGTGGCGAAGAGCGTGCCCAATGTGCCCGATGTCAATGCTGTGGCCACGCGCAATGGAATTGAGGTGGATGTGCTGGTGTGGAACTATCACGACGCCGATGTTACCGTGCCGGATGCGCAAGTGCAGGTGGAAGTTGATGGGCTGCGCGGCGGGCGAGTGATCGAGTCGGAGTTTCGCATGGACGCCGCGCATAGCAATGCCTATCGCGTATGGCAGCAGATCGGGAGCCCGGCGCAGCCTAGCGCGGAGCAGTTGAAGGAGCTACAGAAAGCAGGCCAATTGGAAGAAACCGTGAGTGGCCGTCCCGTTGCGGTAAAAGGTGGCAAGGCGCAGATCGAACTGGCACTCCCGCGGCAGGGCGTCGCAGTGGTGCGGCTGCGCGTGCAGTGATTAGTGGGCCGAGTGACTGTCTTCTTTGCTGCTGGTGGAGAAAAGGATGCAGGCGGCAAAGACAGCGACGATGACTGGGACGACGAAGAACGGGGAAGTGATGTTCATGCTTGAGGCTCCCTACGGGTAGAGTAGCAAACGGCATTGGAGCGGAGCCAGCGTAGTTCGCGGAGTTAGCCGTGCCCGCAAAATTGTTCCACGTGGAACAATTTTGAGCCGTGCCACGCGAAGCTTCAGCCTGACGGCCAGTCCAAATTGTTCCACGTGGAACAATTGCGGCATCTGTCACAGATGTTGGTTGGATTTGCGAAGAATTGGACCCTAACAACCCGATTTCAGACCGCGTTTCGCAATCGTTCCGCCTCGTTCGCTGTGATGCACAGGGGAGTTTAATTCTTTGCAAATTCTCTGTGGGAAACGCAAATTCAGGAGGGGGGTGGGTCCCCTTTTTCCATTTCGCTTCTTGTCCGCAGGCTGAGCCGATTCAATTGTCTGTCATACGGAGCCAATTCTCTGCTAAGCGCCTGTCTTGCTTGTGAGGCAATCTCCGCGAAGAGAAAAGACAGACACAGGTTTTTCGCTGACTTCTTCGATTCATCTGTGGAGCCTAGAAGACCGCTCCGCTCAAGATGACGGAGGTAAGTTGAGGTTCGTGCTTTCCCACCCTAACTTCGATTCTTCTTTGAAGAATCAAAGTTAGAATGGGGCACCCATTTTCGTGCGGATTGATGCAGGGCAGAAGACCAGTTGCGGGTTTCCGCGAAACTACTCTTTCGGGCCGCCATTGGGGTAGTCGACTCTTATGGTGAGGATTTCGTAGGGGTGGATGGGCGCTTTGACCACGTCGCCGGTGACTTCGAGCGGACTGCCTTCCGGTGTTTCAATCATGTTGGTGACGGTGGCTCCAGTCGCGCCGGGTGGGACGTGGAACTCGACCGTCGAGTCTTTGCCGGCCCACTCGTAGGCGCGGAAGATGAGGCCTTTCGCGTCCTCGGCTTTCTTGACCGCGGTGAGGACGACGTTTTCAGGAGATACAGACGCGAAGGAGTGCTCGGTGGGAAGAGAGCCGGCATGCGCCGTGGTGACTACAGCCGTAAGAGGGTAGTTGTACTCGAAGCCGTGGCGGACGGTCATGGCGTCTTTCCACGTTCCTTCGTGCGGATAGAGCGCGTAGTGGAAGTGATGATGGCCGCGGTCGGCGTCAGGATCGGGCCATGTGGGCGAACGAAGCAGGGTGAGACGGAGCTGGTTGCCGACCGCGTCGTAGCCGAACTTGGATTCGTTGATTACGCTGAGGCCGTGCTTGCCATTACCGAGATCCGCCCACTGCTGCGCGGGGACTTCGAATTGCGCCTTCTCCCAACTGTTGTCGCGGGTGGTGGGGCGCTCGATGGTCCCGTAGGGAATTTCGTATGTGGCAAAGGGGTTGGTGGCCGAGACCGGGAAGGCGGCCTTGAGCAGAATGTGGGTTTCGTGCCAGTCGATGTCATTATCGACACTGACCATTTCGCCATCTGCGGAGACGCTGAAGGTCTGTACGAATTTAGAGTTCTGCCAATGACGCGTGACCCGAATGCCGGGCTCCGCTGTCTTGAGGAGTTCGACCGAGTCCGCGTGATCAATTGTCATGGGCGCAACATCAAGCGTGCCGGGATCGATGTTCCATGCGTCGTATTCCTTCGGCGTGTCCTTGAAGAACTGAAGCTGATTGCCACAGGCGCCTTTGGCCAGAGTTTCGAAGCCCGAACGAAGGTCGGAGATGCCGGTAACGCAGCCGGATTGTTTGTTGACGGTGACACGCAGGTTTTTGCTCTCGAGTGAGATCGAGTCTCCGGACTCCTTCGCCTCTACATCGCTCTCGTTCGTCTTCCCACCCTTGTTGCCTGCTCCGAGCCACACAACCTTGTACCCCAGCGCGGGCACGTGGAGTACATGGAGCCGTACGTCGGAGACGCCGGTTTTTGGATCGGTATTGGTCTCGATGACCTGTGCTCCTGATGCGGTTTCGACCGGCTTGCTGTCCTGCACTTGCACGCTGACTTCGCCCGAGCGCTCCCACCCGAGCGGGTTATACACGATGACCGGGATGCCATCGCCCGCAGTGTTGACGCGCTCGTTCACTGTTTGCAGGGCGCCGCTGCCGATCTCATTGGTAGACCAGCGCACGACGTCGTAGTCCTTCTGCGCGTCCTTATAGATGACGCCGATGCCGGAGCCTGCGGCGAGATCGTGGAACTGGTTGAAGAGGACCTTCTTCCAATCTTCCGTGAGTTCACCAGCAGGATATTTGTCGCCATCCAACCAAGCCAGCGACGCCCACTTCTCGGCGTTGAGAGTCTCAATGGACGATTCGCGCATGTTGCGTTTGTGGTTGGCTTGCGTGGTCATCACGCCACGGTGATATTCGAAGTAGAGCTCGCTCTTCCATGTAGGAATATCCACTTTGCCGGGCACGGCTGGCGGCGCGGTGTAGCCCTTGGCGATGGACTGATAGTTCCACTCGGGGCTGTCGGGCGCGAGCTGTTTTTCAATCGAGGAGAAGTAGCTTTGCGCGATGCCGAATTCGGATTTTGGCATGACGTGGCCGCCGTCTGTGCCTTGGCCGGCCCAATGGAAACCCTCATCGAGAATGGCGCGCGTGGGGCCTCCGCCGTGATCGCCGATACCGTAGAGGTCCATGATCTCAGTCATGCCGGTAGCGCGGGTGCGGGCGACAGCAAGATCGTCAGAGAGGCGCACGGGGTTGAGATTGTTGTTGGCGTAGTCATGCGGGAAATACGCCAGAACTTTTGACCCATCGGGCGACTCCCACCAGAAGAGTTTGAAAGGGAGCTGATTGGTGTCGTTCCAGGTCATCTTCTGGGTGACGAAATAATCGACGCCGGACTTTTTGTAGATTTGCGGGAGCTGCCATGTGTAGCCGAACGAATCGGGGTTCCAGCCGATGCGCACATCGACGCCATAGGCCTGCTGGTACCAGCGCTTGCCGACGAGCAATTGGCGGACGAGCGATTCGCCGTCGGGCATGTTGAGGTCGGGCTCGACCCACATGCCGCCTACCACTTCCCAGCGGCCTTCTTTGATGCGCTGCGCGATCTCGGCGTTCAGGTCGGGATATTTCTGGGCCATCCAGTCGTTGTAGGCAGCGGCGGATTGCGTGTAGGTGTACTGGGGGTACTCATACATGAGCTGGAGCGCAGTGCCGAAGGTGCGCTTGACTACATCGACGGTTTCGGTCCACGGCCAGAGCCAGGCGGCGTCGATGTGGGAGTTGCCGGTGAGGTGGAATGTGGCTGTCTCGAGAAGCGGCTTAAGACCTTCGAGCTTTTGGTGCGCTGCGCGTAGACTCGAATCGAATTTCTGCTGGGCCTGAGCACGCGCGCCCGCATCAGGCGAGGCGGCGGTATCGAGCGCAGAGATATCGACGGCGCGGATGGAGTCGTTGAGCGTCGCCATTTGGCTGGCTTCGCTCGGCGCGAGAGAGGGAACGAGCAATGCGGCGGAGAGGAATTCGAGGCGGAGATCTTCGGGGTTGGGCCGGCTCTCAGGGAACTCGATGCGCAGGGTCGCGCCCTCGAATGTCTTTTTGTCGACCGTATGGAGGAGCTTGATGGCGACTGTGATTTTGTCGCCGGGTTTGGCGTCATCGAAGAGAACGACGGGCTCGAGATCGTCGCCCAGCGCCACGCGCCGGCCGTTGAAGTAGAGAATCTCGGGCATGGGCCCGTTGGCAGTGGCGTGGAACTGGAACCAGATGCGCGCGCCGGTGAGATCGTAGCCGCTGAGGGTGACGGGCACGGTGTAGGCCTGGCGGAACCAGAGGGCATCATTGGGCGCTTCGCTGTGCGGGGCGATGGTTTTCCAGGAGCTTTCGTCAAGCTTGAGGGCTTCGCCGTGGGGGAGGTCGCCCGAGTGCATCTTCCACGTGCCTTCGGGCAGATTGCGTAGCAGGGTGAGCCTCTCGAGAACGGCGCGCGAGTCGGCCGGCAATGCGCCGGCGGTCTTTGCGACCTCGGCCGCGACACGGGCAGCCTCAACGGAGGTTTGGGCCTGCGCGCCGTGGGAAAGAAGCAAGGCTCCGGAAACGCTTACAAAAATGGCAATGAGTGTTGCAAGAGTGGACTGGCGATGGCTTGATTTCAAGGCAGGAATCATGGCGAATTGCTCCCCGAAGCATCTTAAGGCATCGAGGCGGTGCGGGCTGTGACTCTGTCGCAATGCCAGCTCTGGCTGCCATAGGTCTTCGTCGTTGGGGTGATTTACACCCATCCGCCATCGATGACGTAGCTCTGGTTGGTGATGGCGCTGGAGTCGTCGGAGGCGAGAAAGAGCACGAGGCGGGCGACGTCTTCGGGGAGGATGTCGCGTTTGAGCGCCTGGCTGGCCATGATTTTGGCTTTGTACTCGGGCGTGTAAACCAGCAGCTTCTGTTTCTCGGTGACGATGGCGCCGGGAAGGACGGCGTTCACGCGGATGTTGTCCGGTCCCAGTTCGTGGGCGAGGGTTCGTGTGAGGCCGACGATGGCCGCCTTGGCGGCGATGTAGAGGGGGACGCCGGTGGACGGAATCATCCACGAGATGGAACTCATATTAATGATGGAACCGCGCTGGGCGGCGCGCATGGCGGGCAGGACGGATTGGATGGTGAAAAACTGCGGGCGCAAATTGACGGCGATCGATTTATCCCAAAACTCGGGCGTGACTTCTTCGATGGAGTGACGCTGGTCGTTGGCGGCGTTGTTGACCAGGATGTCGACGGTACCAAGGGATGAAAGCGCTTGTTCGATGGCGGTCTGAAGGGCGGGAATGTTGGTAAGGTCGCAGGGAATGTAGAGCGGAGTTGGGCATCCGTCGGCGATGAGGGCGTTTACGAGCTGTTGCGCGGGGGCGTCCTGGAAGTCGAGGAAGGCGACGCGGGAGCCCTGATGGGCGAAATGGCGGACGAGGGATTCGCCAATGCCGGTAGCTCCGCCGGTGATAAGGACGGCACGGTCGCGCAGGGTCGGGTAAACGGCAAACTGAGGATCGGGCAGTTGCTGCTGCTTGTTGGCTGGGTCGGTCGACATGCGTATCCAGGAATCGGACCAAGTATAGTGCTTTGTGTATGGGGCGTGGGAGGGGGACCCAGCTCGGAAAGCCCTGAAACTGGTAGACTTCGCTGACCAGGCGGATGCATAATCATAATGCGGTACTTCGTCTCCCTTTGGCTGGCGAAAAGCGCATACTGTAGAAGGCCAAAAACGCCGGGGTTCTTCCCTGTTGTCCCACCCGGCGATTAGACTTGCAAGGGCGATTTGATTGTTGAATTTGCTGGAATCGAGCCAGCAAATCGATTGAACTGCGCACAAGAGCCGGAGACGGCTCAGTCAGGTAGTCAATAAGCTTTGGGCCGGCGCGAGGACGCGCTGGCATACTGCCGGCGCTCGAAGCACGCCTTCGTTGCTCGATGTGTGCAGAGGCGAAAAGAATAATTCGAAGCCGGTTTCGGCTTCCTGAGTAAGTCGAAGAATACAAATAGGAAAGTCACAGGGGGAACTATGGCGGAAACAGCTCGTTATCCCGGAATCCGGGTCACTGCGAACGGCAATCAACTCGTCAGCTACCACACCGAGACGCGCATTGCCGACGCCGGTGTCTTTTATCCCATCACGCCTTCGACCGAGGGTGGCGAGCTCTTCCAGCAGGCCTATGCCGAGGGCCACCTGAATGTGTTCGGCGGCAACACGATTGCCATCGAGACTGAAGGCGAGCATGCGGCGCAGGGCGGCGCGATTGCGCACTCGGTGTGCGGCAAGCGCGTAGTGAATTTCACTTCGGGGCAGGGTGTGGTCTATGGCGTGGAGCAGTACTATCACGCGCCGGGCAAGGGCTCGACGATGGTGCTCGAAGTCGGCGCCCGCGCGCTGACCAAGCATGCGCTGAATGTGCATTGCGGACATGACGATATTTATGGTGCTCTCGACACGGGCTGGATCATGCTGTTTGGCAAGGACGCGCAGCAGGCCGCCGACCAGGCGCTGATTTTGCGTCGTGTCACCGAGCAGAGCCTGACGCCGGGCATGAACATCATGGATGGCTTTTTGACAAGCCACCTGGAGCGTACGTTTTACAAGCATGAGTCGGAGCTGATTCGGGAGTATCTTGGCGCGCCTGATGACATCATCGATTGCCCGACCGAGGCGCAGCGCGTTTTGTTTGGACCGACGCGCAGACGTGTGCCGAAGATGATGGACCTGACGAATCCGATCCTGCTGGGGCCGGTGCAGAACCAGGAACACTACATGAACGGCATCGTGGCGCGAAGAAATAACTTCGCCGAGCCGATTCTGCAGTTCCTTGAAGAAGCGTACGAGAAGTTTGCCGAGCTGACCGGACGGCGCTATGGACTTATCAGCAAATACAAGACCGACGATACGGACACTGTGTTTGTTTCGCTGGGATCGGCGGCGGAGAACATCGAAGCGGCTGTCGATTATCTGCGTGCGACGCGCGGCGTGACGGTAGGTTCGATTCACGTGAATGTGATTCGGCCGTTCCCCGAGGCTGCGCTCGTGGCCGCGCTGAAGGGGAAGAAGAACGTCATCATTCTCGAACGCACCGATGAAGCGCTGGCTGGCGACAATCCGCTGGGCCGCGATATTCGCACGGCGCTGTCGAAGGCAATTCAATATGAGGGGCATCCAGCGGCTGAAGGCTTGCCGGCGCTGGCAATGGACGAAGTGCCGCACATCTACTCGGGCACCTACGGCCTGGGTTCGCGCGACTTCCGTCCAGAGCACGTGATTGGCGCTTACGAATTCGCCACCGCTGGCCGAGCGCGCAAGGATGGCAAGACCGCTGCGGATGGTGTGAGTTTCATTGTGCTCGGCATCGATCATCCTTACTCGGTCGTCGGAGACGAGACGCCTTCGCTGCTGCCCGAGGGCGCCGTCGCGGTGCGCTTCCACTCGATTGGCGGATGGGGCGCGATCACCACGGGCAAAAATCTGGGCGCGATTTTGGGCGATTTGAACGATCTGCTTTACGAGCGCGATGGGCTGGTCGATGACAAGGGCAATCCGAAGGAAGTGATTCACGTCTCGGCGAATCCGAAGTACGGCTCGGAGAAAAAAGGTGCGCCGACTAGCTACTTCATGGTCGCGGCGAAAGACCGCATTCGCGTGAACTGCGATCTGCGCCACGTGACGGTTGTGTTGTGTTGCGATCCGAAGGCGTTTACGCACACCAACCCTCTGGACGGAATGCAGGAGGGCGGAAGCCTAGTGTGGGAGTCGGACGCCGCGGGCGAGCGCGCCTGGGAAAATCTGCCGACGTGGGCGCGCAAGCAGATTATCGACAAGAAAATTCGCGTGTTCACGCTGCCGGGATTTGAGATTGCCCGTAAGGCGACAGACCGCGGCGATCTCCAACTGCGCATGCAGGGCAATGCGTTTCTCGGCGCGTTCTTCGCCGTGAGCCCCATGCTGCAGGAGTTCGGCATTACGCAGGAGCAGTTCCGCGAGGTGGTGCACAAGCAGTATGTGAAGAAGTTCGGCAAGCTGGGCGATGCGGTTGTGCAGTCGAACATGGAAGTGATGATCCAGGGCTTTGAACGCGTGCAGGAGATCAAGATCGGCGAGTTGAATGCGGCCGATCGTTCGACACTGCGCGGCGTTGCGCTGCTGCCGATTCTGGAGACAGTCGGTGCTGGTGCATTCACTGAAGCGACCTCATGCACGGTGAGCGGATGCCGGTCGACGCCGGTTCCCGAAGGGCAGGGACCGCGTACCCCGATCAGCTCGATCAACGCATTTGACGCGGAGTTCCGGTCGCACTTTGGATACGATCAGCCGGCCACGCCGCTCTCGGCCATGGGTGTGATTGCCGCGGCAACGGGCGACACGGCGTCGAAGTACGTGGCGCGGCGCGAGACCCCGCTCTACATTGCGGAGAACTGCACGCAGTGCATGGAGTGCATCTCGGTTTGCCCGGATACGGCGCTGCCCAACACCTCTCAAGACCTGAGCACTGTGCTGACCATGGCGGTCTCTCGCTATGTGGGCGACCAGGGTGAGCGCGCAAAGATGCTGGCGAAGCTGCCGGAGATTGAGAAGCAGACGCGAGCGCGCATGGTGGCGGAGATGAAGAATGGAACGCCGCTGCCGAAGATCATTCGCGAAGTAACCGAATCGGTAGATGGCTTCTCGACCGAAGCGAAGGCCGAGTTCTACAACATCATCGATCAGGTGCCGATGGCGTATCAGAAGGTGAATGCCATCTTCTCGTCGCCGGAGCGCAAGGCGCCGGGCACGGGCGGCATCTTCTCGATTTTTGTAAGCGATTTGTGCAAGGGCTGTGCGGCTTGCGTGACGGCGTGCGGCGATCACAACGCGCTGAAGATGGTGCAGGAGACCACGGAAGTGAATGCCGAGCACGAGACCGGCACGGCCTTCCTGAACCTGCTGCCGGATACATCGCAGAAGTATCTCGGTCTGTTCAACGCGGCAAATCCGGCCGACTCGAAGACGGCAACGCTGCGTAACATGTTGATGGTTCGCACCAACTACGACGCGCTTGTCGCGGGCGATGGCGCCTGCGCGGGCTGCGGCGAAAAGAGCGTGCTGCGTTCGATTGCCGCGGTGACCGAAGCCTACATGCGGCCTGTGTACCACGCGAAGAGCGATCGGTTTGTAGCGAAGGCGGGCCAACTCGAAAAGACAGGCGTAGCGCGGCTGGCGGCTCTGAAGGAGAGCAATGCGGCGGAGTACAAGCTGCTGCGGCAAGCAATTGCGCACATGATTCTTGGGCTGGGTGGCGAGGACGACGCGGACACGCTGGCTCGCATCAGCGCGCATGAAGCTGAGCACGGTGAGATTACTGACGCGCAGCTTGTGGAAGCGATCGCCGCGGTGCTGCTGACCGAGGCATTCAATCACAAGAGCCTGCAGCCGGTGGATGGGCGCCTGGCGAACGGCATGAGCGTAATGGCAATGGCCGCACACACGGGTTGCAACACGGTGTATGGCTCGACCGCGCCAAACAATCCGCATCCCTATCCGTGGATGAACTCGCTGTTCCAGGACGGCATCACGATTGGGTGGCTGATGGGCGAGAGCTTCATCGTGGATCACGCGCGCCGGTCGGTATTGCCGGAGCGGCTGGCGGACATTCTGCTGACCCGCGATAGGAATGTGATCAGCGATCGCGAGTACTACGAGTTCACGCACTTCACCGATGCGCTGATGACCGACCAGGAGATCGTCGAGTTGCCCAAGGTTTGGGTGGTCGGCGGCGATGGCGGTATGGGCGACATCGGCTACCAGAACATGTCGAAGGTGATTCTGCAGAACCGGCCGAACGTGAAGGCGTTGATGCTCGACACGCAGGTCTACTCCAACACCGGCGGACAGAACTCCGATTCGACACCGATGCTGGGCGGCAACGATATGAACGTCTTCGGCACCGCGACCCAGGGCAAGAACACGGAGAAGAAGACGGTGGCCGAGACGTTCCTCGCGGGACACGGTTCGCCGTTTGTCGCGCAGGTCTCGATGGCCAATGCGCCGAAGCTGTATCGTGCGATTCTCGATGGTCTCGAATATCGCGGCACGATGTTCCTGCAATGCTTCACCACCTGCCAGCCGGAACACGGCG
>CAZAQN010000035.1:0-44023 GCA_964487345.1 uncultured Occallatibacter sp. | reverse complement strand
TTAGCTTGGCGTGCGCTCTCCTGAATTGGTCCAGCGCATCTGCCCAGCAGGCGTCAAGCCCGCAGCCGTTGAACGGCTCAGTCTCCGACTACGGCACGACCTTCGTCTTCAGCCCTCCACCCATTTGCGGAGGATGCGTTGAAACCGAGTTGGGGTTTCAGTCGCTTTCAGACGGCCGGTATATTCCTGCAGTCGTCTCGTTCGCGCCGTTTTCGCCGCGAACCGATTTCAGCGTGCTCGCGAATCTGCTTGACTCAGAGGCGCCGAATCACGCCCGCACCACACATTTTGGCAACCAGCTCGACTTAGTCCTTCGCCAGCAGATCCTGCAAAAGGGTGGATTTGAGTTGACCCTCGCTCCGCGTGGCGCAGCGTTGGTTCGAGGAAGCGATGGTGGCCGCGTGGGAGCGACGGTTGCGCCACAACTCTCGTGGGGCCGCAACCTCGCAGTCCTGAATGTGACCCTTACCGCAAGCATCGGCGTAACCTCCGCGAATCCGCGCACTGACTACCTCACCGACTTCGACTACTTCCGCACGCTAGACAATCGTGGAACTGCTTTCTTCCTTGGATTTCAGCACGAGGTCTCCGCCGGCCAGCAAACCGCAAGCACCGAAGAGGGACTCGTCATCCCATTTCGCAACGGGCAGGTCGAACTTGAAACCGCGCAGATCGATCTCAATTCGGGGTTCCAGGAGCAGTTCCAGGCCCGCGTGATCGTGAACTGGGGCAAGGCCTTTAGAAGGCGATAGCGAAACACTCGAAAATGATCGGTTTGTCCCGACTCATTCTCGATGCGGAGGCAAGGTTCGACTAGGGACATCTACGCTATACTGGCCCGTCACCGCAATTTGGAGAATTTTCGATGCCTGGGAAAACGTTTGCCCGCCTATCTGCCTTTGCCTATCTCGTCCTCACATCCGGCCTACTTTTCGCGCAACAGTCTGCGAATCTCACGATTCACGCCGATCAGCCGGTCTCCACAGTTAGTCCCACGCTCTACGGCCTCATGACCGAGGAGATCAACTATTCCTACGACGGCGGTCTCTACGCCGAGATGGTCCGCAACCGTACCTTCCACGCCGACTGGAGCGGCATCCTTTACTGGTATCTCGTCGAGAACGGAAATGCCGCCGCCAAGATGGACCTCGACAAAACCACCGGTCCCAGCGAAGCCCTTTCCTCGAGCATGCGCCTCGATGTGGAGCAGGCCGACGCGAAGAATCAGGCCGGCGTGCAGAACGTCGGCTACTGGGGTTTTGCCCTGCGGCCCAACACTGCGTACAAGGGCTCGTTCTACGCCAAGGCCGTCTCGTCCGACCTCGGCCCGGTCACCATCAGCATCGTGGGCGATGACACGGGCAAGGCAATCACGACGGCGACCGTCTCAACCATCGGCACGGAGTGGAAGCAGTACGAGTTCACCCTGAAGACCGGAGCAATCGAACCATCCTCAAAGAATCACCTGGTTCTTTCTGTCGGCCACGCCGGAACCCTCTGGCTCAACCTCGTCTCTCTCTTCCCGCCCACCTATCATGATCGCGTCAACGGCAACCGCATCGACCTGATGGAGAAGCTCGCCGCGATGCGCCCCGCCTTTCTCCGTTTCCCCGGCGGCAATTATCTTGAGGGCGACCGCATCGCCGACCGCTTTGATTGGAAGAAGACCATCGGTCCGCTCGTCGACCGTCCCACCCACCCCAGTCCATGGTTCTATCACTCCGATGACGGCATGGGCTTGCTTGAGTTTCTCGAATGGTGCGAAGACCTCAAGATGAATCCCGTACTCGCGGTGTATGCGGGCTATTCGCTCCGCGGCGAGCATGTAAAAGCTGGCCACGATCTCGAGCCCTACATTCAAGACGCTCTCGACGAGATCGAGTACGTCACCGGCGATCCAGACACGAAATGGGGCGCCGAACGCGTCAAAGACGGCCACCCCGCGCCCTTCAAGCTCACCTATGTCGAAATCGGCAACGAAGACTGGCTCGACAACTCCCACAGCTATGTGGAGCGCTACCCGCCGTTCTACAAAGCCATCAAGGCCAAATACCCTGACCTGCAGCTCATCACGACGGCGCCTCTCAAGGACGCGAAAATGGATGTGCTCGACGAACACTTCTACGTCCACGCCACGCAAAACTTCCACGATGCCAACCACTACGACAAAACAGATCGCAACGGACCCAAAATATTCGTCGGCGAATGGGCCACGCGCGAAGGCTTCCCCACCCCGGACTTTGGCGCAGCGCTGGGCGATGCCGCCTGGATGACGGGCCTCGAGCGCAACAGCGACATCATCGTCATGGCCGCCTACGCACCGCTGCTGGTGCGGGTCGATCCCGGCGGCATGCAGTGGGAGACAGACCTCATCGGCTACAACGCAACCAAGAGTTACGGTTCGCCTGCGTATTACGCACAAGTTCTCTTCGCGCAGTATCTCGGCGATCACACCCTGGGATCGAAGCTCGAAGGCGCCGGCCCCAAGCTCTTCTACTCCATCACAGGCAACGCCGCAAAGAAGAAGCTCTACCTCAAGCTGGTGAACGCCTCGACCGATCCGCAGCCGGTTCAGATCAACTTGGAAGGCGCAAGACTCGCATCAACAGCGAAGCTGGTCAGCCTGCATGCGCACGACGCGCGCGAAACCAACTCGATCGACGCACCGGGCCACATCGTGCCCGTGGAAACACAACTGCACGACGTCAGCCCTCACTTCCACCACACAATCCCTGGGCTGTCGATTCAGGTCATCGAGTTCGAAGAGCAGTAGACACTGAGTGCCGTCAAAACAAAATGGGGCCAAAACATTCCTGTTTCGGCCCCACAACTTTGCAAAAACCAGATTCAACGCCGCACGGCCCACGCCAAACCATCGGGATTGCCGCCGGCATCGATCTTGCCTACCATCGTCAGTGTCTGGAGATCGATCACCGCAACGTAGCTGTCCGGCGTGCAGGCCACAAACGCACGCTTTCCACCCGGTTCCATCAGAATGCCCGCGGCACCGTGTCCGATCGGCAGTCTCTTGATCACCGCGTGCGTCGCTGTGTCGATCACCACCAGTTCCGGGCTTCCCAGCAGCGACACCAAGGCCAGCTTGCCATCCGCTGTGAACTTCAGCCGGTTGGCTCCGGGCACGTTGGCCTTGATCGTGTCGGTCACGTGCAGAGCGGTCAGGTCGATCACAGACACCGTGCCCTCCCCTGCGTTCGCGGTCCACGCCTCTTTCCCATTTGGCGAAACATCGAACCCCTCTGAGCCTTTGCCTACGGGGATCACCGTCTCGTTCCAATCGCCCCCCGGAGGCCCTGGCATGCGCCGCGGTCCGCCCTGGGCTCCCACCGGTGGCGGCGGCATTCCGGGCGGAGGTCCCATCGGTGCTCCCGCCGCGCCCTCAGTCTTATCCAGCACCGTCACCGTCGCCGAGTTCACGTTGGTCGTGACGATGCGTTTGCTGTCGGGAAAAACGTAGACCATGTGCGTCCGGTTCTGCCCGATGCCAATGATGCGGTCCACCTTGCCGGACGCCGGATCGTAACTGCCGATCGACTTCGCTGCCTCCGCGGTAAACCACAACTTGCCGCCGACAAAGTCCAACCCATGTGGCCCACGCAGCGCGCCCAGATCGATTGTCCCAATCTGCTTCTGTCCGATCAGGTCAATCATCGTGATGGTGTGGAATTGCCCGAATCCGTAGTTCGACACATACGCGGTGCGTCCGTCTTCTGAAGCAATCACTTCATGCGGATCCTCGCCGACAGGGACTCGCGCCACAACACGCAAATTCGCGGGATCGACGATCGCCAGTGTGTGATCCTGCTTTGAAAGCACGAGCAACGCCGTTGCCGGCGTAGGCTCTGCGGGCGAGGAACGCGCCAGGATCGCCGAAAGAAGCAACAGAAAGAAAGGCCGTCGCATGCTGATGTGTTTCCTTCAGAAGGGAGCCATGCCGATCAGGAATTAAACGAACAAATCTTTATCGGCGGGCGAATGTGTGGGCTGAGGACCGGACTGCGGGTGCGGAGCATTGCCACGCAAGGTGCCGATCGCCGCGCGCGCGAAAGCGGCAACGCCGGCAAGCTGGCGGATCGGTACGCTGAGAACATCGGCAACCACCGCGCCTGCTCGATCAATCGTATCGAGCGCGTTGGTCAACATCATGTCCACGCGATTCGACTGGCGATTCACACGCTCCAGGATATCGGTGGTTGTTTCGTCCAACTTTATCCCGTGCGTGCGCAAGCCGTGTGTCAGTGCCGCGAAGTCCGAAGCAACCGACTCGATCTTCGGGCCCACCGTCGATAGCAGTTGCTTCGTATCCAGCACCACCGGCAACACGTTCGTGCGCAGTTCCTCGATCTGGTCCTGGGCCAATTTCAATGCCTTGCGTGCGGTGATCAGCATCGCCAGCAAGACAAGCGCCTGCATTAGCACCGCGGCTCCGGTGCAGGCAACAAAAATGAGCAAGAGTGTTTCGTTATTCAGGTTATTCACGTTCGCCACCGAGATGATCTCGCGCAGGATGGCCGAGACGTCGCAAATTCGTCGGAGCGCTTCAGCCACAACAGAGCCAATCGGCGCTCAATGAGGAGCCGTGCAAAAATACTGCGATCAGCTCCCGGCTCAATATCGATACCGATTACCCGACAGCCATGGGCAATCGACGGACCGAATCGGTCTGACGCGATCCGGCCCGCGCTATTACTCCGTCGGCTCGGTTGCAGTCGTGCGGTACGCTTCCCGGCCCGCATCAACTGCTGCCGCGACGCGAGTAGTCTGATCGCCAACCAGGCTCTTGCCGCGCTCCACGAACTCTTCCCACTGCGCCCGTCCACGGTCCACGACTTCGCGGCCACGATCGACATAATCGCCCACCTGCTCCTTACCGCGGTCAACCAGCGTGCCCACTTGACGGGCAGCTTCCTTGCTCTTCGAGCGCAGGTATTCGGTGCCTTCGCGCGCGCCCGATGCAATGTCTTCTCTGGTTTCGCGTCCGCTCTTGGGAGCATAAAGAATACCAACCAACGCGCCAATGCCGATTCCCGCCAGGAACCAGGCGAGCCCTTGTGCCCTGTTATCTTCTGCCATATCGAAATGTCCCCTTTCATCGGAACAAAACCTGAATGTATCAAATTCCATCGTACGCCTCAAATGCCAGCCCGTGCTGCACATTGTTGATAATGCAGCAGAATCCAGCCTTGAAGGCGGGGCCTATGCTCTTGAACCCCCTTGCGTATTGGACGCCTCCGCGAACCAATGCGTTGTAAGCATGCATTGCCGCACCCGCACTTGGAGCACGTATGGATTTGACCCTACTTTGGCAAAAGGCTGTGCGCGATCGCGTCGAGCAGCCCATTGAGAAAGTTGATGGACTCCGGCGCTGAATAGCGGCGGCCGATCTCGAGCGCCTCGTTGATCACAATCGGAAATGGCGTCCCTTTGAAGCCCAGCATCTCACCGACGGCCATGCGCACCAGGTTGCGATCCACCGCCGGCATGCGCTCCAGCCGCCAGTTCTTGGAGTTCGCCACGATCAGTTCGTCGATCTTTTCCTGATTGGCCGTTGCCACGCGAAAAAGATCCTCGGCAAAACCCCGCACCTCCGGCTCCACATCGTCGCCGGCTTTCCAAAATGTGGCTCTCACCTGCTCCGGCGTCTGCTTGCCGATATCAGCCTGAAACAGCATCTGCATGGCAAGCTCGCGCGACTTGCGGCGTGTGCCGGCGGTCAAGATCCGCCCCGCTCGACAAGTTTGCGCTTCAGGCTCACCATCTCGATGGCCGCACAGGCTGCCTCGAATCCCTTGTTCCCAGCTTTGATTCCAGCACGGTTCAGCGCCTGCTCCAGCGTCTCGCAGGTCAGCACACCAAAGCTGTGCGGAATGCCGGTCTCCTGTTGCGACTGGCCAATGCCCCGCGAAACCTCGTTGTAGATCGCTTCATAGTGCGCCGTCTCGCCGCGCAGCAGACAACCAAGAGTGACAACTGCATCCACCGTCCGCTGCTCTGCAAACGTACGCGCCGCAGCAGGAATCTCCCACGCTCCGGGCACACGCACCACATCAATGTCACCCCGCTTTGCGCCGCTGCGCAACAAAGCATCCAGTGCACCGTCAAGCAGCCGGTCGGTAATCACTGCGTTCCAACGCGCGACAACGATGGCGAATTTCATCCCCGCCGCCGAAAGATCGCCTTCGATCGCAATCGGCTTCCCTTTGAGAGGCTCAGTCCACGCCCAGAAGCTCAAGGCAAATCCAGGATCAGGCTCAACGGTAAAGATGCGCGACTTCCAATCCGTTTCCGTAATCGCGGAGATGGATTTCACACCCGCTTCTCCGTCCTGCGCGCGAAGCCAAGCCTCCGCTGCCTGGTGCGCGGCATCGAGGTGTGTCACTTCGACAAGCAGATCGGCCGTCAATGGAAATTCGCCTGTCACAATTTCCAGATTTCCCAGCGGCGCCAGGAAAGACGCGCCTCGACTATCTGTCTCGTTCCAGGCTTTGCCGCTCGCGAATCCCAGCGCCGAAAGAAAGCTCGCGAGGCGGTCGTAGACCGCTGCGTTGGCGGCGGGGCGCAGGAACGAAATCCCCTTAATCATGCATTGATTCTATCGTGCTCGATTTACCCTCGAAGCCCGTGCGCCGCAGGCTCCAGGTCTCGGCACCGAGACTTGGAGCCCGCAGGATTTCTTTCCGTCGTTATGTAGTAGAGCGCGGCTTCACAGCAATCGCAGTCGCCGGAACAGCGCTGGTGGTGGGCGTGGTGATCGTGCAATTCGGATCAGCGCCTGGCGTGCAGGCCGGCAGATTGGGATTGATCTGCTGCGTGTCGGTCAACGTCGAAGTGTTGATGTAGTGAATCAGGTTGTCCCCTGCGGTCGAGACAAAAAAGAGCGTGCCATCGGAACTGAACGCACCCGCAACAGGAGCAGTAATCGTGCCTGCGCCTGTCAGCGTAACGTAGCCAATCGTGCCCGGTGCAGCACTGCCGTTCGTCTGCGTGTAATACGGCAGCGTCGCTCCTGCGGTAGTCCCGTTGTAGGTGATGAAACTTATGTTGGATGGAGATGCCGTCGTACCCTGCGTGACCGCAGCGGGAGAAGTCACAATCTGGTTGACCGCTGTCGCGTTGATGGTGAGGGTCTGCGGGGGATTGACCGTGTGCGTGATCACCAACGGCGTAAGCACCCCTGCGGTTGCAGCCGGGCATGGAGCCGGTGTGACAGCACCGCTGGCTGTTGTCGTTGTCGGAACCACTACGGAAATGTCATTGAATGTCACGCCGCCGCCGGCATACGCCGCGCCCAGGATATGGTCGCCGTCCGTTGTCGCCGCAAGAACATCGTTGGCTTCAGCCACCGAATCGCCCTGGGGATAAAAGACCATGCTCGCGTAGTTGCCGACCGTTCCTGCAGGGCACCAGGTGTGAGCCACTGTGGGATTGCCGCTGAGATAGGCGCCCACGCCCGGAATCATCAGTGCCAAGCGTTGCGCGCCACCCGATGCCGTGAGATCGTATGTCGTCCAACCTGTGTTTGCGTTGTACACATAGAGCGTGTCGGTGTGACCTGCACCTGCCGCGGCACTGTCGGTGATGTAAAGCGTCTTTGAATCCGGAGTCCACTGTGCCGAGCTGCCCATGCCCCCGAAGGTCGCGCTGATCGTGCCGCTGGCCGAATAGATATAGAAGACCTGTCGCACCTGGTCGTTGATCAATAGCGTCTGGTTGTTCGGTGCAACGGCCAATACAACACCAGGCACATTCGGATTTTGGCTCGATAGAGAATTGGAGGCCGTCGTATACACCATCAATTCGTGTAACGACCCAAAGTAAAGATTGGCGCCGGTCTGGTCCATCACCATCGAATTTGGTACATAAGGCAGACGCACCGTCGAACCAACCGTGCCGCTCAGCAATTCAATCGGAACAAAGTACTGCGATTGGCCTGGCGCGGAAAACCACATATACGAGCTTGCCGTGCCCGGTGTCGTAATGTTCACCGGATTGCTGGAAATGGAAAGCCCTGTGCCATTGCCGGCGCCGACCTCGTTGATCGGCGACGGATTGCAGGTAGCCGGTTGGCATATCGCGTAAACAGACGCTGCACCGGGGAAGGAAGCCGTGATCGAGCCCCCCGATCCGGCAGTGATATCCAGGGGATTCGTCGACTGGTAATCGAGCGAGAGGCCGGTGATGGGATTGCCCGCGGTATCGATTACCGAGGTGGTCAGGTTCTGCACCACCCCCTGGGTCACGGTGCCGGTCTTGCTGCCATTCGCCAATGTGACCGAAATCGATTGCGGCGGACATGTCGAGAAGTAGCCAGCCGACGAGCCCGAACCTGCGACCGACGCGGTAATCGGGGTGGTGCCCGGCAATTCCGCAGTGATCTGGTTGGTATCTGGATTGATCGAGGCAATCGCGCTGGTACCAACGGTGTAGGTTGCAACGCCAATCGCCGTCGTGCAATCGGGCACAGAAGTCACGCCCGGCGGCAATCCACCCTGGCAGGAGTATGTGGTAACGGTAGGCGGCGCGCAGAATTCATACTGATTGCCGTTACTCGAGAAACACGCTTCAGAATCAAGCTGGGCAATCGCTCCCTGGGAATAGCACGCTTGCTGACCGGCAAGCGACAAACTGATGGCACTGACGGGAGCGTGCACATACACTTGCACCGGATTGGACGTGATGGAATTCGCCGCCGCCGTAATGTAAGCAGTGCTGTAGGGTAGTCCGCCTGTGCTTGGGAGAGGACTGGGAGCGCTGCAAATGGTGTAGTCGGCAATGCCGCCGCCCGAGTTGCGGTTCCAAAGCCCGGCACACATATTACCCGTCGGAGAAATATCAACTAACTGATTGTTTGTCGTGCCATAGGTGTAAGTCGCGACGCTGGCCGTGGTGCCTTTGCAGGTCTTGGCGGTAGGGGCTGTTATCTGGCGCGTCTGCCCGAACGCCATCGAGACTCCGGTCGTCCTCGGCTCCAGGTCGATCGAATACACATCCGTGATCTTCAATCCGTAGCCGAGCCCGTTACAGTAGTTCCCGGCTGGGTTGCGGATGCACCCGGTAATCGAAACCCCTGCTGGAATGGCCACGCACAACAAAAAAATAAGCGTTAAATACCGCCGCATGAATCCTCCCCGTCCCACCCCTGCAAACCGCGGAACGGTCTTTCCGAATGCGTCAAAGATTTGGGTTGGAGGCTGCCCGTCAACAACGTCTGGACCCGCCTGCATTGGGCGTTATCCGCTCAGGCATTGAGCCGCAGGAAAACGGCTTTCGTGAGGCCGGTCGACGCAACATACCCTGTTGTTCTCCAAAGAAAAGTGTATCAGGGCAAAACGGCCAGTTTGCGAGCCCGGCGGAATGCAACTCTGCCGAAGAGCTTTTCCGATATATGGATAGACTCCGGAGATTTCGGATGGCGAGCAGGGCGCGTTCCCTAAGAAGGCGGCATATACCGGGCAAACCACTCTACCGTTCGCTCCATCACGTCGCGCCGGTGGGCAGGGTCGACGAAGCCATGACCCTCATTGGGATAGACCACTAGTTCCGTCGGCACATGCTCATCGCGCAAGGCATGCCAGAACTCATACGACTGCGGCGCGGGACACTCGCCATCCCGGTCTCCGACGACGACCAGAGCGGGCGTGTGGGCTTGCTTGATGAAGTCGATTGCGGAACTCTTCGCATACACCGCCGGGTCATCGTAGACCGACGCTCCAAAGTACGGAGTCATCCACTGATCGATCGAGTTTTCCCCGTAATAGCTCAGCCAGTCTGAGATGCCCGCGCCGGCAACCGCAGCCTTGAACCGCCCTGTCTGCGTCACCGCAAACATGGTCATGAAGCCGCCGTAGCTCCAGCCGGTCAAACCCACACGCCCGGGGTCGACGGGATACTTCGCGATCACGGCATCGACGCCGGCGAGAATGTCCCTCAGATCGCCATATCCAAAATCCTTGCGGTTCGCGCTGGTAAATTCCTCGCCCTGCCCGAAGCTGCCGCGCGGGTTCGCTTCGAGCACAAAATATCCCAATGCGGAAAAGGCCTGCGCACTGATGCCGCCCCTCGGCCCCCATTGCGCCACCACCGCGGCCGCAGGACCGCCGTGCACTTCCACTATCAGCGGATACCTCTTCGCCGGATCGTAGTCCTTGGGAAGCATCAGCCAGCCCTGCACCCGAAACGATTCGTTCTTCCAGAAAAGCGATATGGACTTGCCCCAAGTTGGTTCGACCCCGTCATTCAGATGCGAAAGCTGCATCACGCCTTCCAGCCCCGAAGACATCACAGTCCCGGGCTTTGCCGCGTAGATCTCCATGGGGCGATCGAACGTGCTTGCGCGAAAGACAAACATCGAGTGGTCGGCCGTCGACGAAAGGCTCATCTCCAATCGTCCATCGCTGACGGCGCCGGGAATGCTGAATAGGGGTGCGCCAAAGCTTGTGACCACGCTTTCGCTTGTCCTGTCCCCCTGCAACCGGAAACGCATCAGCTGAGAATTTCCTCCCGCAAGCTCGCTGACGAAAAGATGCTCATCGTCCTCCCACGCGATCCATGCGGGGGAAGTCGGTCTCCCAGGGGTAAGATCTTCCGGGGGTCCGCCTCCCGCAGGGACGATCCACACATCGCCGCCGGTTGATCCCTGATCGCTCATCAGGCCGCCAATAAACGCAATCGCCTTCCCATCCGGCGACCACCGCGGCACCGCAATCTGCATGCCATGCAGCGGACCACTCACTTCTGCGGGGGCCAGAACCGCCTTTGCGTCGCCACCAAGGGCCTGCGTGTACAGCTTTGCGACCCACCAGTTGTTCTCTCCCGGTGGATCGGCGGCGATGTAAGCCAGGCTCTTCGAATCAGGCGCCCAGTCAAATTCGTAGACGTGCAGATTCGCGGGGGTGACCATCGCGGGAACGGCCGGCGCGGTCCCATGGACAGGCACCATCGCCACGCGCTGAATCTCGACGCCGTCTTCGCCAATCACTCCGGCAGGCGGCTTCATCGCGGCCAAGGCTCCAGCCGGTCGCGTCGCACCCTCTACATAAAGGAAGGCCACCTTCGACCCGTCCGCCGCGAACGCTGGCGACCCTTCATAGCCCCGCAGCTCCGTCAGACGCCGCGCCGCGTTGCCATCGAGCCGCGACAAGTAGAGATCGGCTTGGTCTCCCGGCTGCGCGCAGTCGGAGAAGAATGCCAGCGCCTTCGAATCCGGCTCCCAAGTGGCGTCGCTTTCCCGGCAATGCTCATCGGGCTTTGAGGCAGCTGTGACGCGTTCGCTCTTCTTCAGGTCGTCTACAGGAGCAACTCGAATATCTCCGCCGCCGCGTGCCCCTTCGATCCACGCCAAACGCTTGCCATCCGGCGAAACAGCCACCTGACTCACGTTGCGCCCACGATTCAGGCTCTCGAGCACGTCTTCAATGTGGCCCCGATCAGGCGATCCGCCCTGTGCCTGTGCATTCATCGCAACGCCGAATGCCGCAAAAAGAAGAGCGACACCTGTCAACAATGGTTTTGGGCTGATCGACTGGCGAGCATGAACTCCGGACATGCGGAAATGGTATCAGGCGAAATCAATCGCATTTCTGCGCGCAATCTTGATCGCCCTGCGCGACCGGCGCGGCACCACAAATTCATTCCGACCGCATTTAGATCCGAGATACTCGGGGGGAATTGACTAACTCGCCGCCCTCTGTATCTCCAGCAGCCTTTCCAACAGCGGCTTCAGTAGCTTCAAATCCAGCGCATTCGCCCCATCCGACTTCGCATGCGACGGATCGTCGTGCACCTCGAGAAACACCCCATCCACACCCGCCGCCACCGCCGCCCGAGTCAGCAGCGGAATAAACTCCGGCTGTCCGCCGCTCACCCCATGCGCCGCGGAAGGCTGCTGCACCGAATGCGTTCCGTCAAACACCACCGGCGCCATCTCCCGCATGATCGCCAGCGACCGAAAATCGACGACAAGGTTGTTGTAGCCAAAGCTCGCACCGCGCTCGGTCAGAAACACGCGTTCGTTGCCCGTTGACCGCACCTTCTCAACCGGCTGCGTCATATCCCAAGGCGCAACGAACTGCCCCTTCTTAATATTGACCGCACGCCCCGTCTTCCCTGCCGCCACCAGCAGGTCAGTCTGCCGGCAAAGAAACGCAGGAATCTGCAACACATCCGCAGCTTCCGCAGCCACGCCGCAATGCGACGGCTCATGCACGTCGGTCAGCACTGGCAAGCCTGCATCTTTCGCCAGCCGACCCAGAATCCGCACTCCCTCCACCAGCCCGGGCCCGCGGAAACTCTTCACGCTGGTGCGGTTGGCCTTGTCGTAGCTCGCCTTGAAGATGTAGGGAATACGCAGATCGCTGGTGACGCGCTGAATCGCCTCAGCCATGTGGCGTACATGCGCTTCCGACTCGATGACACACGGGCCGGCGATGAGAAACAATTCCCCCGTCCCAACATGCACGGGACCTATTTCGAACGATGTGCTCACCGGGCGATTCTACGGCATGACCGCTGCCAGTCGAACTCCGACCGCACGTATGCCGCGACCCATCCCTCTTCGAACGCCAACCAACTACAAGATCTCTACACCAGAACGCGGTGCTCCGCGCGGCTCCTGGACCACTCCCAAAGCGCCCGTTCCAACGCATGCAACGGCGTGTCGCCCGGCAAATCGGGTTGCGGCTTCACCAGACCACGCTCAGCAAGCCTGCGGCAAAAGGCCACATACTCGGCATAAAACTCCACGTCATGGCGAGCATGCCCTAGTGCCTCCAGGGTTCGAAAGTCGAGAACGTTATAGCGCTCCGGGTCGATCGCAGCCAGGATCGCCGAAGCGATCGCCAGATCCACACCCCGCAATTCCATCAGTGCTTCAACTGCCTTCCGGGTCGAGCTGTCGGGCGAAGCGGCAACCGCCAGCACTCTCCTGATCTTCGCTTCGCTGTTGCCAATCAGGTAATGCACCACGCGTTCCGATTTCCAGCGAACAATAGCTTCAAGATTCCCCAGCGAGTATTCTCCGGCGCGAATCGATGCGCCAGCCTCATAAGCCTCTGTTTCAAGCTGGTGCTCCCGTTCGCCGGCCTTCTGCCAGCACTGTTCCGCAAACTGCTGTAATTCAGACTCTGCAGGTTGTAAATCAAACTGAGACATCGTAAGGAACTCCCTTTCTCTCTATAAAACCAAGTCACAATAGGCCCGCCGAAATTCGATTGTCAATACCCGTTTAGCCACGGATGGTTACTACCATGATTGCAATCGGACGAGACACGATCGACCTGCTCGCTTCCAGAGAGGCGGACAGCGTGCCGAACTCAATCGGCGTCAACGGAACGTTGAGGGAGATGCGGTCTTATTGCGCAGGAGTCACAAGTGAACAACTTCTTCTCGTGCCTTCGCTTGCCCGCGCCCCAACCGATTCTTATAACTTGCCGCAATAAACTCCCGGAACAACGGATGCGGTTCGAGCGGCTTCGATTTGAACTCCGGATGAAACTGGCAGCCGAGGAAGTAAGGATGGCCCGGAATCTCGACGATTTCCACATAGGTAGCGTCAGGCGTCGTCCCGGTGATCTGCAGGCCGCCCCCAGTCAGGAGCGCCTCATACTCGCGATTGAATTCGTATCGGTGCCTGTGTCGCTCACTGATTTCCGTTGCGCCGTACGCCCGGTACGCCATGGAGCCTTCCTGCAGAACACAGGTCCACGCGCCCAGCCGCATCGTGCCACCCATCTCCTCCACGCCCAGCAACTCGCGAAGCTTGTAGATGATTCGGTGCTGGCTCGCAGGATCGAACTCACTCGAGTTTGCATCCTTCAGTCCACACACATTGCGGGCAAATTCAATACACGCCGTCTGCATTCCGAGACAAATGCCGAAGTATGGCACTTGCTTCTCGCGCGCATACCGGATCGCGTTCAGCATGCCTTCAATGCCACGCTTCCCAAAGCCGCCTGGCACAAGGATCCCATCGAACCCTTCTAACTGCGACTCGTAACTCAGATCGTCAGGCGATTTCGACTCCAGCCCCTCCGCCTCGATCCAGGTCACATTCAGCTTCAGGCTCTTCAGCAACGCGCCGTGCGTCAGCGCTTCCTTCAGCGACTTATAGCTATCCTCATACTCCACATACTTGCCTACGATGGCGATAGAGACTTCGTCCTTCGGATTGTGGCAGCGCTCCACCAGATCCTTCCACTTACTTAGATCCCCTTCGGGCGCCTCTTTATGCAGATACTTCAGGATCAGCGAGTCCACTCCTTCCTGCGCGAATCCCAGCGGCACCTCATAGATAGTGGAAACCGTCTTTGCGCCGATGACAGCGCGTTCTTCTACGTTGCAAAACGCCGCGATCTTCTGCTTCATCTCCCGGCTGATGGTCCGGTCGCTGCGGCAGAGCAGAATGTCGGCCTGAATGCCGATCGAAAGCAGCTCCTTCACCGAGTGCTGCGTCGGCTTGGTCTTCAACTCCTGCGCCGCCGCAATCCAAGGCACCAGCGTCAGGTGAACAAACACCGTATTCTCGCGCCCCAGTTCCTGCCGCATCTGGCGAATCGCTTCCAAGAAGGGCAACGACTCGATATCGCCCACCGTCCCGCCAATCTCCACAATCGTTACATCCGCGCCGTTCGCCGAAACCTTCCGCATCGCGTTCTTAATTTCATTTGTCACGTGCGGAATCACCTGCACAGTCTTGCCCAGGTAATCTCCGCGCCGCTCTTTCAAAATGATCTGCTCGTAAATACGACCCGTCGTCAGGTTGTTGTCGCGCGAAAGCGGAGCATGCGTGAAGCGCTCGTAGTGCCCCAGGTCGAGATCCGTCTCCGCGCCGTCGTCGGTCACAAACACCTCGCCATGCTGAAACGGCGACATCGTTCCTGGATCGACATTCAAGTAAGGATCGAACTTCATCAGGTTCACGCGCAGCCCGCGGCTCTCGAGCAAGCAGCCGATCGAAGCCGCCGCAAGACCCTTGCCTAAACTGGACACAACTCCGCCCGTCACAAAGACGTATTTCGCCGTCATCGCTGCGACCTCACTATTTGTTTTTGAATTTGGACGTACCGGATGGGCACGATCAAGTATGGCAGAGTTGGAGTTCTGGAAAAAGCAAAAAATCTCCGCAGCACGTGCAAATCACGGCACGTATCGCGAGCAACCATCCCTTTTTCAGTTACTTATCTCGGGTTCCGCGCACGCGGGCAACGTGCACTATACGCGATACTGCTCCACAGCCTGTTTGACGCGATCGACCATCGGCGTGAGGTCCCCTATCAGTTGCGTAGTATGGTGCACGACCCCCACATTCTGCTCGGTCATGGCTGCGACACGCGCGATGTTCGTACTGATTTCGCTCATCGCCTCGGTTTGCTGGGATGAGGATGTCGCGATCTCCGATACGCGGCGGACAGCCTCCGACATCAAGGTGTTGATCCCTGTCAGCGCGCTCTGCGCTCCCTGAACAAGCGCGACGCCGCTGCTGACCTGCGATGCCCCGGCGCGCATTCCAGCCGTGGCGCGGTCACTGTCTCCCTTGATGGCGCTGATAAGGGCATCGATTTGAGCCGTAGCCTTCATCGTACGGTCAGCCAGAGAGCGCACTTCGTTGGCGACCACCGCAAACCCACGACCTGCTTCACCAGCTCGGGCCGCCTCAATCGACGCATTCAGGGCCAGGAGATTCGTCTGGTCGGCGATTTCGCGAATTACGCCGGCGATGGCTCCCACCTCGGAGGAGCTGGTGCCGAGCGCTTCCACCTCCGTCGAGGCCGCCTTGACCACAGCAGCCAGTTCCTCAATGCGTTCCGTGGCGCGTTGGGAGACGTCAGCACCTTCGGCAGCGCGGCGTCCGGTTTCCTGGACGGCGGACTCGGTGGACTGAAGATGCTGCGCGACCTCGCGGATCGTCAGGTCGAGTTCCGTGCTTGCCGCGGCAACAGAGGATGTGGCCATATTCTGGTCGGCGGCTGCTTGATCGATTCCCTGGATGGCGACCCGAATTTGTTCCGTTCCCTCCTCGACGGGAACAACGGCATCCTGAATGCATTGGATGGTCGACTGAACCCACCCGCAAAGCAGTCCAACCTTACGGGCTATCCTTGCCGAACGGCCGCGTTGATCCAAGTTGAAAGGCGTCGTAAAGTCGCCAGTGGAGAGCACCCGATCCAGGTATGCATCGATCTGGTCCAAGTCACGCAGCAAATGGGGAAGGGTGTTGATCAGAACAAAGAGTGAACTCAGGCCTCCGCATACAATAGCAACGCTGCACACTGCACGGAAAAGAAAGAATCGGGCGCCGCCATACTCAAGGGTCAATCCGGCTGCCGCTGACACCAGACCAAGAATCGCGCCCAGCGCAAAGCGCAGGTCCGGGCGGATGAGTTGGCGCACAAACGTAGAGTGGTTGCGCAGGACACGGCCCTCTTCGATGCGGAGCGAGCGTTCACCCTGTTGAATCCGGCGGTAAGCGCCGGCCGCGGCCTCAACTTGTGCGCGCGAGGGCCTCCGCCGCAAAGATTGGAAGCCGACGACGCGCCCTTCCTCCCCGCGAACCGGCGAGACCGTCGCGAAGACCCAATAGAAGCCGCCGTCCTTGCGGCGGTTCTTGACCACTCCCTGCCATGGGCGGCCTGCCTTCAAGGACTTCCACATGTCCGCGAAGGCTTCTTTGGGCATGTCCGGATGGCGAACCATATTGTGTGGTTCGCCGAGCATTTCCTCCACAGCGTAGCCACTGAGATCGGCAAATGCTTGATTGGCCTCTGTAATACGGCCCTTGGGGTCTGTCCGGGAGTAGATAAATACGTCCTCGGGAACCAGTGTCTCTCTGTTGATCACTTGCACTACAGCCGCCATCGAAACTCTCCCGGATTCGAAGAGAGGGCCTGACCGGACGACCATGCAGATTGGTCGGTGGAAGGTGCGCTCCCTCATTCGCTCATCGGCGGAAATGCCCAACAGATGAGGAGGACCCAATCTATTTGAAGATGCGCCCTTCGTTCCTCACAAAACCGGTCCGGTTGCCCACTTGCCGCATCTCATGGGCAGGCTTACTATGCCTCACGGGGGAAGCACTCATGATCACCACCGCCACAAAGCCCACCCGCAAACTCGGCGCAACCGGCCCCAGCGTCTTCCCCATCGCCCTCGGCTGCATGGGCATGAGCGGTGTGTACGGCGCGGCCGACGAGTCGGAAAGCGTCGCCACCATCCACGCCGCCGTCGACGCCGGCATTAATTTGATCGATACCGGCGATTTTTACGACATGGGCCACAATGAGATGCTCGTTGGCCGCGCCCTCCGCTTCATCCGTGACCAAGTGCTCATCTCCGTCAAGTTCGGAGCGCAGCGCAGTCCCGATGGCGCCTTTCTCGGATTCGACGCGCGCCCCGCCGCCGTCAAAACCGCCCTCGCCTACACCCTCAAGCGCCTCGGCGTCGACCACATCGACATCTACCGCCCCGCCCGCCTCGACGCCAACGTCCCCATCGAAGACACCGTCGGCGCCATCGCCGACATGATCAAGGCCGGGTACGTGCGCCACATCGGCCTGAGCGAGCTCGGACCCGAAACGATTCGCCGCGCCGCTGCCGTCCACCCCATCGTCGACCTGCAGATCGAGTACTCCCTCATCAGCCGCAGCCCCGAAGCGAAGATCTTCCCGCTGCTCGACGAGCTCGGCATCGCCGTCACCGCCTACGGCGTCCTCTCGCGTGGATTGCTCTCCGGATCTTCCATCACGGGCTCGGGCGACATGCGCAACCGCTTTCCGCGCTTCGCCGCCGACAACCTTGCCCGCAATCAGCAGCTCGTCATGCGCCTCAAACAGATCGCCGAGGCTTGGGGAATCACGCCGTCTCAATTAGCCATCGCATGGGCTCTCGCCAAAGGCGACTCCATCATTCCGCTCATGGGGGCCCGCACCCGCACGCAGCTCGCTGAGAGCCTCGCCGCCCTCGAAGTCAAACTGTCACCCACTGAAATCGCCGACCTCGAAGCCGCGATTCGTCCCGAAGAAGTCGCCGGGACTCGCTACGATGAACACCAAATGAAAGTGCTGGACAGCGAAAAGTAGCACCGCTCCCCGAACTTCCATCCATGCCCGGGAGGCGACGACTAAGCCGGGGGGCTACATTTGAGTTACAAACAGGGCGACCAAGCTTCCGTTTTGGGACGTTCCGACAACGCGCACATGATCGTCCTTCTGAGCCTGAAACTTCAAGCCGCCCACTGCCCCAGCGTAGCTCTCCGCGACAGTTTCAGCATTGATCTTGAAGGTTTGAACCGTTCCGGATTTATCTTCGACCGAAATGGCATGACCCTCGTATTTCGCCACGGTACCCTGCGCGGCGGTAAACGGACCGGTCCCCAGGCTCCGCACCGCAACGGCCGTTCGCGTGCCCGTTCCTCCAAAGTAATAGACAATCGCATACGCTCCCTTCGCCGTGAAGGCGTCCGCAGCGGTCGCATCAGAATGAAGCTTCTTGTCAAAAGACAAGGATGTTTTTGCGTTCGTCATGTCTTTGAATACACCCTCGGAACCGCCATCAAGAAAAACCGTGATTGACTTGTCCACGGGATCGATCGAACTCACTGTTCCGGTGAGGGCATGAACCACTTCTTGTGCCATGACTCCGTGGCACGTCAAACCAAGGCAAACTGCAACAACCAAGGCGAACAGAACTCTTCTGAACATACTTTTCCTCCGATGCGCTTGATTTCAATTGGGCCCGAATGGAGGGAGACAGCGGGATCCTCATCGACGCCGTCAGTATACCCCGGCCTCGCGAATGAGAAGAGAGTTGCGCCTACGGGCTCCTGGCAAGACACAGGATCCCCCGGAATCATGCCGGCAGGTGACAGTCGTCTACGGTGAACTCAATACGGTCAGCCAGGGAATCCCTCAAAACGCAGAGACCTGCCCCGAATGGCAGGTCCCTTTTTCTCTGTTATCTGTTTGTCTGCTTCTCTGTCTCACTGTCTCAAAAGTTGAACGTCACCTTCGCCGTCAACGCCCGTGGCGTCACATAATGCGTTCCGCTGAATGTCGACAGGAAGTTATAGAGCGCGTATTTGTCCGTCACATTGATCGCCGTTAAGTCAAAGTCGACCTTATAGTGGTCGGTATGAAACACGTTCTCCTTGCCAAGAGACGCGTCAAACAGATTGCGCGATTGAATGCGCGGCGGGTTTTTGTCATTGTCGCCGGTTCCCGGAGCAGGAATACTCACCAGGTTCGAGCTGTACGCAGACGCCGGGCAAATCGACGGGAGCGGATTTCCCGGAGTCGCTTTGACTCCATCGCACATCAAACCAGCTTGGAATTCCTCATCTGCGGTGAGCCCCCCGAGATTCACGGCTGGCTGCCCGTTCAGTGTGGTCGAAGTTGGATCGCACGCACTGTTGGGATCGTTCGAGAGCGGGTTATAGCAGGGTACGGATCCAGCGACGAGCCCTGAGTCATAGCGCCAGTTGAAGCCGCCCCAGAGCCCGCCCAGCATTTTGTGTCCGGGTAGCGTGTATTGGAGGTGTGTCGTCTGGTTGTATTTTTCATCGTGGTCAATGCGGAACGGCAAGCCGGTCTGGCCCACCGTTGCGCCGGCGCCGGCGACCTGCGGCGGGAAGAAGCGAGCAGCCACCGAAGACATCACGACATAGGCGCTAAAGTTGTGTAGCTGCGGCACGTCCGCATGAAGGGCATAGCCGGGAATCTTCGAGTTATGCCAGTCAATCGGGAAGGTAATCGGTGTATTGCCAAGCACCGAGAAGTCGAAGGCGTTGTGAGTGTACTTCCAGATGTACTCACCGCTGATCACAACCTTCTTGGCGAATGCCTGCTGGATGCTGGCGTGGAATTCGTTTCGAAAGCCCGGTTGCATGGTTTGCGATACGCCCTGCGAGCAAAGCAGGAGCGGCGCCAGAACAACATTCCCGCAGCCTTCGCTCGAGAGGACCAGATTCTCGTTGAATGGCGTCTCCAGTGTGCGCGCGTAAGAAATGCCGAGCACGGTGGAGGTCGGCTTCACGCTGTACGCAACGCCGAGACGAGGCTCCGCCTGGCGCGCCACAGTGAGACCGTTATACATGTCACCGCGTATTCCAAGGTTCAGGTTCCAGTTGCCTGCCTTGATCTGATCCTCGATAAACATGGCAAGTTCCTTCACGTCGGCACGGCCATTGTAGTAATAGCTGCTTCCTCCGCGGGTAAGGTCATAGGGTGCGAGGACGGAAAGATAATTTGGATTCTGGCCCGCCGCGCCGTCAGGACACTGGGATGGGTCGGAGTAGCCGGGCAACGGGTTGCCGTTTACATCGACGCATGGCGCGCTGAATGAATAGACCGGATCGACGACACCCAGGGTATCGCTCTCACGCAGGAATGTCTGGCCGTATTGCACGCCGACCTTGATGGTGTGAATTCCGCGAGTGTACGTCAGGTCGGAATGGACCGCGGTGTTCATGAGCGTTCGGATTTGAGAAATCGATGAAGTCTGAAGGTTCTCGGGGCCCAGGTCGGCCAGCGGATTGCCGCTCGGAAAATAGTTGTAGAGATCCTTGCGGACAAAGGCGCCCAGGTTGAGGACCGCGTTGTTGCCAATCACGTGTGTATAGGTTGGCGAGACGTTGAATGTGCCGATCTTGGAACGCTGATCGGTATTACCAAGATTGCCAAATACCGGCGAGGCCGTCGCTCCTCCGCTCACCACGTTCGATACGTTCAGGTTGTCGAACGAGTTGGGCGTCTGAAACCACGAGCGGCTGTAATTCATGTCCAGGTGCAGCGAGTCGGCCGACGTGAATGTGTAGTCCACGCGATCGAAAAAGTTCTCTTCGTTCCCCTTGTCGTGCAAGACGGCGAACTCCGGCGGATCGAGAAAGCGCCCTGAATTCAGGCCATCGGCCTCGAGAAAATTGCCCCAGTTCTTGCCGCCATAGGATAAATCGAATCCAGCAGTGCCTGATCCAAACGATCCGTAGGAACTGGTGACGCTGCCGGTTGGTTTCGTCACACCCTGGCCCGAACGGGTGGTCGCGACGATGACCAGGCTTGTCTTGTCGCCATATTCGGCCGGAGGCGCCCCGGAGATGACCTCAATGGACTGTATGGAATTTGACGGAAGCTGGTTAGAGAATACTTTGCTCTGCTGGTCGGTGATCGACTGTCCATCCACTGAGAACGAATTGGATGCGTGATCGCCCAGACCGTGGAAGAGACCATTGGAGTCCGCAGAGACGCCTGGAGTGGTTGCCGTAACCAGCGAACTGAGCGAGGACGACTGACTTTCCATCGGAACCTTGATGAAGAGATCGCGGTCCACGTCCGTGTGGAACGTCGGATCGTCTTCCACCAGATCGCCCGAGGCTTCGACTGTGACAGTAGAGCTGGCACCGGCGATTGGCAGAACCAGCTTCAAGGTGGTCCCAATGGAAGATCGAATCCCGACACTCTGGGTGATCGAACTAAAGCCTGCCGCCGAGACTGAGATTTGATAGGGGTTGAACGGAATATTGGACAGCTCGAACTGGCCGGTAGCGTCGGTGGTGACGGTGCGGTCGAGCCCGCTGATCGAGTTGGTCAGGTGCACGGTAGCGCCGGGGATCACCGCGCCGCTGGGGTCATTGACGGTCCCACGCACCGCACCGGCGTTGCCGCTTTGTGCCGATGCGCCTAGCGCTACAAGAAAGAGGGCAAAGAATGAAAGTGTGCCAAGGAAAGTGCCGCGTTTACCCGGCATAGTGTGCCTCCGAAGGATGGCTGAATTGCAAATGGGGAACCACGGCGTACTTGCCGCGGCATCATCGATGCAATCGAGGACATCTTTCCGTTGGATCTTTTTCCGTCTAGCCTTGCCTGTTGGAGATACGCTGATTCCTCGCTCATGGAGCGTGGGCGTTGGTCCAAAACGATAGGAGATGGAAGCGGAAAGATGCCTAGCGGCCCATGGGAGGCGGACGCGTGAAAAGCTGCGGATGCCAGTGACGAGTGACTCGTCTGACCTCAAGCACGGGAGCGGTCATCGCAACTTGAACCAACGCGATGAGGGCTACGGCGGCCACAACGGGCGCGGCCGAGTGCATCACAATGCACAGTGGGCAATGATCGGCGTCGCTGCTTTCCTGATGGCTATGCGCAACCTGCGCGACAGCCAAAAGGGCCAGCAGAACCAGACAGACAAGGGCCACGGCCGCAAAAGCACGGGGCCTTCTGCGTCCAATCCCTTGAGAGCGTGTCTGGAATCCTGTGATCAATTGCTTTTCAGAGTCGTTGGACCCTTACCCTTAAGGATACACGGAATTAGATGCGCTTTAGTTGTGGATGTAGCACCGGAATCAGTACAACCGTGCGTTCTTTCCCGCAAAACCCCTGTCTTCCCGTTTCGTCTAAACTATGGGGCCATGGCACATCTTCTTTATTTGCGTCAACTGCTTGGGCTGGGACTGGCGGCGTTCCTGCTGTTACCAACGTGTGCTCCGGCGCAGGACCATAGGCCGATTCCTGTGCAGCCGGGCGTACCGGGAACGGGTTCGAATCACCGCCTGATCCTGAAGGACGGCGGCTTCCAGATGGTCCGCGAGTACCAAGTAGTTGGAGACAGGGTGCGGTATCTCTCGCAGGATCGCGGCGAATGGGAGGAAATGCCTGCCGATCTTGTCGATTGGGAAGCCACCCGCAAATGGGAGCGCGACCATGCCACTCCACCACCGGACGATGCCTCGCCGGCGATGAAGGAAGCCGAAGATATCGACAAGGAAGAGGCCGCCCTGCGCGACGATCAAAAAGCCCGCATGCCGGAAGTGGCCAAAGGGCTGGAACTCCCCGACCAGGACGGGGTGTTTGTCCTCGACACCTTTCAGGGTACGCCGGAGCTGGTTGAGCTGGTGCCCTCCGAGCTGAGCATGAATCAGAAAAACAAGCATGGGCTCAGCACGCTGAATCCCCTTGCCGGACAAAAGGCGAGCATCGAGCTGGACGGCGCGCATGCCAAGGTGCATCTGCATGTGAATGACCCGGCGGTTTACCTTTCGCTCGATCCGGGAGGCGATCCGCCGCCGTTGACGACACATGCTTTCACGGTCCAGACGGGGGGCAACAAAGATGCCGCCAATCGCAAACACGGTGCTCATTCGGCAACGTCAGGTTTCGCAATTGTCCGCGTGGACGAGCGGAGAGCCGTTCGCATCGTTGGCGGCATCCACATCAGTTCAAGCGGAACGGTGACGCAGAGTGAAGATGTCATCCCCGCCAAATCCGAGATGATGACAGGCAAACGCTGGCTCAAACTGACGCCAGACAAACCCCTCACCATCGGCGAGTATGCCCTGGTAGAGATCCTGTCCCCGTCGGACATCAACCAGTCGGTCTGGGATTTTCGCGTAGACCCGCAATTGGGCGACAACCCAGGGTCGTTGGGGCCAATCCAGAAATAGCGTGGTGCAGCCCTATGGCGCTTCGCGTCGGGCGATCTTCACGCGCCGCTTCTCCCACTCCACACTTGAGAAGATGCGCGGGCCCACCTCGATCAGGCGCGGCATCATATTGAAAACAGCCACGCGGCTCCACGGCTTGCCTTCGCGGGTGCGAAAACCCTTCTCATTCAGGTCGCTCACGATGCTGGAGTAGGAAAAATCCTGCGCAAGCAGGTCCATCATGAGCAGGAGCACCTGGTTCTCGTGGGCATCGACTTCGAGCCGCTTGCAATCGTCAGAGATACGCAGCCCGTAGGGAATGTCCTCGTTGAAGCCACGGTCCGGCGGTGCTTCGGCGTCGGGCAGTTCGCGCCGCCACTCGATGGACACCATTTGCCAACCCGCTGCCGATCGCTGCCGGATGATTTCGGGGCTGAAAGGCTCTGCGATCACATCGCGAATCCGCTCAAAATACGCCATGGCCTGGCCTCCAAATACAATGCTAGTGGTTCAATAGCAAGCAATTTCGAGACCAACTTTGGCGCCATCTTCGGCCTATCTAAAGCCCTCGTCAGCCTTAGTTTAGTTCGGGCGGCAGTTTTTTCGCGCGCACGCGCCCTGGCCAATTCCGCAACAATGTGTTCGATCCCGGACATTGATTTCGGTGGCTTCCAGGAGCTGAACGATACCTTCCAGGAATGTGCTTAGCGGCGGTTGTAGCCTGAAGGGAAAAAGCGGACGAAGAAGATCACTCCCTTACACCAATGCCGAGCGCCTTCATCTTGCGGTAAAGGTGGCTGCGCTCAAGTCCAAGCATCTCCGCGGCGCGACTGATATTGTTGCGCGCTTCTTCAATCTTTTTCAGGATGTATTCGCGCTCGTAGGCATCGCGCGCCTGCTGCAAAGTGGAGAATTCTTCAGTCGACTGCGAACCGGATTTGTGGGTGAGCGGGGGCAGGTGTTTGCGCTCGATGCGCGTAGTGCGCGGATTGAGGATTAGCACCCGCTCGATGACGTTCTTCAACTCGCGCACGTTACCCGGCCAATGGTACTTGGCAAGCGATTCGAGCGCCTCCTCGCTGATCTCCATGCGCGGGCGGCCGTATTGGCGCCCGAATTCGCCCAGAAATTCGCGCGCCAGCAGCGGAATATCCTGCTTGCGCTCACGCAGCGGCGGTACAAAAAACGGAACGACGTTCAGGCGGTAGAACAGGTCTTCGCGAAAATTGCCCTTGGTGATTTCCTCTTCCAAATCCTTATTTGTTGCGGCAATCACGCGGACATCCACCCGCAGGGGTTGCGCGCCACCCACCGGGGTAAAAAGCTGATCGTCAAGGGCGCTGAGCACTTTTGCCTGCGTCTTGAGGCTCATGTCGCCGACTTCATCGAGGAACAAAGACCCGCCGTCGGCCCGTTCGAGTGTGCCACGCTGTTCCGAAAGGCCACCCGGTTGCGCTCCATGCCGATAGCCAAAAAGTTCAGCCTCGATGTGATCTTCGGGAATAGCCGCGCAATTCAATTCCACAAAAACGCGATCGCGGCGCAGGCTCTCCGCATGAATTGCGCGCGCGATCAACTCCTTGCCTGTGCCCGACTCGCCGTAGATCAGGACGCGTCCATTCGACGGCGCCATGAGACGAATCTGCTGACGCAGTGCCTTGAGCGGAACGCTTTCGCCCGTCAACACCGAGCCAACGCCAAATTGCCGGCGGAACTCGATATTCTCGTTGCGCAGGCGGCGGGCTTCAACGGCGTTCTTGAGCACGATGAGTGTGCGATCGAGCGAAAGCGGCTTCTCAAGAAAATCGAACGCGCCAAGTTTGGTGGCCTTCACCGCGGTTTCGATCGTGCCGTGACCGGAGATAATTACCACTTCGGGACGAGCCTGCGGATCGAGTGCGTGAATCTCGGCCAGCACCTCGAGACCGTCGCGGTCGGGAAGCCAGATATCGAGCAGAACCACCTCATACGGCGCGTCCTGAACGAGCATGAGCGCTTCGGCCGCCGTGGCCGCCGTGGCGACGCCGTATCCCTCCTCACGCAAAATCTCCTCGAGCGACGTGCGGATTTCGGTCTCGTCATCGACAACCAGAACGTGATTCATGAATGTGCTTTCGTAAGGGGTTCGGCTGCCGGTGTCTCAAGCACGGGCGTCGATCCAGTCTCCATCAACGGCAGGCGTACAAGAAAGCGCGCCCCCTTGGGGCTGTTGCTCTCGGCACGAATGGAGCCGCCGTGCTCCTGCACAATCTTGGCCGCGATCGAAAGACCGAGCCCAGTGCCTCGATGCTTGGTGGAATAAAAGGGCAGGAACAGTCGCTCGCGAATCTCGTCGGTGAGTCCGTGCCCCGTATCTGAGACTGATACCTCAACGGCCGAACCATCCTCGCTGAGCGCGCTGCCGATCGCGAGTACGCGTAGAAGACTTCCCTGCATCGCCTCGGCCGCGTTATCGATGAGGTTGGCGAGCGCGCGGCGAATGGCGTCAGGATCGGCAAGCACCAACGGCAGTTCAGGCTCGAATTCACGACGCACCGTGATGCCGTCAAGACGACCGGAAAACAAGGCCAGAGCCTCTTCCGCCACTCGGTTCATGTCGCAGGCACGAGGCTGCGGAGTGGGAAACTGCGCCAGCGCGGAGAACTGATCGACCAGGGTGCGCATGGTGCTAACGCAACTCAGAATCACTTCGCTGCACTTGCGAATCACGCTGGGAGAATCCGGCTGGCTGCGGTCGAGATGCCGGCCAATCCTTTCCGCCGACAACGCAATAGGGGTCAGCGGATTCTTGATCTCGTGCGCGACACGCTGTGCAACTTCCTTCCACGCCAGTTGGCGTTGCGCGCGCAGCAACTCCGTCATGTCCTCAATCACAAGCACAGTGCCGGTCTTTTCGCGCGCCAGTTCAAGCCGTGCGCTGGTCACCGCCAGATGCAAAGTGCGGCTACGCACATGAAATTCAATTTCGGTTGAAGCTGCTCCCATGCGCTGACCACGGCGAATCACGGCTGCCAGGTCGTCGACACTCTCCGGTGGCAGCAGCATATCAAGCTTCTTCCCGCGCAGATCGGGACCCTCTGGCTGGCCGATTAGCGCAGCAAAGGCGCGATTCGCCTGGAGAACGAGACCGGCGCCATCGAGAGTCACGACCCCGCCAGGGATTGTCTCCACGATGGTTTCCAGCTCACGACGTCGTTCTTCAATAGCCAAATTGGCCGCGATCACCTGTGCGGATGAACTTTCAGCGAGCTGCCGGCTGGTGTCGAGGTCGGCAGCCATGTGATTGAATGATTGAACCAGCTCTGCCATCTCCCCGGTGGTCACTAGCGCTACGCGATGGTCGTATTTGCCAGTAGCAATTTTGTCCATTGCGTCGGCCAGCGCCTCAACGGGCCGTGTGATTTGCTTCGAAAGAAAGAGCGCAAGCCACACACTGGAAAAGAAGACCACAACCGTGATGAGCAGCAGCATCAGGATGAAGGTGTTGCGGACCTGCTTGCGCGAGCGAAATAGCCGCCAATACTCATCTGCCCCGGCGCGGATGCGTGACGTGGTTTGGCTCAGCCCCTGTGGCATCGGCAGTGCCGCAACAACAATCTTGCCGGAGCCAGTGACAGACATGCCAAGCGCATAGTCCTCGCCCCGGATGCGAATGACAGGCTGGTCATTGCGCTGTGCGGAGGTGAGCAGGTTCGCCGACAACGGCCCATGCAGCTGGATGGCGGTCTCACTGGCGCCCTCATCGGTCCTCTCGGGAAGCCATGGAATAAGGCTCGCCGCACTGGACTCGGGGGGCGCTTGATAGCCGGCAATCACGCGCCGATTTTTGTCATAGACCAGCGCAAAGCCACCTTGCAGCGTAATGCGCCGCGATCCCATCACATTTTGCAGAGTCGCCAGATCGCCGTCCGCCGCGCCCGTAGCGGCGATCGATTCTGCTTCGCTGCGCGCATTGCTGGTGACATATTGCGTCAGTTCCAGCACCACGCGCGTCGAGTCCTCGTGCAATTCCGAAGTGTTCGGAGAGAACCAACGATCGATGGATCGGTTCATCAGCTGAAAGCTGAACAGGAACATGAAAACCGCGGGAGCCAACGCGATAAGCACAGCGCCCAGGACCATCCGCGTGCGAAGCCGTGCGCCCAACGCGCTGCTGTTTTGGTCGGCATAGAGCTTCAGGATGTTCCTGAGCAGGAGCATCAGGAGCACCATCAGCAGCAGGAAGACGACCACCGTCAATCCGGTGAACGCCAGCGTCTCGCCGGCGGTCTCAGGATTCAGAAAGCGAACGTTGGGAAAATTGAAGGCCTGGAGCCCGCCCAACAACGCGAGGAACAGAAGGACGCCTGCGCCCAAAAGGACCACAGACCGCCGTCGCGCTTTGCCCGGGAAAGGCATGCCGCGATTATAGTGCGGGCCGTGAAATGCAGGCAGTTTCAAGCAGCGACTATAGCCAGATTGGGTGCTGAACGAGGAACTTCATCCATCCCTCCCATATGTCGCCGAACGCGTGGGTCACGATATTCACGCGCAAATTGCCGCGCCATGCAGCGAGGGCCCCGTAGAGCATGCCGAGCACACTGATCACAACAACGTTCCTCCAGCCCTGATAGCTGTGAAACAGGCCAAACACCACCCCTTGGCCAACCACGGCTACGGCAATATTTCCGCTGAGGGCATGAAGCTGGCGTTGCAGGAATCCGCGAAATGCCATCTCCTCGCACACTCCGGCGGTCACCGACGTCGCAATCCAAATCGCGACTTCAAGGAGGCTATGTGGCAACAGACTGTCCACAGTTTTTGCGCTGCTTGATCCCATCGTCGCAGCCAGCAGTCTCCACACTGCATAGGCCACGCCCTCCCAGAGAACCCAGAACGGCACGGCGATTGCTGCGTCCACGCCTACGTCTTTCCACGATGCCCAGCGCTCGCCGGAGAGCGTCCTCAGATCGCCGCCGAAGTGATGCACTGCAGCCCAGCAGTAGTAGAGCAGCGCCCAGTCCATTAAGATTGCGCCTAAATAGATGGGAATTGCCTGGCTGTGGCTCGCAAGCTGGCCCGTTGTCGCTGCATGGGAGCTTCCCGAGCCTGCATGCTGGGCAAGAAAACCCAGCACCACCACCCCGGAGCCAATCAGCAGGAAGCCTACAAGCCGCCCCCACGAGGCTATTTGCCGGGGCGCCTTCTGCTCGCTCGCGCCTAACGTCGCGGTTCTTTCATTTAGCTGCATGGCGGTTTTCCTTTCGGGATATCGATGAATCCTGTTTCGTTCTGCTGAGCTTTTGCAATGCGACCAGTGTTTCTTCGGCCCAGCGCACGTGCGACTCGACTTCAATCTGCCCAAAGCGCACCGCGATCTGCCAATAAGGCGCATCGGGGTATTGCGTATTCTTGGCGATTTCGCGCTCGATCAAGCCGAATCTCTGCAGCGCCGCGCGCTCGCTCTCAACCATCCGTTCCACGTAATTGCGCAGGGTTTCAGGGCCCGCCTGCGCTCCGAAGAAGATCTTCAGCAGCAGCTCATTGCGCGGGACTTCGGGTTGCGGCTCCACCTCCAGCCAGTGCCTCAGGCGCTCGCGGCCTTTTTTCGTAATGGAGTAGATCTGGCGATCCGGTCTGCCCTTCTGCTTTTCTATCTTGCCGGCGATAAAGCCTCCGGCGGATAGCCGCTTCAGATTGGGATAGATTTGCCCGAAACTCTCGTTCCAGAAGTGATGGATCGATTCCCGGATGAGCTGCCCGAGGTCGTAACCGGACATCGGCGAAATTGTGAGCAGTCCAAGCAGCACTTCCATGCTTGAACTGGTTCGCTTTGCCATAGTTCAATTAGATATATGACTAATAGATATATATGTCAACCAAATTGATTGAAGACGGGGCAATAAACAATATCGAGAAGGGTTAGGCGATCACGCTGGCCGCGGCGGTCCAGGGCTTATGCTGGCTTTCAGCCACACCTCGATAGGTGAGCACACCAAGCCAGGTGTTCAACCCCTCGGCAAGTCCCGCATCCTGTTTCAGGGCCTCACGCGCGCCGAGATTCGCCAGGCGCATCAGGTAAGGAAATGTCGAGTTGGTGAGCGCAAGCGTCGAAGTGTGCGGAACCGCGCCGGGCATATTGGTGACGCAGTAGTGCACTACGCCATCGACAACATAACTCGGATTGGAATGCGATGTTGGCCGCGCGGTCTCGACACAGCCGCCCTGGTCGATGGCCACATCGACAATCACCGCGCCCTTCTTCATCTGCGAGACCATGGCGCGTGTCACAAGCCTGGGAGCAGTCGCTCCAGGAATCAACACGCCGCCGATGACGAGATCCGCCTCACGCGTCGCCTGCGCGATGTTATAGCTGTTTGATGCCAGCGTATAAAGACGTCCCCCAAAGATGTCGTCGAGTTCGCGAAGGCGGTTAAGATTCACGTCGACCAAGGTGACCTTAGCGCCGAAGCCCAACGCGATGCGCGCTGCGTTGGTGCCCACGATGCCGCCGCCAATAATGGTGACGTGCGCCGGAGGAACACCGGGGACCCCGCCCAGCAGAATGCCGCGTCCACCGCGTTCCTTCTCGAGATAAGTCGCGCCCACCTGCACACTCATCCGGCCCGCGACCTCACTCATCGGCGTCAGCAGCGGCAGCGTGCCCTGCCGATCGCGGACCGTCTCATAGGCAATCCCGATCACTTTGGACTCGAGAAGTCTTTCGGTGAGCACCGGTACGGGAGCAAGGTGCAGGTAAGTGAACAACACCAGCCCTTCGCGAAAAAACACGTATTCCTTTTCGATGGGCTCCTTGACCTTGACCACCATCTCCGACTTGCCCCACACATAGCCCGGCTCGCCGACAATTTCGCCGCCGGCATTCTGATACTCGGCGTCTTCGAAGCCCGACTGTGCGCCGGCCTGCGTTTCGACAAGCACCTTGTGACCGGCTTCCGTCAGCGATTTCACGCCTGCGGGAGTCACGCCAACGCGCGCTTCGTTGTCCTTAATCTCTTTGGGAACGCCGATGATCATTGGGCTTGCTCCTCTATATAAGGTAGACCTGCAAATTGGATGCGCGGGCGGGGGAGAGCCAGCGGGAGAGCCCAATCGGAACCTTACCCGGAAGCTGGCGCGCCGGAAATGATTCGTCGGGGAGGGCTGCTTCCGGCGCGCTCCTTCACTGGGCTCCCAACAGCAGTGATAGTACGGCGCAACGCGCTTCCAATGTGTGCAAACTTCGTGATACAACGGCTGAATGAGCACGAAACGTGATAAATCAAGGCTTCCCGTGCAAGAAATAACTGCACCAAGTGTAGCGACCGATCTCGACGAGATGGATGCTTCGATCCTGCGCTACCTCGAACGCAACGGGCGAGCGACGAATTACGAAGTGGGTGAGGCTGTTGGGCTATCGGCTTCCGCGGCATCCCGCCGCATCCTCTCGTTGGAAAACGCGGGCGCAATCCGCGGCTATCGAGCGCTGGTGGACGATCGCCTGTTCGGCAAGCGGATGACGGTGTATATCCGGGTGACGCTGGAGCGGCAGTCCGCCTCGGTTCTGGGCGCGTTCGAAACGGCGGTCCGGCGATGCCGCGAGATCGTAAGCTGCCACTTAATGGCAGGCCAATACGATTACATGCTGGTGGCGCGTGTTGCCGGCATCGACGACTATGGCCGACTGCACCAGAATGAATTGTCGCGGTTGCCCGGAGTCACGCGGCTTGAGACGAGCTTTGCGTTGCGGGATGTGCTGGCGGGGGCAAAGCCCTAAGCCATCGAAACACTTTTTCCCACCACTTTGCTGCGCGATCTCCCTGCGTTAATCTTGTAGCACGCAAGACAGTTCATGCCAACGCCTTCATGCAAGGTAAGATTGCAATCCATCCCCTTCCGTCTCGATTTGATCTTTTCGACTCAATAGGAGTGTCGATGTCTTCGTTCAAGCTGAGCCTGTGTCTTGGTCTGCTGTGCGTCGCGGTTTGTAGTCTCGCCTTTGCGCCTTCGAATTTGCGCGCAGAAGTTCCCACTCCAATCTCGGTGCTCGGCCACAATCCCGGCGACGATTTCTACTTGGCCGATTACGAAGACACAGTGCGCTACTTCCATGCTCTGGCTGCGGCCGCGCCGGATCGCATGAAGATGTTCACCGTCGGCAAGAGCACCCGCGGCAAAGACATCGAAATCGCGGTCATCTCCTCGCCGCAAAATCTCGCCAAACTGGACGACTACAAACAGATTGCCGGTCGCCTTGCGCACGCCACGGATCTAAACGACGACCAGGCGAAAGAGCTGGCGCGCTCGTCCAAAGTCATTGTCCACATCGACGGCGGCCTTCATGCCGACGAAGTCGCCGGTCCGCAGCACACCATGGTTCTTGCCTACAAGCTGCTCTCGGCGCAAAACGACCCGCAGGTGGACGCCATTCTCGATCAGGTCATTCTCGTCCTCTGGCCGACGCTCAACCCAGACGGACAGGACATGGTGGTGCATTGGTACCGCCAGAACGTCGGGACGAAATACGAAGTGGCTCCGATGCCGTGGCTTTATCAGGACTACGTCGGCCACGACAACAACCGCGACGGCTACATGATGAACATGAAAGAGGAGCAGGTGGTGGTGAAGACTCAGCTCGAATACAGCCCGGAGATCTTCTACTGCCAGCACCAGACCGCGCCCTTTCCTGCGCGTATCTGGATTCCGCCGTTCTCCGATCCAATTTCGAGCAACATCAGTCCGCTGGTGCGCAGCTGGCTCAACCTCATCGGCGCGAACATGACGGCCTATCTGAACGCGCACAATATGCCGGGTTCCATCTCCGAATCGCGCTTCGACAACTGGTATGCGGGTTTCACTGACTGGGCGCACGTCTTCCGCAACGAGATTTCGTTCTTCACTGAAACCGCTCTCTACGAGTACGCCACGCCGCACTTCTACTCGGTGCGCGATTTTCCCAAGAGCTACCAGGATCTGCGCGCACTGAGTATGTATTCCACGCCGTGGGAAGGCGGCTGGTGGCGCCTGAAAGATGCTGTCGATTACATGGTCGGCGGCTCGATGTCGGTGCTCGACATTGCCGCGAAGAACCGCGAGACCCTGCTCTACAACCGCTACCAGGCCGCGCGCGACAATATCCAGCACTTCAGCAAAGAGCCGCCGTTCGCCTACGTGATCAGCGACAGGCAGAGCGACACGCCAGAGGCTGCTTTGCTGGCGCAGAAGATGGTCGACAACGGCCTCGATGTGTATGCGACCAGGCCCGGCTTCAAGGCGAACGGCGTGGGCTATCCGACCGGTTCGTGGGTCATCCCGATGGATCAGCCCTTCTCCGCCCTCGCAAAGGAGTTGTTTGAGCGGCAACGCTACCCCGATGCGCTCGAGAACGGAACCTCGAAAGCCGTCGATCTGCCCTACGACGTAACCGGATGGACCTTGCCATTGCAGATGGGCGTCAACGTCGATGCGGTCACAGATCCGCTAGGCTCAGACGCGCGCGCGTTGATGGCGAAGATCGAGAAGGTTGAAGTTCCAGACGCGACGGTAGACGGCGCAGGAACCGTCTTCGCGATCAGCCACAAGGCCAACGCCTCTTTCCAGCTCGTGAATGCGGCATTGCAGGCCGGCGCTTCCGTATCACTTGCGCAAGATCCCGTGAAGACGGCGGACGGCACTGAAACTGGCGCTTTTCTGATTGGCGGAATCAGCCGCGCATCGATTGCGGACCTGACCAAGAAGTACGCAATCTCCGCAACTGCCGTCGCCGCTCCGGCACACATTTTGCCGCTCAAAAAGGCGCGCGTCGGACTCTACCGGCCTTGGGCACCCTCGATCGATGAAGGGTGGACGCGTTGGATTCTCGAGAACTATGGCTTCGAGCCAAAGAGCGTTTACAACGGCGACATGCGCGCAGCCGATCTACGCAGCCGCTATGACGTGATCGTCTTGCCGGATCTGTCAGCCAAGCAACTGACCGATGGATTTGGCACCGGCGTCGTCCCCGGTCAATATGCGGGCGGAATTGGCGACGACGGCTTGGAAAACCTTCGCGAGTTCACGCGCGACGGCGGAACGCTGATTGCCCTGAACAAGACCGCCGGAAGCCTGATTCCTCTCATGTCCTTGCCGGTTCAGAACGTGATCGAAGGCGCAAAGAGCGACAAATTCTTTTGCTCGGGAGCCCTGTTGCGGGTCGAGACGGAACATGCCGATCTGCCGATAAACTTTGGCATCTCCGCTTCTCCCGTCGTGATGTTTCAGAACGGCCCCGCATTCCAGCCGCTACCGGGTTTCCACGGCGCTGTCCTCGCCCGCTATCCGAAAGAAACCAATCCACTCGAAAGCGGATTGCTGTTGCATCCTGACGCAATCGAGGGAAAAGCGGCCGCAATGGAACTCGCCTACGGCAAGGGGCATATCGTGCTCTTCGGTTTCAAGCCGCAGTTCCGCGGACAATCGCACGCTACCTATAAGTATCTCTTCAATGAGTTGTATGCCTACGATCATCCCGCATTGCCGACCGAGCCCGCTGCCGCTCCGGCCAAGGCAGAAATTCCAGTCGATGGGGCGACCCCGCCGAAAGATCGCAAGCCGGAGGACACGTTACCTGAATAACTTGTCGGCGGTCCTGCAGGGGGGTAGCCTTGTTCATACATTCGTGCTTTGTGCTGCAAGCGCTACGTCTCGGGAAACCTGACAGGCGAATAAGTGGCGGCGGGGCGCCAAGCCTTTCAGGTCATGCGTCTTGCGCAATCGGGATTGCATGGCGGGGATGTTGTCACCGGCCGTTAGACGCCGAGCCGGCGGTTTCACCTCCTGGCAGGGTATGGCAGAACTTGGAAGGGCGCCGCGCGATGAGCGAACCTGAACCGCAAAAGTCGAACAGCACGTCATTCGAGGGAACCAAGCAGGAGTTATTGCACGCTCCCGCAAATCTCCACGAACAGATACCTGGCGCCGAATCAAGGGTGGGTCAAACCAAGAAATCGTCTGGATTCCTTATCTTGCTGCTCGGACTCGTCGTGCTCGCCGCCGGCGCAGTCTTCGTGCTCAGCCAGAAAGGCCTGAAATCGGCGAAGGCCGCTTCCGATACGGACGACCTGGGGGCCGGCATCTCGCAGGCCTCCGGATTGCGCGGCCATCTCGTGACACGATGGCAGGGCAAAACGCAATACATGCTGAAGATTGAACCGATCGATCCGCGAGACGCAGATAGGTTCGCGTCCGTTACCGCCCATCCTTCCAAACCAATCGCGATCAACGTTCGTTTGGTTGATTCGTCAGGCTTCGCGCTCTGCGGTAAGGAAATTGTTCTGCCATACGAGGCAAAGAACGAAGTGCAGACAAACGGCGCCGACGTCTTCACGAACATCCTCGGTTCGGACGGAAAAATAGAGGCCCTCTGGGCCCAAGGCGAGCTTCCCTGCTCGCCAGACCAATACCAACGCTTCGACTATTGGGATCTGTCGACGAATTTTCCGACACTGGCCGAACAGGACCAGTCTCTTGGCCACAGGCAACAGAACGTCGATTCTCAGCAAACCGCTTTAGAAGCCCGCGCGTCGGCAAGGCGCAGGCTCGTTGTGAAGAAGCCTCTCTCGACGTTCTACATCGAAGGCGATGACAGAATCACTTCCTACGAGCCCACGAGAGGACTCCTTGTCGCAGGCCCAGGCAGAAGCTTCGTGATCGACAGAAAAGGCGATCAGGCGACCGTGGCAGATTGGGCGACGGACTCTTCGCTGATCCATTTCAAATGCGACCAGCATGCCAACTGCGCACTGAAGACAGCAAGTGGCTCGAACGTCATTTTTGGACGATTGAGCGATTAAGCCTCAGCAGTTCCCCTGCTATTCCGCGTTATCGATCTGAGCCCTCTGCAACCTGTCGGAATAATCGACATACACCGACTTCCACGTAGTGAAAAAGTCGATGGCCCCCAGCCCTTCCCGATGCCCGTTCCCGGTTTGCTTGACTCCGCCAAATGGAAGATGAACCTCCGCGCCAATTGTCGGCGCATTAATGTACGTGATGCCGGCTTCGAGATCGCGGATCGCCGTAAAGGCGCGGTTCACATCCTTTGTATAGAGCGCTGTCGAAAGCCCGTAATCGATCGAGTTGGCAATCTCGATGGCCTGCTCGAAAGTCTCGAATTCGATCAGGCCCACTACCGGCCCAAACACTTCTTCCCGCGCGATCCGCATCGTCGGGGTCACCCCGCCAAAGACGGTCGGCTCAAAGAATGTCCCGTTCGCGTAGGCACGGCCCGTCAACGCTCCGCCTCCTGTCAGAAGTTCCGCACCTTCCTTGACGGCGATCTCAACATACTTCGTCGATGTCTCGATCTGCGCCTCATTCACCTGTGGGCCGACTTCGATGGACTCATCGAGACCGTTTCCAACTTTTAGTGCCTTGGCGCGGGCGACGAACTCCTTAATGAACTCCGCCCCAATGCCCTTTTGCAGCAGAATCCGGCTGGTGGCGGTGCAACGCTGGCCCGTGGTCCCAAACGCACCCCATAACGCCCCGTTCAAAGCCAGGTCCAGATTTGCGTCGTTCAGCACGATCTGCGCGTTCTTCCCGCCCATCTCGAGCGAAACCGGCTTGAAGGTTGCCGCCGCGCGCTGTCCCACCAGCGATCCGATCTCGCTCGAACCAGTGAAACTGATGGCGCGCACGTCAGGATGTTCAACGAGCGGGGCACCCGCGTCGGGTCCCAGACCGGCAACAATATTGACAACGCCCGGAGGGAGCCCGGCATCGATGAGGGTCTGGACGAGGTTGTACGTTGAGAGCGGTGTATCCTCGGCCGGCTTGATCACACAGGTATTTCCGGAGACCAACGCAGGAAACAGCTTCCAGCTCGGAATGGCCATCGGAAAATTCCATGGCGTAATCATGCCCACCACCCCCACAGGCATGCGCACGCTCATCGCGAACTTGTTCTGCAGTTCCGAAGGCGTCGTCACCCCGAACAATCGCCTGCCTTCGCCGGCTACGTAGAAGGCCTCATCGATGGCTTCCTGCACATCCCCGCGCGTCTCGGCCAGCACCTTGCCCATTTCGCGTGTCATGTCGCGAGCGTACTGTTCTTTTCTTTCCTGGAGAATCGATCCGGCACGAACCAGGATCTCAGCCCGCTTGGGTGCCGGAACGAGTCTCCAGCTCGCAAACGCCTTCTTCGCGGCAGCAACTGCGTTGACCACATCTTCTGCATGCGAGGAGGGGAAAGCGCCTACGACATCCGCATGGTCGGCCGGGTTCAGGTTCAGGAGGGTTTTGCCACTCGCTGCGGGAACCCATTCGCCGCCGATCAGGTTGTGATATGTGGGATAAGTCATGATCAGGTCTCAATTCTGAGTTCGTAGTGGACAGTGAGGTTATAGCATCTTGGGTGCGCGGGGACGAAGCCGCCGGAAGCGGGCCGCGGGTCAGCGTCGCGTCGTTGGACAAGGTGTTCGCACGCGGATTCGGCTCAGCCGTCTCCTAGGACCATGTTCACTGATCACTTCACACTGCCCACTGCCTTGTGTAACGCACGGCTTTGTAAGAACGCAGGTACCAGTTACCAACGGTGCGCTTTTCATACGGCCACTGCCCAATAGCCGTACAATACTGCTTGAGGTAGATCCATTTCCCAATGTCTTTGAACGGTTTTCCATCCCGCAATTCGCGGACGCATGGCTTACGCTCGCTCTTCAGTATGTTTTCGAGCGATCTGGCCATCGATCTCGGCACTGCCAACACGCTGGTTTTTGCAGCCGGCAAGGGCATCGTGGTCAACGAGCCCTCCATTGTGGCGATCAATAAGAACACCGGCGAAGTAGAAGCGGTCGGCAAAGAGGCTAAGGACATGCTGGGCCGCACGCCCGGCAACATCGTGGCCATCAAGCCCATGAAGGACGGCGTCATCGCCGACTTCAAAGTCACCGAGAAGATGCTGAACTACTTCATCCAGAAGGCGCACAACCGCAAAATGTTGGTGCATCCGCGCATCGTTATCGGCGTACCCTCTGAGATCACGCAGGTGGAAAAGCGGGCCGTCGAGGACTCGGCCTATCGCGCCAAAGCCAGTGAAGTTTACCTCGTCGAGCAGGCCATGGTGGCGGCCATCGGCGCGGGTCTTCCCATCACCGAGCCTTCGGGCAACATGGTGGTAGACATCGGCGGCGGAACAACAGATATTGCAGTGATTTCATTATCGGGCATTGTGTACTCCCGCTCTGTGAGAATGGCCGGCAACCAGATGGACGAGGCCATCACCAACTACCTCAAACGCAAGTACAACCTGCTCATTGGCGAACGCACCGCGGAACAGATCAAGATTGAAATCGGCTCGGCTTACCCGCTGGACAAGCCGCTGACGATGGAGATCAAGGGCCGCAACCTGATTGAAGGCGTCCCCAAAACAATCTCCATCGACGATAGTGAAATCCGCGAATCTTTAGGCGAGTGCATTGCCGTGATCATGAACGCCATTCGCGTAGCACTGGAGCGCACACCGCCCGAGCTTTCCGCAGATATTTCCGATCGCGGCATCGTCCTTACCGGCGGCGGCGCACTGATTAAGAACCTCGACAAGCGCATCCGCGAAGAAACGGGCCTGCCCGTCTCCGTGGCCGACGATCCCCTGGCGTCCGTAGTGCTCGGTACCGGCAAAATGCTCTCGGATTTTCGCCTGCTGCGCAAAATCAAAATCGATTAACACAGGGACAGAGGACTAAGGGACTAGGGACTCGGGACACTGTGAGCAATATCAACTATCTCAGCATTCTCGCTATCGTCAGCGGCTCTTGCCCTTGTCGAAGTTACTCGGGAAATGTTGGGTTTCCTAGTCCCTCAGCCCCTTAGTCCCTAGTCCCTCATCGTCATGGAAACACTGTTCGAACGCTACCGAAACCTCATGGTGCTGCTGGTGATGCTGATGCTGCAGATCGTCGGCCTTGCCATGCAGGTGCATCGCGGCGACTCGGGACATATGAGCCTTGATCCGCACGACAGCAAGGGCGTGCGACTCATCCGGCTTTGGGCCAATGCCATCGTTTCGCCGCCCGAGCGGCTCTTTCATTCATCAGGGACGAGCGCCTCCTGGCTCTGGCAGAACTATTTCGATCTGCGCCACGTCCGCGATGAAAACAAGGATCTGCAGAAGAACCTCGACCGGCTCCGCCTGGAACAGGCAGCGCTGCTTGAAGACGCGCGCCAGGGTCAGCGCCTGCAGGCGTTGTTGAGTTTTCAAGAGAAATACATCTACAAAACACAGGCCGCGCAAATCATCGGCACCAGCGGCAGCGACCAGTCGCGACTTTTCTACATCGACAAAGGTGCGGACTCGAAGCTCGAACGCGATATGGCAGTGATCACCGCGGACGGCATCGTCGGCAAAGTGCGTGAAGTCTATCCGCGTTCCGCGCAGGTGCTCGTCATCAACGACCAGAGCAGCGGCGCCGGCGTGATTCTTGAGACAACGCGCATTCGAGGCATTCTGCGTGGCAACGCACTGGGGCAGCCGCAAATCGTCGGGCTCATGGTCGATAGCCGCATCCAGCCGGGGGAAAGAGTCCTGACGGCCGGCGGCGATGAGATTTTCCCGCGCGGCCTGCCGGTGGGCGTCGTCGAAAAAGTGGTGCGGGACCCGGATCAGGACGGATTCATCCGAGTCATCGTCAAACCGGCAGCACACCTCGACCGTCTCGATGAAGTTCTCGTGATCACTTCCGTTCAGCCACGCTTCCCGCCCGAACAGACACAGGACATGGCAACGAGCGAAGCCCTCAAGGGTTCGGAAGTTGCGGAGGAGAAAGCACAAAAGAAAGCCTCGGAAATTATGGCCGAAAGACTACCCGGCCTGATCGATCCGAACCTGCCTCCCGATCAGCAGCCACGGAACGACACCTCCAACCCGAATCCAGTGACCCATCCCCCGATGCCTCTGCATCCGGATCGCTTCACTCCTGGGACAGATATGAGTACGGGACAAAGCGTGACCGGCGACGCTACCAGCAAGGATGCGCCGGACGAAAATGCTGCGAAGAAACTGGCGACTCCCCCGAGCAAGTTAGAGACCAAGCCACAGAGCAAGTCAGAGACCAAATCAGGGAACCCTCCGGTGAAGGCGCCCGCCAAGCCCGACAAAGACGCTACCCCGCAGAGGAATCCCTAGCCATGTCCGTGCTAACCGCGGATTCCCGCCGCGACCTTGAAATTCACCGATACCCTGTCCTGATCTACGGACTCATACCGCTCGTGGCCCTGGTGCTGCAAGCGTGGCTGCCGCGCCTCATGGGAAAGTACGCATGGTTCGACCTTCCGCTGGTGGTGACGGTCTATTTTGCGCTTGGGCGCCGCAGCCCGATTCAGGGCACCATTATGGGCTGTGCCGTGGGCTTGTTTGAAGATGCGCTCACGCATCACGCCATCGGCATCAACGGGATCGCCAAGACAATTTGCGGTTTCATGGCCGCATCTGTAGGAATTCGTATCGATGTCGAGAACAAGATTATTCGCGTGGGACTCATCTTCCTCCTCTCTTTGCTCTCGAGCGCTCTCTACATCTTCGTGAACCGGTTTTTGCTCGGCCTGGCGCTCGAACCAGACTGGTTCGCCGAACTCTACAAAGCGCTCGGCAATTCGGCGATCGCTTTGGTGGCCTTCCCTTTCCTCGACCGGTTCCAACTTCGAGATTGAGCAATTCGCCGATTCGAACAAAGGACCGATCCACGGATTCGTCCGCCGCAACAAGGAAGCACCAAAGTTCGAACGCTTTGCTCCTGCATTGCTGTAGCCAGAACCAAATTCGCTGTATCCTGAAAACGCAGACCCATGTATTTTGACAAAGCAGGACGCGGCGAAAAGATCTCCGGCATCAAGCTGGCGGTGGTGCAGTACGGCATTTTGCTGATGATGCTCGCGCTTGCCGCGGGACTATGGCGACTGCAGGTGCTCGGCGCCGCCAACTTCCGACTTCTGGCAGAGCAGAACCGCATCCGCAAAGTTCCCATGCTCGCGCCGCGTGGCAAGCTCTTCGACCGTGAAAACCGCCTGATTGTCGACAACTATCCCTCCGTCTCCTGCTTTCTGGTGCGCGAGCAGAACCACAACGTGGACGCCGATCTGCCGACCATAGCCCGCGGCCTGAACCTCGATCTGGACACATTGCGCGCCACCATCAAGCGCTTCCGCGCAGCGCCGGGATACCAGCCCATTCCCATCAAGCAGGAAGTGACTCCCGACGAAGAAGCGTTCATCGAGGCCCATCGCAACGAACTGCCCGAGCTCGAAACCATCAACGAAGAGAGGCGCCTCTATCCGAACGACGGCTTCGCGGCGCACCTGATTGGGTATGTCGGCGAAGTCAGCGAAGACATGCTGAACGATCCGCGCTATGCCGCGTATGAACCTGGCGACGTAGTGGGCAAGGCCGGCGTCGAGCAGACCTACGACCAGTTACTCCGCGGAGAAGACGGTTCGCGCGATGTGATCGTCGACAGCCATGGGCGCGAAGTCGGAATTCTTGGCACCCAGCACTCCACACCCGGCACGGATTTGCGCCTCACCATCGACAACGACCTGCAGCGCGCTGCGGAGTTGGCGCTCGGCGATCGCGAGGGCGCCATCGTCGCCATGGATCCGCGCAACGGCGAGATTCTTGCCCTCGTTTCGCGACCCAGCTTCGACCCCAACGCGTTCGCCGTCAAAATCGATCGCACCGAGTGGAACAAGCTCATCACCGATCCCGAACACCCTCTGATGAACAAGGCCATTCAGGCACAACTGGCTCCGGGATCGACGTTTAAAATCCTCATGTCCGTCGCCGGCTTGCAGGAAGGCATCGCGCAAAACCTCAAGATCGTCTGCAACGGCGGCTGGGGTCCTTACGGATTCTTCCACCACTGCGACGAACATCACGGCGTTGTGGACATCTACAACGCGATTCCATATTCCTGCGACACGTATTACTACCAGCTCGGCGACAGGCTCGGCATCGACCGGATCGCGAAATACGCGACAGAATTCGGATACGGACAGAAGACCGGCATCGACTTGCCCGGCGAGCAAGCCGGCCTGATGCCATCCGCGCAGTGGCTGATGAAGGCGTATCACCACCGTTGGTACCCCGATGAGACGCTCGATGTCGCTATCGGCCAGGGAGCGGTGGAAGCCACGCCAATTCAACTCGCTCGCATCATCGGCGGCATCGCCTCGGGAGGCCACCTGGTCCGGCCGCACTCGGTTTTCCCCGATGAGCTGCCGGACGATTTCCGGCGCGCCCTGCAGGACTCCTATCCGGGCTCCGGCAAGGTCGACATTCCCATCGATCCCGACAACTGGCAGATCATCACCGACGGCATGGCGCAGGTGACCGTGCCCGCCCTCTACCACACCGCAGGCTCCGCGCATTTGGAAGGAATCGATCTCGCCGGCAAAACCGGCACCGCCCAGTTGATGAGCCATCAGGCCCTCGACAAAACCGGAAAGGGAAAAATCACCCGTCCCAACGTCTGGTTTGTGGGAGTCGTTCCGCGCCGCAACCCCGAGCTTGTCGTCGCAGTCCTCTGGCAAAACGGCGAATTCAGCTACTACCCGGCGCGCTTGGGTGCAAGAGTGGTCGCCGCGTACGTAGAAAAGCAGCGCCGCCTGGCGAACAATCTGCAACCCCAAAAGGCCGCAGCGCCTGCCAAGCCAGTCGAAGTTGGCGCAGTCTGGACCGCCCCCGACAGAAACAGCCCAGCCGGCCAAACGGCACGCATCCACGCGGGAAGATTCTTCGTCAATCCCGGTCAAGATCTCACCCCGGAACTGCCGTCGCCCCTCGTCACGGCATCCCAGCTCGGTTTGGCACTCCCCGCACGACGGACCAACCAGCCATGAGCCAGGTGCGCCGCTTCCTCAGCTTTCGCGACTTCGATTGGGCACTGCTCGGCATGGTGCTGGCGCTCTGCACCATTTCCGTATTCGAGATTTATTCCGCAACACTGCGCACCAAGTTCGCCACCTTTCACAACAAGCAGATCGTCTTCATCGTGGTCGGCATGATCCTGATGTTCATCCTGGCAAAAATCGACTACCACCGCCTGATCGACTGGGCTCCCTGGGCCTACGGAGTTTGTCTCGTAGCTCTGGTCGCCGTGAAGCTGGTGGGGCATAAGGCACTCGGCGCCAGACGCTGGATTCAGATCGGACCGATGCAGTTTCAGCCGTCGGAATGGGTAAAGCTCGTGCTGATTCTGATGGTCGCGCGCTATTTTGCCAATCTGGGCGGCCGCAACCTGACCTGGCGGGATATCTTCAAAGCCCTCGCGATGGTCGGCGTGCCGATGCTTCTGGTCCTCATCCAGCCGGATTTGGGAACAACCCTGATTTACGCTCCCATCCTGGTCGCCGGGCTGTTCCTGGGTGGAATCAACCTGAAGCAGGCACTGATTCTAATCGCCGTTGTCCTTGCGCTCGGCGCGGGCGCCTGGACCAGCGGGAAAGGCCTCAAGTCCTACCAAAAGGCGCGCCTCACCAGCTTTATCAACCCTGACACCGATCCCAAGGGCTCCGGCTATCAGATCCGACAGTCCTTGATTGCCGTCGGCTCGGGCGGAATCTGGGGCAAAGGCGCCGCCAAAGGCACCCAGACCCAAGGCTACTTTCTCCCCATTCCCTACACCGATTTCATCTTCGCTGCCTTCAGCGAAGAGCATGGCTTCATCGGTGCGATCTTTGTGCTGCTGCTATACTTCTTCATATTGATGCGTTTGATTCAAAACGCTCAGACAGCCGCCGACCTGCCCGGCTCCCTTATTATCATGGGTGTTGTGGCTGTGTTGACCTTCCAGATCGCGGTCAACGTGGGTATGGTCATAGGGTTTATGCCCGTCACCGGAATCCCTTTACCCCTTATGAGTTATGGTGGGTCTTCGGTGTTGTTTACCTTCCTCGCGCTGGGCGTTGCGATGAACGTGCGCATGCGCCGGTTTGTAAACTGAGACTTTCTCAGATCTTCTCAGTGTTCTGAGATTGCTAAAAGTGTTCCGTTAGTACGTACGAACACGATCGAATAGCTTGAACTCTTGTGACACGCTTCGATAGCCGGCTCACAAGAACTGTATTTTGAAATAGTTGCGCCGGCCAGGTCCCGGTGGACCGCAGGCCCGGCAGGATTGAGCACATGAGCACGCAGAGACGGGAAAGCCGTTCCACCCAGGCGACGAAGACTTGTTGCCGTGGATCCCGGAACTACTGGCAGCGTACCGATTGCACGGATCGCGAGGGAGCGGATGGGCTTTTCAGCCTTGCCCCGGTCACGCGGAGCAACCGTGCATACGCCAGTGCGATAACGGCCCCGCCGTTCACCACGGCAAACTCGGCCACAAAATCTCTGCAAAAGGATCCCCGTTTCACTCAGCTCGTCTGTCACGACAGTCCGCCCCATTGGACCAATCGCCGCAGACAGGCATACAGGTATTCTCTTCCGCCCATCTCCATCCTCTCCGGTTCCGTGCGTTTCCATCTGGCCTCGCCGCAGGTCCCAGCAAAGATTGATTGTTGGGCGGAAAGGTACGATGGCCAAGGAAATTTGTATTTCAAGCACGCCGCATGAGACGCGGCTTGCGATTCTTGAAGACGATCAACTCG
>CAZAQN010000034.1:0-44225 GCA_964487345.1 uncultured Occallatibacter sp. | reverse complement strand
CTTCTGTGCGCCTTGAGCACGTATCAGGAAGGTACGCCCCTTTCATCCCATCTGATCCGGCTCTGCAAAACGGAAAAAGGGTGGCGTAGGTACCCGGCAGTGGTCGGCAAGAATGGGCGCGTCAAGCCAGGTTTCGTCGTCGTTGATGGCAAAGAGCGCAAGTACCCTGAGGGGCGATATCAGCTTCGCACCTATGCGGGCTCCAGAATGATCTATCGTGATGCCGGTGAGAATGCCGCTGCCGCTCTGTCCGCTCAGACTAAGACCGAGCATCTACTCGAAGCCAAGGCAGCCGCCAAACGGGCGGGAGTCAAAATCGAGGAAGTCCCTGGCCGCCTGAGCCTGACGCGGGAGTTGAATCGGTTCGTACAGGCTGCTGAAGACCGTGGCTCGACTTCTGCGGCCGCCGTCTACCGCACCGCCGCCGATGAGTTCCTGAGGATCGTCGGCAAAACATTCGCTGACGAAATCACGCCCGAGGACATCCTGCTGCACCAACGAGGGCTCCGTAAGCGCGGATGCGAACCCCGCACAATTGCGAACCGTCATGCGAGTGTTACAGCATTCCTGAGGTTCTGCAAACTGGATGTAAAGAGCCTGGCCCCTTCTAAGCCGAAGTACGAAAAGACACTGCCCGAAGTCTACTCAACGGAGGAACTTCGGACCTTGTTCGGTTCGATTAAGGATGGGCACTCGTATCTAATCTTCGAGACTCTCCTCAAGTGCGGCCTGCGTGATCAGGAAGCGGTCTACCTCACCTGGGACAACATCGACCTTGCCACCGGCACACTCAAGGTTCGATCGAAACCGGAGTTCAATTTCAAAATCAAGGACAAAGAGGAGCGGGACATCCCCATTCCAGCCGACCTCCTTCAGAGGCTAAAAACTTACCGCAAGCAGCATCCAGGCGACCGGTTAGTAACCGGCACCAGTGCGGATAAACCGAACAGAAAGCTACTGCGTGCCTTGAAGCGTCTTGTTAAGGCGGCGGGCTTGAATTGCAACCAGTGCCCAGGCTGCGAGACGAACAAAGAGTGCGAGCGGTGGTGGCTGCACAAATTCCGTGCCACTTGCATCACCCGCCTGCTTCAGTCCGGAATGGATTTACGAACGGTGATGAAGTTCAGCGGCCACAGCGATCTTGGCAGTGTGATGCGCTATCTTTCGCCCGCCGCTGACGCCGCAATCAAAGCGCATATCGATGGCGTGGAGTGGATGTAGCGTCTAACGGCCAAGGAATCCGCCAGCCAGGTCGGAAGAAATCCACGATGGCAAATGGTCACGTTGGATGCAGACACCTTGATCCGGTGAGATCAAACGCTGCCGATTCACTTTAGCTGGTCTGACCTTTCGCCCCAACGTTCCTTAACTAACCCTGCGCGCAATAACTCGCATATGCAGCGGCCAAGCCGGAATGGCATAGCTAACGCTGCAAGTACAAGTAAGCCACAGTCAGACATCGTGCGCGGCTAGAGTCTCGCTGCGCGCATAGCACGATCGCGCGCATAACATCGCGCGCAGTTAGATTCCCGCTGCGCGCATAGCACGATCGCGCGCATAACATCGCGCGCAGCTAGATTCCCGCTGCGCGCATAGCACGATCGCGCGCATAACATCGCGCGCAGTTAGATTCCCGCTGCGCGCATAGCACGATCGCGCGCATAACATCGCGCGCAGCTAGATTCCCGCTGCGCGCATAGCACGATGGGCGCGCATAACATCGCGCGCAGCTAGATTCCCGCTGCGCCCATTCATAGCACAATCGATAACATCGCATGCGGCATGCTATGAGTTTGTACTTGACATTCGTACGATTAGTTCGTACGGTGTTCGAGAAAGAGGAGGAGCATGGAAGATGTACGAGGTTAGTGCAAACTTGTAACACCCGATACATAACCATGGAACCCAATGAACCCTCCAGATAGTCTAGGCGGGGTTGTGTGCATCCGGCGAATCATTTCAGAAGACGCCAGTATTTTGTAAAGGTGCTTAAGAGTCGATCTGAAATCAATCGAATCGGACCGCGATATGAAGAAGACCGATACGGAAAAGTGCGGAGTCCGCTCTGGAACACTGGATCTGCACGAAGTATTGCGCGACCGAAAGACCGCGTGGCGAGTCCCTGAGCTGGCGCGGCTGCTCTCTCTCGGAGCGCGCACCGTCTATGACGCTGTGGATTCAGGGCAGCTCAGAGCGATGAAGATCGGCACTGCTGTTCGAATCAATCCGAAAGATGCATTGACATGGATCGAGACATCAACCTACGGCGGGGAAAGGACGTCAGAATGATTCCTTCAGAAGTGTCGAGGTACGCATTGTTAGAACAAATTATTCGAATAAGAAAGATGCGCCTTCTCCCGACTTACACCACTCAGGATGTCGCGAAACTGTTCGGTGTTTCTCCGCGCGCCGTTTTGGATTGGATATCCAAGGGAAGGTTGGTTGCCCGGGATCTTCCCGGGAGAGGGCGCTTCCTCCCTAGCGACTTAGAGTCGTTCCTTGAAAACAGTCTGAAAGTGCCTAAATGATCTGCTCTTGGCTTTCGACATACGCTTTGGTCATCGCTCTTTTCGTCTGGTCTGCAGTGTCAAGGAATGATGCGGGCAGGACCTTCACGTGGGAGCAGTGGGAGCTGGCATTGCTGGGTTCTGGCCCGGCAATCATTCGCGAAGACTTGCCGTCCGTCAAAAGCTCTCTGTTTTCTTGCTCGATTTCACCCGAGCGTTCCTCCGTGCTTCGTTATATCTCCGATACGTTGTTGATTTGCGCGTACCTGCGCAATTCTTCCTCAGGCTTCGGATTTCTTCGGGTCTTATATGCAATTTCTTGTACATCTTAGTGGAAAAGAAAATCTAGGAGATGCATATATGATGGCCCACGTTCTTCCGTTTGGTACGAGAAATGCTGCTATTTTGCGCGGTACTTCGAAAAGCCGCGCAAGCGAGACGGCAGACCTCAAGACGTTGAAAGATCTCTTGCAAATGTTGCAGCAGCATCCTGCATCTTCGCAGCCGATGTTACGAACAACTTGCTCATTATTGACGGTCTACCTTGAGAAGCCGCCGGATCAAATTTCGATAGACCTTGTTAACGACACACGGAACGGCTTTCGGCATTTTCTTAAGAGCCGTAAGTACGCTGAGAACTCGATTCGCACCTATGTCAACTTCGCTCGCTTTTTGCTGAATTGTGCAAAAGAGTGCGGGTGGAAGTCAGAGTATAAGATACCAAAAGAATGGTATGGTGTGTTTGCGATCGCAAAGCAGAGAGATTGCGAGGATATTGTCAAAGACTTAGCAAGGATTAAGAAGAACCCCAAAGACGTTATGATCGAAGACGTCGACAACCGGGTTAAGAATAGGACGGATATAGGTCGTTCTTATTACGTGGCAAGAAAGCAGAAAAGTTCGTTCTGGCGTGTTCTTCATGACTGCAAATGCACAAATGTAACTCCTGCATGCATTCTGCGCGGAAAGAGATATGCAGTCCCCATCGAGCAATTTCCAGAAGGTCTAAGGAAAGAAGTGCTGGAACTTCTGAGATGGAAGCGCGCGGACTACTCGGCCGATAGGCCGAAGGGCGGGCGTCACAGAGAAACAACTTCAAATAACCTCAGCCGGTAATTTAGTGCCCTATATGGATTCGCGGTCAACATTCGAAATGAAACACGTGTGGCTTCCTTGTCACAGCTGATTAGTAAGCCGCTGATCAATTCGTACATCGAGTGGTCCATAAACGAGCGAAAAGTGAAAGGATATTCTCTGTTGGTACCTCTTTCTTTGCTATTTGCAGCGATGCGTCAGCATCCTCAATATAAGTCGGCAGACCTCATGTGGTTCAGAGCGCTGCTGAATAGTCTTCCCCTAGAGCATGCGTCTGAACTCAGAAGAAGGAAAGCAGGGAAGTACGCTGATTACGAATTGGTTGAGTCGATCCCAGTCAAGCTTCATTCCGAAAGGAGCGTGGTTGTGAAGAAAGGAATTACTGAGATGTCGAGGCTATGCATGAAGGAACTTCTGATGCGATGGTTGGTCACTCTCCCATGGCGCCAACGCAATATCCGAGAATGCAGAATCGCTGGCGTGAGGCCTAATCTGTTCCAAGGAAAAATTCCTCCTTACAGCGAGATTGACAAGCCAGAATGGGTCAAGCTGGAGGAGCAAAACAATCCTGACGCCCAATTCTGGCAGTTCCAGTTCAGCGGCGATGAAACCAAAACAGGGATCGAGGTGCAAGCACTGTTGCCTCGTCAATTGATAGGTCCGCTCCAGGAATATCTGGAGGAGTTTCGCAAGCACCTAATTCGCGGTACTGACCCGGGAACACTCTTTGTCAACCAAGCTGGACAACCGATGCAGTCTTGTCAAATGGGAAACTTAGTGTCCACCTTAACGATTCGGTACGCAGGCAAGCGCATAACACCACATCCATTTCGAGACATCGTAGCCTTTGCGTGGCTCAAAGCACATCCCAAAGATTACCTGACTCTCTCCAAGATATTGTGGCATTCGAACATCAATACCACGATCAAAATTTACGGCGGTCGCTTCAATGAGTCCAGTGGAGTTTGCGCAATGGAATCGTGGCTCGATGAGCGCGAGGCGAAGCCGAAATAATTGATCTCGCCGGGTTCAGAATAGTCAGATCACACTGGAGAAGTCCCATGAAATGCCCTCACTGCCACCGACTCATCAGTTCGTCGCCAATCGCGCGTTCGATAGCCCTGCAAGGTGCGGGCCGTAAACCAGAGCTTCAGCCATGCGTGTTTTGCGGGGAGGCATTCGGCACCGTCGCCATGCGCAAGCATATACCGCGATGCGTGAATAATCCGGGGGCTACCAAGAAACCAAGAGGGTAGGCGTTGTGCTATCGCTTTCACTTGGAGGAGCGCGGCCTCGCGCCGGGGGACGATCAACGTGCGAATGGCGGCCGTGCGGTCGATCCGGGGCAGGCGGTCCCGGGCATCCGTCGCGGTCGGCGCAAAGATTTCATCGGGGTACCTCGGTGAACTTGAGAGAGGCGAGAAATGGCCAGCTCTGGACATCATCGTCGAACTGGCAAAGGTGTTCGCCGTGTCTCCAGGAACTTTCTTCGAATTTGAATCCGAAGAGGTAGACTTTCATGTTCTTCGCGACAAGCTCGCCAGTGTTCTGGAGAACAAGGATACAAAACAACTCTAGCAAGCTCCCCGAGTTGTGAAGGCTCTCTATATCGGTTGATTGAAGGCACCTCGAAGGCCTAAACGAGACAAGAGAGTCACCGAAACAGGGTCTGCGGACCATAAAAAAGCCCACCGGTGTCCCGATAGGCTCAAACATTCGATTGGACATCGCCCGAAAACTATTCAATGCTTTGACCGCGGTGATCCTCCGAAAACCACATCTTCACGCGTACCTCGAACGCTTCGATGACACGACCTTCCGTCGCCACGCCCAATGCTCCAGGCTATCATCGTGAATCCGCGCAAGGCGAGAGGACAAGTCAGTTCGGCGGCCATTGGGACAGTTGTGCGAGAGAATGTGACCAACGGGCCATCGTTGTTGATACGACCTTCCTGGCTGATGTAGATAGCCGTCGAGGGCGACAGCTGCACAGGCTCGGCAAATACCTCTCTCAAGCCTTTTGAAGCAGCTTTTCGCTCATTCAGACATGCAGTATAAGATCGGGAGTTCAATCACGGGCTACACAAAAGTAACCTCAATAGACAGTACCGTAATACGAGAAATCCAAAATCGAATGTATCTGCCCGCCCAGATGCGATCACCGTTCGAAGAGTGGAGAAATCTACCTCATGCCGCTATCCCTCCATACGAGTCTCAGGCTCGGTTTGCGCACTTCCATTGCACCGATCACGGCTCGGCCGCAGGACGAGCGCTCCGAATATCGTGCTAAGCGACTCGGTTTCAGATCCTTTTCGATCGGGTTGCTGCTGGCTCCTTCCTCCGTTCTCTGCCTCGCTCTTTCCAGTTGCGGATATGTGGTGGACCGATCCCAAGCGGCAGCACCCCAGACCGCGTTGCAACAAGTGAGTGGCATTTCCTGCAGTAGTGCGTCGATGACAGGTTCGGGCACAGACCTCTGCACCGTGACGATCAGCGGCCCAGCGTCGGCCGGCGGTTTCCGCGTGGGGCTGTCGAGCAATTATGCGGCCGTGACGGTGCCCCCTGCGTCTCTGGTAGCCGCAAACGCTACCAGCGCCCAGTTCACGGTGAATGTGTCACCGGCCTCAATCACGCAGACGGTAACCCTGACGGCGGGTGCGGGAACCGTCACCAAGAGCTTTGCTTTTGAATTGAGTGTGCCAGTACCCACGCTGAGCATCAGTGTGCCCAGCGTGGATTTTGGCATCGTGGCGGTGAACACGCCTGCGACGCGGACTGTCACCCTCAGTTCCACCGGCGCCGCGCCTTTAACCATCAGCGGGGCGGTAGTTACCGGCATGGGTTTCACGATCACGCTAAGCACCTTGCCGATAACGTTGAGTCGAGGCCAAACGGTTACGCTCGGGGTGCTATTCGATCCCGCGGCAGCAGGAGCGGCAACGGGTCATTTGACCTTTACCAGCAACTCTTCCATCAACAGTACAGCAGTGATTCCCCTCAGCGGCACAGGCGCGGCGCCAGGAACCTTCTCCTACGCCGGGAGTCCACTCGTAAGCACACTTGTTCCACCGAATCCGTCGACGCCAATTTCCGGCGACTTTTTCGGCATGACGATCCATCACACCGCGACACCGTTCCCCGCATTTCCGATTTCCACCTTCCGGTTCTGGGATGTCGCGGCCTGGTCGTCCGTTGAGCCGTCCAGCGGACAGTTCGATTGGTCACACATGGATACGTCAATCACCATCGGCCAAGACAATGGCATCAGCGATTACATATTTACCTTCGGAAGTGTGCCGGCGTGGGCATCGACAGTTCCGACGGCGCCGTGCACGAACGGAGATGGTGCCGGAACCTGCGCGCTTCCGGACATGACCGCGTTCGACGACTTCGCGACGGCCGTGGTTCAGCGCTACTGCGGAAAAATCAAATACTACGAGACATGGAATGAACCCAACAACCCGTCTTACTGGAGTGGGACCAATGCCCAACTGTTGACTGTTGCCCAGAACTTATACCAGATAGCGAAAAATCCCGCAAATTGCGGTTGCGCAAATGGAGTCTGCTCACCAAACGGCGGAGCCAATCCGAACCAGGTCCTGATGGCGCCGATCAGCAGGGTTACTGCGGCGAATCTGAGTTGGCTCGATTCGTATCTGGCCACTTCCGGCACACAATACCCTTATGCGGATGTCGCCGCGTTTCACGGCTATGGCTCCGCAACAGATCCCGAAGAGATCGTGGCCCAGGTTCAGTCGCTCAACCAGACCCTCGCCAATCACGGTCTGTCCAATCTTCCGTTGTGGAACACAGAAGCCAGTTGGGGCTCGCTAACTTCAGTTGACCAGGACCAGGCCTCCTGGCTTATGCGTTACCACGTGGCCCTGGCACTCACAGGCGTGTCGCGCTTTGTCTGGTACGCATACGATAGCTGCGGTTGGGGACCTTGTGGGAAGCGCCATGGTGCAGCAACCCGCAGATGCCTACGGCACAGGTGACGGCCCCGGGGGAAGCCTACGCCGTCATTGAGAGCTGGCTTAGCGGAGCGAACCTTGTAAATTGCCAGCTGTATGAAAACGGCCTTTGGGCATGCGAGCTGCAACGCCCAGGAAACTATAGCGCGTGGATGATCTGGAGCAGCGCCGGAACTGACATTGATGTTCCCATCCCGGACAATTCCGCGTTTACGGACTATCGCGATTGGCAAAACAATGTGAATGCTTTGCCGTCGGATTTAACGGTGGGGGAAATGCCCATCCTGCTAGAGAATTCAAATCCTTGACTTATGCGGCGGGACCTATTTTCACACCCGCGGTTTCCCGTGTGCCGAAGGGTCTTGCGTGGTCCGCCCGCTCTGGATTCGGTTGTTGTCGTAGACTCTTTTCCCGGTCCGGGGTGAACCACGATTTGGCCCGTAGGATCTGCTTCTCGTAGGCGAACCAGGACAAAGAGGCCAGACCATACGAGAGCGCCAGTCCGGTCAGAACGTAAGCCAGATCGTTCAGGAAGGCATTTCTCGGATAGAAACGGCGCAGTTCGGGCTTGGTGGCCAGACCGAAGAGGGCTAGATGCACCAGATAGAGCCCGTAGCTGATGCGGCCGGTGTAGACGAGAAAGGCGCTGCGGAAGGAAACAAAAAGGGAGAGGCTGACGATCGCGCCGGCGCTGAGGGCAATCGTGGAATACTGAATCCAGCTGGAGCGGATGGTAATAGCCGCTGTCAGCACCATGGGCAAGAGGATCATCGCGCTCCGCTTCACGCGGGAGGGGTCGGCCTCAGGGAGCCAGATGGCCAGAAAACTACCCACGGCAAGACCATCTAGGCGGGTCATCGTATTGAAGTAGACGTCTACGTGAGTGTGGGCGAGGTTCAGAAGAAGCCGTAACAGCGGGGAACCGAGGATCAGAACCAGCGCAAGCTGCCGGACCCGATCGCGTGGGAGCAGCCAGATCAGCAGCGGCCATACCAGATAAAACTGCTCTTCGATGGCGAGCGACCAAGTAACGCTGAGCGGACCGGTAAGGTCGTGCCCGGTGGTCAGGTTTTGTACGAAGAGCACAAAGGCCCATGCGGGATGAGCGTTCTTCATGGCCGTGGCGCTCCAGTGCGGCGCCAGCCTCGGCATGATCTCAAACATGACCGCCAACAATGCGAAATACAGCGGCCAGATGCGGAGGATGCGACGAGTATAGAAGTTGACGAAGTAACGCGCTTGGTCCCGGCTTTCAAGAAGGACGCCCGTGATCAGAAAACCGGAAAGGACAAAAAACAGATCGACACCAACCCATCCAAACGAAAGCCATGTCGCCATGGGAAAGGCAGCGACATGGTGGCTGGCGTGGAACAGCATCACCAGCAATACGGCAAGGGCGCGAAGCTGGTCGAACTGAGGAATATATTTTGGAACTTGCAGGGGGCCTCCCAGGACGCAGGAATTTTGCGTCACTCGGTCATTGACTGTTCCGAACAGGAGCATTCAACGGTCCGCCTACGGTCAAAGCGCCGTCAATGATGAGCGAAGGAAGGTGCGCAGAGGTCGATCGCTCCTTCACGACATTGCCAATCACCTGGTTCCCCAGAATCGTCATGGTCGCGTAGTTATCGCTGGGGACGGCGATGTCGCTTGCCAGACGGTGACCGTTCTTTCCCTGGAAGACCGAACTTGTGACGCTTGAGTAGGATTTGGGAAGATCGAACTCGATGCAATGGACGACGTTGTCCGTGCCCCACATTTCGTTGTTAAAGCAGCTGAACCCGGTGATCAGGTGGTTGTATCCGTGCGCGTGGAGTCCAATGCGAGTGGGGGTGTCGCATTCGTCGCCCACCCACTGTGAGTCGCCCGCAAGATCGTCAAAGCAGACTGTGGGCAGGTTGCTGACATTCTTCCATCCCGGATTCGGTCCAAAGCCCCACACATGAATATTGGAAAATGGCTGGTTGTTGTGCATGCTGTTGCGGACTCCCGTGTCCCAGCCGACAATCGTGATGTTATAGACCGAGGAATCGGTTCCCTTTTCTGTCCAGATCCCGGCGTTGCCGGCCACGCTTGCCACACCTTCCGGAACAAACAAACTCAAGTCGTGAATGTAGGCCTCGTAGCCGCCTTTCGATCCTCGGGGTCCTACGTGGATCCCGGCGATCGACGCTCCATTGAACAGTGTGATACCTGTGACTTCGAAGTGGCCGTAGTTCTCGAGTGCAATGTGGCGCGTGGCCAGATTGTTGGAATCGATCACCCCCACGCCGAATATCTTGCGACGGGACGCGGTTCCGTCTGCGCCGACATTCACGACCTCTTCCATCGGAGCTGTGGCTCTGAGTCCGCCATCGATTTTCATCGTGCACTTCGCCGGCAGATAAACTGTTCTGGTCGTCGTGTACGCATCTTGAGAGGGGGGAAGGTAGAGAATGCCGCCCTTGGCCGCGCAGGTATTGACGGCCCTCAGGATTGCCTGGGTGTCATCGGCTGATCCGTCGCCTACCGCTCCCGCAGAACGAACATCGATGATATGTCCTCCGCTGTCCGGCTCGGCCTGACCTGTCGAGACACAGCGTGCGAAGAGAACAAGTAGACAAAGGAACGTAGAGGTCCTCAACATTGCATCCTTATGGATTTCGGTTGGATAGATTATGAGTAGCGGCCCGACGCATGCGTTGGATCAAGTCAAAAAAAGAGGGCATCATTTTCATCGCTCCCGAGTCGCTCAAGTGATCTCCATCGTAATAATAGAGATCTGTTTGATCGGCGAAGTAGCACTGCCCTCCCCTGCAAAAAGCGTCTTTCGCTGAGACCAGCGACATGCTTGGGTCCGATGCGGCCAGTTGCTTGAATTCGAGGGATGCCAGGCGCTTGGATGGGATCAGCTCAAGTGCGGCATCCTGACTGTTGTCCTGCCACTGTTGTGGTTCATCGGACAAAAGCAGACGATTGATCGCACGGCGCAAGGGCATCTGCCTGTAACGGATCGATTCGACAGGGTCGAAGGAAAACTCCGGAAAATCGTCAATCAAGATCACGCGCTTTCCGGCACGCTCAAGAGCGGAGATCTCACGATTGACTCCAAATCTCATGTTCGCCGCGTTCTGCGCGGTGTTTTGGGCTACGGTGGATCCTTGAAAATCATCGGGGACATAGATTCGGTCTCCCCATCCTGCTAGAAGCGCTACCACCTGGATGTCTGGACGATTCAGAACATAGCGCAATGCATCCCGATTGAACTTCCTGCAGGAATCCGTCTCTTTGGCGGCCATCCAACGGGTCACGTCCTTGGTAGAAGGGCATGTTTCGTGAGCCAGAACCACCAGTCGCCAATTATTCTTTTCGAGCTCAGTCCGCATCACATTGGAGATTGCTTCGGCGTGGCTGTCGCCTAACAGGGCCAGCGTCGGCCTGCCCGGCTCTGCCGGTGGAAGGCAGACGGAGTCGAGATTCTGAAAGTCGTCTACGAGGCACGGGTGGCCCCGATCAATATTTGCAGCCGCTTCGATTTCGGCCAATGCGGGTGTGCGAGAAGGCAAACCACGAGAGATGTAGAAGACGCTGCTCGCCCCGACCAGAGCGGCAATCAGGCATGAATATGCAAGGAGAACCTTCGAAGTTGGAGCACTGGTCTTGGCGCGAAATGGTTTCTCGACGAGAAAGTACGAAGCCGTGGCACCGGCAAATGCGATCGCCGTCAGGATGATCACAGTTCGGGGATGGAGGGGGTTTGCGCTGATGATTCTTGCAAAACTCAAAAGAGGCCAGTGCCAGAGATACAACGAATATGAAATGAGCCCTACGCCCACGAGGGGGGCATTGCCGAGCAGGCGGTTCACCGTTCCTTGCGCGGATGCGAGGAGCAGGACCGCTCCCAGGACCGGAGGAATCGCTTCGTAGCCCGGAAAATGAGTATTCGCTCCGTACCAGAAGACGGGGCCTAGGATCAGCAGAAGTCCGATCCAGCCTACTGCGTCTGATTTCCATGAGATGGTGCGTACTTGCCTTCCCGTCTGCCAGATGGCTAACAGAGTGCCGGCACCAAGTTCCCATGCTCTCGTAAAGGGCGAAAAAAAGTTAAATGAAGGGTAATCAAATTCCGTAATGACCGAACAGAGCAGAGAGAGCGTGAAAACGGTGGCCAGAACGGCCAAAAGGGTGCGCTTGGATTTCTTCCGCAAAAGGAACATGAACAGCGGAAACGCCAAATAGAATTGCTCCTCGACCGCAAGCGACCATGTCATCAGCAGAGGCTTCAAACCCGAACTTGTATCGAAGTATCCGCTGAGCCGGTAGAACTGCAGATTGGACGCCGACAGCGAGGTGGCGATGGCCGTCGTTCCCAGTCTCCGGACCTCCACCGGCGACAAGACCAGGGTGGCCAGTGCCAGACAACCGAGGAGAACGAGAGAAAGAGCTGGGAGAATGCGTTTGCAGCGTCGTTCATAGAACCGGGCTATGCTGAAGGTATCGGCTTCGAGTTCGCGATAAATAATCGTGCAGATCAGGTATCCAGAGATCACGAAAAAAATGTCGACGCCGATGAACCCGCCGCGAAGCCATCGAACTCCGCAATGAAATCCCATCACAGACAGTACGGCAATCGCTCGAAGTCCATCAATATCCTTCCGATGAGCCCTCGAGGGAATCGGCTCCATCGTCGGAGGGGGGGAGACATGTTTCGGTGGAACGAGCGTCAAAGACGTGCGCTCCGCTGTCCGTCCAGACCTGGTCAGCAGAGGCACAGAGACCCCCGCCCGACCAGGAGATGTAAGAACAGGCGGAGAATCGAGGTATTCCGCAGCATTGTTTTTGTCCTTGATGGCGCTTGTCAGTTGGAGGTTCGAACTGGTCACTTCGGTCGCTCGATTTCATGTTTGACGGTGTCTTCGCGATGCGACTTCGTAAATCTGGTCTTCGACTTCTAAGCGTCAATTCTTCGCTTCTCACCGGGGCTACGAAGGGGCAGCTCAGTTGACCATCTGCAAGGTTCTTACTCACATCGAAAACCGACTGGTTCTTCTGGGTTGGCCTGCGGGAGTGTTCGTGAAACATGTCTACGGCTTACTGCACTGGAACGGCGACGTAAGTGCGCTTGGCGAAATCCGGAACGATAATAAGCGAATCCGGCGGGGCGCCCTGGATAGTTGCCTCCAGGAGACGTGGTGATCCGCTCGTTGGCTGGGGGTTCTCCCTGGGATCCAATCTGTACAAGATGTGAAAACCAGATGCGGAGCGCTCCAGTGGCCCGGCAGGCAGGTCCGGAACTCCGAGAAAACTGTGACCTGCGCACCCATCAACAACAGACCGAATACTGATTTCTTGAGGCCCGCTGCGCCGAGCAGACACCGACAGTTGTATAGGGACAGGACCATGATCGGGAATAGGCCGGCAGTCTGGATCTTTTTCAAGGTCATTGATACGGACGACATGGAGATCAGAACCCAAGAATTTCTGATCAGCCTCAGAGTTGTTCTCGTTTCCTAGAAGATCGTCGACAATAAACAGGGGATGGCCTGCCGAACTTTTGAGTGCGGCGATATATCCGCTTGCGAATTGCCACTCTGCCCGGTACATCCGAGCGCCGTAAATGGTATCGCTCACGCGCAGAACGATGCCGTAGACTCCGATCGACAACAGAAGGCTCCACGCGGTGAAGCGCAGCAACTGCCGGGAACGAAATACCAGCAGACAACCCGCACTCAAGAAAATGAGAGGGAAAACACCTGTCCCGTAGCGAGGATCTGAAGCAAAGCGTAGTGGAAATACCAAGCTGCCCAAGGTCAAGATGATAAGAGGCAAGAATGCGGGTGGATAAGCGCGAACCAACTCCTGCAATTCTTGCTTTGCCGATTTCAGGATATTTCCGGATATTGTCAGACGCGCGACCAGCTCGACAAGAAGGAACGCCATCACTCCCCAGAAGAAAACGTCGATGACGCTCCCCAATATCCGGAAAACCAGAAGAAGATGGTGATCGTACTGCCTCGAGTGTGGCAGTACTCCAAACGGCCACCTCGCCAACCGGTCGACCACATTAAGTACCGCCATAACATGGACGGGCACCCCATACAGCGCGGATCGGTCGACCCCGGGGTGGGGGATACGCGAAATTTCGTCGTATTTGATCATGCCATGCAGGCCGAAGGCATATATACGAAGGCCGAGAATCGCGATGAGCGGAAGAAGGTATGAAAGAGCTCCGACCAACCGACGACCTATTTTCCCTTTCAAGATAAACAGTATGCAGAGCGACATTGTCGCCGGCAGAACCCATGCCGTCTCCTTGTTCCCGACCGCGAAGCAGAGAAAAATCCATGCAACTACATAGCGCCGCTTCAAAAAGAACAAAACCGACGCCATGATCCAGAATCCTGCTACTGGGTCCGCAGCATACGCATTGGTAAATAAATTGCCATACGTGTAGGCAGGAGAAAGGAACGTCAATGCGGCGAGAAAATGGGACAGCCTCGGCCCCAGGCCTAGGATCTCGGCGGCAATGTAAAACGTAAGAGCACTAGTAGCTGCCACGCACAGGTAGGTAACAATGTGATAGGCCGCATAATCACCGCCGAAAAGCAAGGAACACACGAAATAATAGAGGCTTTTTCCCGGACGTATGAACGCTCTGAAAAGATGGGGATTCCATTCCGGGTAATTGGGAACGTAGCGACTGAATGGTCCGGTAAACCAATCCGCGAAGTGTGGATGAAACATCCACGCAGAACTGGTCACCTCGGAAAAGGAGAGTTCTACGTAGTAAGGTCTAATGCATAGGATCCAGAATGCCAAAAGAAGAAGAAACAGCGCTGCGAGCCAAGTAAAGGCCAATACTAGGTTGTTGCGGTGGAAGGTGGCTCTTAGGGTCTCTGAGGACGTGGAGATGGGGCTTCTTAAACTGGAAGCAACAGTGGTCATAGAGTACCTCGATACAGAGAGCAATAGATTTTGCTGAACGCAATCAATTGCTAAAGCATATTGGATGAGGAAACCAGACGAGATAATTTTTCCCGGTAAGATAGCTAAGATCCTGAGATGAGGCACGCAAGGTCGCGCCCATCATAGGTATCTGCAAATTGACGGTCGTTTCCGTCCATCTGAGTACAGTTCTGGCTGTAGAGCGAGTTGTCTTGAGAGCCGGGGATGTGCGGAAAATGAACCGGTGCAGGCTGCATCTGCCGCACTAGATAACCTGCGCGCATCGCCTGTACATGTAGCCATAGGTCGTCGGCGCGGGGGCACATGGATTCAAAGGCTGTGCCGGCCTTTCGAAGGACCGCGAGCAAAGCGGGAGGATAAATCACTCCTGACACCCCCGTAGCGATTACTGTAGGACAGGCTTCATCGGATGCACACAGCGGCCATTCCCGATACGGAGCAAGTTTTTCGGCGCGCAGCAGGATCCGGCGCGCGCGGTAACAGTTGACACACTTCGGAAAGCGCTCGTGTGCAGCCATCAATCCCTGGAGCCACGTGCTTGGGTAGAGCACGTCGTCATCGGCGGTTGCCAGCGGAGACTCGAACGTATCCTGGCTTGCGACGTACGGGTAATACTTTTTATGGGGCCCCCAGTCTTTGCAGAGGCGAATTTCCAGACCCCGGCGCATGAGGCGGACCAGAGGCGCCGAGGGCCTACGGACCATCTCCTCGTCTTCTAGCCAAAGCATGAGCCGGAAGGGCAGCATCTGGCCGCGAGCGATCGATTCGATGGCAAGATGCACCCGATGCAGGCGTTTGCCGTAGCTGGTCAGCGAGACCACCGGTCCCTTGTTGCAGGACAGGACCGGCTCCGAGCTGAAGCGATTACGCAGTTCAAGATGTGCGATCACGGCGCGCTTGCGCGCAACGCGCGCGGCCTCGGAAGGGTCCTGCAATTTTTCGGCCATCAGGCGTGCGGTCCTAAGCAAGGGTCTCTCTCCGGCGAAGATGGAACTGAACCATGCCCCAGCAAAGGGCAGCCAGCGCCCCGTCGGTGGCCAGACTTGACCATGCGGCGCCACGCCAGCCACACAGGGGGATGAGCCAGAGGTTGAGGCCGAAATTCAACACCGCCCCACTGACCTGGCTTCCGGTGCGCCAGTTCTGCATGCCCGCTCCAGTCAGGGCCGCGCCTGTCATTTGATGCACGCTGCGAAACAACGGAATCAGACACAACCATCGCAGGGCGAGAACGCTATCGGCAAATGCGTGCCCCACGATCTGGGGAATCACCCCGGCAAGGGTGAACATCGCTACCGACGCTAGCGCGGCTAAGGCGGCACCGCGCCTGAGAAGCCGATGCGCAAGTGCGGCCGAGGCCCCCAGGCCCGAGCGGCCCAGATGGAACAGGCGCGGCATTGCAGCATCGCGGATCGAGAAAATCGGAATGGTTGCGATATCGATGATCCGGTAGGCCATCGAATAGATGCCGTTGTCTCGATTCATGCCATAGTGGCTGAGCATGGTCTTGTCGAGATCGTTATAGATCGAGGCGGTCGACATGGCCGCCGCATAACCGACACCTTCCAGACTGTGCCTGAAAAAGATTCCCATCGAAAAGCGAGGGCGGCCGAACCGAACGGTAATGGTCGTGACGGTGGCCATGGCCGCCAGACCCGAGACTCCGGTGGACACAACTGCCCACTGCCACGCGGTGGCGCGGTGCAGGGCGAGGAGCATGACGGCTGAGGCAAGGGTGCGGACAGCGCTGGTGAGCAGGTTCAGCAGAGCGGTCGTACGCATTTGTTCGAAGGTTTGAAAGACGCGGCTGGCCTCGACGATGATCTGGGCGAAGACGCAATTGCTGATGGCGGCTAGAAGCACCAGCGCGGCGCTCGCCGGGTTGAGTATGTGTGGACCGAGAGCGGCGAGCGCGAGCACCATTCCCCCACCTACAACCGTCGTGACCACGAGAATGTTTCCCCAGTAGGAAGAGAACTTGTCCCGGTCCGAGGAGACATAGCGAAGGAAGACGGTGCCGGTACCCAGAGGACCGTACGGGGCCACGAGGCTCGCAAATGCAAACGCTCCGGCATAGACGCCGTATTCGATCGGGCCGAGGAGACGGGCCAGAAGGATGAAGTAGACGGCCTGAAGAACCAGTCCGACTCCCTGGCCGACAACCAGCCAGCTGGCATTCCGTGCCATTTGGCTGGAGCGGAATCGGGAGACTTCGGCCACTACCAGGTTCATGCGAGGCGCTCGAGGCTTGCGCGTTCGGCTTCTTGCCGGAGGCCTATAAATGAGATAACGGGCAAGATGCAAATCAGATTCGATGGGACCAGCAGGAAGCCGCTTTCAATATTGGCGACAAGCACGTAGAACAGGACCGAAATGTACCAGAGAGCAGCTGGCGATGCGCCACGTCCAAAGCAGTAAAAGGCGTCCTTAACTGCGCGCAGGAATACCGCGATGTAGAGCAGCAATCCTATAAGCCCCAATTCCAACAGCAACTCCAGGGCACCGTTTTCAGCGCTAGCAAGGTCTAGCCAGCCTAGCTGTAGTGCCAGTTCCCTGCTCGGGCCCGTAAGCCCCTGCCAGAACGCCATGAAGCCGTAGCCACAAAGGGGGCGCTTACCTATCAAATTTAGCAACCCTTTCCAGAGCACCGTGCGCCCGGTCATGGTCGGATCCTTGCCCAGCGCATACATCAAGGTATTGAAGTTCGCTGCCGCTGCAATTCCGAAAGCAAGGACGAGGGTGGCAGCCCCCATAACGACCAGCGCAGCCTCTTGGCGCCTCATCCGTTCGGTTACCTTCAGCAGGACAATGAAAGTCAGGCACAGAGCGGTAACGAGCCATGCGCCGGCCGACCGTGTCATGGCGATGATCAGAAGGACGATGACACTGTAGCTGACGCGAAGAAAGGTTCCGAAGCGATGATTCAGCTTGACGAAGAAGGCAGGAAGCAGAAGTATGAGCATCGCTTGGCCACATAGATTCTTTTGGCCGAAGATGCCTTCCCAGGCCCCAAGGGCATACTGTCCCCTTGATTGGAGGCCGAATTGGGGAAACGCAAAGACCATCAAAAGACTGCCGAAAGCGGCGACTGAACCAACCAGCATCACCAGCTTCTGGAGTTCGTTTGCTGAGTAGCGTTCGAACAGGCAGAAGACGAGCAGAACGTTGATCGCCATGCGTAACGCGTTGACGGCGCTCGTCGAAGGATTGGCAGACCAGAGTACGGAGGCGAATGACCACGCCAGTACACCGAGGATCAGGGCGTAGCGATGCAGATGCTGCGTGACCAACCGGGCGGACTGGAAGATGAAAACAAGGCACATCGTATAGACAATCAGGTTCTGGACGAAGATGACTCGCATGGCCCCGGTTTGGGCTGCTGCCAAGCCGTTCGTATCGGCGCCGAGGAACGTATTCAAATTGCCGCGCTCGAACGAAAATCCATAGATGGACGCGAATACTAGAAACACCGCGCAAAGTATCCACGTGTTGACGAGGCTGAAGAAATTGGACCGGTCTGCCCTTGCAGTGATTTCCATACCGTTCAGATTCTCCTTTCCGCCGGGAGAACGGAATTGGTGATTGGCGCGAGCAGCTCCTCATATCCATCTGCCATTCTCTGCACGGTAAACCTCTGCGCTCGCGTTTTTGCCTGCTCGGCCATCTTTGAGGCGTATTCAGGACAGCGGATGAGCGAGTCGATCGCTTCGAGCCATTTCTCCGGTGTTGCCGTATCGACCAGCAGTCCGGTGCCGGAGAGAAACTCCCGGCTGCTTGGTATATCGCTCGAAATCACCGGAACGCCGAGCAGCATGGCTTCGAGCATGACCATGCCTACGGCTTCATAAAGTGATGGGAAAACAAAAATATCCGCCGCTGCGACCAGAGAACTCACCTGCTCGTGCGAGACTTCGCCGGTAAAGTGCACCCGCTCGGCAATCCCCGATTCTTTGGCGAGCGCGCGCAGGTGCGCGCCGTGTTCGCCATCGCCTACAAGCAAGAGGTGGAGCGCTAGGTTAGAAGGAAGAAGCCTGAGAAGAAACTCCTGATTTTTCTGTTTACTCAATCTGCCGACGTTCACCAGCAGGAGCGCGTTTTCGGGGATATTCCACCCGCTTCGGACAAGGTCTCGATAAGCCGGCAGGGGCGGCAGGGGCGTTCCATTGTAGACGACGTGCAGCCGGTCACGATAGGAGTCTGGATATTTGTTCATGGACGCGGCAACGGTCTCTGAAACCGCTACGCAACCTGTGTAGACGCCGGCGGCTCCGAGCAGCCTATCAGCGCGGAGTGCTGCGCGCGGATAGGTGTCGACAGGATTGTGGTGGACGGCAATGCGGGAGCTGACGTTCATCAGCCAGGCAATCGCCTGCCCTAGCACATTAGCGTAGTGCGTGTGGGTGATGACGGCATCCGGTTTCTCACGATAGATCAGGCGCATCAGGTTCAAGATGATCCTCCCATAGCCCACGAACGACGGAGATGAGTCAAGGAGCGGGAAAACGTCCGGTGTTTTGGCATAGGCGGGGCGTTTCTCGTACAGGAAGCACAGTTGGGATTCGTGGCCGCGCCTCTTCAGTTCCGCGTGCAGAAGATAGGCAATTCGTTGCGCCCCGCCTGCTTCCATTTGAGTGACGATTTCGAGAATTTTCATGGGCCGTTTTCGTTCTTTTCCGGTTCGCCTGATTTAAAGGGCTAACGCTTCGAGATACCTTTGCCGCGCCAGGTCGGGGCCATGATGCGTCTGAATGACTTCCCGCGCCATCTTTCCGTAATGGCTGAGCAACTGAGGCGATTCAAAAAGGCCTGTAATCATCCGGTTCAGGTCATCGGCGCTGCCGGACTTGAAAAGCAGTGCAGCCTTGCCACCCGAGGTGATCTCTTGGTGCACGGGAATATCGCTAAAAATACAGGGCAATCCGTGCGACATCGCATCGAGCGAAACCAGTGGCATCCCCTCGGGTCCCAAGGTTGGATTGATGAAGACGTCGGCCAGGTTGTAGTAGCTTGCCGTGTCGGACTGAAACCCGGCAAAGATCACATCCAGTCCTGCAGCTTCGCGTTCGAGCGCCCGTCGCTCTTCTCCTTCTCCGACAATGATCAGAGACAGGGCGCGGGTCGCGTCTTTTGTGTCAAAGCGGCGCATCGCACGGAGCAGAAGCGAAACACCTTTGTGTTCCGTCAATCTGCCAACAAACAGCATCCGGAGCGGCGAGCCGGCGGCCCGTGGCCGAGAGACCGGTCGGGGAAGGGCCGGAACCCAGTTATGAATCACCACCAGCTTCTCCGGGTGAACACGTTTCTTCAGACTCTCTGAAACGGTCTCTGAGACGCAGACAATCGCGTCGGCGACCGGGGCGAGCCTTTCGTAGAGGAAGTGAACACGCCATCCGTTCCGCAGCCAATAAAGCTTTGGTTTTTCCGTCAGCATCGTCAGATGTCTGGTGGCGACTGCCTTCGATCCAAGCAGGCGTGCCCAGGGCATTAGTGCGATCTCTGGATATCCGTTGACCCAGACAATATCGAGTCCTCGCCGGATGCGTAACCAGCAGAGCACCAGCATGCAGAGAAGAACCTGTAACGGCCGTCCCCATCGGACAGCAAAGCCCAGGTCGACGATCGTTGTCGACTCTGTTCGCTCCGCTAGTGTGAGACGGGGCGAGACCTTGAGCAACCAGAGCCGAACGTCGCCGGATAAAAGAGGGACCAGGTTCTGGACATAGGACTGCGCTCCGGTAAATTCGATTCCCAGATCGACCAAAGCTACCGTTCGCGGGCGCCTCACCCCTGGCTCTCCTGTGTTCTGGGCCGGCCTGCGGCGGTTCTGTTCACAAAGGACGCACTCCTCACGGCGCGCAGGCGCTTTGTAAAACCGCGTAGACGGAGGCGCAACGCAGGCCGGAAGAGATACCACTTGGCCGCCGCCAGAACATCGCCTATGCCTAAGTCACCGCTGGCGCGACACGCTGCCAGAAGTTTTTGAAAGACCCAGAGTCGGCCTCGTGTGATCTCGCACCGATACATGCAGTCGTGAATCAAAAAAGACTTGAATGCCCGTTGCGTCATCAGATTTTTGCGGGAGTTCGCCCAGTTTAGAGATGTTTCCCAGCGCGCCTGTTGCGTCATCGACGGCCGTTCCCGCTCTTTATGCATGATGTAGAGAGGCTCTTCGAGCATGCGCGATACGGTCGATTCATGACGCATCGCGCGCAGATACCAGTCCCAGTCCTGGTGGCACTTGAGCCCCGGGGTAAAGGGAAGGTCGAAAAAGAGCTTGCGCGTTCCCAGATATCCCGAGGTCTGAGGCCCGGACGTCTGGCGCCTGCCGTCGCTTGGGCAGAACATGTACTCGCTGATGTCCTCGTTGGGCCACGGCAACCGCCATGGGGCGATCTCATCCGGTTGGCCCGGTTCGCGGTTAAACCTGCGGCACGTGATCAGCACGGATTGGCCAGTTTCGGAGCGGCCGACTCGCACCTGCTCTTCAAGCTTATGCGGCAACCACTCGTCGTCATCGTCCAAAAACGCAATCCAATTGCCGCGCGCCGCGCGCACACCGATATTGCGGGCTTCACTTCCGCCTTGACTCTCGACCAGTGCGAGAATCTGGACACGCGAATCGCCGAGAGATTCCAAGGCACGAACCGTCACCGGATCCTCGCCGTCGACTACCACGATGACCTCAACCGATCGAAACGTCTGGTCGAGTGCGCTGCGCACGGCACGGCAGACAATCTCCGACCGGCCCCGTGTCGGGATAACGACACTAACCAAAGGATTGGTCGCGCGAGCCCTCCTCGATTGATTGTGGGTATCCATCACAACCTCGTGTTTTTTCTCGTTGATTGTGGTTGAAACCAACGTCGTGCCAGCAGTGCACTGAGCAGCCATGGTTCGATCAGATATCGACGCCACAGGCGGCCTGGTTCAGCAATCAAACGAAACAGCCACTCCAGACCCCATCGCCCGGCCCAACGCGGAGGGGTCCGAATCTCCCCTGCCACGTAATCGATGGCCGCTCCACACGGCAGGACAACGGCTGTACCGAGGTGTTCGAGGTTGTCGAGTATCCAGTGTTCCTGTCTCGGCATACCCATTCCTACAAAGAGAATGTGCGGAGAGTAGGAGCCAATCCGCTCAAGAATCTTTTGATTCTCCTCGCCGGCTGAGTCGAAATGCCCGTGTGCGTACTCGAGGTCGATGCCGGAGTAGGTCTCAATGAGCTTTCGCGCTCCTTCGTCCGCGATGCCAGGTCTTGAGCCCAGGTAGAACACTCGCCAGCTGCGCTCACGGGCCCGCTCCATCAACAACGGAAGCCAATCGACGTACGTGACTCGGGCCGATCGATCGAGCCGGGCACCGAGCAATCTTCCCAGAAGCACAACGCTCATGCCGTCAGCATGGGTCCATCGCGAGTGCCGAAAAAACTGCTGCATCTTGGGGTCTTTGTGATACCAGTACAGGCTATGCAGGTTGTGGTTGGCGACGATCGAGAATTGCCGGTCATCGACCGCCCTGTCGACCAGATCGGTGAGTTTCTCTGCCGTCACACCGTGAATCGCGCACCCCAGCACGTCGTATGTGGGGACAAACGGAACTGTGAGAGTCATAGGGGGACCTCCAGAGACGAGTCGGCGGACGGTTGCCTGTTGTTCCGTTGGTTGGCGGCAGCGGCTACGGAATGGCGTACACCGAGGCCTGTGCAGCAGCGCCGGCGATCGAAGCGCTGCCGGTGATGGCAAGATTCCTGCCGAAGGAGAAGGGGACATACAGGACATCGCCTGGTAACAGAGGAAAGTCTGGCACTTTGCCCTTCTGGATTTTTGAGACGGCAACTTCGATCTGCTGATGTCCGCCTCCCTCGGTCGGACGAATCAGATAGGTGTGACCCTGTTTTGCCGAATTCGCCAATCCCCCAGCCAGTGCAAGCCCTTGCAAAAAGGTCAGCTGTGACTCGTTGTTCGACATCACAAAGCCACCCGGGCGATTGACATCCCCCAGTACGTACACGATTCCGGCGCGCGGTATAACGACCGTATCGCCAGGGTTGACCAGCACCTGGCCCCGGATGGCGTCCTCGCCATTATTGGAGACAAAATAGGGTATAGGATGCTGCTGGTCGCCTTTGCGTTCAATCAGAATGTGCCGGTTTGCCTCCGGCGTTAGACCGCCTGCCAGGGCAATAACATCGAGTACAGGCCGAGGAGACGCGATCGGATACGCTCCACTCGCCTTGACTTCGCCAACAACAGAGATCTGGGCATACGAAAAGCTCTCGACTGTGACCGAGACCTCGGGATGTTTGAGGTAGTTACGGGCAAAGAATTGGTCGCGCAGCCGTTCGGCGGCCTGAGCCGGCGTGAGGCCGACGACGGCTACATCTCCGATTCCAATGACCGGAATTGTGCCCTGATCGGTGACACGCGGGTGTTGCTCCATCTCCGGCGTATCGGTGACCACGATGTGCAAAACATCTCCCGGCGCGATTAGAAGTGAGTTGTCCCCGGCCATGGCGGGAACGGGTGCGGCTAGGAGCGTGACGAGGAGCGCGAAATTCAGGCTGAGTTTATGCATAGTGGGCTCGCTTCTTTCCGTAGTATTTGTTGCCTGCATAGCCGAAATACTCTGCATAGGCGGCTGAGCCGCGGCGAACACCGTTCAGCACGACGCCGATCCGGTGGGACGGATCGACTCTGAGTGTGTGATAGGCCCGTTCCAGACTCTTTCTCGAGCTTTGCGCATGGCGGGCGATGAGGAGCGTGAAATCGACCAGCCGTGTCAGGACCGCGGCATCGGTGACGGCCAGCGCCGAAGGACTGTCGATGAGGATGAAGTCATATTCCTTGGACCAAGAGTCGAGCAGCTCTTTCATCCGCTCGGAACCGAGCAAAACTGCAGGATAGGGTGGCGGAGAACCAGCGGGCAGAACGACCAGATCGGGACAGTTGCGAAAGGGGCGGATTACTTCGACATCGGCATCGCCGGACAGAAGATTGCTTAGGCCTTTCGTCTCGGACAGGTGGAGACGGCGTGCTACGGTCGGGCAGCGTAGATCCGCTTCGACCAGCAGGACCTTGCTGCGGTTGCGCGCCAGAGCCGCCGCTAGATAGAGAGAGAGGGTGGATTTCCCTTCTGCCTCTGCGGCACTGGTGAGTAGAATTGTCTTCGGCGGCCCCGCGCTGCGGCTAAGCAGCAATGTGGTGCGAAGAGTGGCCAGGGCTTCGTAGAATGCTTCGCTTGGTTCCGGAACGGTTGTCGCGAGCTCGATCTTCCCCGTCGGTGTGATGGATAACTGCTTTGGCGTTGATTTCGCTTCGCCCGTGATCAGAGAACCGTTCCGGCGGGGGGGAGCAAACTCGGCAAACGGGATCACGCCGAGCAGAGGCGTTTTGAGCGATTGCTCGATCATCGAGAGGCTCTGGATGCTCCCGTCGATCGAATCGAAGAAAAGTGCCCCAACTCCGCCGAGGAAAACTCCTCCGACCAGCGACAGCGCCAGATACACCGGTACGTTCGGGCGCGACGGCTTGCCAGGAACGCGGGCCGGATCGACAATCGACAGATTGGACGAGCGGAAACCTTCGATGACGCCCGCTTCCTTCAGATGCTGATAAAGCGTGTCATACAGATCCCGGCTTTCAGTGGCTTCCTGACGGGCGATGGCGTACTCCACCGCTTTATTGTTGAGTTGATCTGCCGCCGCGCGATGGTGCTCGTAGTCGTCCCTCATATTCTTTTCGGTAATCAGGGCCGCCTGATAGTCGCTATCGGCTCTTTCTCCAATCCTTTTGACTTCCTGGTGAACAGCAGCGGTAATGCTGGCGAGAGACGCCTTCTCGTCTTGAAGCTTCGGATTAGCGTCCCCGTATTTCGAGCTGTCGGCAGCAACCTGGGTTTCCAATGTCGCCTGTTGGGTGCGGAGGTTCTGGAGCAAGGTGAACGCATTGTTGACTCCCTGCGCACCGGACAGCGAACTGCCTGCCAGTGAGGAGATGGATTCCGGATCGCCGTCCCGGACCATCCTGTAGATGCCGCCTTTCAATATGCGATTGGCCGTAGCCTGGGTCAGCGACTGGGTAGACTGCTGGAGCCGATCGAGGGTCGCGCTGTAGGACAAGTTCTGCCCATTGGCATCGGTGCCGCCAAGGCTGTAAACGCCAGCCTCACGCTGTAATTGGACGACGCTTGCCTGCGACTGCTCGGCTTGTTTCTTGAGCTCGTCCATCTGACCGTTAAGCCACTCGGAAGCCTGGACAGTTGCCTTGTACCGAGTCTCAAAGGTGTAGTCCCCAAGGCCTTTCATCAGCTGATTCACAACGTCGGCAGCGATGTGCGGGCTCCTGCTGCGATAGTTGATTTCAACCAACTGTGTGCCCGGCACTAGGGTGACTTGCAGGTGCTTGTGAAAGATGCTCAGCAGGCGGCTCCGCCGGAGCGGAGAGTTTTCGAGACTCGCCCCGAGTGTGTCCTGCGGAACTTTGGGAGAGATGGCATTCATGAGCCAGCCCAGGGGATTGAACGTCGGGATGAAGTCTTCGGCGTGTTCAAGGTCCAGTTTTTCGATTACGCGGAGCGCCAGCGTATCTGACTGGAGAATATTGGCCTGCGTCTGCAGTGCGATGTTTTCTTCCAGAGCATCGGTGGTGCTGTCCGCGACGCCCTTCAACCCATCGAGGCGCAGGTCGTCAGCGCTTTGCCTGGACACCTGCAATTGGCCGGTGGCCTTATAGGAGCGCGGCATGAAGATGCACAGCAAAATCGCGGCGATGAAACACGCCAGGGTTGTCATCATCACGACCGAACGACGGCGCCTCAGCACGAGGAAGACGTCGGCAAACGTGAATTCGTGATTCAAAGCCAGAGCTGGTACGGTTGACATGCGTGCCATCCTTTCGGTATTGAGCGCGCCGAATGGTCTCGGCTGCGCCGCGATGGTTCCCGCGCGAGACGCGATTCCCCTTTTTCGGCGGGCGCGGGGAAATCCCCGAGAAAAACCGAGCTTATGCTGCTCCGGACCCGCGCATTACCGCCGGGACCGTCCGAGCGAGTATCTTTAGGTCTAGCCACAAAGACCATTCGTCCATATATTTCAGATCCAGAAGCATCCATTGATCAAATGAGATTGAGCTGCGGCCGTTGACCTGCCACAGGCAGGTGATGCCAGGCCTTACGCTGAACCGACGTCGCTGCCAATCTTCGTTGAATCCTTCGTAGTCACGAACCGGTAAAGGCCGCGGCCCCACTAAGCTCATGTCGCCCTTGAGAACATTGAACAGTTGGGGGAGTTCATCGATGCTGCTGCGTCGGAGGAACTTGCCGATCGGTGTAATCCGAGGATCATTTTTGATCTTGAAGGCGGGCCCGGATATCTCGTTCCTGTTCTCGAGGAACGGCATAAGTTGCTCGGCGTTAGGAACCATCGTACGAAACTTATAGATTTTGAAGCGGCGCTTATTCCGTCCAACGCGCTCCTGAAGAAAGAAGACGGGTCCCGGTGAGAACAGCTTGATTGCGATAGCCGCCCCGACAAAGACCGGAGCCAGGAACAGAAGCAGAATTGAAGATACAGCGACATCCAACGTTCGTTTCGTGGCGAGAGGCCAACCTTCTCCTGCTCCGGTTTGCGTAGCAATAGAGTGACCGCCATCGACCTCCTCTGCGAGCCAACGCGCGTTATCCAGGCCAAAGGTGTCCGAATTGAGACGCACGATGATGCCGTGGTGCGCGCAAAGGCTGGCTACTTCGGACCAGCGTCGATAGAACGAAGCAAACGGAAGATACATAACCGCTTCGTCCACAACATTCCGTCGAAGGAATTCAGCCAGTCCCTGACAACTGCAAACGACGCTGAACCCGCTATCACGAAAACTGGCCATCCCTGGCCATTCGTCATCCACAAAGCCAAGCAGCCGATAACCGCGCTCGGGGCTCGCCTCGATTCTTCGCCCAAAGGCAACAGCACGCGGGTTGGTCCCAAAAATCAACAGATATCTCAGATTTCTGCCACGAACCCGTACACGTGTGAGCGCGACGCGAAGGGCGGTGCGGAAAGCGCCGAGCAAGACCGTGTTGATTGCCCAGAAGAGTAGGAGGAAGGACCAAGTGAGCAATTTGATGGAGAAGATCGAGCCCACCAGAACGAAGCAGGCAGCGGAACATGTGGTGGCTTTCAAGACGTCTACAAGCTCCGCAAGTCGGGTCGAAAGCCTTCGCGACTGGTACAGCCGAAACATTCCAAAGACTAAGTGATACACGTATAGCGTCAACAGAAATATGAGAACATTCGATATTTTTGCCCTCATCGAGAAAAACGTGGCAAGCGACATTTTATTTTGCGCGTGCACGATTAGAAGCGCGGCGAGTCCAAAGGATGAAACGACGATCAAAAGATCGACGAACTTGAGAAGATTGATCGGAAGTCGATTCCTACTGAAAGTCACAATGTCTCTCCGCATACTCAATTGAGCATTTATTCTCCAGTTAATTGAACATGTGAGTTGGCGACGAGCGCCCGCGATTCGAAAGGCCCGAGTGACACCTCTTCGGTCTTTGAATCGCCAAACTGGATTCTGGTTTATGTTTTCGAAGAACCCTATCCTCATTGCATTGGGAGAAAAACTCGTAGTGTCCCGTGGAAAGGCTAATCTAAATCTCCTTATGGATTCTCTCTGGCACGAGTCTGCGTATTGAAAACCGCGGTGAAGATAGGGATTTGAATCAACGAAGATATGCGTCGCACCTCGGCGAATGGAACCCGCATCGATAACTAATATCAGGCCATATGAAGATTGGCCGATGGGACTCCTTACCGAATTTCCCTGCTCCCAACGCCGGGGAAGTCCCGAGAAGCTTGAGACAGAATGTGCGTCATGTTGCAATCCTCAAGCAGTTCGACATCATTCCGGGAGACACTGACCAGCAGCGATTTGTGAATCATCTCGATCGAGATCGATAGGCGGATCGACGAGTTGGTTCGGACGAGCTTGCCTTCAACTCCGGCGAGCGGTCCTCGTACGACGCGCACACAGTCACCCTCGTTGAGCAGCGGGAATACGTTGCAATCAACCCGCGTCTCAAGAACCGTGCGAATGTCTTCGATCTGCTGGTCCGGCACCGGCAATGGTCCGGTTTGGTTTCCAACGAAGCCGGCGATTCCGGGGGTCTTGAGCACCTCCAGGCGTCTGTCTCTGGCGGAATTCATGCGTACAAATAAATAGCCGGTAAACAGGGGCACAGTGACAGTCTGCCTGCGGTCGCTCCATTGGCGGACTTCCGATTTCAAGGGGAGATAGTGCGGAATGCCAATTGCCTCAAGTATCGCGGCCGAGGATTTTTCCTGTCGCGACCGTGTCCATACCGCAAACCATTGTGAGTCAGTTTGAGAATTCCCGATCTCGTAGTCTATTGCCATACTCTCCGCTCAGGAAGATGAGTCAGCCCAATTTACTCGTGCGCCGGACACAGCTTCGCCCTTTCAGTCCCAGGATCGAATTCGAACCTTGTCTGGGACTTCCGATTTAAAGGCAGAAAGTTGATGCAAGACCCGCAATCAAAAATGACAAAGAGCGCAACGAGAAAGACTTCTTTTTTCGAATGAGAGTCGGCGTACCGAAGGAGATGTTTCTCACAGTCCGCGCATGCTCATAAACCTTGGTTTCCACAACTTGTCCCGCACTTTCGAAGTGCGAGAATTTCGATTCCGACAGAGCCGGGTAGAACTGCACCGAAGCGGCGAAACCACCTTCCGCGGCACCAGTATTCCTCGTGTCGCGAAGCTCGCAGCGAATCACCCTGCCCTCACCGCTTAAGCACATTCCTCGCGCGGTGTTCTCAAAATTCGGTAGCACAATGTCCAGTTGGACTAATGCTCCGAGCGGCGGCAACTCACCCGACAGGACATAGACACCAGAAACGTTGATGTCACGGGTCGAGCCTTCACCGTACTGGAGCAGTCCGTCGTGCGAGGCCCACGCAAAGCGCACCGACGCGTTCATCCGGTAGCGATTGGTTTTTCGCAGTTCTGTGGATCTGGCGTATGCGATTGCTGCTTTCATTCCATTCCATCCGCACCGGCTTTGAATTCCCTGAGATGCCCAATCTTCTCTCAGCAGAAAAACGCGCACAAGATCACGAAGCACTCAGAGTGCTCTTTCTCTGTTCCATATCCGGCAGATCAGAGAAGTTCGATTCGGTCACTGATTACCTGAGCGCGGGTCTTTGAGGCACTTCGGTGACGGACAGAGTTAGAGAAGCTTTTCCTATTTTTCAGGAGAAATCCGTCTCCACCGATACCGAGTATCGCGGACTGATATTGGGCAAGTGCTCCGCTGACAAGAAAACCAAGTGATTTGGTTCACTGTTGCTGGAGTGTGACTGGAATGTTAAGTTATGTTGACATTGTCGCTGTTCTGGGCCACACTCGACGTGAGGCCTCCATTCCCCCTCCCTCGCAGAGGCTTCACATTGCTAGCCAAGTCCTCATAGGCCTGCGTCAAAGCACGACTTTAAGAACGTGAGAGCAGAGCCGCATTCGCACCGAACGGCATCGACAACGATTCCTGTGACAGGAGGAGTATGACTCCTGAACGAAGCGATATCTCAATTCTTCTCGGATGCGCAAACGCGATGTCCGGAGAGCTGCTGATTGAGGCATTGAATCGGCAATCGCGATTTCGAGTCGCCGCCATCGCCACAACCGTGCAGGAGGTTCTCAATACTGTGCGGTCGGAACGCGTGGATGTCGCGCTGATCAGTGTGACACTGGCAGACCACCCGTTGAGCGGTTTCGGGGTGGTGCGTAGAATACGCGAGTGTTCTCCGGGATTGAAGTCGGTGGTTCTCCTCGACAATTCGGATCATAACCTGATAGTGGAGGCCTTCCGAGCCGGCGCCAGTGGCGTCTTTTGCTCTTCGGAGTCATCCTTTGAAATGCTTTGCAGGTGCGTGGACCAAGTTCACGCCGGACAGATATGGGCCAAGAGGAGCGAGTTAGTCCATGTGATGGAGGAGTTTTCTCAAGTTGTTCCAATAAAGGCGGTCAAGCCCGACGGATTGCGGTTACTGACAAAGCGGGAGGAAGACGTCGTTCGTCTCCTGGCAGGAGGTCTGCAGAATCGAGAAATAGCCCGCGAGCTCAATCTGAGCGAGCATACGATCAAGAATTATTTGTTTCACATTTTCGATAAGTTGGGCGTATCCTCCCGCGTCGAACTCGTCCTTTACGCAGCCAGCAGCACCAATCGAATCCATGGTCCTTCAGTTGAGAGGGGAGAACGGTACGACGAACCGTCCGGGCGCTTGTTGACGGGCACGAATGGGAATTGAGACGGCTGGATTCTCCCCGGCTGCAGACACTTAAGGTGCCGAAGGGCCGGAAGGTCGAGGAGATTTACTGGTACTGGAGAGTGGATACTCCCACTTCAACGAGTTACGGTATGGAACAATCGAATGGATGTAGCGGTAACGAGCTGTGCCTCCGAGCCAATCGGAGCGTTTAATCGCTGGCCGTCTGTCGATTTTCCGAGGCAGCAAAGCTGGGCCGTGAATCCGAGTCAAGCACATTTCCATCTTTTCAAAAGGTAGTTGGCAGAGACGCCGATGAAAGTGCTTCTCATTTTGCTTGCCCTATTTGTCGCACAACAAAACAGCCTGCAAGACAGGACCGTGGTGCATTTGCGACCGCATCGCAACACCATTGAGAATGATTTCGGCGGAAAGCTTCTTGAGCTGATCAACGCACGACTCTCGTCAATCTGCCGATGTCTCCACCGCGGCTGGACTTTAGGGGCAACCCATGGTCCGTCGATGTAAAAAATCTTGGACCTGGTGCGGTCACAGTCACTGGTAAGGGTCAGTTTAGCTCAAAGATCAGTGTTGGCCAGACCGTGCATATCGCCTGGAATGGTTCGGCTTACTCTTTGAAACGGTAAAGCGTATTCCGGCAGGTGATGGGTATTTGGTCGTCCGGTTCAAGATCTCCGGGCGGCGAAAGCAGGTTCGGCGCACAGAACAATGTATCTTCGAAGGATCACGCCCGCCGCTTTCCTTCCCTCTGCTCACCGTGGAACGGCCTTCACAGCACCGTGCGGCATTCATCGTTCCGCGCTCGCCTCTTCAGTCTTTCGCCCTCCGCCTCCAGCTTTCCCGTCTTCGAAACCCTCCACCGCTTTTCTCGAAAGGAACTCCACGACGAGAATCATCGTCTGCCGTGACACTTGTAAACTACATAAGTAATCTTGATTTCCCGTCCTCCCTGGACGTGTGCGCGTGAGCACTCTTACCCAACGCATTCCAGGGTCTGATTGAGGCCAGCGGGGATCAGATCGCGCCTGACATTGCCAATCGACTCTGACCTTCCTGCAAATCCCATTTCTTCCTTCGCACTGGATACATAGACTGGTGCAAATAGGAAATTCGAAGCCGCTTACTATAGGTGGAGCATGGCTCGGGTTTGGAATCGGAGCCCTTCGATGCGATTCCCGCAAAACGTCAGGTCTACTACGAACACCGAGACGCTTCAATTTTTGACAGAATTGTCTCGAATATCCGTGGAGCACCTGGAACATTCTTGGTGTCTCTTTCGACCGACAGCTCCCGAAGAGGCTCGTCGATCTTCGAATCTGGGGCAATACGTTTGGCCGAAACAGGAAACCCGTCTTCGCCAGCGTTGATTCTGAACCTGGGTTTGCTTGCCATGCACCAAGTCTGCGCGGAGTCCGGCAGGCTTTCAAGCCTGTGGATTTAAACTGCACCACTACCCGAAATTCGGACATTTGGACCAGTTTGATACCCTTTGTAAGGTACCGCCGACTTTGTAAGGTAAATTATGTGTACAAGGCGCACCTAGCCGCACTGGTCGCACTCAACGCACGTCAGTAATCAGCGTCAAATATATTGTTTTGTTGGCTTTATTCGTATTGTCAAGAGCATGGGTTGTAAGGTGGCGGAGAGAGTGGGATTCGAACCCACGTTAGAGTTTCCCCTAAACACGCTTTCCAAGCGTGCGCCTTCAGCCACTCGGCCATCTCTCCAGGGTTGGTTACCACCTTGAATCTACCATACCGAGTGCGCCCAACAGGTGGTTCCGGTCGCACCGGCTTAGCTTGGGTTAACCGCTTTGTTTTCGCTTGAAGAGGCGACACCGCATTGGAATGAAATCGTTTACTTTTTGCCTGCTTGTGAATTATAGTTGCGCGTTGTCCACGCATTGCAAACTCCGATGTCTACGAAACGACGCTACTGAAAACTGAAAGAGGAGCCTTATGCCTGGTGTTTCGCGTCGCGACCTGCTAAGTTCCGGCCTGGCTTTCTCCGCTTCTTCTCTTATGGCGCGGTCCGCGTGGGCTGGCACTGCGGAACTGATGACAGGCTATCCCTATGCGGCTTCCGCAGAGGCTCTGGCCGCGGTTGCACCGCGCGAGCACTTGCTCTTCGATTTTGGCTGGAAGTTTACGTTTGGGCACGGAACAGATCCAGCACGCGACTTCGGTTTTGGCTATGGACAGGGAGATTTTGCCAAGACGGGCGACTTCGAATTCTCCAAGGCGAAGTTTGACGACTCGAAGTGGCGCACTTTGAATCTTCCCCACGACTGGGCGGTCGAGCTGCCCTTTGTTCATGATGACGAACAGATGTCTCATGGCTATAAGCCCGTGGGCCGACGCTATCCCGAAACAAGCGTCGGCTGGTATCGGCGGGAATTCGACGTTCCTGCATCGGACCAGGGGCGGCGAGTCTCCGTCGAATTCGACGGAGCATTCCGCGATGTACTTGTCTTCGTCAACGGCTGTTTTGTAGGCCGCAACAACAACGGCTACGCGCCTTTCCAGTTCGACATCACAGACTTTCTCGAACTTGGCACGAAGAACTACATCGTGGCGCGTGTCGACGCCAGTTTCGGCGACGGGTGGTTTTACGAAGGTGCAGGGATTTATCGGCATGTATGGCTGACCAAAACCGGCGCACTCCACCTGGGCAAATGCGACAGCACCGTGCGCACGGCGTTGAATGGCACAACCGCGACACTCACGCTTATCACGATTGTTGTGAATGAAGGCAAAGAAACTGAGAATGCGAAAGTGAGTTGGCAGATTCTCGATGCCGCCGGAAAGGCTGTGGCCACTGCGGAGACGCCTGCTCAGTCACTCGCTGTTGATGGATCCGTTGCTTTCACTGCATCGGTGACGTTGGAGAATCCGGCGCTCTGGTCCGTCGATGAGCCCAATCTTTATTCGGCCATCGTGACTGTCACTTCGGCAGGCACAGCCCGCGACGCGGAGCGTGTGAGTTTTGGCATTCGTACCGCAGTGTTCGATGCGGAAAAAGGCTTTTTCCTGAACGGCAGGCCGATGAAGATTCAAGGTACATGTAACCACCAGGATCACGCTGGTGTTGGTGCTGCGCTGCCCGATCGGATGCAGGCCTATCGAATCGGCGTGCTGAAGGCGATGGGATGCAATTCTGTTCGCACTTCGCATAATATGCCAACTCCGGAATGGGTTGACGCGTGCGATCGCCTGGGGATGACGATGATGTGCGAGACGCGGCAGATGAGTTCGAATCCCGAGGGCCTGGCGCAATTGGAAACTATGGTGAAGCGCTACCGGAATTCGCCGTCGATCATCATTTGGTCGATCGGCAACGAGGAGTTTACCCTGCAGAACGAAGAGGCGGAGGAGGGCGCAAAGATTGCGGCGGCAATGACGCGCCGGTGCCATGAACTCGATCCCACGCGCGTTGTTTCGGCCGCAGTAAATGGAAACAATCAAAAAGGTGTCTCGCTGGGACTCGACATCATCGGCTTCAACTACAACCTGAAGATGCCCGACGGATACCACACGCAAAACCCCAAGCGCGCCGTATTTGGGTCCGAAACTTCGAGCGCGATCTCGACGCGTGGAACTTACTCGACGGACAAGCTCCGCAACACGGTGAATGCTTTTGACTCGATAGTGCCGTGGGGTGAAACAGCAGAAGAGTGGTGGACGTTTTATGGCACACGCGAGTGGGAAGCGGGCGGCTATGCCTGGACGGGCTTCGATTATCGCGGCGAGCCCACGCCCTACGGTTGGCCATCGATCAACTCGCAATTCGGCATCGTTGATATGTGCGGATTTCCGAAGGACACTTTCTACTACTACAAGGCCTGGTGGGGAAAGGAGCCGGCGCTTCACCTGTTTCCTCACTGGAACTTTGAGGGCAGGGAAGGCGAGGAGGTCCCTGTGTGGGTGTACTCGAATCTCGATGAGGTTGAACTGTTTCTCAATGGCAACTCCCTCGGTAGCCAGAAGGTTCCGAACCTCGGCCATGTGCAGTGGAAGGTGAAGTTCGAAAAGGGAGCGATTGAGGCACGCGGCTCGAAGGACGGGAAAGTGGTTCTCACGGAAAAACACGAGACCACGGGTCCGACTGTGGCAATTCGACTCACGGCCGATCGGACGGAGATCAACGCCGACGGCGAGGACTTGGCCGTATTGAAGGTTGAAGCGCTGGACAAAGAGGGCCGTCCGGTGCCGACGGCAAACAATCTCATCAGTTTCAAAGTCTCGGGCGAGGGCACGCTCATAGGTGTTGGGAACGGCGACCCCAATTGCCAGGAGAGCGATAAGGATCCCAAGCGCTCGCTCTTCAATGGGCTCGCACAGATCATTGTGCAGTCGACAAAACGGCCAGGCGAAATTCGGATCGAGGCTGTGAAGGAAGGATGGGATGGTCCTGAATTGACTCCGGCGAAGCTAGCGATTATGACCAAGCGTACGGAGCTCAGGCCGTCCGTGCCGGTCATCCGCCAACGAGAGTAACTCCGCGCATGGCGCTGAAGTTATCATTGCCGTTATGAGAAAAAAGATTCGCTGGGGAGTTCTGAGCACCGCATCGATCGGGGTACGTAAGGTTCTTCCTGCAATGCAGAAGGGCGAGCACTCGACGGTCGTTGCGATCGCGTCGCGAAACCTTGCGAGAGCCAAGGAGACTGCGGCCAATCTCGGAATTCGGACGGCGTACGGTTCTTACGAAGAACTCATTGCCGACCCCAATATCGATGCCATCTACAATCCACTTCCAAATCAGCTTCATGTTCCTTGGACCATCAAGGCCGCAGAAGCAGGCAAGCATGTCCTCTGCGAAAAGCCGATCAGCCTCACGGTCGCGGAGGCCGAATCGTTGCTGATCGTTCGCGAGCGCACGAGTGTCAAAATCGGCGAAGCCTTCATGATGCGCAGTCATCCACAATGGTTGCGCACCAAGGCACTCATCCATGCTGGCCGCATTGGGGAACTGCGCTGCGTCATGGGTTGTTTCAGCTACTTTAATGTCGATCCGGCCAATATTCGCAACAAGGTTGAATCGGGCGGAGGCGCGCTTTACGATATCGGCTGCTATTGCATTCAGGCATCGCGCTACGCGTTTGGTGCGGAGCCAATCCGCGTAGTTGGCTGCATCGATCGCGATCCCCAAATGCACACGGACCGCCTAACCTCGGCGATCCTTGAGTTTCAAGGTGGCCAGGCGATCTTCACTTGCAGCACGCAGATGGTTCCATACCAGCGTGTCCAATTCCTAGGAACCAAGGGCCGCATTGAAATCGAAATCCCATTCAATGCGCCAATGGATCGCCCGACTCGGATCTTCATTGATGGCGGTGATCTATTCGGAGCCGACCGGATCACTGAAGAGTTCCCGACAAACGATCAATACACGTTGCAGGGCGACCAGTTCTCTAAAGCGATCCTTGAAGACACCGAAGTTCCAGTTCCTCTTGAAGAAGCCATCCGGAACATGAAGGTTATGGAAGCAATTTTCAGATCTGCTGAATCAGGGCTCTGGGAAACTATCGTTTAACGCAGGACGCCGGTCGGGTGCACGTATGCGCTCAGGAAAACTCAGATTAGTGCTGCATTGAGTAATCGGCCTTCGGGACCTTCGCGCCCACTTGCGCGGGAGTTAGCAGTTGACTTCGATCCCATCCTCCGCCGAGTGCCTGAACCAGTTGGACGGCGGATAGCATCTCCTGAACCTGAATCGAATTCAGCGTGACTTGATTACCAAGTACCGTTGTCTGAGCTGTGACAACATCGACATAGGGATCGACGCCCGTGTTGTAACGCTGCATCTCCAAGTCAAGAAACTCCTGCGAAGATTTCACTGCCTCCTGCTGTCGAAGTACCTGCTGTGAGTAGACTCGCGTTCCCGCCATGGCGTCTTCAACCTGCTGGAAAGCAGTGAGGACGGTTTGACGATAGGTTGCGAGATCTGCGTTATAGGTGGCCTCATATTGGTGAAGCTCAGCGCGGTAGAGTCCGCCGTCGAAGATGGTTTGGGCTGCAGTTGGGCCGATCGACCAAAAACGGCTCGGCCAATCGAAAAGATGCTTGAGTGTCGAGCTCTCGAACCCGCCGCCAGCCGAGATTGTCACCTGCGGGAAGAATGCGCCGTAGCCGATTCCAATTGTAGAATTGGCCGCTGCAAGCGTTCGCTCGGCGGCAGCGACGTCGGGCCTGCGCTCAGCGAGTTGCGAAGGCACACCAGTCGGAATTGCAGGTGGTGTATAGAGCATCGGCTTGACCGGAATCGAGAAATCAGTGGCAACTTTGCCCAATAACATGGCCATTGCATGTTCGTACTGCGCGCGCGAAAGCGCGACGTTCACGGCGGACGCCTGCGCGGAGTTGAGCGTTGCTTTGGCCTCGACCACGGAGATATAGTCTCCGGTACCCGAGTCGTATGCGCCCTGCGCGGCGTCCAGGGCCTTCTGATCAGCTGCTACGGTTTCGTTGAGAATCTTTTGAAGCATGTCCTGGCCGCGAATTTCGAAGTAATACTGAGCGAGACTGGCCTGTTCGGTAAGCTTCTCGAGTTCCAGATCAGCATCGCTCGCCTGCGAGGTGTATTGGGCCTCATGCACTTCGTTGCGAATCTTGCCCCAGAGATCCGGTGTCCACGAGACTTCAATCGGCGCTGACCAGAGAGTGGAGGTCTTGCCAGGGTTCGCCTGCGACGAATTGCTCAAATTACCCGAACTGCGCGAGCGGCTCCATGCCGGGTTGGCCGTTACGGTGGGCCAATACTGCGCTCGCGCCTCGGCGATCAGAGCGCGCGCTTCCATAAAGTTCTCGAACGAAATCTTGATGTTCTGGTTATTGATGTTGAGCTGGTTCTCCAGATCATTGAGCTCGGGCTCATTGAAGATCTCCCACCAGTTGCCTCGGATCATCGCATCCTGCGGACTGGCAACCTTCCAGCCGTCGGCATCCTGAAAATTGATCGTCGATTCCTTGTAGTTCGCGGCAGTCACGGCAGGCGGGGCGGGTGCATGATACGGCGGCCCGACACGGCAGCCACTCATAGGGCCCAGCAAAACGACGGTGCCGACGATTGCGGCCAGAGGTGCGATCGGTTTTCGCGCGAATCGGTTCATACTCTCTCTCAATTAGGACGTGGCCCTTGCGGTCTCGGGTTTTGGCATTTCGCTGGATCTGCCTAAGGCCCAAAGCCGCATGCGGTCCATGGCCAGATAAACAACGGGCGTCGTATACAGCGTCAACAATTGACTCAGCAACAAACCACCCACGATCGTAATGCCCAAAGGTCTGCGTAACTCCGACCCGGTGCCCGTTCCAAAGGCCAACGGCAAGGCCCCGCAAATTGCGGCCGTAGTCGTCATCATGATGGGCCTGAAGCGAAGCATGCAGGCCTCGAAGATTGCATCGTGGGTGCTTTTGCCTTCCTGGCGTTCCGCCATTAGTGCAAAGTCGATCATCATGATCGCATTCTTTTTGACGATGCCAATGAGCAGGATGATGCCAATGATGGAAATGACATTCAAATCGATCTGGAACAGCATGAGGGCCAGCATGGCGCCGACGCTGGCCGAAGGCAGCGTGGAGATAATCGTGAGCGGGTGGATTAAGCTCTCGTAAAGTATTCCGAGCACAATGTAGACTGCCAGCAGAGCAGTGATCACAAGGTACTTTTCGGTAGCCAGCGACTGCTGATAGGCCTCAGCGGTGCCGGCAAAAAAACCGTGAACGGTGGAAGGCATCCCGAGCGCGGCTTCCATGCGCGATACTTCGAGCGTCGCGTCACTGAGCGACATTCCAGTGGCCATGTTGAACGAGACCGTGACGGATGGAAACAACCCCGTGTGATTGACCTGAAGGGGGGTCGTGCCCGTCTGGGGCTTCATCACGCTCATCAGTGGCGATACGGAATTGAGCCCGGCGCCTGTCGAACTGGAGGACGAGGTCGGCGGTTTGAAATAGATGTTGTTGAGCTGCGATGGAGTTTGCCAGAACTGCGGAGCTACCTCCATGACGACATAGTATTGATTGAGCTGCGTGTAGATAACCGAAACTTCCGACTGCCCGAACGCACTGTAGAGCGACTGGTCAAGCGATTGCGCGGTCTGGCCGAGCCGGGCAGCCGTTACGCGGTCATAGGTGAGCAATTCCTGCAAACCGCCATTCTGCTGGTCGGTGTTGACATCCAGTAGTCCCGGTAACTTCTTCATGTTCGTCAGCAGAATCGGACCCCAATGAAATAGGTCGGCGACATTATCGGCCTGGATCGTGTACTGGTACAGTGCCGCGCTGCCTCGTCCTCCAATGCGTAGATCCTGTACCGGCTGCATAAACGCCGAGGCAATGGGAAGCCGACTGATCTTGGGGCGCAGTCGATTGATGACATCCATTGCCGACGCTTTGCGCTCTTTGCCCAGAGGCTTCAGGGCAATGTAGATGAATCCGCCGTTGCTGGCCCCCTGTCCTCCTGTGTAAGCATTGACATGCGCCACGGCAGGATCGGCTTTAATGATGCCGACAAGCGTCTGCACCGAGAAATTCATGAAAGGAAAGGACGCATCTTGCGGCCCTTGCACCATGCCGATCGCCGAGCCCGTGTCCTGCTGTGGAAAGAAGCCTTTCGGAATTCGAACGATGACCACGACATTCAGCGCGACAGTGAGCACCAGCACTATTAGCGTGAGCCCTGGATTGTCGAGCACCCATGCGAGCGAGTGCCGGTAGATTGAGACCATGCCGTCGAAGAATCTCTCGCTGGTGCGATAGAACCAATTATGCTTCTCGCCTTCCTGATGTGCCTTCAACAGGTGCGCGCACATCATCGGCGTGGTGGTCAGCGAGATGACCATGGACACGAGGATGGCAGTCGAAAGAGTGACCGCGAATTCGCGAAATAGCCGGCCGACGATGCCCCCCATCAGCAGAATCGGAATAAAGACGGCGATCAGCGACATGCTGATGGAGAAGACAGTAAAACCGATCTCCTTGGCGCCAAGCAGCGCTGCGGAAAACGAATCCATCCCCGCTTCCAGATGGCGCGTGATGTTTTCCATCACCACGATTGCATCGTCCACCACGAAGCCGGTCGAAATGGTGAGCGCCATTAACGACAGGTTGTCGATGCTGTAATCGAACATGTACATCACCGCGAAAGTCCCGATGAGGGACACGGGAACGGCGACGCTTGGAATCAACGTGGCGCGAGGACTGCGCAGGAAAATAAAGACCACGAGCACAACGAGGATGACAGAACCGACCAGAGTCTTCTCCACATCGGAGACGGAAGCCCGAATCGTATTGGTCCGGTCGAGCACGATCGTTGTCTTAATGCCCTGCGGAAGAACTGCTTCGAGGAATGGCAGTTGCGCCTGAATGCGGTCGACGGTCTGAATGATGTTGGCGCCGGGCTGTCGAAAGATGATGATGAAGATTGCGCGCGTCCCATCCATATATCCGGCGGTGCGCAGATTCTGCGTGGAGTCCACCACGTCCGCCACGTCAGACAGGCGAACCGCAGAGCCGTTGTGATATCCGACAATCAGAGGCCTATAGTCATCTGCCTTAGAGATCTGGTCATTCGTAATGATGTCAGCGGTCACGGTTCCGTCGGAGAGTTGCCCGCGGGGTTCGTGCGAATTCTGCAGGCTCAGGATCGATTGAACCGCTCCCAACGTCAGGCCGAAGCTCTCAAGCTTCTTGGGGTCGACCTCAACGCGCACCGAGGGCGTCGCGCCGCCTCCGACACCTACTTGTCCGACCCCTTGGATCTGCGACAATTTTTGTTCCAGGATGGTCGAAGCGAGGTCGTAGACCTTGGTCACATCGTATTTGTCTGAGGTGAGGCCGAGAATCATGATGGGCGCATCGGCCGGATTCACTTTGCGATACGACGGATTCGAGGGGAGATTAATCGGGAGATACGTCCGCGCAGCATTGATGGCCGCTTCCACATCTCGCGCAGCCCCATCGATATTACGGCTGAGGTCGAACTGAAGTGTCACCGAAGTACTTCCAAGCGAGCTCGAGGATGTCATCTCCGTGATGCCGGCGATATGGCTGAACTGCCGCTCGAGCGGAGTGGCCACCGAAGCGGCCATGATCTGTGCACTGGCTCCGGGAAGACTGGCCGACACGCTGATGGTTGGGAAATCGACCTGAGGCAGCGGGGAAACGGGCAGAACCGTGAAAGCGATCCCACCTGCAATTGCAACCGCAACGGTGAGCAGTGTAGTGCCGATCGGCCGCCGGATGAATGGGGAAGATAGGCTCATGCGTGTTCCGCCGCCGCCTGCTGCTCATCGCCCTTTCGCAAGTGCGATGGTCTGTGGCCGGTGATGCGCTCGCCGAGTCTGTCGAAGAAGATGTAGATCACGGGCGTCGTGTAAAGCGTCAGGACCTGGCTGAGCAGAAGTCCCCCAACCATTGCAATACCGAGTGGACGGCGCAACTCCGATCCAAGACCCGTGCCGACCGCGAGCGGAATGCCGCCCAGCAGCGCGGCCATGGTCGTCATCATGATGGGACGAAACCGCAGCAGGCTGGCTTCATAGATCGCGTCGGTCGAAGACTTGCCATGTTCGCGCTCTAATTCCAGCGCAAAGTCGACGATCATGATGCCGTTCTTTTTTACGATGCCGATCAGCAGGATGATTCCAATGATGGCCACAACCGAAAGATCCTCTCGACAGATGATCAAGGCGAGCAGAGCGCCCACACCCGCCGACGGCAGCGTGGAAAGGATCGTAATCGGATGGATGAAGCTTTCATACAGCACGCCGAGGACAATGTAGACGGTGACGAGTGCAGCCAGAATGAGCAGGGCTTCGTTGGACAGTGAATTCTTGAAGGAAGCTGCGGTTCCTTGAAAGTCTGCCTGGAGACTTGGTGGAAAGTTCAGCTTCTTCGCCACTTTGTCGATGTCCGTTATCGCCGTTCCAAGAGAAGCGCGGGGAGCAAGATTGAACGATACGGTGACAGAAGGGAACTGTCCCTGATGTTCGATCGAGAGGGCCTCTGTAATGGGCGAGGCCTGTGTAAATGCGCTCAGAGGGATCGCATTGGCGCTGGTCGCGCTGGTGGCGGTGTTCGGTGTGCTTCCCGCAGTCGTACCGCCGTTTTGAGAGGATGAGCCCGACGATGCGGCGCTCCCAATCGCCGAGGCCGGCTTTGTGAGGACCGCTGAGGATGGCGTGTATTTGACCGACGTCGTAAGCGCATTGGTGCCTGCTGACGCCGAAGCTGAAGCGGAGAAGGATGTTGCCGCCCCTGCGCCGCTCGCACCTGAAGATGCATTCCCCTGGATATACAGGTTACCCAAACTGGCGGGATTCTTCTGCCATTCTGGCGCGGTCTCAAGGATGACGTGATACTGGTTAAGCTGCGTATAGAGAGTATTGATCTCGCGCTGGCCAAAAGCATCGTAGAGAGTGTTATCGATCGTGGTAGGCGCAATACCGAGCCGCGACGCCGTCACGCGGTCAATCATGAGCGAGATCGCTCGTGCTCCCATTTGTTGGTCAGTCGCTACGTCTTCCAGCGCAGGCAGCTTCTTTAACTCGGCAACAAATTTGCCGGTCCATTCATTCAATTCGTCCGTGTCAGGGTCTTCCAGTGTGTACTGATATTGTGTGCGGCTCACACGATCGTCCACTGTGATGTCCTGCACCGGCTGCATGTAAATCTGAATTCCGGAAACCTGTTGCAGGCGATTCTGCAAACGGCGAATCACATCGGAAGCGCTCATGTCGCGCTGGTTCAGAGGCTTCAAATTGATTGAGATTCGTCCGCTATTCAACGTCGTGTTGATTCCGTCGGCCCCGATAAATGATGAAATGCTTTCGACTGCAGGGTCTGCAAGAATGACACGCGCAACCTCCTGTTGGCGCGTCGCCATGTCGGGATAAGAAATCGATTGGGATGCCTGGGTGATGCCTTGAATTACGCCGGTGTCCTGGACCGGGAAGAAACCCTTGGGAATGAAAATATACAAGACGATGGTCAGAACGAGCGTTGCTGCGGCTATAAGCAACGTGATGGTCTGATAGCGCAACACGACCTTCAATGTCCGCCCGTAAAAGGCGATCATGTTGGTGAACATCTTTTCGGACACATGGTAAAAACGGCTCTGTTGTTCATCCGGAGTGTGCCGCAGAATGCGCGCACACATCATCGGAGTGAGCGTGAGCGAAACCACTGCAGATATCACGATGGTGACGGCCAGCGTAACGGCGAACTCGCGGAAGAGGCGGCCTACAACATCTCCCATGAACAGCAGAGGAATGAGCACTGCAATGAGCGAGACCGTCAGAGAGACGATGGTGAACCCGATCTGTCCCGCGCCCTTCAACGCAGCTTCCATCGGCTCCATGCCTTCTTCGAGGTATCGCGATATGTTTTCGATCATCACGATCGCGTCGTCCACGACGAAGCCCGTCGAAATCGTCAGCGCCATCAACGACAAGTTGTCTAGGCTATATCCCAGTAGATACATGACGCCAAACGTTCCCACCAGCGACAGTGGAACGGCAATGCTGGGGATGATCGTTGCCCGGAGGCTGCGCAGAAAAAGGAAAATGACCATTACGACCAGCGCAATCGTCAGCATCAGTTCGAACTCAACATCGCTCACTGAGGACTGAATGCTGGTCGTCATGTCGGTCATGGTCGTTACCTGGATCGAAGCGGGAAGATTGGCCTCGAGCTGAGGCAGAATCGCCCGGATCCTTTTGACAACCGTGATGGTGTTCGCCCCTGGCTGGCGCTGAATGTTCAAAATGACTGCCGGCGTCTGGTTCATCCAGGCCGCCTGCCTTGTGTTCTCGACCCCGTTGATCACATTGGCGACGTCTTTAACAAAAACAGGCGCTCCGTTGCTATACGCGATCACGACATTCTTGTATCCATTTGCGTCCGTGATCTGATCGTTCGCATCGATCTGATAGTCCTGTCGCGGGCCATCGAAGTTGCCCTTGGCAGAGTTGACGCTGGCCTGTGTCAGCGCGGTGCGCACATCCTCCATGTTGAGTCCGTAGGAGGAGAGCTGGACCGGATTCACCTGAATGCGCACCGCAGGCTTTTGGCCACCGCTGATGCTCACCAGTCCTACTCCGCTCAACTGCGAGATGCGCGGAGCAAGGCGCGTATCGACCAGGTCCTCCACCTGCGAAAGCGGCATCGTGGGTGAGGAGATTGCCAGCGTCAGAACCGGGGCGTCCGCGGGATTGGTCTTGTTATAGACCGGCGGCGTTGGCAGGTCGGAGGGAAGAAAGCTCTGCCCACCGTTGATGGACGACTGTACTTCTTCTTCGGCCACGTCCAGGTTCAGCGTGAGGTTGAACTGCAGCACGATCACCGACACGCCTCCGGCGCTGGTCGATGTCATCTGGCTCAGGCCCTGCATTTCGCCAAACTGGCGTTCCAACGGCGCCGTAACCGTGGTGGCCATTACATCCGGGCTGGCGCCTGGATAGAAGGTGAGAACCTGGATTGTCGGGTAATCGACTTCAGGCAGCGCAGAGATCGGCAACTGAAAAAAAGCGACGATTCCCACCAGAAGAATGGCTGCCATCAGCAGCGCGGTCGCAACGGGCCGCAGAATAAATTGCCGGGACGGGTTCATGGAACATCGCTCTCCGCCGAGTCGGATGAGGAAGGCAGCCTCACCTTGGAGTAGGTGACCTGCGAGCCGTTCTGTAGTTTTTCAAAACTGCTGTTGGCTACTACATCTCCCGGCTGAAGTCCCTGCACCGCGGTATTGCCCTTATCCGAATTTCCGCTCTTCAAGTTCCGCATCGTCGCTTTGCAGATCTGCTGTTGCGAGCATTCTTGCGGATTCGCCGGCGGTTTGCCCGTCTTCGGATCGGTGATCAAATAGACAAAATCGGTGTTCCCGTTGTGCTGAATAGCCGAGGAGGGAATCAGCGTCTGGTTAGTCAGTGTGTTGACGAGGAGACGGGTGTTGACAAACTGATTCGCGAAAAGGGAACTATCCTTGTTGTCGAACTGAGCGCGCAGCTTGACTGTGCCCGAGGTGGTGTCGATCTGGTTATCGATCGTGATCAGCTTGCCCGATGCCAACAGCTTCTGCTGCGTTCTGTCATAGGCTTCGACATTGAGGGGCTTGCCACCCTTCATGTGCTTTTGGACTTGGGGCAGACTGTCTTCACCCAAAGTGAATATGACCGTGATCGGCTGTTGTTGGGTGACCACCACAAGAGTTGTCGTGGAGTTCGCCGTCACCAGGTTGCCCGGATCCACCAAACGCAGACCGACGCGCCCCGAGATCGGAGAGGTGATGTGACAGTAGTCAACCTGCACCTGGTCATACTGAACTGTGCCCTGGTCGTTCTTCACAGTTCCCTGATCCTGGAGCACGATTTTTTCCTGATCTTCGAGCGTCTGTCGGGGAA
>CAZAQN010000033.1:0-50048 GCA_964487345.1 uncultured Occallatibacter sp. | reverse complement strand
CAGACATTGAGGCTTTGCCGCCGCTCGTGGTTCGGTTGGGAAAAGAGATAGATGCTGGCCTTCGGCCACAAGCCTTATCCGCGCTGAATTCGTGAATTCATTCGCCGGCTGACAAGCATCGTGCTCATCGTGCTTGAGCCGGCTCGCACGCGACGGCAAGGGCCCCTATCCTGTATTGTTGCTTCGTTCGCCTATGATTTCCTCCCTCCCCACGCTGGCCGAGCCACAGCACTTTTTACTCCCGGAAAAACTCCTTTTTGTAGTGCTCGCGGCAGGTTCGGGGCTGCTTTTCTGGCGGCGGCTAGGCCCCATTCTCAGGAAAATTCTGGCCTCAAAAAAGGACGCCGATCTTCGTTTGTTTCCCTTGGGGAAACGCGCGTGGGATTTCTTTTGGGAGGTGCTTTGCCAGGCCAAGGTCATCCGCCAGCGACCGCTGCCGGGGCTGGCTCACGCTTTCGTGTTCTGGGGCTTCTGTGCGTTTGCTCTAGTGACGCTGAATCATTGCGCCGTGGGTCTCGGATTTGGATTTCTTGATCCGATCGGCTGGTTTGGCCGTTTCTATTTCTATCTTGCCGCCGCGTTTGCTGTTGCATGCGCTGCAGGCATATTGGGGCTCTTCGTCCGGCGATTTCTCGTCAGGCCCCGTTGGCTCGGCGAGAAACTCTCGTGGGAATCCGGCTTTATTGCGCTCCTGATTTTTCTCTTGATGGCCACCTATCTCACTGCATTTTTCGTTGTGGACACCAGCGCCACCGCGCGACTGCTCTGGTGGTCTCATACCATCACACTGCTGATCTTTCTACCCATCATTCCTCACACGAAACATCTTCATCTCGTGCTCAGTCCTGTCACTATTTTTCTATCGCGCGGAAGTTTCAGCCAAATTCCACCCTTGGTGGGTGATGAAGACTTCGGCCTCGTTACGGGTGCAGATTTGACTCGCCTGGTCAGTCTTCAGGCCTACTCTTGCGTGGAATGTGGCCGCTGTACCGAACACTGCCCAGCTGCCAACACCGGGAAGACTCTGAACCCTAAGGAAATTATCCTTGGGCTGCGCAGCTACCTGAACGAGTACGGCCCAGCATCCTCTGAGCCGTTGCTAGGAAAATACAACTCCCAGGAGGCTGTTTTTCAGTGCACCACGTGCGGGGCTTGCGAGTTCCAATGCCCTGTCGGCATCGAGCATCTCCCCATCCTCATTGGCCTGCGCCGTGGCGCGGTCAACACGGGCGCATGGGAGGACGACCACGGTGCCAAGCTTTTCCTTGCCCTTGAGCGCGGCTCGAATGCGCTTGGAATGAGCGCAACGGACCGAGACAAGTTCATCCAGAAGCAAGAACTTCCCTATTTCAATGGCTCGCAGGAGTATTGCCTCTGGCTTGGCTGCATGGGCGGTTACGATCCCAAGGGCCGCGAAATCGTTGCTGACTTTGTGCGCGTGATGAAATATCTGGGCACCAGTTACGGCGTGTTGCGCAAGGAGAAATGCACCGGTGACCCCGTTCGACGGCTTGGGAACGACCTTGTCTATCAGCAACTGGCCGAATCGAATCTGGAAGCGATGGCCCAGGCAAAAGTGAAAAAGGTCGTTTCCATCTGTCCGCATTGTGTCCGCACCATTCAAGAAGACTGGAAGGAATACGGCACGCCGCCGGAGATCGAACATCACAGCGAGTTTCTAGCTAGGCATCTCAGCCAACTGCCGACCGTCCAAAGCCAAGAGAAGATCGTTTACCACGATCCTTGTTATTTGGGACGCTATCGCAATGTTTACGAGGAGCCGCGGGCTGCTGTTCGAGCCTCGGGACATCTAGTCGAGGCCCCACGCAGTGGCGAGCGCAGCTTCTGCTGCGGGGCCGGCGGCGGGCTGGCGTTCCTCGGCGAAGAGAAGGGCGAGCGGGTGAGTCATGTTCGGACTGCCGAGCTGGTTGAAACGGGAGCTGGCACCATCGGAACGGCATGCCCGTTTTGCAATACGATGTTTCGCGATGCGCTGGCATCAAAAGGAACAGGCGCACCGCAGCTGCTGGATGTCGCGCAATTGATCGCGCGCAATCTGCCTGGCGCGGCCCCCGACAGCGCCAACGTAGGATAAACGAGAGCCCTATTCTATGAAGATCATTGTTGCCATCAAACAAGTGCCGGAACGCGATGCCCAGGTGCACGTCGACTCAACCAGCAAATGGATCGAGGAAGGAGATATGCAGTGGGCTCTCAACGAATCCGATGCATACGCACTGGAAGAGGCGCTGCAACTGAAAGAAAAGCACGGCGGTGAAGTCGTCGTGGTCAGCACGGGCCCCGAGCGCGTGGGTTCAACGATTCGTGAAGCGCTGGCCAAGGGCGCTGATCGCGCCATTCACGTTGACTGCGACGATCTCAACCAACGCGACGCGCTTGGCGTGGCTCGGCTGCTATCGAAGGCAATTGGGACTGAGAGCCCCGACCTGACCTTGACTGGGCTGCAGTCGGATGATCTTGGATATGGGCAAACCGGGGTCATTCTGGCGGAGTTGCTCGGGCTGCCGCACGCTTCGCTCATTCTGCATGTCGAAAAGACCGAAGCCGGCCTCATTGTGAAACGCGAACTCGAAGAGGGCTGGTTCCAGACGATTGAGTTGCCGCTTCCAGCTGTTCTCACCATTCAGTCCGGAGGCAACAAGCTGCGCTATGCGACCCTCATGGGAATCAAAAAGGCCAAGACCAAAGAGATTCGACGCGTGACCTCTCAAGAGCTTGGTTCGGTCGCGCCGCCGGTTGTCGTTCTCGAACGAATTTCAGCGCCGCAGAAGCAAAAGTCCACACAGCTTCTGGGTGGCTCGCCAAAAGAAGCCGCAACGGCCCTCGTGGAAAAGCTGAAATTCGAAGCGAGGGTGATATGAGCGGCGTATGGGTGGTGTTGGAAGAGCGGAATGGACGAATTGCACGCATGAGCTGGGAGGCTTTGGCCGCAGGCCATACGCTGGGCGCGCAATTGAGTCTGCCCGTGAACGCAATCCTGCCAGGAGCCCAGACGGATTCCATGGCTGCCGAAATCGCAACCAAAGCTGTCGCGAAGGTCGTGCGTATCGAACACGCTTTGCTGGCTGGTTACACATCCGATGCTTTCACGCTGGCATTGGAGCAGTTCATTCGCACCGAGCAGCCCGATTATCTCGTCTTTCCGCATACTTATCAGGTGCGGGATTTCGCGCCGGCACTTGCTGCGCGGTTTGGCCAGGTGCTCATCGGTGACGTGACCGGAATTGGGGCCGGCCCGGTCTTTGTGCGTCAGCTGATGCAGGGCCGTCTCAATGGAGAGTACAGCCATTCCGGCAGCGGAACTTGCTTCGTCTCGGTGCAGTCGGGGGCATTTCGTGGGTACCAGGCAGAGTCGGCTGCGGCGACGATCGAGATATTTGAGCCCAAAATCGAGCAAGCGCAGATTCGCACCAAGCCCAGCCAGCCATTCCGTGGCTCAGCGCAGACTGTCGATCTTGGATCGGCGCAATTTATTGTGAGCGTCGGCCGCGGCATTAAAGAGGCCGAGAATCTGGGCATCGTGCAAGAGCTTGCGACCGCACTGGGAGCGGAGTTGGCCGCCTCCCGGCCGATCTGCGACAACGGTTGGTTGCCAATCGAGCGGCAAGTGGGCAGTTCAGGTCAGACCGTTTCCCCAAAGCTTTATTTGGCGGTGGGGATCTCGGGAGCCATTCAGCACCTTGTGGGCATGAGAGGATCCCAATGCGTCGTGGCGATCAACAAGGACCCCGATGCGCCGATCTTCGAAATCGCTGACTACGGAATTGTCGGCGATCTCTTTGAGGTAGTCCCCGCACTGACTGAGGCTGTGGAGACGGCAAAACATTAGTGGGTCAACAGCTTCAGCCGCGTCATGCTCCTTTATTATTTGCGTCGGGGCGGGGGAAGACGCTATGGTTCCCTCGTTACAGCTATTAGTCCGCGTACATGGGGCAAACAGGAATGCTTCTTCCTGCGACCTATCAGGCCGCACTTCTTTTGATGTTGCTGAGCATGCTTTGCTGGGGCTCGTGGGCCAACACGCTCAAGTTTTGCCCTGGATATCGCTTCCAGCTCTTTTATTGGGACTACGCCATCGGCGTACTCCTCGGCGCCCTGTTTCTCGGCCTCACAGCGGGCAACCATGGGGCCGCTGGATTGCCTTTTTTGAGTGACATCGTCGAGTCTCCGTTGGAATCGATGAAGATGGCTGCCCTTGGCGGTGTGGTTTTCAATGTCGCGAATCTCCTATTGGTCGCCGCGATCGATATAGCCGGTCTCGCCGTGGCATTCCCTGTGGGAATAGGGCTTGCGCTTGTCGTCGGGTCCGTCTGGAGCTACTTCGTCAATCCGAAGGCGAATCCCATTTTGCTTTTCGGAGGAGTGGCTCTTGTGACGGTCGCCATCATTCTGGATGCAGCCGCTTATCGCGCACGCGAAAAGCGCTCGAAGGCTACGTCGACACGTGGGATTGTGTTGAGCCTCATAGCGGGCGTCTTGATGGGCAGCTTCTATCCGCTGGTGGCTCGTGCCATGCAGGGGGAGCGCGGAAACCCTGGACCCGGTCCCTATGCGATTGCCACGTTCTTCGCTGTCGGCGTGCTTCTCTCTACCGTACCGGCGAATTTGATCCTGATGTGGAAGCCGCTCGACGGCAAACCTCGCGTGCATGGATCAGGCTACTGGGATGCCTTGTGGCGCTGGCATTTTGCGGGAATCCTCGGCGGGATGATTTGGTGTGCTGGCGCGGTTGCGAACTTTTTGGGGTCCGGGGCACACAAGGTCGGGCCAGCCGTTTCCTATTCAATCGGCCAAGGCGCAACCATGATTTCGGCATGCTGGGGTATCTTTGTTTGGCACGAATTTGCCGGTTCGCCACCTAATGCTAAGACGTACCTTGTCCTGATGTTTGTCTTTTTTCTGCTGGGACTAGGAGCCATTGCGCTCGCTCCCCTCTATTAGGTTTGGACCGATAAAATGACGCTTTCCCAAAAACCCATCGTCGTCGTGGGCAGCATCAACATGGATCTGGTCGCGAGCACACCCAGTATTCCGCTCGCCGGCCAAACCCTCATCGGCACAGACTTCACGACGACACCCGGCGGAAAAGGTGCAAACCAGGCTGTGGCTGTCGCTCGCCTCGGCTATCCGGTCCATATGGTCGGAGCCGTCGGAGAGGATGTCTTCAGTCAGGCGTTGCTCGACAATCTGAAAGATGCCGGTGTCAAGACAGAAGCGGTCACGCGCGTCACCGGGCCTTCGGGCGTCGCGCCGATTCTTGTGGCATCGAGCGGCGAGAATTGCATTGTCGTCGTACCAGGCGCCAACGGAAAAATGACTCCCGCAATCGTCGAGGAGCACGCGGATCTCATTCGCTCCGCTGGAATGGTTCTCTGCCAACTGGAGCTGCCGCTCGAAACCGTGAGACCCACACTCGCCATATGTGCGGAGGCGGGTGTTCCGGTGATGCTTGATCCTGCGCCCGCAGCGGAATTGCCTGATTCAGTGTGGACGCAAATCGCATGGTTCACGCCGAATGAGACGGAGGCGGCTCTTTACATCGGCAAAGTCGACGCTCCCGAAGAAGCTTCGAAGCGATTATTGGCACGAGGACTGAAGGGAGTTGTGTTGAAGCGTGGCTCCGAGGGCGCGTATGTCGCCGTCGCGGGTTGCGAAGCGAAGTGGGTGCGCCCCTTCAGAGTAGAAGCCCTGGACACGGTGGCCGCCGGAGATTGCTTCAATGGAGCTTTCGCCGTCGGCTTGCTCGAAGGGCGCGATGCCTGGGCGGCGGCATGTTTTGCTTCCGCGGCCGCAGCCATTTCCGTGACACGGCGCGGGGCACAAGCCTCGATGCCAACTCGAGCCGAGGTTGATGGATTTATCTTGAGCAGAGGGTGAATCATGGGAGAAACGGTAAAGATTCAGGCCGTCGACGGCCACGAATTGGACGCGTATGCCGCGAAGCCTGCGGGCGAGCCTATCGCGGGATTGGTAGTCATTCAGGAGATTTTTGGCGTGAATCGGCACATTCGTTCGGTGGCCGATGGCTACGCGAAGGATGGTTTCTTTGCAGTGGCTCCGGCGCTCTTCGATCGAGTCGAACGAGGTGTCGAACTTTCCTATGAAGGCGAGGATGCCAGGAAGGGCATGGCCCTGCTACAGAAAACTGACATCGTAAAAGCGCTCGCCGATGTCGATGCAGCCCTTGCCTATACCGCGAAGGAAATCGGCAAAAAGGTCGGGGTGATCGGCTATTGTTTCGGTGGCCTTCTGGCATGGCTCAGCGCAACGCGGCTGCATCCGGCCGCCGCCGTGGGCTACTATGCCGGACGCATCGGAAACTTCGCCGCAGAAATGCCGAAGGTTCCGGTTCAATTGCATTTTGGAAAACTGGACACGCACATTCCTGCCGAGCAGGTGGAGGCCGTTCATTCGGCGCATTTTGAAGTTGAAATTCACTGGTATGAGGGAACAGGACACGGATTCAACTGCGACATGCGCGCCAGTTACAATCCGCAGGCCGCTGCATTGGCGCGGGCGCGGGCTCTGGAGTTCTTGAAGAAGAATCTTCTTTGAGGAGTCGCGCCGCTCTTCTTCAGGCAACCTCATTCTCAAGCGTGCCGATCGGCTCAATCGTGATACGGATCCGATCGCCTCTGGCCAGCGTAAACGAGCTGGGAGGCACGATGCCTGTTCCCGTCATCAGAAAACAGCCACTCGGGAATGAGTTATCGCGGAGCAGATATTCGACGAGAGTTTTGGGATCGCGTTTCAATTCCGTCAGTGCAACGGAGCCGGAAAACTCCACACGACCGTGCCGGTCAATCTCCAGAGTGATCTCGGTCGATTGCGGCAAGGAGCTCTCGCTCACCAATATGGCAGGCCCCAGCGCGCAACTGCCGTTGTAGACCTTCGCCTGAGGCAAGTAAAGGGGATTCTCGCCCTCAATATCGCGCGAGCTCATATCGTTCCCAATCGTATAGCCGACGATCCGGCCCTTCGGGCTCACCACCAGCGTCAATTCAGGCTCGGGGACGGACCAATGGGCATCGGCGCGAATGCACACCTTGCCACCGGCGCCTACCGTGCGGCTTGCCGTGGATTTGAAGAAGAGCTCCGGACGTTCCGCCGAATAGACGCGATCGTAAAAGTCGCCGCCAGCGTTCTGCGCTTCTTCCATTCGTGCGCCGCGGCTGCGGAAGTAGGTGACCCCGGCTGCCCAGACTTCCTGATGCCCGATCGGCGCTAGAATCTCCGACTGGTGAAATTCTTCCGATGGCGTGATCGTCTCGATGAACTCCGAAAGATATTCCGGCAAATCCTCCCGCGCCAATAGAAAGTCTATCGGTATCGCACCCAGCGGGTGGTATCGGTTAGCTTCTTCAACGACGCATCCCTCCGGAGTGCGATAGAGCTTCACCTTGTCGGCCCCCTGTGCTCGTCCTTCATCCTACATTGATCGCGTCCTTCCACAATCTGGATTGCGGAGAAATGGCTTTCGACTCATCGCAATCAGTCGCGCCACGCGTCGAGATACCCCGCTCGCAAGACCGCAGCCAGCGCCTCGATATCGGGAGCAAGCGTCCGGTCTTGATCCAGGCGCGGAATCACAGCACGCACTGCCGCATGGGCGCGTTCGATCTCCCGGCTCGGCCGCAGAGGTTTGCGATATTCCAGCCCCTGGACGGCGCACATCAGCTCAATGGCAAGGATACGTTCGGCGTTTTCCACAATCTGGCGCAGCTTGAGAGCTCCTGTCATGCCCATCGACACATGATCTTCCTTGCCGCCATCGGTAGGAATGCTCCCGGTCGAAGATGGATGCGAAAGCACCTGGCACTCGTTGATTAGTGCCGCAGCCACGATCTGCGCGATCATGAACCCCGACGATAATCCTGGATCGGCGGAAAGAAATGCGGGCAGTCCTTCGTTGATATCCGGGTTCAATAACCGGTCGATGCGCCGTTCTGTGATGCCACAGAGATCGGTCAATGCGAGTGCTGCGTAGTCGAACGCATATGCCAAGGGGGCGCCATGGAAGTTTCCCCCAGACAACACTTCTCCGCGGTGTTGTGCCTTGACAGATGTCTCCGGAAAGATCAACGGGTTGTCCGTCGCCGATCCGGCCTCAATCTCAAGCACTCCGGTCACGTGAGCCAACACGTCGCGCACCGCTCCGTGAACCTGCGGCATACAGCGCAGACAGTACGCATCCTGCACGCGCGTATCGTGCTCGCGATGCGATTCGCGAATCTCGGACTCCGCGAGCAGCTTCATCAAGTGCGCGGCGCTGGCCACTTGCCCCGCATGGGGGCGAGCCAAGTGAATGCGCTCGTCGAAGGCTGCCGGTGTGCCCATCAGCGCCTCCAACGACATGGCTCCTGCCAGATCGGCAAGACGCACGACTCGTTGAGCACGCGCCACAGCGAGAGCGCCAATGGCTGTCATAGCCTGCGTCCCATTCAGCAGAGCGAGTCCTTCCTTCGGGCTCAATTGCAGTGGCTGCAGCCCGGCACGGCGCAGGGCTTCGCCGCCGGCTATCCGAACTCCGCGATGGAAGGCCTCGCCTTCCCCGATTAACACGAGCGCCAGATGTGCCAAAGGAGCCAGATCTCCGCTCGCTCCCACGGAGCCCCTTTCCGGAACGACTGGATGCACGCCTGCATTGAGCAGCGCGACTAGCAATTCAAGCAAAACGAGTCGAACGCCGCTAAACCCCTTTGCCAGCACATTGGCGCGCAGCAACAGCATCGCACGCGACTCCGCTTCGCTCAGCGGGTTCCCAACACCTCCTGCGTGGCTGCGCACAAGGTTGACTTGCAAGTCGGCCAGCTTGTCTGGTGCTATGCGAACGTCGGATAACTTTCCGAATCCCGTATTTACGCCATAGACGGTCTCGCCTGCCGCCAGAATCTCTTCAATGCAGGCCCGGCTTTGCTCTACGCGAGCTACGGCGGAGCCCGCAACTTTCACCGGGCAGATCCCGAGCGCAACAGCCTCAATCTGAGCCAGCGCAAGCGGCTGGCCATCGAGAATTAGTGCTTCCATAAATCCGATGGTAGAACCTGCATGCGACTACGGTACAGGCCGACCGATTCGCCCTGTCCGGGTCTGCTTTGATCTTCGTTGCAGATTGAGATTGGGACGCACGACTTTATTTTCCGCGGTCTCCCTTGCCATCGCCGCGCGACCAATCCAACCTAACCTCCGGTGGCGGATCGAGACCGAGAATCCTTCGATTCTTCTCCTCGTCTGCCGGGGATCCCGCAAAGTCATCGAAGGCGCGATCAGTCACGTGAATGATCCGGTCGCGAATAAATGCGACGCCTTCAGTGGCGCCGGCCTTGGGATTCTTAAGGCAGCACTCCCACTCGAGCACGGCCCACCCGGGAAAGTCGTACTGCGCCATTTTGCTGAAGATGGAACCGAAATCTACTTGGCCATCGCCCAATGAGCGGAAGCGCCCGGGTCGGTCGATCCAGTCCTGATAGCCGCCATAGACACCGCTCTTGCCGTTGGGCCGGAATTCGGCGTCTTTCACGTGGAAGGCGCGGATACGATCATGGTAAAAATCCAGGAACTCCAGATAGTCCAATTGCTGCAAAACCATGTGGCTTGGATCATAAAGAATGTTGGCGCGCTTGTGATCGTTGACTTGTGCAAGGAATCGTTCATAAGTCACGCCGTCGTGAAGATCCTCCCCCGGATGTAACTCGAAACATACATCTACACCCACGTCATCGAAGTCGTTCAGGATCGGCAGCCATCGTCTCCCCAACTCCTGGAAAGCTTCATCAATAAGCCCCGCGGGCCGTTGCGGCCATGGATAGAAAAACGGCCATGCCAACGCCCCAGAAAAAGTCGCGTGCGCGTTCAGACCGAGATTCCGGCTCGCCTTCGCAGCCCATTCCAACTGCTGCACAGCCCAGGCCTGACTCTCCTTGGGATTTCCAGCCAATTCGCGCGGAGCAAAACCCTCAAGCAGGACATCGTAAGCCGAATGGCTGGCTATGAGTTGCCCTTGCAGGTGCGTTGACAACTCGGTCACGGCGACGCCCGCTTCGTTGAGCACACCCAGAATCTCGTCGCAATAATCCTGGCTTTCTGCAGCCGCCCTCAAATCAAACAGCCGTTTGTCCCAAGTGGGAATCTGCACTCCAACGAATCCCAGTTTTGCCGCCCAGCCAGCCAGCCCCTCCAATGAATTGAATGGCGCATTATCGTCGGCAAACTGCGCTAAAAAGATTCCCGGTCCCTTGATGGTTTTCATTTCGTTTCCCCTGCGCGTCTAAATCCAACGCTAAAATTCAATCCAACCTTTGCGCTGGCTGCTTTCGATTGCACGGTCAATGAATCGCATCCCGCGTACGCCCGCCGCGATGCCTGGCAGCGTCGAGGGCAATGGTGCGGACTGCCCCGCCTTCCACGCCTCAATGCCATCGGCAAATTCACGATAGAGCACCGCAAAGGCCTCAAGATAACCCTCCGGGTGGCCGCCCGGCAGTCGAGTCGCGGTGCGCGCGCTGTGTCCTAGATAGCTTCCTCCTGCATGACGAATCTCTTCCGGCCCATGCTGCCATTTCAGCCGGAGCCGGTTCGGGTCCTCCTGCTTCCAGTCCAACGAACCCGCCTCGCCATAGACACGCAGACGAAGACCATTGCCCTCGCCCGCCGCGATTTGAGACGCCATCAGCACCCCGTTCGCTCCATTATCGAGGCGCAACAGGGCTGTGCAATCGTCGTCGACCCGCCTGCTCCCGACCACTGAAAGCAGAGTCGCATTCAACTCGGTCACCTGAAGTCCGGTGACATATTCCACCAAATGGAAAGCATGGGTACCGATATCGCCAATGCAGCCGCCTTGTCCGCTCAAAGCGGGATCGGAGCGCCAGGTAGCCTGCTTCTGTCCGGTATTTTCGATGGGCTGACTGAGCCATCCCTGCAGGTACTCGACAGCGATCTTGCGAATCTTGCCCAGCGCTCCGCTTGCGCAAATTTCTCTCGCTTCGCGAACTAGAGGATACCCCGCGTAAGTGTGGGTCAATCCGTAAGGAAGTCCCGAGGTGGCGACGGCCTTCTCGAGCGCGAGTGCTTCGGCGTAGGTGGCTGTCGCCGGCTTGTCGCTCATCACCGGAAAGCCTGCCTTCAGGGCCGCCTCAGCGATGGGCAGGTGAAGATGATTTGGAGTGACGATCGCGACGAAGTCTATCGCATCGTGCCGACGGCGCTCTGCTTCCAACATTTCCTGATAACTCGCATATGCCCTATCGGGATCGATCTTGTAGGACTCGCCGGCCTCGCGCGACCGGTCGGCAGACTGCGAAAAGGCGCCTGCAACCAGTTCGATCTTGCCATCTAGTTCGGCGGCAATCCGGTGGACAGGCCCGATGAACGCTCCCGGCCCGCCTCCGACCATCCCCATGCGCAGTTTGCGTGCTGCCGACATATTTCTTCCTCTCCCGAATTCTCTCACCAGACAAAGGGCACCAAGCGGTAGTGCACGTGCTCCGTATAAGCACGGTATCCTGCCAGGTTCGTCGCGAGAAACTGCTCCTCATCGAGGAGACGCAGGACGATTACTGCTGCCATGAAGACGATTGTGAGAAGTCCCCACAAAGAACCGAGACTCAACGGAATTCCTATAAGCATCACCAACGACCCAAGGTACATGGGATGGCGCACAATCGTATACGGCCCTGAAGTAATCACCTGCTGATCGGGTGCAACTTCTACAATCCCCGACGTGAATGAGTTCACCTTGAATACCCAAAGGACAAAAGCAAATCCGAGCGCGATCAGAAGGTCGCCGGCAATTACCACGACAAGCGGCACTCTCGACCAACCAAAGCGATGATCCATCGCGGACAGGACGAACAGTGAAACAAAGGCGATAGCTGCAAAGAACTGGATGACCTTCTGCGTCTTCTCGGATTCAGCCTTTGCTCCGGCCTTTATCCTGCGCGCAAGCAGGGCAGGACTGTTCTTTGCTAAATAGACGGTAATCCCAAGAGCCGAGGCGAAAAAGACAAGCAGACAGACCCACCCCTGCCAGTAATGCAGGGTCCATGCGGGAAGAAATACCAACACCGCCAATGAAACAAACAGGCGAAGGAGCCCGATCAGCGCGCTTCGATTTACTTCTGTCATCGTGTTTCAATCGCCCGGCAAAGCTTGCTCAAGTCCCGGAGCCAGAGCTCGCAGCAACAGCAACGCGATAAGATAGGCAACCGCCGAATAAAGAAACAGCGGCACGAAGCTATGCGTCAGTTGCAGAATATGCCCGCAAACAGGCTGGAAGATCGCGCCGCCAAGCGCTCCGGCGACCTGACCAAAACTCACCACTGTCCCTACGAATCGAGCGGGAAACATGTCGGAAGCAGTCGTGAAGATGTTCGCCGACCATCCCTGGTGTGCCGCTGCCGCGAGACTTAACAGTCCTACCGCAAGCCAGACAGAATGCAGTCCACCCGCAACTGCGATGGGCACAACGAGGCATGCGCAGGTCAGCATGGCCGCGAGGCGGGCTTTCTTGAGCGGCATTCCCAGGTGGGTGAATCCGCGCGGCAACCAGCCGCCAAAAATGCTGCCGAACATTGAGACGACATAGACGATAACCAGCGGAGGCCCAAGATGCGAGAGATCGAGTTTGAAACGCGAATTGAAATACTGCGGCAGCCAGAATAGGAAGAACCACCACACAGGATCGGTGAGAAACTTGCCGAGCATGAAGCCCCATGTCTGACGATAGTGCAGGAGCCTCCACCAAGCGACCGACGCCACTGGAATTCTCGAAGTCTGTCCCGAGATAGTCGCCAAGCTCTTCCCATGTGGCGTCCGATACTTAATCGACCACCACACGATCCAGATAGCGCTGAACACGCCGGTGACGAGAAAAGATGCGCGCCACCCGAAATGCAACGCGACCCACGGCACTGCCAGCGGAGCCAGGATTGCCCCTACCCCAGCACCCGAGTTGAAGATTCCCGTTGCCAGCGCGCGTTCTTTCGGCGGGAACCACTCAGCCGTTGCCTTGATTGCCGCCGGGAAATTGCCACTCTCACCCAGCCCCAGCAAGAAGCGTGCCACAGAAAATCCGAAGACGGAATTTACCAGCGCATGACCCATCGCCGCCAGGCTCCATAACCCGGTCACAATCGGATAGCCTCTGCGACAACCAAGCCGATCGACAAGCCGACCTGCGAAGACTACCCCCAACGCATAGGCAATCTGGAAGGCCGCGAGGATGTTGCCGTATTGAACATCGGTCAGGTTGATGGACGGTTCGACAGTCGGCCAGCCTGGCAGCAGTGGTTGCAGGTGGAGAACACTTCCCGAAAGCACGGGCTTTAGGATTGAAAGCACCTGGCGATCCACGTAGTTGATTGTGGTCGCCACGAAGAGCATGGCGCAGATGGTCCATCGCCCCGAGAGCGCAGCTTCTTCAACGCGATTTTCCGTTTCCGACGCCGACTTTGTCATGCCTACCAGTCCGTCAGAGTTCCATCGAGCTTGCGATTCACGGGCAGGTATGCCCTTTGATACGGATATTTCGCCGCGAGCGACTCATCGAGATCGACTCCCAGCCCCGGCCCGTCGCCGGGAAACATAAGGCCATTTTCGAATCTGTATTGGTGCGGAAAGACTTCGTCCGTATCATCTGTATGCGGCATATGTTCCTGGATGCCAAAGTTGTGAATCGCCGTATCGAAATGCAATGCGGCAGCCATGCATACCGGCGAAAGGTCAGTTGCTCCATGGCATCCCATGCGCACATGATAAAGATCCGCAAAATCCGCGACCTTCTTCAGATGGGTGATACCTCCAGCATGGACGAGTGTCATGCGAATGTAATCGATCCACTGGTTGCGCATCAGGTCGTGCGCATCCCAGATCGAGTTGAACACCTCGCCGACCGCAATCGGCGTCGTGGTATGTTCGCGAATCACTCGAAAACCTTCCTGTAACTCGGCCGGTGTCGGGTCCTCGATCCAGAACAAGTGGAACGGCTCGAGTTCTTTACCCAGACGGCCCGCTTCAATCGGAGTCAGGCGGTGATGGCAGTCGTGCAACAGGTGTAACTCTTCGCCGAAGATCTCGCGCACTTTGGCAAACAACCTTGGCACATGGCGAAGATAGGGTTCTGTCGCCCATTCGTACTCCTGCGGAAGCCCACGTTCGGCCGGCTCATAGCGACCCGGAGTCTTAGTTACTCCATAGGTACTTGCCAAACCCGGAATGCCGCTTTGCACGCGAATTGCTTTGTAGCCCATCTCCTTATGCTTGGCTACGTCTTCGATTGCTTGATCAATGTCCTTTCCGTTGGCGTGGGCATACACCATAACTCCTTCGCGACTCTTGCCTCCGAGAAGGTTGTACGCGGGCGTGTTCAGCGCCTTCCCCTTAATATCCCATAACGCGATATCAACCGCACCAATCGCCGCCATGGTTACTGGTCCGCGCCGCCAATACGGCCCGCGGTAGAGATACTGCCAGATATCTTCGGTCTGGAATGGATCACGTCCAAGAATACAAGGGATAACATGGTCAGTTAGATAACTCACGACGGCTAACTCACGCCCGTTGAGCGTGCCATCGCCTAGGCCGTAAATGCCCTCGTCCGTTTCAACTTTGAGAGTGACGAAGTTCCGTCCCGGCGAAGTTATATTGACGTAAGCCTTCCTGATCTTCATTGACTTCGACTTTCTCCCCAAGTAATGAGATGTCAGCCGGATCAGAATCAAGTTCCGCTGTCTGATATATTCTCACTGATTGACTCCGCTGGCCAGAAATCCACCGTCCACCGCGATGATATCTCCAGTGACGAATGAAGCGGCTTCGGATGCCAGAAAGATCGCCGCTCCGGCAACTTCCTTTGCTTCTCCAAATCTCCGCATCGGTGTGCGAAGAAGCAACTCTTCACCACGCGGGGTCCCCTGAATTAGAGACGCGTTCAGAGGCGTGGGAAATACTCCGGGTGCAATCGCATTCACACAAACGCCGGATTGCGCGAGTTCGACGGCGAGCGATTTTGTGAGCGACGCCACCGCTGCTTTACTCGCTGCGTAAGCAGCTACACGATAAAACGCAACAAAAGAGGTGAGCGAAGCAATATTGACGATGCGCCCGTACCCAGCGCGGACCATGGTAGAGCCAAAGATCTGGCAAGCGCGCAGTGTGCCCGTCAAATTAGTGTCAATCACCCGCGACCACTCGCTTTCATCGGCATCCAGTGTTGCTGACTTTGTGGTAACACCGGCTGCGTTCACCAGAATGTCGACCTTGCCGAATTCCTTCAGCACGGCATCGTGAAGCGCCTGCAACGATTCCCTGCTTTGCACATCGCTGGTGATGCGCAACGAACGCCGCCCCAGCGACTCGATCTCACCGGCAACCTTGCTCACCTGTTCGACTCGCCGCGAACTGGGCACTACGTCCGCCCCTGCGCCCGCCAGCCCCATAGCGATCGCGTATCCAAGTCCGGTTGTTCCACCGGTTACCACCGCGACTCTTCCTTGCAGATCGAAGAGATCCTTGGTCATGAATTTTTCCTTTGTGTTTGTCCCCGGCCATCTTACCGGGTTTATCCCCTGGGCGTCGCGACTCTTGTGTCCGCCCCAAAACTCTATCACCAACCCGGAATCATCATCTCGCTCGCTCGCTGGCATCTCTTGGCCTCTCTGGACGTTCGACCGACGTGCGATGCGGTACAGTGTGAATGGACGATTCAGCCTACATCCATGGACGCAATTTTGATTCCCGATGCGGCGCGGCGCTGGGATTGCCTGAGCTTGGGCGAAGTCATGCTGCGCCTTGACCCCGGCGAAGGCCGCACGCACACCACTCGTTCATTTCAAGTCTGGGAAGGCGGCGGAGAGTACAACGTAGCCCGCGGCCTGCGCCGTTGTTTCGGACTCCGCACAGCCATTGCCACGGCGCTCGCTGATAACCCGGTAGGCCGTCTCGTCGAAGATTGCATTCTTCAGGGCGGGGTCGATACCTCGCTGCTCGAATGGGCCGCTTTCGATGGAGTGGGGCGCGTTGTTCGCAATGGTCTCAATTTCACCGAGCGCGGCTTCGGCCTGCGCGCCGCATCGGGTTGTTCCGATCGCGGGCACACTGCGATCAGCCAGGTCAAGTCCGGCGATTTTGATTGGGAGGCGATTCTTGGCGACAACAAGGGAACGCGCTGGTTCCATACGGGCGGCATCTTCGCAGCGCTTTCCGAAACAACAGCAATCGTTGCCGACGAGGCAATTGACGCCGCGCGCCGCCACGGGACGCCAGTCTCCTATGACCTGAACTATCGCGACTCGCTCTGGAAATCGATTGGCGGCAAAGCCAAGGCGCAGGAGGTGAACCGGAAACTCGTGCGCAAGGTCGACCTTCTCTTGGGCAACGAAGAGGACTTCACCGCGATGCTTGGAATAAAGATCAAGGGCGTGAGCGAGAATTTCGAGGAGCTTCCGATTGCGGGTTATGAGGAGATGCTCCGCGAAGTCGCGTCGGCTTATCCGAATCTGAAACTAATCGCCAGCACGTTGCGCACCGCCCATTCCGCGTCCCGCAACGGGTGGGGAGCGATCGCGCTTTATGAGGACAAGATCGTTCACGTTCCACAGCAGGAAATCGATATCCTCGATCGAGTCGGCGGCGGCGATAGTTTCGCCTCTGGGCTAATCTATGGCCTACTCGCGGGCAAACCTATCGACTGGTCTGTTCGCTGCGGCGTCGCTCACGGTGCGCTCGCCATGACCACCCCCGGCGATACCAGCATGGTCACGCTCGCGGAAATCGAACGCTCCATGAAGGGCGGCCCAGCCCGCATAGCTCGATAAAGGAAGTTATGTCGGAATCCACGCAGGAAATTATCGAACGGGTCGGACTGATCCCGGTACTTCGTGCAAAATCCGTCGCCCAGGGGCATGCCGTTGTCGAAGCCATGATTGCCGGCGGCGTCACCGTGGTCGAAGTCACGATGACTGTCCCTGGAGCGATCCATCTGCTGAAGGAACTCAAGAAGGAGTACGGCGCGAAGCTTCTCCTCGGGTCCGGAACTGTAACGACTGCTGCGCAGGCTGAAGCAACCATTGAAGCTGGAGCCGAGTTTGTCGTGAGCCCGAGCCTCCACCTCGAGGTAGTTTCTGCGACCAAGAGCAACGGGAAGCTTTCGATTCCGGGTGCGCTGACGCCGACGGAGGCGATTACTGCATGGGAGTCTGGCGCCGACTACGTGAAGATTTTTCCTTGTTCCGCAGTTGGCGGGGCCGGCTATATCAAAGCGCTTTTGGCGCCTTTTCCTCACCTGAAGCTCATTCCGACAGGCGGGGTGACGCTGCAGACTGCGGAGAGCTTTTTGAGCGCTGGCGCCCGGGCCCTCGGCATTGGCAGCGATCTGGTCAATCTTGCTGCGGTCGATGCGGGGCATCCCGAAGCGATTACAGAAGCCGCGCGCGCTTATCTGAAGATCTTCGCAGATTTTCGCAATCGGGCTAAGTCAAAGATGTAGCTGTTGCTTTCTCCGGCTGCGCAGTTTGCCGTCTTTCACAAATCCTTCACAACTACAGCTTGTAGGCCTTCCGGACGAGACCGACGGTTAACTCTTGAGCAAACTCCAGCGCTTCATCCTCATCGAGACGATGTTCGGCTACCAGCTTGGCAAGAAATCCGGCATCCATGCGCCGCGCGACATCATGTCGCGCTGGGATCGATAAAAGCGCACGCGTGTCATCATTGAACCCCACAGTGTTGTAGAACCCGGCTGTTTCCGTTGCTTGCTCGCGAAAACGCTGCATTCCTTCTGGACTGTCGTGGAACCACCAGGGCGGCCCAAGCCGCAGAGATGGATAATGGCCTGCCAAGGGCGCCAGTTCCCTGCTATAGGTCGTCTCGTCCAGCGTGAAAAGAATAATCGTAAGTTTCGATTCGTTTCCAAAGCGGTTCAACAAACTCCGCAGCCCGTTGACGTAGTCTGTGGACCTCGGGATGTCAGCCCCCATGTCGCGACCGTAATGTTCGAATAATTGCGAGTTGTGATTGCGGACTGATCCAGGATGGATCTGCATTACCAGTCCGTCGTCCAAGCTCATCCGCGCCATTTCTGTCAACATCTGAGCCCGAAAGAGTTCCTGTTGCTGTTCGCCCGCATCTCCGTCGAACACGGCGGCAAACATTGCCTCAGCATCGCCTTCGCTCAGGTCGGCCGTTTGCGCGGTCGGATGCCCATGGTCGGTGGCGGTCGCTCCGAGCGATTTGAAAAACTGGCGCCGGCTCTCTAACGCCCGCAGATAACCGCGCCAGGATGTGGTGTCTTCGTCTGTCAATACACCAAGCGTCTCAATTCCCTTTCTGAAGCCAGGAAAGCTGGGATCCACTACCGGATCGGGACGAAATGTCGGAATGATCCTTCCTTTCCATCCCGACTCGCGGACTGCCTTGTGTTCCTCGAGGGAGTCGAGCGGCGAATCGGTTGTTGAAAGCACTTCTATATTGAACTGCTTATAAAGCGATCGTGGGAGGAACTCCGGCCTCGCCAGTTTAGTCTTGATTGCGTCGTAATATTCATCTGCAGTCGATGGCGATAATCGCTTGGTCAAGCCAAACAATTCCTGAAAGGCATAATCGAGCCACAGACGCGTCGGCGTTCCGCGAAACAGGTAATAGTTCTCAGCAAAAATGCGCCAAACCTTTCGCGGTTCGGCTAACTGCGCTTCCCCAATCTCGAGTTGATCGAGCGAGACCCCCTGGCTGTACAGCATCCGGAAGATGTAATGGTCAGGTTGGACAAATAGCGCCACCGGATCGGCGAACGGCTCGTTGCGGGAGAACCATGAAGCTTGCGTATGGCCATGCGGGCTGACGATGGGCAATCGACGAATCTGGCTATACAGCCTTCGCGCGATCGAGCGCGTCCTTTCATCGGACGGAAAAAGCCTATCTTCGTGCAACAACGCCAAGCGACTCTCCCTTTGCTCCTCCTCTCCAGTATTACGCATCGCCGCGGCTCGCGTTATACTTCGGCTGCCAATGAAACGGTTTACATGCACCAATTTGCGGGCGGACCCAGTATGACCACACTCCGCATTGCGCTCCGCGACTACAAAGACTTTGAGAACGCGCTGGGAGAAGAGGCACAGCTCTTTGAAGAAGCGCATCCCGACGTCCGCGTCGAACTTGTCTCGGTCGGAATCCACGAATTGTATCGATTAGCGCTGACCGAGGGCGGTCTACACCAGGGCCGCTTCGACATCGCGCTTCTCGTCACAGACTGGCTCGCCGAGGGTGTCGCGGCTGGCGCGCTCGAAGATTTACAAACATGGCAGAATCGGATTCCAATTCCAGAATGGCCTTCTGGCTGGGCTCGCTCATTGGTTCGTCCGCTCATCGTCGGCCAAAAGCTCTCCTCATTGCCATGGCACGATGGCCCCGAGTGCCTTGTCTATCGCAGCGATCTGCTTGCCGATCCCGGCCGCCAAACTGCCCATCGCGCGCAGTTTGGCCGCGAGCTTGTGCCGCCCGTAACGTGGCAGCAGTTTGAAGAGACCGCGCGTTTCCTCGCCGATCCCGCCTCCGGCCTCTACGGAACGGTCTTCGCCGCCTTCCCTGACGGGCACAACACGCTGTACGATTTCGCGTTGCAGGTCTGGAGTCGCGGCGGCGAACTTCTGGGCGCGGCAGGCAAACCGCAAGTCTGCACGCTCCAGGCAATCGCGGCCCTCGATTTTTACCGGCGCATCATCTCGGATCGTTCAGTTTGTCATCCCGCTTCGCCGCAGCTCGACTCCACACAGTCGGGCGATCGTTTCCTTGCCGGTGAGGTCGCCATGATGGTCAATTGGTTCGGATTTGCGGCACGCTCAGACCGCGAAGGATCTCCTCTTGCCGGCAAAGTCGCCATCGCACCGATTCCTTCGCAGGAAGGCCATCCGCACACCTCACTTTCTGTCTTCTGGGCGCTTGCTATGGGCTCAGGCTCCAGCAACAAAGAGCTCGCCTGGGATTTTCTCCGCTTTGTCGCCGAACCCGAGCGCGACCTCGGGATGACCAGGCATGGCACGGTAGGGGTCCGGCTCTCCACTTGGCGCGACATCGCGCTTCGGACCCGAATTCCCGCATACAGCCAGATCGAATCCATTTCTCTCGGCGCGCGCCAATTACCGGCCGGTCCGAAGATGGCGAGGTTTGCCGCGATCATCGATTCTGTTGTAACACGCGCCCTAACGACCCAAGATGGGTCAGCCGCTATTCTTGAAGCAGCGCAACGCGAAATAGATCACAAAGGAATTCTATTCTCATGAGTACTCCGCCGGATTGGCTGTCAGCGCAACCATATCGCCTTGATGGGCGTCATGCGCTTGTGACTGGAGGGGCAAGTGGCATCGGCGAAGCAACCGTGAAAGAGCTGACGCGCGCTGGCGCGTTTGTGTGGATCGCCGATCTCAATGCCTCCGCTGCCGAGTCACTCGCCACGTCTGTTGGTTTTGCTCAAGCGCTTTCTCTCGATGTGACCGACTCCGATTCAATCGCCGCGGCTTTGACGCGCATCCGCCGACTTGACATTCTGGTTAACAATGCTGGCATTGGTCACGTGGGCTCGATTGAAGCCACGGAGCCTACTGACTTCGACCGTCTGATCAATGTGAATGTGCGCGCGGTCTATCTCGTCACCCGTGCGTTTCTTCCTCTCCTGTTGGCTGCCGGAACCAATGGCGGCTATGCAGGGACGATCGTGAATATTGCATCGGTCGCAGGTCTGGTGGGGATCAAGCAACGGTTCGCCTACTGCACCACCAAGGGAGCAGTGATCGCCATGACACGGCAACTTGCCGTTGAATACCCGAAGACGCTGCGCGTGAATGCAATTTGCCCCGGCACCGTGGAAACGCCATTTGTGGAGGGCTATCTTGAGAAATTCCACAAGGACAACAAAGAGGAAGTCCGTGCCGAGCTGCGCGCCCGCCAGCCCATCGGGCGTCTGGGCCAACCGGAAGAAATCGCATCGATGGTGCGCTACCTCGCCTCGGACGAGGCTGCCTTCATCACGGGCTCGCTCTTCAACATCGATGGCGGTTGGACTGCTGCCTAATCTCTGGGGACCGATCAGCCCAAAACTTTGAAAGGCTAGTATGAGACTCGTTTCTTTTTCCACGTCAAACCAAAGTCGGCCCGGCGCATTGCTCGAAGATGGCACGGTTGTCGACCTCACTTCGTCCGGCTGCGCGGATGCCCTTGCTGTGATTGCGTCCGGCCTAACCAACGTCCCCCACAGCTCGACGCAGCGCCTTAGCAACGTTCGTCTGCACGCACCCATCTCCAACCCGCCGCGCGTCTTTGCCATCGGATTAAACTACCGTGACCACGCCAAAGAATCGGGCATGGAAATCCCAAAAGCTCCCGTTGTCTTTTTCAAGCTCACCACCGCCATCATCGGTCCAGGCGAGCCCATCGTGCTGCCAAAGAACTCCACCCAGCCCGACTACGAAGCTGAGCTCGCATTCGTGATTGGCAAGGGCGGCTATCGTATTCCAGCTTCGAAATGGCGCGAGCACGTCTATGGCTACACCATCGTCAACGACGTAAGCGCCCGCGATGTGCAGTTCGCCACATCGCAATGGTCCATGAGCAAGAGCTTTCCCACGTTTTGCCCGCTCGGTCCCGCAATCGTTACTGCCGACGAAATCGCCGACCCCCATCAGCTCCCCATCAGTCTTTCAATCGACGGCGAAATTCTGCAAGACTCGAATACCCGCGAGCTCATATTTGGAATTCCTGCGCTTATTGAATATCTTTCTTCGATCACGCCCTTGCTTCCCGGTGATATTGTCTCCACGGGCACTCCTGCGGGTGTTGGACTCGGCCGCACGCCAAAGCGTTGGCTGAAACCCGGCGAAAACGTCACGGTCACGGTTACGGGACTTGGCTCGCTTTCGAACCCTGTTGTTTCCGAATGATTCTCGACTGACGTCCAATCCGGGGCAGAAACTAAGCTGCGATGTGCCTGACCAATGCTGGATAATTTCAATTGATGGAACTTTCAGGACAATCTCTCATCGGAAGTCGCCGCGGTTCACGCGATGGTATAACTTTTCAGGCGGCTAACCCGCAAACGGGGGCTGCGCTGGAGCCTGCCTACTTCTCGGCCATCCATGCCGAGATCGAAGAAGCCGCTCAATTCGCTGCTGAAGCATTCACAATGTACTCACAGGCCAGCGGCAAAACCAAAGCTGCGTTTCTGCGCAGGATCGCAGACGGGTTCGATGCGCATCGGGAAGAGTTGGCTGAGCGTGCGCATCTTGAGACCGCACTACCCATGCCACGGTTGCTCGGCGAGGTTGGCCGCACCTCGGGTCAATTGCGACTTTTTGCCGGTGTGGTTGAGGAAGGGTCATGGGTGAATGCGCGCATCGATCCGGCCCTTCCAGACCGTCGGCCGATGCCCCGCCCGGATATCCGTTCTATGCTGCGCCCGCTCGGCGCGGTCGTAGTCTTCGGCGCGAGCAACTTTCCTTTCGCCTTCTCGGTTGCTGGCGGCGATACCGCTTCTGCGTTGGCTGCCGGTTGTCCTGTGATCGTGAAAGCTCATCCGGCCCATCCTGGAACCAGTGAGCTGGCTGGCCAGATCGTCGCCGAAGCCGTTGCTGCCGAAGGTTTACCTTCCGGCGTTTTCTCGCTGCTTTTCGACGCAGGAGTTGATGCAGGCTCAGCGCTCGTCAAGCACCCCCTTATCCGTGCTGTCGCATTCACAGGCTCGCTGCGCGGAGGCCGAGCTCTCATGGACCTCGCTGCCGCGCGACCCGATCCAATTCCGTGTTTCACTGAAATGTCGAGTGGCAATCCCGTCTTCGTGCTTCCCGGCGCATTGCGCAAAGGTCCAGCAGCCCTCGCTGCGAGTCTCTTCGGATCTTTCACGCTGGGTGCGGGCCAGTTTTGTACCAAGCCCGGGATCGTACTCGTGCCTAGAATTACCGAGACGAAGAGTTTTTCACAGGAGTTGGGAAAGCTCGTCGACGAAGCACAGCCGTACACGCTGCTCACTCCCGGGATCGCGCGCGAGTATGGGCGGGCCACGCTAGCACGTGCGGCGAAGGCACCGCTTGCAGCGAAAGCTGCCAAGCCAAATCCCGAGCATGTGTGTACGGTGAACGCACAGTTATTTACGGCAAAGCTCGACGAGTTTGTAGGCGATGTTTCTCTGGCAGAAGAAATCTTTGGACCAGATACTCTGCTTGTGCAATGCGACGGCGCGAACGACTATTTGCGTGCTGCGCGTGCTCTGGACGGGCATTTGACAGCAACGATCTTCGGCGACGAAGACGATCTTGCCGCGAATCACGAATTGATTCGCATCCTGGAACAAAAGGCCGGCCGGCTCATCTTCAACGGGTTTCCCACCGGCGTCGAAGTCTCCCACGCCATGGTTCACGGCGGACCCTATCCATCCGCGTCGGATCCGCGTTTCACCTCGGTGGGCAGTCTCGCCATCTACCGATTCGCACGCCCAGTCTGCTTTCAGGGATTCCCGCAAGCTATGCTGCCGGAGGAACTCCAGGATACCAATCCGCTAGGCATTCGACGCCTTCGCGACGGGAACCCGGAAGCGTTATAGCACTCCCGCTAGCCACTTACCCGTGTGGGAGTGAAGGTTTTCGGCAATTTCTTCAGGTGTTCCTTCAGCAACGATCTTGCCGCCGCCTTCACCGCCTTCCGGACCCAGATCAATGACCCAGTCGGCACTTTTGATCACATCGAGATTGTGCTCGATAACGATCAATGACCCTCCACCGTCGATCAGCTTGCGAAACGCGGTCAGTAGCTTTGACACATCGTCAAAGTGCAGCCCAGTTGTCGGCTCGTCGAGAATGTACAGCACTCGGCTGGCCTGCGAAGGCTTGGCGTTCGCGTTGGCGGAGCGAACCTGCGCCAGATGCGCCGCCAACTTCACACGCTGCGCCTCGCCACCTGACAACGTCGTTGCGGATTGCCCGAGCCTGAGATATCCAAGACCGACCTCGTCGAGCACAGCCAGTTTTTCCAGTAATCGATTTTGCCCGGCGAAGAAACGAAGCGCCTCCTTCACTGTCATCTGCAGCACTTCATGAATATTCTTGCCTTTGTATTGCACCTGGAGCACTTTGGCCTGGTAGCGCGTGCCGTTGCAGTCTTCACAGGGCAGTTCCACATCGGCCAGGAACTGCATTTCCACGGTGACGGTGCCATCGCCCTCGCAGGTGTTGCACCGGCCGCCCGGCACGTTAAACGAAAAATGTCCCGGAGTGAGCGAAAGTTTCTTCGACTCAGGCTGCGAGGCAAATAGTTCACGGATCAGATCGAAGCCCTTGATGTACGTAATCGGATTCGACCGAGGCGTCCGGCCAATCGGTGTTTGATCCACGAGCACAACATCGTTCAGCCGCTCCACGCCAGTCAACGATTTGAAGATGCCAACCGGCTCCGCGCCGTCTGTCTGCCCCAGGGCTCGAGCCACGGCTCGATACAACACCTGGTGCACGAGGGTCGATTTGCCCGAACCCGAGACACCGGTGACGGCCACCAGCATGCCGAGTGGAATCTCCACATCGAGCCTATGCAGATTGTTGGCGTCAGCTCCTCGCAGCACCAGCTTCTCGCGTCCCGGTGTTCGCCGCCGTGTTGGGACAGGAATCGATATCTTGCCGGATAGGTATCGTCCCGTCAGCGAATTGGGATTCGCCTCAATCTCCGCAAGCACACCCTCGGCCAAAACCTTGCCTCCAAATTCTCCAGCTCCCGGTCCCAGGTCGAGCAGATGATCCGCGGCGCGCAGCACGTCGGCATCGTGTTCTACCACGACGATTGTGTTGCCCAGATCTCGAAGCTCTTTCAAGATTCGAATCAGCCGCTCGGTATCCCGCGTGTGCAATCCGATCGACGGCTCATCCAGAACATAGAGCGCGCCCACCAGCCGCGAACCGAGCGACGTGGCCAGTTGAATCCGTTGTGCCTCACCGCCGGACAACGTTGAAGCCAAGCGATCCAACGTCAGGTATTCGAGCCCCACCGCGTCCAGAAAAGCCAGCCGCTGCTTGACTTCGTCGAGAATCGGTCCGGCAATTTCTTCCTGCATCGTTGACAGTTTGAGCGTGGAAAAGAATTCTTTGGCCTTTGCGATCGTCAACGCCGTCGCCTGACAAATATTAAGCCCACTCAGAAGCACCGCGCGCGCTTCGGCGCGAAGTCTCTGCCCGCGACAATCCGGGCATTCGGCATAGCCTCGATACTTGCTCAGCATTACGCGCACATGAAGCTTGTATTTTTTTCGCTCCATTTGCGCAAAGAAGCCATGAACGCCAACAAAGCTTCCGTTGCCTCTTAGGACCGTCTCACGGGCCGGTTCCGGCAGCTCGCGCCAAGGCATATCCAGCGGAATGTGAAGCTCCGCAGCATGCTTCTTGAGGTCAGCGAACCATGTGCGGTATTTCGGCCGATTCCATGGGTCAATGGCACCGTCATTCAGGCTCAGCCCTTTGTCGGGAATCACCAGGTTCAGGTCATAGTCTACCGTGTTGCCAAAGCCCTGGCAGCGCGGGCACGCGCCAAAGGGATTGTTGAAACTGAAGAGGCGCGGCTCAGGCTCTTTGCCTATGCGGTGACAACTGGTGCAGCAATATTCGCCTGAGAACCTGTGCTGCTTTCGCTTTTGAGATTCCTCGCGTGGAACCTCCTCGAAAACCACTTCGCCTGACTCGCGGTACGCGATCTCGGCCGCGTCGACAATCCGCGCTCGGCTTTCCACGCTCACTACGATCCTGTCAACGAGCACAAATACAGGCTGATCAAAATCGAGATCCAACAGCGATTCGGGGGACGAGAACTCGAAGATCTGACCGTTTTGATAAAGCCGGTTGAAGCCAGAACTACGCAATTCCGTCAGCCGCTCCTTCAGGGTGTCGGTGATCGGTTCCGCGGTAGCTGTCTTCGCGCCCGACTTCGATGCGGACTTCACTGTTCGCTTGGCCGACTTTGCCGGTTCTGCTTCTTGTGCCTCAGGCCGGACGGGGAACAACGCATTGAGGCGCACACCTTCACCAAGAGCCAATGTCGCCTCCGCCACTTCGTCGATCGAGTCGCGCTTCACTAGGCCATCGCAGTAGATGCAATGCACCTCGCCGCATCGCGCATAGAGCAGCCGGAGATAGTCATAAATCTCAGTCGCGGTGGCTACCGTCGAACGCGGATTGCGCGTCGTGTTTTTCTGCTTGATGGCAATTGCAGGCGCTAAGCCGTCAATCTCGTCTACATCCGGCTTCTCGATGCGCTCCAGAAACTGGCGAGCGTACGCCGAGAGCGACTCCACATAACGCCGCTGCCCTTCGGCATAGATCGTGTCGAAAGCAAGCGAGGATTTGCCCGACCCCGAAACGCCGCTGATCACCGTCAGCTTCCCATGAGGGATTTCGCAGGAGATGTTTTTTAAGTTGTGGGTCCGCGCGCCGCGGATCACAATTGCGTCGTTCGATGAAGTCAACGGCAAGACACCGGGAAGAAATGTGACGGTCGCATCCCTGTCATCTCAGAGAAGGTTGGGACGCAAAAATCCATTCTTTATTATAGGGTGTCGGGTGCCATCACGCAGCTCGGGTATTGGGAGCTAGATGCTGCGCGCCGAACAAAACCGACTAGCGTTATCGCTGCGCACAAAGATGGACGCGCACCAAGGTGCGCGTTTCCGCAAAAAAAAGTCAGAATGAAAGGCGCTACGCTGCGAGAGCGGCAGAACGAGATTCGGTGTAAGCGAAGCCGGGCATGGGAATTTCGGTCTCGACTTCATTGCGATTCAACACACACGCGAGACCCAGCAAGGCAGTAGAAGCGCACGCTGGGCAGCGTGTCGCTGAATTCACAACGCAATCACAATCCTGGCAAAGGTACGCCGACATCAACGGAATATGCTGCATCATTGGGGAAGTCATTGTCTCACCTATCTGAACTGGATTGGCATTTGACGAACGGGCTTGCGCACCGTTCGATGATCCCTATCAGGATTGATGGGCCTCAAAGCGAAAAAGTTGTTTCGGTGCATCAAAAACCAAAGGAAAAAGCCGCATCGCTTTGGGAACCATGATTCCTGCCGAACTTCAGCCTCTCTAACGTTAGGTTAATCGAATTTACCTGTGGATTCCATTCCCCATGCGGTTAATCTCGGGGTTACTGCTAAGGTTCAACTCATGGCGGATTGGTTACCATGCGCTATGGTTACTATTCGGTCGGATGCAGAAACGGGGCCGCTAAGTCATTCAGCCTTAGCGCCCCGCTTTCGTCCGATGTTTATTTCGAAATGATGGTGTGGTTCTGGTCATATTCCTGTTCGGTCTTCGCCGCCTTGTGCGCTGCCTCGTCGGCAACCTTTTGAACTCTTGATCGCGCTGCAGTGACAGGCTTGCTTGACGTTTCCTTGCGCGGTTCGGGCCTTCTGACGGGAACTCTCTTCGACATGTCGACCATGTGTTTGCACCTCAGCTTTCTTCGATGCAAGCCGAGCGGCCGAGAGATGTCGCTCGCAAAGACATCCTGAATTTGGCTGCGAATCGATGCTCCGAATTAAACTTTAGGCAATTCGTCGTTGCCGCTCGCGCGTACCACGATCTCTGCCCTGTCGTTTAGCCATCTCGGCTTGGTGGGCGTCTAAACCTTGCACTGCTCGGGCCTGCTCATTGCGACGTCGCCTACTAAACGTCATCGCCTACTAAAATTGACGTTGAGGTATCTCGTGGTTCGCTCTGCTGTCTTTTTGTCCGCTATTTTCCTATCAACGATCGCTGGCCTCGGGCCCGCAGCCGCCACTGCAGGCCAGTCCAGCCCTAAGCAGCCCACTCCCACTGCTTCAATCGACAAAAGCACCTCGGACCCGTCGGTGGCCCCTCAGGTTGCGGAAGCGGAAGCCGCCATCGTGAAGTCTGACTGGAAGACAGCCGAAACCAAGATCGACGCATGGCTGACGGCTCGTCCAAACGACGCTCGCGCTCTCTTCGACGCCGGCTATGTGGCGGATGCACAGAACCGGACCGACGACGCTGCCGCCCTTTATCGCCGAGCCACAGAAGCTGATCCAAAGTCTTTTGAAGCCCATCTTTCGCTGGGCCTTCTGCTCGCACGCCAAGGCAAGCAGACTGACGCCCGTCCCGAACTTGAAGCTGCGACTACACTCGATCCCGGCGAAGCTGGAACGGCGCTCAAAGCTCGGGCCTGGCGGGCTTTGGCGGAGATCGATAAGCCGGGCCCTGACCATCCCGGAGATCCAACCCAAGCTTCAACCGATTTGTTGGAAGCGCTCAAGCTGAGCCCTGAAACACCTAGCGACACCCTGCTGGCCGCAAGCCTCGCCGAATCCGGCGGCCAACTTGAAGCCGCCGAGGCTGCATATCGCCGACTGCTGACGAAAGATCCTGGATCGTCGCCTGCCAACGCAGGCTTGGCCCACCTGCTGATGGCACGCAAGCAGTATCCGGAAGCTGAGACGCTGTTACGCGCCGCTCTCGCTAAATCGCCCGACGACCCGACGTTGAATGCCCAGCTTGCTACCGTTCTTGCCGCGCAAGACAAGGCCGAAGCTCTTCCCTTGTTGCAGAATCTCCATACAGCTCATCCCCAAGACGCTGCCATCACGCGCATGCTCGCCGATGTGGAGTCGCAGGCTGGCGATGCAGCCGCTTCTGACAAACTCTATATAACGCTGCTGGCTTCGCAGCCCAATGACTCCGAACTACTCGTCGCCCACGGACAGAATCTTATCCGCCAGCTCAAGTATGCTCAGGCGCTGGCGGTGTTCGACAAAGCGACGCATCTTGACCCCGTCAATGGGGATGGATGGAGCGGTCTTGCCTTCGCTGCTTCAAAAACAGGTCAACCCGCTGTCGCACTTCACGCGCTTACCATGCGGTCAAAGTTCCTACCGGAAGTGCCATCGACGTACTTCCTTTGGGCGACATCCTACGATAGGATGCACGACAAAGGAAATGCTATTGCCTACTATCGCCAGTTCCTTGAATCGGCCAATGGCAAGTTCCCGGATCAGGAATGGCAGGCAAAACAAAGGATACTTTTGCTAGAAAAAAAGAACTAGCAAAGGCTAATCTTGCTCAGACGTAAAAAACTGAAGTGTTGGATACTTTGCGGAACAGGTTGTCTATAAAGAACAGGTTTTCCACAAATGGATGCTCAAAATATACGTCGCGGCTACAGGTAGTAACAGGGGAGATGTCGGTTTTTCCTTGCATGTCTTCTTGAATTGCTCCTATTGTTACGGCGTGGGGTAGGGCGGTCGCCAGACAGACGAGCCGCTCCGGTTTCCGCAGCAGCGGAGGTTCCTCATGCGCGTTCAGATCTCGTTGGCGGTGCTCTTCCTCCTCCCGGCGTTTGCAGTACCCGCTTGCGCCTACTCCCCGGACGAAAAAATCGCCGATCAAGAGAGCATTTCGGCACTCCAAACAAAGGCTTCCCAGGCACAGCCGAAGGAACAGTGTTTCCTTTACGCTGAACTCATCCATCAGATGACGGAGTTCAGTCTGCGCGAATATTCTGCCGGCAATTTTGATAAGGCCAGCGATCTTCTTAAACAGGTTCAGCAGATCGCCCACCGAGTTCACCTCTCGGTGTCCGATGACAACAAGCGGCTCAAAAATGCGGAGATTCTTCTTCGCCACACGGCTTTCAGACTCACGGAAATGCTGCATTCCAGCAGCTTCGAAGATCGGCCGCTTGTGGAGCAGACGCTTGCCCAGGTGAATCAGGCCGAAAACGAAGCCATGATGCAGGTTTTCAAGAAATAGATACCGCGCCGTAATCTCCTCTTCATGATTTTGTCCGTCTTTCGCTTCGCATGCGGCTTCCACGCTTTTCCTGACATGCCCGAATGTGCTTGAATGAGTCCGTCGAGGGCTAAGGATGCGCGCACGATATCTCTCTCTGCTGATCCTTGCTTCGCTCTACCTGGCCGCGCAAGCGCTCGCTCAAAAGGAGCAGCGCCAGCCACTCACGGAAACGCAAATTGAGCAAATCCGCGAAGCCGGCATCGATCCCGATGAGCGGGTGAAGTTATACACCAAGTTCCTTCAGGAGCACGTCGACTCCATCAGAGGCCTGACTCCACGGATTCACTCCGGCGCTCGCGTCAAACGTCTCGATGGCGAGTTGCAGGATCTGACCGCCCTCATGGACGAACTCGGTGCGAATCTGGACCAGTATGGGGAGCGGAAGGCGGATTTGCGCAAGTCGCTCAAAGGGCTGACGGATTCAGACAAGACGTGGCTTGACGTTCTCAATGCGCTGCCTTCCGAGCCGGGGTTCGAACTCTCTCGAAAAGAAGCCATCGATAGCGAAAAGGATCTCGCGGACCAAGCCGCGCAAATGCTCAAGGAGCAGACCGAATACTTCAATCTGCACAAGGACGAGAAAGGCCAGGATCGCGCCGAACCGAAACCACAGTGAACAGACCCTTGTTCCCTGCTCGCGCCATGCTAACCTCCAATCTGGTGAGCGTCGATTTTCAGACCATCTTTCAGGAGGAGTACCGAGCGATTCGTCCCCGGGCACCCATGCCGCCCATCGTCGTTCGATTTCGCCGCTTTACTTCTCTCAACACGACGATTCGATTGCGCGAAGGCCGCGTGCTCGTCAGCCTCTCCGATCTGCTGGAAGGTGCTCCAGAGACCGTGCTTCGCGCCATCGCTCATATCCTGCTGGCCAAACTTTATCGGAAGCCGATCGACGCCGGTCAGAACCTTCGATTTAAGCGATTCGCCTCAAGCGCTGGCGTCACGCGCCAGACTGAACTGGTTCGCCACGCGCGAGGCAAGAAGCGCTACTCGGGGCCCGAAGGCCGCTACTACAATCTTGAGGAGGTCTTTGACACCTTAAACTTCAAATTCTTCGGGGGCCTGCTGGGCCGACCCGAGCTGACCTGGAGCGAGAACCTTGCCCGACGCTCTTTGGGCCATTATGATGCCGCGCACAACACCATCGTGGTGAGCCGCGTCTTTGATCGCCCCTCCAGCCCTCGCTATGCGGTTGAATACTTGCTCTATCACGAGATGCTGCATCTAAGGCACCCCGTCAGAATGCGGGGACTGCGCCGCTGCGTCCACTCCGCCGCTTTCAAGGCCGATGAGCAACAATTCCCACAGCTCAAGGAGGCTCTGGCTTTCATCAAGCGGTTGTAGTGCCTCAGGTTGCGCCCCAATTCGAGCCGAGAGGCTCTATTCGTTTGCTGCGTAACGAGCAGAACCGTCAGCGGGAACCAAACCCGCATTGAAACCGTAATTCCCGGTATGGTAACCACCCCCAAGTTACAGTGGTTGCGTGTCCTTTCGGGTTTCATTCATCACCGCCGAAGAGAGTAGTATGTGCATCTAAGAAACGGTATGGGAGCTTTAATGCACGTCTTCACGTGGCTTTTCCCTTTTTTCCAAGGCTTGCTTCTCGGCGTCATCGCAATGGCGTTTCACGAACTGGGTCACATCGTGACGGCACCCCTCGTTGGAATCAAAATCAAGACAATCGGCTTGAAATGGAAGGGTCTCTATACCGTACGAGAGGCCGGACCGCCAGCCAAAAACCTGATCGTCTCGCTTGCTGGGCCATTGACCAACTTAGCTTTGCTCGCGTTCTGGCCGCTATCTCACAAGTTCGGTCTTGCGAATCTCTGCTTTTCATTTTTCAACATCCTGCCCATCGAAGGCTCAGATGGCGAGCGCGTATGGAAATGCTGGCGGCAGATGAAACGAGATAAACACAACCGGGCAGGTTCAAAGCTCTATACAGCTTATGGGACAGTGCAGCCTAGAATTCCAGCCGCGAAATTCGAAGATTTGGTTAGCGAGCCCTCACGCGCCGAAGACTAAAACCTCTTCTATTCCGATCAAATAGATCTCGCTGTCTATGCAATTTTCTCGACTTGGCGTGTCGCTTGTTCGGAATCCGGGACTCTTCGCGTGGCTACCCATAAAATAAGGGCAAATCCCACGATAGCTGACCCTGCGCTGGCTAGCTGGGCATTCGATAAACCGAGCCACACCTTGGGGTTGCGGCGTATAAACTCAACCAGGAATCGAGCTGTTCCCGTAAGAACAAGGTATTCTCCGAGAATCCAACCGGTTGGCCGTGGCTTTCGACCCCGAACCCAGAGCCACAAGCCGATCAGCAAGCCGGCCGCAAGCTCATAAAGCGGCGTTGGATGTACGCGGACCATCGTCGGCTCAAGACCGTTCGGAAAGCTCATACCCCAGGGAAGATTTGTGGGAATCCCGTAACATCCGTCCCCGGAGAGAAAACACCCAATGCGTCCGATCCCATAGCCAATGGCGGCTGACGGGGAAGCAAGGTCGAGCGTGCGCAAAGCACCGATCCGAGCGCGCCAACCTTGAATCACAAGCGCGGCGATTCCGAAGATGAGACCCCCAAACCAGGCAAAGCCTGCCTGATCCCACAAGACACGCCAGCCGATTTCGCGGAACTCCGATGGTGTGTCCAAAACATGCCACACCTTGGCGCCCACGATGCCCGCCACCACGGCGACAGCAACAATCCCGACGGCGTCCGCGTCGATGCCAGCCCGCCGAAAGGAAGCGTGCATCACCCATGCTCCAACCACAGCGGCGAGCCAAAGCATCAGCCCGAAGGTCGGAACGCTGAAGCTCCAGAAATGAAGGTACGGAATCATCTCTCCTGAGTATAGACGCCGGCTGGCGCCCTACAATCCGACCCCCGCCAATCGACATTTTCACAGGGTCAAGGACCCGTAAACAATGGATTCGCGAGATACTACCCGTATGGCGACCATCACATACCAGGGACTGGAAATCCTTTACACGCATCAACAGATAGCCGAGCGGGTAGCCGAGATGGGTGCCCAGATCACGCGCGATCTGAACGGGGAAAAGGCGGTGATGGTCGGAGTGCTAAAGGGCGCAGCCATTTTTCTGTCGGACCTCGCTCGCGCCGTCCAGGTCGACACTACTTTTGATTTTGTCGCCGTTTCGAGTTACGGCAAAGGGCAACGTACTTCCGGGGCAGTGAAACTGATCAAGGATCTCGATGAGCCGATCGAAGGGAAAAATGTCTTGCTAGTCGAAGACATTCTCGACACCGGCCTCACGCTCGCCTATTTGCGCAAGATTCTCCTTCAGCATCACCCCAAAACCTTGCGCATAGCGACTTTGCTCGACAAACCCTCCCGCAGAATCGAGCGGATCGACGCGGACTACGTTGGATTCTCAATCCCCAACCTGTTTGTGATCGGTTATGGGATGGATTATGCGGAGCGCTACCGAAACCTTCCGGACATTTGCCTTATGTCCCCAAGTCATCCGGAATAGCTTCCAGACGGGGAGGGAGGATGACTGTGACGGCAAACTGGACCGGAGAGCGAGAATTGCTCACAACCGCCTATCGGGATTTCAATGCCCGGAATCTTGAAGGCGCTCTGGCACGCCTGCATCCGGAAGTGGATTGGGCGAACGGAATGGAAGGCGGCCACGTCCATGGACGTAACGGTGTCCGCGAATACTGGACCCGCCAGTGGACCATTATCGATCCACACGTCGATCCGATAAGCATCGAACCGGATGAAGAGGGTCGGCTGATCGTCGAAGTGCACCAGGTGGTCCGCGATTTTCGGGGCAATGTCCTTCTCGACAAAACCGTCCATCATGCGTATCGCTTCGCCGACGGACTTATCAAGCGAATGGATATCGAGTAAATCACCCAGCCGGGCCAGAGGAAATCCGCCACGGTAACCGCTGAAGCTATTACTTGGCCTGCGGTCCGGCAGGAACTATACTCATGTCCCGGAGACTTTCTGGCGAGCTGAGAAAGGAGCCAGTCCCATGGGAAAAAGCACCACCTCAGTCATCACGCCGATCAGCGAGGCTGATCTGGAATTCGACAACGGAAGCTTCGACGCAGCCGGATTCACGCGGCAGGCAATGACGAACTGGCAGACGGTGGCGGCGGTCATCGACCACACTCTTTTAAAGCCGGATGCGACCCGCGAACAAGTGGAAGGTGCCTGCGATGAAGTAGTCCGTTACCGGTTCGCCTGTGCCATGGTGAATCCGATCTGGGCGTCTACAGCTGTCGCCATGCTTTCTGGTACCGGGATCCCCGTTGGAGTTGTCATCGGCTTTCCACTGGGGGCCTCGTTAGTCTCTACGCTCCGGCAGGAAGCCGCCGCCCTGGCGCGGATGGGCGTACGCGAGCTAGACATGGTTATTCCTATCGGGCAACTGAAAAGCGGCAACCACCACGCCGTCCAGCACGCTGTGCACGCTGCCGCCACAGTGGCCCACCACCACGGCGCGCTGTTGAAGGTGATTCTCGAGACGGCGCTGCTTACGGTGGAGGAGAAACTTCGCGGTGCGGAACTTGCTATTCAGGGGGGGGCGGATTTCCTCAAAACCTCCACAGGTTTCGCTTCAGGTGGCGCCACAGCGCCTGACGTCGCCCTGCTTCGCGGTGTGGCAGGCGGACGCTGCGGGGTCAAGGCCTCCGGCGGTATCCGCAAGCTTGCAGATGTGCGCGCCATGCTCGAGGCGGGCGCGAATCGCATTGGCGCATCATCCTCGGTTGCTATCGTTCGCGAGATGGGAGCGGAGTAAAGGCAGTTATCAGTGGTCAGCCGTCGGTGGTCAGTAATAATCGGTCAAGGTCCACTTCGCGATCTCCCGTCGTACATATCAGGTCGCACATGCGCGACGAATGGACGATTCCTGAGCAAACGGGAAACGGCCACCCGAAAATTGATAGTGCAGCTTCATTCTGATCACTGACAACTGACCATTGTTTCTTTCCCCTGCGTTATCATTCCCTTCTACGTTCATGCCAGCCAGTCCGACAACTCCGCGTGAAGAGCCCGAGTACGAAGGCGACTATCGTCCCGTAGATGCCGAGAATCCGCACGCGCATCTCGATCCGGTCAATGTGCGCGTGGAGCCGGCCGACCTTACCTACCTTGTGCAGTTGGCAGACGCGCTCAACACCACACTTGATTTGCAAACTCTCCTTCGCCGCACTTCCGAGCTGGTACAGTCCATCATTCACTACCGGATTTTCGCGATATTGCTCTTGAACGACCGCACCCACGAGTTGCGGATGCGCTTTCAGATTGGGCACAGTCCGGAAGTCGAACGGATGCGCTTTCCGCTTGGCAAAGGAGTCGTTGGACAAGTTGCGCTGACCCGTCAGGCCCTTCTGCTCAACGACGTCACGACCGATGAAAACTACGTTCCCGCAAATCCCGCAGTGCGTTCGGAACTCGCCGTCCCGCTGATCGCAAAGAACAGGCTGATTGGCGTGATGGATCTGGAAAGCGAGCAGACGGGCTATTTCAGGCCCGAGCACATGCACCTTCTCACTCTAACCGCGTCGCGCATCGCGCAGGCTATCGAAAACGCCCGTTTGTATGCGCGCGTTTCGCGGCAGGCGCAAACGTTAACGGTTCTGAATGAAATCTCGGCGGAACTCACCTCGATTCTGGAACTCGACCCATTGCTCGCGCGCATCGGCCAACTTTTACGCCGACTCATTGACTACCAGATGTTCAGCATTATGCTGCTGGACGACACAGGAGAGACGCTGATTACGCGCTATGCCTGGCGATTCGGCTATGCGCATGCGCCTTTGCGCCGCATTCCGATCACAAGCGGGCTGGTGGGAGCAGCGGTGCGGGAGTGGCGGCCAATCAACGTGCCGGATGTGCGCAAGGACCAGCGTTATTTGCCCATGAATCCTGAAACGCGCTCGGAGCTGATTGTGCCGCTCTTTCACAAGGGGCGCATTATCGGAGTGCTTGATCTCGAACATACGCGGCCGGGTTTCTTCAATGAGGATCACGAGCGCGCATTGACAACCATGGCGGCGCAAGTTGCGATTGCCATCGAGAATGCGCGGCTTTACCAAGCCGTGAGCCGCCAGGAGAGGCAACTGGAGCGCGACATCGCGATGGCGCGCGAAGTACAGCTGCGGCTGCTCCCAACTTCTCCGCCCGAGCAGGTTCACGCGGATTTCGCGGTGCGATTTCTGCCCGCACACACCATTGGCGGCGATCTCTATGATTTTGTCGAGTACGAGCCGGGTGAGACGGCGATTGTGCTTGGGGATGTGAGCGGAAAAGCCGCACCCGCGGCATTGTTTGCCGCATTGGTGAGCGGGATTATGCGATCGGCGGCAATTCAGAGGCCAAAACCCGCCGCAATGCTACGCATGCTCAATGATGCACTGCAAGAACGCAAGCTCGAATCGCAGTATGTCACGATGCTCTTCGCACTTTGGAACGATGAAAGCCGGACCTTGCAGGTCGCGAATTCAGGCGCCGTGCAGCCCATCTTCTGCAGAGACGGCCAATCGCTCACCATAAAGGCTGAGGGGTTTCCACTCGGCATGTTTCCCAATGTGACCTATGACGAAATCGGCGTCGTGACTCAGCCCGGAGATATCGTCGTTTTCGTTTCCGACGGAATACTTGATGCTGAAAACTCGCAAAACGAAATGTACGGTTCTGAGCGACTGTCGAAAATCCTTTGCGCAAGTCCCGAACACTCGGCGGGCCAGATCGCCGATGCAATCTTGGGCGACGTCACGCGTTTTCAGGACGGGAAAGACCGCTTCGATGATGAGACCATCATTGTGCTTAAGACCCGATAAGTATGGCGTTCTCCGCTCTTCCGATAGACTGGAAGGGAAAGTCAATTCGGAGCGCCATTGCACATCGCAACGCAAGAACGCGTCATTCGCCCGGCCCGAAATATTTTAGGAAGCCTCCGCCTGCCGGGGGACAAATCCATCAGCCACCGCTATGCGATGCTAGCTGCATTTGCCGAGGGAACATCGCGCTTCAGTAACTTCTCAACCGGCGCGGACTGCGCTTCGACCCTGGCTTGTATGCAGGCCCTGGGCGCTCAAGTGAGCACGTTGGACGATGGCTCTGTTGAAGTGACCGGCGTGGGCGGCCGCGTGACTCCCGCAGACCATCCTCTCGATTGCGGCAACTCTGGTTCGACCATGCGGATGATTTCCGGTCTTCTTGCGCCACAGCAAGGCAAATTCACTCTGACAGGCGACGCCTCGCTTTCGCGGCGGCCTATGGAGCGCATTCGCAAGCCTCTCGAAGCTATGGGAGCGCGAATGAAGCTGACTGAGGGCCACGCGCCAATCGAAATTGATGGTTCGCTGCTGCGGGCAGTTGACTACACCACGCCAGTTCCCAGCGCCCAGGTTAAAACTTGCGTGCTGCTCGCCGGTTTGCAGACTGCGGGCACGACAGTTGTGCGTGAAGCGGTGCGCACCCGCGATCACAGCGAATTGGCCTTGCGTGCTTTTGGAGCGGACATTACGCGTAGCGTCGATTCGGTCTCTATTACTGGGCTTCAGACGCTGCACGCCATCGAGGCAACAGTCCCTGGCGATCTTTCGTCGGCTGCGTTCTTCCTATGTGCCGCAGCGATCTTTCCCGGTTCCTCGCTGGTGCTCGACGGACTCGGACTTAATCCTACGCGCGCTGCTCTGCTTGATGTTCTCACTGTTCTCGGCGCCCATATCGCGGTGCTTGATATCGAGGAGAAACATGCCGAGTTGGTCGGGACGGTGCAGATCACCTCTCCAACCGAGGGATTGCGATCGACTGAAGTCAGCGGTTCCCTGTCCGCGCAGCTCATTGATGAACTGCCAGTGCTCGCCGCGATTGCGCCTTACACATCGGGTGGAATTCGCATCCGCGGGGCGAAAGAACTGCGCGTGAAGGAATCGGATCGGATCGCTCTCGTGGCACAAAACCTGCGCGCCATGGGAGCCGAAGTCGCGGAGTTTGAGGATGGCCTCGATGTGCCCGGCGGCCAGACTCTGCATGGTGCGGCCATCGATGCCGGCGGAGACCACCGCATCGCCATGGCCTTTAGCGTTGCTGCTCTTCGCGCGGAAGGAGAGACTCTGATTCAAGGAGCGGAATCCGCAGCCATCAGCTTTCCGGAGTTTTTTGACCTATTGGATAGGGTCGCGGATCGATAAGGACAAGTCTCGTTCGCTTGGCGCCGAGAAACCTTGCGGCCCACAGGACAAACGGCCCGGCTCTTAAAGGAGTCGGGCCGTTTCACATATACAGCGAAACGCCAGCCGACTTAGTTGCTTGACGGAGGAGCCGTGGGAGCAACCGTCGTATTCGAAGCCGGCTGAAGGCCAGGAATCACAGGAGCCGTTCCCACCTTGCCGGTCGCCGCGTCGTTCATGTTGATTCCGTAGTGTTGCAGCGTCGACGCCAACACCTGATACAAGAGCGCTCGGTCCTTGGCATAGGTCAGGTTCGCCGTGATCCGGCTATTTTCCGCATTGGCCAGGTTGCGCTCTTGCAGCAGCACGTTTGCCGTGATCGAAGCACCTAGCCGCAGTTTCTTCTGTTCTGCGTCCAGGCTCTGCCGCGCATAATCCTCCGCCGCAAGAGAAGCCTGTACTTGAGCACGATCGTTGGCGAGCGCATACTGCTGCGCGACCACCTGCATGCGAATCTGCGTGTAAAGCTGTTCCAGGTGCATCTCGGCTTGACGATACTCGATCAGCGAACGTGCCTGATCGGCCTGAGCGGTGCGGTTACGAATGGGGATCTGGAAATTGAACCCTATCCCCTTGTCGGGCGAACTGCTGTTGACCAGGTTCCCCAACACGTCCGAATAGCCGCTCGTGGCGAAAGGTGTGCAAGGTTCGCCGAAAGCTATCGCGATCTGGCAGGAAGCCTGGTTAAATGCGCCGCCGATGCCCTGCGCGCCGTAGTAGCCGAACACATCGAGCGCAGGCAGCAGATTTTGACGCGCACCACGCAATGTGATTTCGTCTTTCTTGATCGAGAGTACCGCCTGCTCCAGTTCCGGCCTATTCTTGAACGCAACTTGCGCGAGCTCATCGGGAGTCTGCTTCTCTTCCGGAAGCGGGTCAAGGTTCACGCGGTCGGTGGGGACGATCGGCGCCGCGACCAGCGCCGGGTCGTTCAGATTGCGCGCGATTGCCTGCTTCAAGACAAGCTGCTGGTAGTTCAAGTTACTTTGCGAACTGATGAGCGCCTGTTTGTCTGTGGCCACAGTAGAGTCTGCCTGCACAACATCGAGGGGCGCCATAGTCCCGATATCGAGTTGCTTCCGGGTATCGTTCCCGAGTTTCGTGCTCTGTTCGAGCGATCGTTCCTTCGCCTGCACATCCTCGTAAGCGCTGACGACGACCCAGTAGATATTCTCCACCTGATTCACGGTCGTGAGAATCTGCAGCCGGAATGTGGAGTCGGTGATGCGGCGATCGAGAATGGCTTCATAAATGAAGCGGTTGTTCACCCAGAATCCCGCGCCCTGGAGCAAGTGCTGGGTTACTTTAGCCTGGAAGCTCGATAAGATCTGTGGGCTATATGAGCTGAAGAAATTCGTGGTCGTGGTGCGGCTGTTGTTCCAGGTAAGATTCAGTGCAGTGCCGGGCGAAAAACCCTGCGCATAGGTAAAGTTGTACGTATCTGTGTTGGTAAATGAGCGGGGAGAGAACGAGTTGGTTTGTGGCGATTCCTGGCGATCGAACTGCAACGAGCCGCCCACAAGCGGATCGCGATTCTCAGGCAGAGGACCTACTCCGTCCGTGGAGAGCACGATGCCTGCGCTACCTGTCGCAGCGCCGCTCACGCTGCCCGGTGCGCCGCTGGAGCTGAGCGTCTGCGAGGTGCCGCCCAGTGTGTTTTGCAACACGGAGGCGCTGACACCTCGCAGTGTGGCTCCGGCTTTGGCGCGCAGGATGTCCGTATCGGCGATGTCGAGATAGTAACGCGAGATCGCGATGTCGTAGTTGTTCTCGAGCGCGAGGGCAATCGCATCAGAGAGACTGAGGTAAATCTTGCCGTCCTTCACCAGGTCCTGGAGGCGGACGGAATTGTTGAAGTCGGCCCTGGCAATGGTTGTGGGCCTGTACATATTGATCGGATCGCCTAGCAGGCGGCCCGAGGGTTTGGAAAAGTCACGGGACGATTGACGCATCGACAACGGCTCGGTCGGTGTCGGAACCGGAGCCGATGGCAACACCGAAGCAGCCTTGTTCGTCGTCGTTGTCGGCGTCTCTTGCGCATACCCCGAGGGCATGCCCGTGACCAACATGAGCGCCGCGGCCGCAATGGCACGGAGCGGACTTCCCGATTTCTTTCTTCTCTGTCGCACGTCCACATCCTGCTTTTCAAACACACGAAAACCGAACGAATGCATGATTTCTCTCCACGATGGGCTGGGGCATGTGGGGTGCCATTCTTCAAGACGCCCAGAGAACCTCTCCGGACGCACTATGTGAGGCTTCCGGCCGCAATTTGCCTGCTGCTTCTTTCGAACAAGTTCACTTTCAGGCAATACGCGCGCGGTAGACGATTCGTTCCCTTGCCCGGATCCTCGAATTTCAATACGTTCCAAATGAGAATTATTCGTGATGCTGAGTATATCGCAGTAATCTACTTAACTTCCTTCGCCATTCTGGTCAATTACCCTGTTATTCAGCTAGATACCCATGTCCGACTCCAGTTCACCCGCCGCCGCTCTCCAAACATGGAAGCTGACTCTGGCCTACGACGGAACCGACTATAGTGGATGGCAAGTGCAGCCCGGCGAACGTACAATTCAGGGCGAACTCCAACAGGCGTTGGGTCGAGTTACCGGCGAGGCTCCCCTGCCTCAGGGTTCGGGACGAACCGATGCCGGTGTACACGCCCTGGCCCAGGTAGCAAGCTTTGCCTTGCGCGCTCCGATTCCCGCTGCGAACTTGCAGCGAGCGTTGAATCGCACGCTTCCTGAATCGATCCGGATACTTGAAGCGAAGAACGTGCCGAATACTTTTCATGCTCGGCACTCCGCCGTGGCGAAAACATACGAGTATCGCGTCAGGCTTACAAAGCCAGGTTGCGAGGCCGTCTGCTCGCCCTTCATTGCTCGGTACGTATATGCCTTCCCTTGGCCTTTGGATCTCGACAAACTCGAATCGGCGGCGCTGCATTTCTTGGGCGAGCACGACTTCCTGAGCTTCGCCGCCACCGATCCCGATGCAACAACGCGAAGCGAGAAAGCGACCGGCCGAAAATCGACAGATGTCGAGGAACAGCATTCAACCATTCGCACGATTTTCTCCTCGACCTGGGAAAAACAGAGGATAGAAGATGCCGACCTCCTCATCTATCGCGTTCGCGGCAACGGGTTCCTCCATCACATGGTGCGCAATCTTGTCGGAACGATGCTCGATGTTGGTCGCGGATATTTGAAAATCGAAACTATTCCAGCTATCTTCGAGTCCCGTTCGCGTTCCGCTGCCGGGCCCACGGCTCCGGCGCGAGGGCTATTTCTCCGATCGGCCGAATACCACAACGTGGATACACAATAGGGTTCGAACCAAAGATGCAACTTCGCAAAGACTAAGAATCTCCGCCCCTGATACCCTGAGACCATCCGTATGGTTCTCTTTTCTCGCAGCACGCCGTTCTCAAGGGTAACAACCCTCGCTGCGAGACGCCCGGTGCATGCGGCCTTTGCTTGGATGCACAACAATCCGCGCACCATCATGGATTGGCAGGCGGAGTTGGTTGCGATTCCCGCGCCGCCCTTTGGCGAAGAGGCACGGGCTGCGTGGATTTCTGGATCTTTCGTCAAATTGGATTTGGCCGACGTCAACACGGATGCCGCCGGAAATGTGATCGGGATTTTGCCGGCGGCTCATCTTCCGGTGGAAAGCAGCGGTCCGGTCATCGTGCTCTCAGCGCACCTTGACACGGTCTTCCCAGTCGAAACGCCGCTCAACCCGAGAGTCAGCGAGGTAAACGGGTGCCTCCGCCTCGAATCGCCGGGCGCATCGGACAACGGCGCAGGGGTCGCCGGCATGCTGGCACTTGTCTGTGCGCTCATCAACGCCCAAGTTGAATTGCCCGTGCCCCTGGTGGTAATCGCGAATGTGGGTGAAGAGGGCGAGGGGGACCTGCGCGGAATTCGCCACTTTTACAACGATTCCATCTTGGCGGGTCGCGTGGCTGCTCATATTGTTCTGGATGGCGCCGGCGCTGACTCAGCCGTGACACAGGCCTTGGGCAGCCTGAGATTTCAGGTCACGATTAGCGGCCCCGGCGGCCACAGCTTTACCGACGCGGGCACGCCGAACCCGATCGCCGCGCTCGCATCAGCACTGGCCGTTGTCGGCGAAACACAACTCCCAGACGAACCGCGCACCACGCTGAACATAGGAACCATCCACGGTGGCACAAGCGTGAATTCAATCCCCGAATGCGCGGCCGCTTCGATTGATTTTCGTTCGACAAGCTCCGATGAGCTCTTGCGTCTGGAGGTGGCCCTCCACCGCGCCGTCGAAGATGCCGTCAGTCGCGCCAATGAGATATCCAAAACACTTCGTGGCCGCAGCCGCGGGCCTCTCACCTTCGCCATCAAAAGAATCGGCGACCGGCCCGCTGCACAGCTGCCTCCCGATTCTCCAGTACTCGAAACGCTGCGCTCGGTTGACCGTCATCTGGGAATTCGCACCGACCTCCGCCTCGGCTCGACCGACGCCAACATTCCAATTGCACGCGGAATTCCGGCTCTCTCAATGGGAGCCGGAGGCGATGGCGGCGGCGCGCACACGCTGGCCGAGTGGTACAGCGACAAACATCGTGAACTCGGTTTACGGAGGGCGCTGCTTCTGACACTCGCCATCGCGGAATGGGCCGCAGAACAATAGCTTTGTTCTGGTAGACTCCGCCCATGCGTGCCTCTCTGCTGCTGCTTGCCGCATCGTTTGCGGCGAACTCGTTGTGCCTCTCGCTCTCTTCGTTGGCACAGCAAACTTTCTCATCCAGGTCCAAAGTCGCAAATCCAATTAATGGCGAAGCTCCCGAGATGATCCTCTTCAACGGCGTGATCTACACCGGAGCAGGTTTTGCCGAAGACAAGCCGGAGACTGTGCAAGCGATGGCAATCGGCGGCGGCAAGGTGATTGCAATAGGCTCCGACAAAGAAATCAAGCGCCTCGCCGGGCCGAACACCTTGCTCCGCGACCTGAACACACCCGAGACCAGCACATTCGTCTTTCCGGGTTTCAACGATGCGCACACGCATCTGGGCGGCGCGGGACAAACCAAGCTTAACGTCGATCTCACAGGCGTCAAGTCGCTCGATGAAATGTTGGCAAAGGTGAAAGCATTTGCCGATGCTGCGCCTGCGGGTCACTGGCTCACCGGCGGCAACTGGGACCACACGCTTTGGGCCAGTAAGATACTGCCGACCCGCGAGGATCTGGACAAAGTCACCGGCGATCATCCGGCATTCCTCGACCGCATCGATGGCCACATCTCCCTCGCGAATACCGCAGCGCTCAAGGAAGCAACTGTCACCGGCACAACCAGGCCCCCGCAGGGCGGAGCCATCGATCTCGATGCGAACGGCGAACCAACCGGCATTCTGCGCGAGTCCGCACAGGATCTGGTGTACAAAGTGATTCCTGCTCCGACACACGAGGAGCGCAGACGCGGCGACGAGCTAGCCATCGCCGACGCTATTTCGCACGGCATCACCAGCGTCCAGGATTTCAGCGATTGGGACGACTTCCTGGTCTTCGAAGAGATGGAAAAAGAAGGCGCGCTCAAGGTCCGCATCACAGAGTGGCTACCGTTCAAGGATCCGCTGCCGGAGTTGATCAAAATGCGTGCGCACCACGACCTGAACGATCCCATGCTACACACCGGATTCTTGAAGGGTTTCATGGATGGATCACTTGGCTCGCGCACAGCCGCAATGAAAGCGCCGTTCGCCGACGATCCGAAGAATTCAGGCCTGCCGCAGTACACGCAGACGCAACTGAACGCGATGGCGCTCGAACGCGCGCAGGCCGGTTTTCAGCTCGGATTCCACGCCATCGGCGACAAGGCTGCGGCGATGGCGCTTGACGCCTACGCGCAGCCGGGAATTTCGACGACCGCACGAAATAGAATCGAACATGCGCAAGTCGTCGATCCAGCCGACATCCCGCGCTTCAAGCAGCTCGGGGTCATCGCGTCCATGCAACCCAACCATCTGCTCACCGACATGAATTGGGCTGAAGACCGCCTCGGCCCTTCGCGTGCCGCATATTCCTACGCGTGGAAGGCATTTCTCGACGCAGGCGTCCCGCTGGCTTTCGGAACGGACTATCCGGTGGAACCAGTTACGCCGTTTCGCGGGCTCTATGCAGCGGTGACGCGCATGAACGAGAGCGGCACGAAGACGTACTATACGGAAAATAAGATCACGCGTGGCCAGGCGCTCTACGCGTATTCGCAGGGTTCCGCCGATGCGGAGTTTGCAGAAAAGCACAAAGGCAAACTCGCCCCCGGTTACGATGCAGACTTTATCCTCGTGGATCGCGATCTCTACAAAGTTGACGCGCCCTCAATCTTAAAAACAAAAGTGCTGGAAACATTTGTCGCGGGAAAACGGACCTACATTTCAAGCGCCGAGGCACGGTGAATCTGCAGAATGGTCTCCGCATTTGCTGCACTGGAATCGAAACCCATGAAGCTGCGTGCCTATCTCCTCATGCTGTTCGTGGTCGCGGTCTGGGGCTCGACTTTTGTGCTCATCAAATCCGCGCTCACCGATGCAACCCCCGCGGCATTCAACCTGGTGCGTATGTCTCTGGCTTTTGGATTGCTCGCGGCCACGTATCACCGCTCGTGGGGTGGCATTCGTTGGAGTCATCTGGCAGCAGGCGCGGTGATTGGCTTCTTTCTCGCAGCGGGATATCAGTTCCAGACCATCGGACTTGTCCGGACCACGCCATCGAAGTCGGCATTTATCACGGGGCTCGTTGTCGTGCTCGTGCCGTTGTTCTCGTCAATCCCGGCGCTGCGCCCGCCCAACGCACGCCCGACGCGTTGGAACGCCTACACTGGTGCGGTCCTGGCATTCGTTGGGATTCTGCTGTTGACCGCTCCTGCAGCGATGCAGGTTCGCGGCCACGCGGCATTCGACGGAATCGCCGCTCTTCTTCCCGACTTCTCATCGATTAATCTAGGCGATGTTCTCACTTTCGGCTGCTCGATCGGATTCGCCTTTCACTGCATTGCGTTGAGCCACGTCTCGCCGCGCATCCCGTTTCAGCCCTTGGCGCTGTTGCAGGTTGGCTTTTGCGCGGTGTTCATGGCCATCAGTCTCCCGATGATCGAGCACCCGCAGATGCACTTTACCCCGAGACTGCTTGTCGCTCTCGCTATCGCTTCCGCTCTCGCCACCGCCGCGGCGTTCTCGATTCAGAGCTGGGCACAGGCCATTTTGCCATCGACGCACATCGCCTTGCTGCTGACGATGGAGCCGGTCTTCGCGTGGATTGTATCGTTTCTTTTCATGAGAGAGCGCCTCGGTCTTCGACCAGCCGTCGGTGCGTTGTTGATTCTCGTCGGAATTGCGCTTACCGAATTGATTCCGCCAACGCACGTTTCTTCCGCGCACGAAGCATGAGGTGCCACGCTTGCTGAGGAGATCGATCAATGCATAAATTGAGCGCAGGAGTGCTCCTCTATCGACGCCGTGACGGCGCGCTCGATGTCCTCCTCGTTCACCCAGGCGGACCGTTTTGGAACAAGAAGGATCTCGGCGCATGGTCAATCCCCAAAGGAGAATATGCAACCGGAGACGATCCGCTTTCCGAAGCCAAAAGAGAATTCGAGGAGGAGACCGGGTTCGCGCCGCCAACTGGGAAATGGATTTCCCTATCCGAAGTCAAGCTCCCCTCAGGCAAGGTTGTCACCGCGTGGGCCGTCGAAGGAGACTGCGATCCCGACGCGATCCGCAGCAACATGTTTTCGATGGAGTGGCCTCCAAAATCGGGAAAGATGCAGCAGTTTCCCGAGGTCGACCGCGCCGCGTGGTTCACTCTGCCGGAGGCGAACGAGAAAATCCATCCCGCACAACAAGAATTCCTCACCCGCCTGGCGGCGATCATTAACGCCGACCGAGTCGAAACTCACGAATCGAAGGAAGCCCGCCGTTAGCGCGGAGCAGGCTCCGGCGAGTCGGCCAATGCATACGCCAGAACAGCCATCACCGCAGCATTCTCGTTGAGGTGTTTCGGATCGATTTTGTCGAACGTGTCGGCGGCTGTATGGTGGTAGTTGAAGTAAAAGCGGCTGTCCTGAACCGGCGCAAAACTCGGTACCCCCTTGGCGGTTAGTCCTGCAACATCTTCGCCGGTTTCCGGTGCGCTCACCAGCGTCTCGGCACCAATGGCGTCGAGGACCTGCGCGACCGGCCGCAGCCATTGCCCGAGTTCGCCCTTCCCTGCGTAATAGATTCCTGCGGGATGATCCGCACCGAGATCCGACTCAATGGCTCCAACGTGATTTGAGATCTCATTATTGTGATCCACCATGTACGCAGCTGCGCCCTCCGAACCTTCCTCCTCGCTCATCCACGCAACGAAGCGCACCGTTCGCCGAGGATGAATGCCGAGCTCTTTGAGCAGATGAAGCGTCTGCATCGATACCACCACGCCCGCGCCATCATCGATCGCTCCCGTGCCAAGGTCCCATGAATCCAGATGGCCCGACACCACCACGACCTGCTCAGGATGATCGGTTCCCTTCCAGTCTGCAATCACGTTGTAGCTTTGCGCATCGGGCAGTGTCTGTGGCGTCAATGTGAGGTGCAATTTCACGGGCCCCTGGCTAGTGAGGTGTCTTAGCAGATCGGCATCCTCAGCAGTCACTGCGGCCGCCGGAATCTTCGGCACCCCTGGTGCGTATTGCGTCATTCCTGTATGCGGTAGCCGAAAATCCGCCCCGCCCACGGATCGCACCAGCACCGCTATGGCTCCCGCCGCTGCAGCAGCGATCGGTCCCGCGCCGCGGTAGACCACGCCGCCCACATATGCATTCAGCCCATCGCCCTGCGCTGCCAGCTCTTTGTCAAATTTGTGGTTGAACAGGAGAATCTTGCCCTTGATCGCGTCGGGCGCCAGCGCGTGAAGCTGCTGCCAGTTATCCACCACCACTACCTCGGCCGAAAGACCTTCTGGAGGTGTAGCCACGCTCCCACCGAGTGCTGTCAGCACGACTTTCTGCGTCGTGCCGGGCGTCTGGCTTGGCCAGGAAATCAGTTCCCCTTTCTCCACACCGCGCATCCAGTGCGGTACTGTCGCCTTCTCCAACGTGACCTCGGCGCCCAACGCGCGCATCTCTCCGGCAACATAGTCCACGGCTTGCTGTGCTTGCGGCGAGCCGCTGAGCCTCGGCCCGATGTTGTCGGTCAGGTGGCGCAGCTCATCCAACGCATAGGGGTCCTTCATTGCGGCATCACGCAGCCGCTCCATCGTGCTCAACTGTTCAGGAGTCCAGGCGCTCTTGCCGCCGGCCATCATGGCATTAAGCCGGTCCATGATGCTTTGGGGGGTGCTTGGCGGACCGTTCGGCTGGGCATTCTGTCCCGAAAGCAATGACGCGCCCACTGCAAACACCGCCAGCAATACAAGTTCTTTGTAACTCTTCGCGATTTCCATGCAGGATGTTAGCACGCCTGCGGAACGACTCTTTGCGTACAACTTGCGTCTAATCTACTGACGCTGGTGATTGCTGCCGAGGCACAAATTCCCCGCATTAGATACATTTCGTCGCGTCGCGCATTCGTCGAGGAGCTTGGCTCGGTTCCCTCCGGTGCCCGTGCCAGTCGCTATACTGTAAGAACGTGCAATGAACGCTTCAGCCTCAAAGGCTTGTCGCGCAATACGAGGTCAGTGAACTCATGAAATCGATCTTCGAACGGCTGCGCGCCCGCCGTCTCGCATCAACTTTTGTTGTGCTTGCCACCCTTTCCGCCGCGATCGTCGGCGGCTCCTTTCTCGCTCATGGTGTGCGCGGACAGGAAAAGCAGAACGAGAGTACGGATGCCACGCCTCTCCACGTGGTGAATTCTTCCGTGCCTCCCAATGAGTTTGTCCGGATTGCTAAAGAGGTGGGCCCCGCGGTGGTCAACATCAACACGGAGACGCTGCCCAAGCAATCCACAAACCGGCGCCGGAATCCGCACGGCCTTCAGCAGATGCCGCAAAACCCCGACGGTGGCGGCGATGACGACCAGAATGGCGATCAGCCGGGCCAGGGCAAGAGTCAGGGTCAAGACAATTTTCAAGACTTCTTCAATCGCTTTTTTGGCGGCCAGATCCCTGATCAGGACGGCGGTGGCGATGACGGACAAGTGCGTGAATCGCTCGGTTCCGGGTTCATTGTCGATTCCAAGGGATACATCATCACCAACAACCACGTCATCGAGAAGGCCGACAAGATCTACGTCAAGCTTTCGACCGACCCTGACACCCAAGATTTGGGCCGCCCCGCGCGCGTGATTGGAACCGATAAGGCGACCGATCTCGCCGTGATCAAAATCGATACTAATGCGGCATTGCCCACCGTGAAACTGGGCAACTCCGATACCTCGGAGGTGGGCGACTGGGTCGAGGCAATTGGCAGCCCCTTCGCGCTGGCGCAGACCGTTACCGCGGGCATCATCTCGGCCAAGCACCGCACCATCGATCAGGGCGCTCCCGGCCAGTTTCAGCACTTCATCCAGACCGACGCCGCGATCAATCCCGGCAATTCGGGCGGACCCCTGTTGAACATGAATGGGGAAGTAATCGGTGTCAACACGGCAATCTACACGCAATCGGCCGGCTATCAGGGCATCGGTTTCGCAATGCCGTCCAACACCGTCGTTTCCGTGTACAACGACCTCATCAGCCCGAGCCACAAAGTCACCCGCGGGTCTATTGGCATCCAGTTCCGGCCCAATCTGTCTGGAGCGGTCAACCGTATCTACGGATTCAAGACCGGCGTGCTGGTACAGCAGGTTCAACCTGGAGGCCCCGCCGACAAAGCCGGACTTAAGCCTGGCGACATCATCACTCAGGTCGATGGCAGGCCGATCAAGGACGGCGACGATCTAGTCAATGAGATCGCGAGCCGGAAACCAGGCTCCAGCATCCGGCTTGGCTTCGTGCGCGACGGCAAACCGACTGATGCGACCGTCACAGTTGGCGATCGCGACAAGGTCTTCGCTGAACTGAACAACCCGCAATCGAGCGCCGCCCCTGACGAGGAAGCCGATGCAGGCGAGAGTAAGCTTGGCATCGTGGTCCGCGAAGCCCCACCGGCAATCAGCGGCCGCCTGCACGCACAAGGCGTGGTTATTCAGTCGGTTCGCACGGGTTCTTTCGCAGACCTGCAAGGCCTAGAGCCGGGGCTCGTGATCATTCGGATTAACAAGCAGCCCACTGCAACGAAGTCGCAATACGATGCTGTAGTCGAGCGGCTCAAGACCGGCGATGACGTGGTGTTTGAAGTGCTGGATCCGCGGCGACCCGGCGATGGAATCAACTACATCGGGGGCACGTTGCAGTAGCCGCCGCCGGCTGAGAGGGTGCGATCCAGCCTCTTCTCAGCCGACCACGAGAAACCCGTGAGGGCTTTAGAACGCCGAACGGAGAAGAACAAGCGAAGAAGCCGAGCATCTTAGGGTTTTCAAGTTACGTTTGAGAAAGTCCTTGTATTTTCTTCACACCGAACGAGTTTTCATTGCGTACGATGGTAAGAATCGATAGAATTGCGGGAAGGTATCCCGGCTAATCTGTTTCTTGAGAGGAAACCAGCATGCTTTTATTCCGAGCAAGCCTGGGTCTGTTTTTATCCTCAGCCCTGGTCGCCGTTCCGGCGCTCGCTTCTCGTGTGCACAAGGTTTCCCCCACCAGCCATGCGCACTTATCCACCCTCCGCGGCCACAAGGGCCGAATCGCTGCCAGAAACGGGCATGTCTTAAAGGCGCACGCGAAGCGTGGGCAACAGGCGATCGAGCCGTCCCGCGTCACCGAGATCCAGCAGGCATTGATCCACGAGCACTACCTAAGCGGCGAGGCCAACGGACAATGGGATTCGACCACGCAGGCTGCGATGCAGAAGTATCAGGCCGATCAGGGATGGCAGACCAAGCTGATGCCCGACTCGCGCGCACTAAAGAAGCTGGGCCTTGGAG
>CAZAQN010000032.1:0-53207 GCA_964487345.1 uncultured Occallatibacter sp. | reverse complement strand
CGACTACTCCACCCGGTTCCAGCAGCGATGAGGGCGGCTTGAAAAACAACAGCGGCTCCATGGGAACTTCATTGCCCAGTTCCTTCGCGTGGTCGCGATAGTTACGCCCCACGCACACAATCTTCGTGGGCGTCACCGGCGCGAGCAACTGCGCCGCACTCAACGGCAACGGCTCAAAGTCAAAGCTCGCCACATCGGTCACCAGAGCTTTTGCATCCAGCAGCCGCGAGTGAGCCACTCTGTACGCCAAATCCTCTTCCGGCGCAGCCGCCAAATCCACAATCCACAACTCGCCGCCGCGTTCTTCCACCCTGCCGTAGTGAGGATCGCCCTCAAACTCGAATCGGCAATATCTCATTTCGCCCCCTCGCCCCGCGATCATTTAAGGATTCGGCACGGTCTCCCGCGCCTCAGCCGAACGCGCGCTCTCGTGTCCGTCCTGATCCACGGCACTCACAGCATAGATATAGGTACGCCCCACCTGCACATGCGCATCGTGAAACGCAAGCCCGGCTACGGGCTCGGCAGCAGAAATCCGCTCCCACGCCGCATCGCCCTCGCGCCGATACACCACATACCCAGCCACGTCGGCCTCGCTGTCCGGAGTCCAGCTCAGGTCAATTGCAACCTCGCCGCCATTCTCACCAGTCGTGGCCACGGCCGCCAGTCCCGTCGGCACTTCAGGGGGAAACACATCCTTCGCCTCGACCCTTACCGGCGGAGAAAGCTCTCCAGCCAACTCCATCGTGTTGCCGTTCACCGTCAAGCGCGCCACACGTTGTGCTCGATATTCATACGTCTCGCCGAAGTGAATGCTCTTGTCGAGCGCGCGTCCCAGCGCCCCATCCCGTTGCAACCCATCTTCGACCAGCAAATTCTGTTCCAGCGGCTCTGGCGGCGGTGACATCAGCCCCTGCTGGGGCTTAGTCGCAGGCGGAGTCAGCAATTTGCGCTGCAATCGCACAGCCGCATTTTCGCCGTCGGGAGTCCAGCTGAGCACCACACCGGCCTTCCGCACCTCGGCCGTGAATCCCCGTACAGGGTCGGGTGGCCCTCCTGCAAGCGTCTCCACAGCGTTCGACAAGCCTGCCGACCGGCCATTGCGATTCTTCAATTCGACAAAGTACTTCAGCACTCGTGGAGTTCCCGCAGACAGCAATGCAGGAAGAGTCTCGGAATGCGAACCAGCCGCGCCGGGAGCCATCGTCACCGTTCCCGCATCGACACATGGCCCCACTCCTTCCTGCCGGCAAACCCGCACGGTGACAGCGCCCTTGATCACGAGCTTGTCTGTGTTCTTTTTAGGCATGGTCCAGAAAAGGGATACCTGATCCCCGGCGCGAATCGCAGACAAGTCCATCACCGGCTGCGGCAGATTCAGGGACGGAGCCTGCGGCGCGCCCGGTGTCCCGCACCCAGCCATCATCAACGCAAGAGCCACTGCGAGCGCAGCCCCCAACCCTCTCTCGCACGAATTCATCGCCTCCCAGTCTACTGGAGAAGCCCCCTTGAACCCGCTGCATGCAATGCCTTAAACCGCCGCGCCTTCATCCGGTTTCCACAAATCTTCATATCGCACCAGCGCCGCGTGTGATTCTTGCTCGTATCCATAAACAACCACCGGCACTCAGGATTCCCGCACTCCCGCAACGCCTGCAAGCGCTCGCTTGTCATCAACGCTTCCGCGCGCAACGCCAGCGTCCACACCGGCAGCTCTGGCGCAACTTCGCCCTCGGGCCAGTCCCATCGCACGCCCATCTCACCGCGCCGCAGTCGCTGCTGTTGATGCGCATCCTTAAATATCCGTTCAAGCGCGACAATCGTCGCCGCCGAGGGTTTGCGCTCTTCCAGCTCTGAATAAAAAAACTCCGCCGCCGCTTCCCGCAAATCCCGCGCAGCGCGCAAGACCTTCTCGCCCGCGCTTGCACTTACCTCGCGTCGCAGGCCCCGCGCCTGTTTCGCCGTCAGCTCGCCCGACTGCTCGCAAAACCCGATCAGCTCGTCATAACTGCCGATCAATTCCTCTGTCCCGGATTCGCGAAATCGCCAATCCAGCGTATTCACAAAATCGAGCGAAGCATCTCCCGCAATCAATTCAAAAGTGCGATCCTCTAACCCTGACGGCATTTCTCTTGATAACCCCTAAAATCATCTTGACAGGTTACCTTGCGATCTGTAAAGTGATAACTGTCTATGAGCGCTTCAGTGGTTACCAATTCTCCCGCACTCGCCGCCGCAAAATCATTCCGCCTGCGCCTGATCGCCGCGTTCTTCGCCATTTACTTCCTCTGGGGAACAACCTTCCTCGCCATCCGCATCGCGGTCGAAGAACTGCCCCCGCTCTTTGCCGCCGGCGCCCGTTTTCTTATAGCCGGAACCGTCCTCTACGCTTTCATGCGCGCCAAAGGCGAAGCTCGCCCCACCGCAACGCAGTGGCGCAGCCTGGCCATCATGGGCCTGCTCATGTTCGTCGTCGTGTACGGATTGCTCTTCTGGGCGCAAAAATACGTACCGTCCGGCATCGCCGCCGTGCTTGAGGCCACCATCCCCATCGATACGCTGATCCTGGAAATGCTGATCCTCCGCCAGCAGCGTTTCCGCTGGGCCGTCTCCGTCTCCACGCTCATCGGCTTCGTGGGCGTGGGCATTCTGCTCCTGCGCGGCAATGGCCAAACATACGGCCTCCTGCCTTGCTTCGCCATTCTCGCCGCCAGTCTCAGCTGGTCTCTTGGGGCAGTCATCAGCCGGTCCTTCGATCTGCCCAAAGCCCGCCCTCTCACCGCCGGCGCAGCCATGATGCTCGGCGGAGCCGCACTCCTTGCGCTCTCCGCGGCCTTCGGCGAAATGCATCCGTTCCCGCACATCACTCTGCGCGGCATCGAAGCGGAACTCTACCTGATCGTCTTCGGATCGCTCGTGGCCTTCACAGCTTTCGTCTGGCTGCTTGGGCATATGCCGGCCACACGTGTTTCCAGCCACGCCTACGTCAACCCCATCGTCGCCGTCGCATTGGGCTATTTCGTCGCCAGCGAACCCGTGACCCTCCGCACTCTCGCAGGAGCCGCACTTGTCCTCGTCAGCGTCTTTCTGATCCTGCGACCAGCCAAACAGCTTTCTAAGTAAGCAAGAGGATGCTTCTTCGATGAAAACGCTCAGGTCGTTCCTTACCGCTGGCGCTCTGGTTTCGGCAGCACTACTCATGCCGGGCCAGACGCCGACCCCTTCAGCACGAGTCGCGATGGATGCGGGAAACCAGGCCTGGATCGACGGGATCAAGGCTGGAGACATCAAGCGAATTGCCGCAACCTACACCGAAGACGCGGTCGATTGCGGTCGCGCCGGCGAGTGTACTCGAGGACGGCTTCAAATCGAGCGGCATATGACAACACAGCTCGAAAGCCTTGGACGAGCGCGCTCTGCCGCCGTGAAGACGCAGGGATCGACAGAACAAGGAAGCTTTGTCTATGAATGGGGCCAGGCCGAGGCTACCTACAGCGGAGGCAAAAGACTGGTTGAAAGATATCTGACAGCCTGGCGAGAGCAGCCGGACGGTACATGGAAGATCTTCCGCAACATGGTGATTCCGGATAAATGAGGGAACGGCAGGCATGCAATACTCACTCAACCCGCAGCGCCTGCATGGGATCCATCTTTGCCGCGCGCGACGCCGGCAGCCACACCGCCAGCAGTGCCACAGCACCTAACACCAACGGCACCGTAATAAACACCACCGGATCCCAGCTTTTCACGCCAAACAAGAAGCTCGCAATCAGCCGCGTCAGCCCAAACGCCGCACCGATGCCCAGCACCACGCCGACTAGCGCCAGCCGCATCCCCTGCCACACAATCAGTTTCCGAATCGTGCCGCGGTCCGCGCCGAGCGCCATGCGAATCCCCATCTCCTGCGTGCGCTGCTCCACGGAATATGCCATCAGCCCGTAGATCCCGATCGCCGCCAGCACCAGCGCCACTCCGCCAAAAATCGTCAGCAGCAACATATTGAAGCTGTCCCGCGCCGTCGACCGCGAAACGATCTCGTCCATCGTCCGCACATGCGACACCGAAAATCCTCCGCTCGCCAATCGCAGCTGTTCCGTGATCTGCGGAATCAACTGATGCGGATCGCCATGCGTCCGTATTACCCAGCGCAGCGGCACAATGCCCGCATTCAACTTCGTCATCCCATCCGTCACCTGCGCATCGGGAACAATCATCAGCGAGCCCGGATCGTGGGCCAATCCGCCGTCGTGCACATTCCCAACCACCCCAATCACCTGCCGCGCAGGCTCTTCAAACTCCGGTCCCACGCCATGCCCAATCAAAATCTGCTGGCCCAGCGGATTGCCCTTCGGCCAATATTGCTTTGCCAGTGCCTCATTGATCAGCACCACGCCCGGCGCCGACGCTGTATCGTGTTCGTTGAACTCACGCCCGCGCAGCACCGGAATCTTGAACAGCTTGTAGTAATCCGGCGAAGCGCTCATCCATCCCGCTCCCGGCGATCCCTTCGCCGGATCCACCGGCCGTCCCACAATCGTGAACGGCAATCCAAACTGTCCCTGAATCGGCAGGCAGCAGGTGAACGCCGAATCCTCCACGCCGGGAATCGCATTCAGCCGCGCGCGCCCCTCGTGCGAAAGCTGCGCCACTCCAGCCGTCTTGTCAAAGCGCGCGCCCGTCAGCGACATGTCCATGCTCACCACGTTGTGCGCGTCAAATCCAGGATTCACGCCGCGCAATGCGATGAACGTCCGAATCAGCAGCGCCGACCCAATCAGCAGCACCAGTGCAAGCGACACTTCGCTCACCACCAGCGCCGCCCGCGCCTTCCCCTGCCGGAACCCCGTGCCCGATCGGTTGCTGCTCTCCTTCAATGAAGAATTCAGATCCGTCCGCGAAGCCGCGAACGCCGGGAACAACCCAAACAAAATTCCCGTCAACAGCGAAATCGCCAGCGTAAATCCCAACACCCGCCAATCCACGCCAATGGCCGCGCCGTCTTCGCCGATACGCGGCAACCCCGCAGGGCTGATCGCCAGCAGCGCGCGTACACCCACAAATCCCAGCACCGACCCCAGCACTCCGCCCGTCACCGCCAGCAACACGCTCTCCGTCAGCAGTTGCCGAATAATCCGGGTCCGGCTCGCGCCCAGCGCCGAACGAATCGCAAACTCACGCTTCCGTCCCGTCGCCCGCACCAGCAGCAGGTTCGCCACATTCGCGCACGCAATCAGCAGCACCAGGCCCACCGCGCCCAGCAGTACCAGCAGCGATTTCCGCGATTCGTTCACAATCGAATCGCGCAGCGGCTCCACCGCAAATCCGCCCTTCGGATCAGATTCGGGATACAGCCGATGAAACTGCCCATACGCCAGCTTCATTTGCGCATTCGCCTGCGCCACCGTCACACCCGGCTTCAACATCCCTGCCGCCTGAAAGAAATGTCCCTGGTTGGTGCTGTTCGGCTCAAACTGAAACGGCAGCCAGATGTCCGCCTCCGGGTCGGAAACAAAATCCCTGCCCAGCACGCCCACAATCGTGTACGGCTCATTCCCCAGCGACAGTGCGCTCCCAATCACCTTGGGGTTCCCGCCAAACCGCCGCTGCCACATGCCGTAGCTCAACACCACAACCTTGCCGCCGTTCGGCAAATCCTCCTGCGGCGTGAACGTGCGTCCCAGCATCACGGGCGCGCCAAACAGCCGAAAATACGCCTCCGTCACGTGAATCCCGTGAATCTGCTCCGGCCGGTCGCCGGTCAGGTTGTAGCCCGGCCCCGCAAAATCGTACGCTGCCACATCCTTAAAGATGCTCGTTTGCTTTTGGTACACATGAAACTTCGGTATCGACGCAATTGCGTCATTGCCGCCCTGTCCACTTAGCTCGATCTCCACAATGCGGTCGGCGCCGGGATACGTCAGCGGCTTCAGCAGCACCGCATTGACCACCGTAAAGATGGCTGTATTCGCACCAATCCCCAGCGCCAGCGCCGACACCGCCGCAAACGTAAAGCCGGGACTCTTGATGAACATTTGCAGCGCGTGCCTGATGTCCTTACCCAAATCGCCCATGACATGCTCCGCGTTCGGTTTTATTGTGTCAATCGAAAGGGATCCTGCGAATCGAGGAAGAAGCGCCTCTCTCTACAACGCACGAACCGCTGGTTTCGTTCACAAAGGGGATTGAAAACGAGGCAGCTTCTGCCTTCTAGACGCGATGTTATAGGCCGAGTGAGCATCCGGTGTTCCAATTCTCACGCTTTGTGACGGGCGACGCTACCTCCATCCGGTGTCCTCTCGGGACGTCTCCGCGGAATGCGTCGCTTTCTTCGAAGACCGAAAGTCCGTGGCATGCATTGCGTTTCCCAGACTCTCGTAACCTGCGCGATTTCTGCCGGTTGAAGCCCCCTTCCAATATCGTCCGAACAACGTTTGCCTCCCAGGCGGAATCCAATTCTCCAGGAGTACCCATGAAAACGATACGAGCAGCACTCGCACTACCAATCCTGGCTATGGCTCTGGCAAGCATGCCCGCCTTGGCCCAGGATCATCCCGACAACCACACCTACAAGCAGCACAGCGAATGGAAGACAGGCGCAAAGATTCAGCAGGACGACTGGAACCGAGGCGATAAGGTCGATTACAAGCAGAACCACCTTCCTCGTCCGCGAGCGGGAAATGAGTGGCGCCAGGTCGATGGGAATTACGTCCAGGCAAGAGGGGACGGAACGATCGTTTCGGTGCGTCACACGACGCACGATCGCTAAACTTCCGCAACCTCCCGTTGAATAAGAAATCCCAGGTCGCTCCGCCAAGGCCGGCCTGGGATTTTTTATGTCTTTTGTTCGTCCGAGTGACCGGATGGAGAAGGGAGCAAACCTTTCTTGCTGCATTCGCCGGCAGGTCAGGAAAAGCAATTGCGCTCTTTACAGTCTGGGATTTGGAAATGATGGGCCCAGCTGAATGCACGGTCCCGGACTCGCGAACTCAACGCCCACTGGCCGTCGCTGGGGTGACATCCGTTATCCTTCCCAAGTCATTGGAAAGGACCCCAGGCAAGTGCTGATCTTCGCCGCCATCCTCGCCATCTTTGTCTACGGAATGATCGCCGCCATGCTCGGCACCATCCTCCCCGACCTCTCCGCGCGCTTCCATCTCACACCTACGCAAAACGGGACAATCGCCTTCGCACAGGCCCTCGGCCTCATGATCGCCTCGCTAGCCGTCGGCCCGCTGCTCGACACGCAGGGCGACAAAATCGGACTCATTCTTGGCCTCATCGCCATCGCCGTCGCGCTCTTTGCCCTGCCTAAATCGCGCGGCTACGGCAGCATCGTATTCCTGCTCTTTCTCCTCGGCGTTGGCGGAGGCATCGTCGTCACAGGCGCCAACGCGCTCTCTTCCGCAGCCAGCCCGGAGCATCGCGCCACCGCCCTCAACCTCGTCAATCTCTTCTTCGGCCTTGGAGGACTCGCCACGCCCTTCATCTCCGCCAATCTCTTCAAGCAGAATTGGCCGCGCCTCTGCTATACCGTCGCCTCGGTCACCGTCCTCACTCTGGTGATTCAGGCCGTTACGCCTATGCCTGCGCCGTCCGGCAGCGCCGCCTTCCTGCTCGCCGGCGTCGGACCTATTCTCGGTAGACCGCTGCTACTGCTCTCCGGCCTCTTCCTCTTTCTCTACGTTGGCTGCGAAGTCGGCGTGTGGAACTGGCTGCCGCGCCACTTGATTGCGCAGGGAATTCCCGAGTCGAAGGCGCTCAATATTCTTTCGCTGGGATTCGCGCTGGGCTTGTTGGTTGGCCGCGTCGCCGTCTCGCCCATCCTTATCCATGTGCCCGCGGCTACCGTCACGCTTGCTTCATCCATCGCTATGGCCGTCACAACATTTCTCATGTTGCGAACCAACAAGCCTGTAGCGGCTGCCGTGCTTGTGTTTCTTGCAGGCCTGGCGATGGCTCCCGTCTTCCCCACCACGCTCGCGATTGTCGGATCGGCGTTTCCGCAGATGACGGGCACGGCGATTGGATTTGCCATTACCTGCGGCTGGGCAGGATTAGCCGTCAGCTCGCGCATCATCGGAGCCATCGCCGGCCCCGATCCGCAGCGGCTGAAGAAGGCGCTGCTGCTGATTCCGGGCTCGGCGGTGTTGATGATTGTGCTCAACCTGGCCATGCAGGCTTCGCTTAAGTAGGATTGGCTGTCGACGCAGTGGAGTTAGCCGCGCTTCGCGCGTGTTAGCGGAGCTAGCGGAGAATGTTCCACGCTTCGAAATTGTTCCACGTGGAACAATTGAGGCATCTGTCACAGGTGTTGCGTCCGATTTGCAGAAAATATCTGTTGGGTATGCGACTATCTCTGACTCTGTCGCGCCCAGGCTAAGTACCTAAATGCGTAACCCCCATAGGGGGTGGGGGTGGTACAGGGGGGGTAGGGCAGGAGGGTATAAACCGGTCAGATGCCTGCCTTCTCGCACATCTCACGCTCCGATTGTGCACCATCGATGGGAAATCATCGGCAAAGTCAAAATTCAGATCGGCCAATAATTTCTCCATGGCGGCGTATGTCATCAAAAATCGGGTGCCCTCTGCCGAAGAGATGGGTCGCAGGCTGGGCCTGAGCGACGAGCAAGTCGCCGCGGTGCGCGAGATCATGAGCTCGCCGTTTACCGTGAGGACTTCAAAGCGCTCAAGAGGCAGGGCCGTAGCAGGGGCAAATAGCAACAAGCGGATTGCAAAGCGTTCGACCTCGCGAGCAAGCGGACGATAGTAGCAACGCGTGGCGACGCGAAAGCGCAATCATTTTTTCGGGGGGTGATGCCTTTCCTCCGCACCGTGTTTCTTCTCTCATGATGGCCCTCAGGCGTTCGTCTTATAACAATTGCGCAAGTGTCTTGACCGTCTCTGCTCGGCCATCATGCAAAACAACCAAATGTTCAGGCTCTGCCGCAAACCATGCGAATGAACGCCACGCCAGCTCCGCTATCGTCTTCTTGAACGCTGGGTGCGAACGATCCAAATATCCGGTTACGAATGCCACTCGCTCCGCCGGAAATCCCGCGTCAGTAGCGATTTTCAATAGAGCGTCTTGCCGTTGCGGCGTTACCGGTCCATCCGACGCAACCACTTCAACAAAAATAAGCAGTATTTGGCCGTTCTCGGTGTCTCCGAGGTCTACGAGAATGATGTCCGGCAGATTGCGATCGGCCGATATCTTCAGCTTTAAGTTGGCGGCAAGTTCGTCGTCGCGCGACACGATCTTGGCACCACTTTCACTCAACCAGAGAACTGCCGGTCTTGTCAGATAGCGATTGGCAAATTCCTCAATTACAGCCTTCGAAATGATTGAACTTGGGCCTGGGGCCATCCTCCGGGTTTCCCCATTCGGAAAGGTAACGAGAATCCCCTCCCCGGTCGTGGTTGCACCTCGGCGCATTAGGACCGTGCGCGCCAGCGAAGTCGCAGAGAGATGTTGTTCACGCCATGTCTCAGCGGCCTTATCGAACTCTTCTTCCAGGAGGGCTGGATCGAAAAGCGCCGCAAAGTGTTTTCGGAGCGCATAGCGCGGAACCGACGATGTGGTAGGAAGGCCCGAGCGTTCGAGGGCTGAGTTGTTTGGAATGAGGCCCTGCCGTATCGTCTCGTCGCGAATCTGTTCGCGGCTGTTTTCCAGATACCACGTTTTGCCCCGCGGTTTGAAGCCAGGCTTGAGCGACCTTATTGCGTAGGATTTGCGGTCGACGTCCTTCGACAGCGCAGCTTGGGTGTTCGTCATGCGCACGATTTGTTTCGGTCCTGCCCACTCACCGGTTCCCTCAACTGCTCCAACATAGAGCATGGTGAAAACGGTCGATGCAGCAGCCTCGCGAATGCAATAGGTGCGCTGAGGCACACCCTCGGGGAAAATAATCTGCAGGCGCTGGTGAACGTTCGAGCGATCCAAGTAAGGCGGCAGGCTCAATGGGCACCTGTCGGGCTATAGAGGAGAGCGCATGCTTCCTCCACAGCATTCCTGCTCGTTTTGCGACCCAACAGCCGTATGAGGTCTTCAGGAGCTGGCAGTGGAAGATTTTCCAGCTCATATGCGGAAACCGCCACGCTGCCACTGATACAGCGAAATGCCCGATCTACCATCGCGTCATTCAGCAATGAGGCTAAGGCTGTTGCCGGTATCAAAGGCGAGCCATTGATCGGACGAATCATATTGAGATGGTTCTCAATTACCGCAGCTCCATGTTCATCCAGAAATTGCTTCGGCAACTCGGCGGCAATCAGGCGGCTCAATTGTTCTTTCGCGGTGGTGCGCTGAAGCAGGACACATGGTTTGCGTGTAATCAGCCAATCATCGCCCACCCGCGGCTTGAAGTAGGGCTCATGATTTCGCTTATCCGCGCGGAACTGAAAACGTCCATCGGCGGTAACGGATTCAGCCCATATGAGTGGCAGAGTCGTCTTACCCGGTTTCGACGCGAGCTGATCCTTGTGGCGGTTCCATACGAGAGGTCCTGTGCAAACCTCATAGCCGTAGTCTTTTAGGCGGTGAGGCATTAACCGGAGGCGAGAGATAAGTTGTGCTTGCTCTTGGGACCGGGGCACCAGCCAGGGACCGCCGCCTTGCGGAAGATCAAAGAATCCGCCTGCCTCTGCAGTGAGAGTGTCTTCATTCGAAGGGGAAAGAAAGTGAACGGTCGGCGGACGGAGGTATACCCCGGTCTTCCGATAAGTGGTAAGCATGGTTTCTTGTAGGGCGTCATCAAAGATGCCCTTGCGCACCGAGACGAAATCGACGTTGACCGGACGTGCAGTCTCAACCAATAGCGATCGAAGGGACTTGAAGTATTCGCCCGCCAAGAAACTTGTTGGTGTCACGTACGCAATGATTCCGCCGCTGCGGGCGAAACGCACGGCAAGATCAGTGAAAAGTCCGTAGAGATTTGCATGTCCATACAGGCTGCGGCGGTAGCGCTCTCGTTGGGTGGTCGGAAGAGACACTTTCCCATATGGGGGATTTCCGATGACGAGATCGAAGTGCGCGTCCCTTGTTTGAGGTTCTGTTGCCTTCAAACTGTCGCGTACCTCGACCACGACAGGCGCTCGTTTCCCAGCGGTTTGGCATATAGGCATTATTGTTGCTTCGAAAAAAACCTGGGACAGCCACGCGGCATAAGGATCAACCTCAAGCCCTCTTAAGCGCGAGGCCAGCTGGGCGAGGCGATTAGAGGGAGACTCCTCAGACATCGCCTTTACCAATGGAGTTGCCACTGCCGACAAAAACGCACCGCCCCCGCAGGCGGGGTCCAAAATGTGGCAGCTCTCCCATTTGACGCCGGCCCGAGTCGCCATGGCGACAAGCCGCTCTGCAATTGGCGGCGGCGTGTAGTACGCTCCCAACTTAGACCGGAGATCATCGGGCAGCATTGCAGTGTAGGTGACGCTGATAAGATACGCCGCAGCCAAGGGATCGAGGGTACTCGCTGCCTCTCCCATAGTGCGTGCGAGTGAGTACATTGCCTCTGAAAGATGGATCGTTTGTTGAACGGCGAACGCTTCCGGCAACTGGAAGCGCATTGGTTCGCGATCTTGAATCCTGTTCCAGTAACTTGAAACGATCGCCTTTGTGAGGGTACGCGCAATCGTCTCGCGTTCCTTCCCGCAAAAGGAGGAAGCGAGCCTCTTTGCCATGAGCTTGCCAGCCCGAAGGGTCTCTTTTGCTTCGGGTAGCGCGCATCTCTCTTGGCTAAAAAGTGGAGAGTCTTTTGTCGCCCTTACAGTAAAGTAGGCTCCCATGAAGTATCTTGACGATCCCAAACGCCTACTTGGTTTCTATACTTCTTCGCCCCACCCCACAAGTGCAAAACCGGGTAACTACCTAGAGAATCTGACGTGTGGGAAAACAACTGTAAGATCGTCTTGTCGGGTCCCGTTTCGATACCAGACAAGTCAAGATTGCCGCCGATAGCATTCATCGCCATCGAAGAGCCTGGAGGGCCAGTCCCAAAAAAGCGACCACTTGCAGGCGGTTCCGCTGGCCCAAGTGACAGCGGTCACCCCAAAAACCTCAAAATCTTTACTTGCCGTATTCATTCGCGTTACCCTTAAAGGGCAGATAGCGAGAGAGGAGGGCGACATGGGAAAAGAAGAGAGTGAGAAGTTGCAGAATGCCCTCAGAGAGCTTACGCGCGAGAACGACTCCAAGGAAAAAGTGACGAACCTGTTTATGAAGGATGGTTACTTCGATAAGGATGGAAAATTAGCGCAGGAGTTCCGCCAGTCTGAATAATTTTGTACTCGGCTACCACGGATGCAGCGTCATGACCGCCCAGAACATTTTGGGCGGTCATGACTTTTTGGTTAAAGGAAACTCTTACGATTGGCTGGGCCCAGGGGTCTATTTTTGGGAAAACGATCCGATGCGGGCATTTCAATGGGCATGTCTCCCTTGGCGCAAAATAGACCGGCCATCGCTAGTGGGAGCTGCCATCGATCTGGGAAGGTGCCTCGATCTCACGAATCAAGAAGGAATTGAAGCAGTAAGGGGAGCCTATGCGGGACTTGCCCAGTTGCATGCCCTGACCGATGAGCCTCTTCCCGAAAACGTGGGCACAGAAAAAGGCAAACGTATCCTGGATTGCGCGGTCATTAAACATCTCCACCGTGCACGCGCCAGGATGGCCGAATCTGATCCTTCGATACTGCCCTACCAAACGGTCAGAGCTCTCTTTGTGGAGGGAGAAGAGCTATATAAAGGGGCTGGGTTTCACGACAAAACGCACGTTCAAATCTGCGTTATTGACCAAAGCAAAATCTTCGGCGTTTTTCGTCTGCCTGATCTTCAACGGAAGATTCTTGGAATTGCGGCGGATTTGTATCCCTGGAAATAGCTTCACTGAACACAGTGAGCGCTTTCGGAGAACTGCACGACAGCTGATGTGCCACGCGGAGCTCTTGCCTGGACGGCCAGTCCTCCCCAAAAAAGCGACCACTTGCGGGCGGTTCCGCTGGCCCAAGAGAAGCGGATGCCCGGTAAGTGGTCGGAAATGCGGAAGGAAGAAGCTGGCGAGTCCGGGATGCTCTTCAAGAACGATTCCACAATTCACTTGCCCCTGCAGGTTCGTGCAAGGTGTCATTTTCTTAAGGAAAACGACACTTGAGGGCTGTGGTTTCGCGGTACCGCAATTGTGGAACGCTCGCGGCTCACCAACTTATCGACCACCTTAGGCTGCTGGGCTGGGGCTTGTTGTCAGGCAATTGTCATTTCTGTCGTGGCTATCGAGAAGCCGTTCCTGCCGACCCTACGGGGCGGCGGGATCTTGGGGGAATGTGAACCCAGGGCTGCGCTCCGCTTTGCCCTGGGCTATTATCCTTTCGTCCCTCCGGGACGAGCGCCCTGCTCGGTTGCAGCTCGTCACATATTTGCGGATAGCTATTTTTAAAATAGGTATCTTGGGCCTAGACTCGGACCATGGCTAAAGATTCCGATCGCCGCGACCTTTTCCCTGGTGCGCTTGAACTGATGATTCTGCAATCACTTCGTTTTCGCCCGATGCATGGCTATGCGCTGGTGAAGCACATCCAACAGGTGTCCGACAACCTGCTGCAGGTGGAGGAAGGGTCGCTCTATCCGGCGCTGCAGAGGCTGCTGCGCGAGGGGCTGCTGGACGCCGAAGCGGGAACCTCCGCAAAAGGGCGGCCGACGCGCATTTATCGCGTGACCGATGCCGGGCTGCGGCACCTGGAGCAGGAAGTTTCGAGTTTCGAAAAGATGTTTGCCGGCATCACGCGCGTGCTCGCCGTTGACCAGGCGTAGGAGAACGACCATGACTTTTTTTAACAAGCTGCTTCGCGGTCGCCGCTACGACGACCTGACTGTGTCGATTCGTGAGCACATTGCCGAGCGCGCCGAGGAGTTGATGGCCGAAGGCAGCTCACGCGTCGAAGCCGAGCAGGCGGCGCGGCGCGCATTTGGCAACGTGGGCCTGGTGGAGCAGCGCAGCCGCGAAGTGTGGCAGTGGCCAAAGGCCGAAAGCGTCTTCGCCGATATTCGATTTGCGTTGCGGCAACTGATCAAGTCGCCCGGCTTCACGCTCACGGCGGTGGCGACGCTGGCGCTGGGGATTGCCGTGAACGCGACCATGTTCAGCATGGTGAGTGCGTTCCTGATGCCACATATTCCTGGCCGGGACACGCAAGACATGGTTGTGGTCTCGTCCGTGAATCCCGACGCGCAGATGACGCCCGATACCAATCCCGTCTCCGCTCCCAATTACTTCGCGTGGAGAGGCAATACGCAGGTCTTCTCCGCGATGAGCGCGGACGATGCCTATCGCGCCGGCAGCTTGTCCAGGCCCGGAGAACAGCCGGAGTCGGTATCCTACTCAGCCGTCACGCCGAACTATTTTGCCGTGTTCGGCGTTGCTCCGGCGCTGGGCCGCGCATTTCTTGCGGGTGAGGATCAACCGGGCCACGATCACGTTCTGATTCTCAGTCACGGGCTATGGGAGCGCCGCTTTGGATCGGATCCCTCCATCGTGGGCCGCACGGTGCGCCTGAACCGCGAGGACTATGTGGTGGCCGGCGTGATGCCGAACGATTTCCACCTGCTGGCATTTACGCCGCAACTCTGGACGCCGTTGACTTTGACCGCGGCGGACCATGCGGCTGCGGCTCGCAATAATCGCTCCCTCTATCTTTTTGCCAGGCTTGCGCCGGGCGTGACGCTGCAGCAGGTGCGCGCGCAGATGAGCATCGCCGCGCAGCAGGCGCAGAAGGATTTTCCCGCTACCGAGCAGCGCTGGGGCGTGTCGGTGCGAAGCTTGCGCGATTTTCTGATTTACAACTTCAATATCGGAACTGCTCTTGCCGTGATGATGTGCATTGTCGGTTTCGTTCTTCTCATCGCATGCGCCAATGTTGCCGGTTTGCTGCTGACGCGCGCTGTGGGCCGACAGAAGGAGTTGGCGATTCGCATGTCGCTCGGCGCTAGCCGCGTGCGGGTGGTGCGCCAGCTCCTCACAGAGGGCATCGTCATCGCTCTGGTGGGCGGCGCCGTGGGTCTGTTCCTCGCCTACTTTGGAATTCGTGTGATTAGCGCCAGCCTCAGCTTCAACGACGCTGTTGCCGACGTCCATGTGGCTATGGACACCAAGGTTCTGCTCTTCGCCGCCGCCGTGTCTTTTGTTGCTGCGGTGCTGTCGAGCATTGCGCCTGCCCTGAAAGCATCGCGTACCGAGATCAATACTGACCTCAAGAGCGAAGGCCGCGGATCTAGCTCCGGCCGGGAGCACAATCGGCTGCGTGTGTTTCTCGTGGGCGGGGAGATTGCTCTGGCGCTCTTTCTTCTCATTGGCAGTTGCCTCCTGATTCGCGGCGTTTATCTGCTTGGTCATCAAAAGCTCGGATTCCGGCATGATCACGTGCTGACGGCGGGCCTGGTGCTGGACAAGGCGCGTTACGCCGACTCCGCGAAACAAGATCAGTTTGTGCGCGGGCTCGCTGCGCAGTTGCGGCAGATTCCCGGCGTTGAACAGGTGGCTGTCGCCTCCGATCTTCCGGCTTCCTGGGCGGGCAGCGTTCCGATTCACATCAAGGGCCAGCCGGAGTCGCGTTCGAACCAGCAGCGCACCGCACTTGATGCCGTGGTGACGCCAGACTACTTTTCCGTGGCGGGAGTGCCGGTTCTGCGCGGCCGCGCGTTCACTGCGAACGACGATGGAACCGCGCCCCGTGTCGTGCTTGTGAATCAGGAGTTCGTCCATAAATACTTTCAGGACCACGATCCTATTGGGAAACAAATACACCTTGATACACCCGGCGTTCCGGCAGGGTGGAGCGAAATCGTCGGTGTTGTCGGGGATGTGAAGACTGATTCGGGGCTACCGAATGTCGACCCGGAGGTCTACGAGGCCTGGATGCAGAGGCCGGTGGCATCGTTCTCGATCATGCTGCGCTCGAATGTGGAACCGGACAGTCTGACGCCGGCTCTGCGCCACGTTCTGGCGCGACTCGATCCGGAGCTTCCGCTGTTGCGTGTCATGAGCATGGATCAGGTCATCGACCGCCAGCAGCGCGGAAACCCGCTGTTTGAAAAGCTCCTTGGTACTTTTGCGATCCTCGCTCTCGTTCTTTCGGCCATCGGCATCTATGGGCTTGTGGCCTATTCCGTTGGGCAGCGCACGCAGGAGATCGGTATCAGGCTGGCTTTGGGAGCGAAGGCGTCGGATATTTCGCGGATGATTTTGCGGGAAGGCTTTAAAGTCGCGGCGATCGGATCGGCTATCGGGTTCGTCTTCGCGCTGCCGCTGCCCAGGCTTTTCGAGGCGATGTTTCAGGGGCTCATTGTTGGCGCGCCCGAAGTTTACCCCATCGTTCTTGTGGCCATGCTTGTCGTTGCGTTCGGCGCCATTTTCGGTCCGGCGCAGCGTGCGGCCCGTGTGGATCCGACAGCGGCGCTGCGCAGTGAGTAGGCCGATCTGGATCAAGATGAGCGCAATTTTCGTCGGTCAACTGTTGTTTAGTTCCGGAGTTATCCGATCATGATGAATTCGATCACGCGACTTTTTCGGCGGGGTCAGCGCTACGATGACCTTTCCGTTTCTATCCAGGAACACATTGCGGAGCGAACTGAAGAGCTGATCGCAGAAGGCATGCCGCGCGCCGAGGCTGAACCGAGCGCGCGACGGGAATTCGGCAATGTTGCTTTGATCGAGCAGAAGAGCCGCGAAGCGTGGCAATGGCCTGCGCTTGAGTCGATTCTTGCCGATTTGAAGTTCGTTCTTCGACGGCTGCGTAAATCACCCGGCTTCACGGTGACGGTGCTGCTTACGCTGGCCATCGGCATTGGCGCGAACACGGCCGTCTTCAGCGTGCTGAACAGCGTACTGCTGCGGCCGCTGCCCTATCCGGAGCCGCAACAGCTGGTTTCGCTCCACCTCGACGCGCCGGGCGCGCCCGGGCTCGCTCAGTTTCGCAGTGAGCTGCGCCTCTCGGCATCGATGTATCTCACGTTCGCAGCGCATAACCGTGCCTTTCAGTCCGTCGGCGTGTGGGGGCCGGGAACGGCAAGCATCACTGGCCTCGCTCAGCCGGAACAGGTGAACACTGCGCAGATTTCCAGCGGTGTTCTTGAGACGCTGAGTGTGCCTGCCATCGCCGGCCAATGGCTTACGGCGACCGATCAGGACTCCCACGGCCTGGGGAGGGTGATGTTGAGCTATGGCTATTGGAAGCGTCGATTCGGCGGCGACCCTGGCGTCGTAGGGCGCACCATCAACGTCAATTCCCAGTCGCGCGTGATCGCCGGCGTGATGCCCCGCGGATTCAAGATCTTGAATTACGACTTCGATCTCCTGGTTCCGCTGGCCTTCGACCCGACGCACGAGCAACTGGCGGGCTTTGCTTATCGCGGCATCGCGCGGCTCCGGCCGGGGGTGGCCATTCCAGAGGCGAATGCCGATGTTGCGCGCCTGCTGAACGTATGGATGGGCTCGTGGACCAACGGTCCGGGCTCCGATCCGAAGTGGTACCTGCGGTGGAAGATTGCGCCGGCACTGCAACCGCTGAAAGACACTGTGGTGGGCAGCATTCAAAAGGTGCTCTGGGTGGTGATGGGAACGATCGGCGTGGTGATGCTGATCGCGTGCACCAACGTGGCCAACTTACTGCTGGTCCGCGCCGATGCACGCCGGCAGGAGCTTGCGGTCCGGTCGGCGCTCGGCGCGGGACGATGGCGGATTGTGCGTGAGCTCCTGATGGAGAGCGTGACTCTGGGCCTGCTTGGCGGAGCGGCGGGAGTTGCAGTGGCGTACGGCGGGCTGCGGCTGTTGACGGCGATCGGACCGGGAGAACTTCCGCGTCTGAGCGAGATCTCGCTCGATGGCCGGTCCATCGCCTTCACTCTCATTCTCTCTGTGCTTTCGGGCCTGTTCTTCGGCGCCATCCCAGCACTGCGTTACGCCCCATCGCGGCAGCGCCAGACCTTGCTTGGAGCCGCGCGGACGGCGAGCGTAAGCCGAGAACGGCATCGCGGCCGCAACCTGCTGGTTGTGGCCCAGGTGGCCATGGCGCTGGTGCTGCTGATCGGCGCGGTGCTGATGATCCGAACCTTCCTGTCCATGCGCGATGTGGATCCGGGCTTCTCCGATCCCGCCTCTCTCCAGGTCATGCGCCTTTCCATCCCGGAAACGCTGGTGCGCGATTCCACGACAGTCTTGCGCATGCAGAACAGCATCCTCAACAAGCTGGCTGCCATACCAGGTGTCTCTTCTGCTGGCTTCGCCGCTTCCGTTCCCATGAGCGGAGCCGAACCGAGCTGGGACGAGATCCTCATCGAAGGCAAGACCTACGAAGGCGACAATCCCCCCATGCGCCTCTACAACTATGTCTCGCCCGGATACTTCCATAGTGCCGGCACACGGTTCATCGCCGGCCGCGACTTTACATGGGCAGAGATCTATGGCGTGAGGCCGATTGGAATCGTATCCGAGAGCCTTGCCCGCGAACTTTGGGGATCGCCCAGCGCCGCAATCGGGAAGCGCTTCCGTGAGTTTGAATCCGCGCCCTGGCATGAAGTGGTGGGTGTGGTGCAGGATGTGCGCGAAAATGGCGTGGACCAGGTGTCGCCTGCAACCGTCTACTGGCCTTCGTTGACGGGCAATCCCTACGCGCCGGAAGCATGGCGCACTGTCTACTTCGCAATACGGAGCAATCGCGCCGGGAGACAAGCCTTCATCAACGAAATGCAGCAGGCCGTGTGGTCGGTGAATTCGAATTTGCCGGTCGCGGATATCAGCACCATGCAGGATATCTACAGCGACTCCATGGCGCGCACGTCGTTTACGCTGGTGATGCTCGCCATCGCGGGATCGATGGCGTTGACGCTGGGCATCCTCGGCATCTACGGTGTTATCTCTTACACAGTCTCGCAACGCACCCGAGAAATCGGCATTCGCCTCGCGCTAGGCGCGCAAAAGACCGATCTCAAATGGATGTTCGTTCGCTCCGCGCTTGTTCTGACCGGCATCGGCGTTGGCCTCGGCCTATGCGCAGCAGGCATTGTTACTCAGTCGATGAAGTCGCTTCTGTTCGGTATAAGCCCGCTTGATCCCGTCACCTACATCGCGATCCCGCTGGTGTTGATTGCTTCAGCAGTGCTGGCGAGCTATTTGCCCGCGCGGCGCGCCGCTTCCGTCGATCCGGTGGAGGCGCTGCGGGCGGAGTAAGTCCTCACTCGATGGACAAGACCAAACGGTCAGTTCAATCTTCGCGATTGCGAGCGCTGATTGGATGTTCGAGCGCGTCTTCGCTGAATGCGAAACGGCCGCGGTTCTTCGGCGCGTCGTCGTCCGCGTCTGCGGTCGTCTGGTCGGCACGGTTCGTCTCTCCCGTGGCGGCGGAGCCAGTTGCCGAAGTCGATCCCGATCTTGAGCCAGACGCGAACTGCTCGCGCTTAAATTGCTTGCTCAGCGCCAGTCCTTGTTGCTGGTAGTTCGAGCCGATCGAGCCGCCATAGACCTTATCGGGCTTGGCGGACATGTAGTAGTAGTTCAGCCGCCCGACGAACTGATCGTCTTCGAGAAGGATCGGCATCTCGTTGGCACGCACTTCGAGGACCGCTGTGGTGCCGGAGATTTCTCCGTTCTCGCCATAGCCGAAGCCGGGATCGAAAAACCCTGCGTAATGCACTCTGAATTCCTGTGTGGAAAGGTCGTAGGGGAGCATCTCCGATGCGAGGTCGGGGGGGATGCGCACGCGCTGTTTCGAAGCCAGAATGTAGAACTCGCCGGGGACGAGGATGCACTCGTTGCCCTTGTACATGGGGGTCCAGAAGTCATCGACCTCGTAGTGGTTGATCAGACCGAGGTCGATGGGCTGCTTCGTTTTCTTGGCCTGATATCCGACGATGCCCGATCCGTTGCCCTCAAGGTCGACGGTCAGGCGCAGGCCGCGATCGACAGTTGCCTGGGTGGTGTCCTCATCGGAGTGAATCAGGTAATTGCTTTGACCTAGTTGGCGCAGACGCTCCTCGCCGACTACTGCTCTGCGTCCGCGCCCGAATCTGAGCTGGTTCAGTTTCATGCCCGCGCGCACAAGAATCGGAAAGGTCTGCGAGACGACTTCGATATACAGTCCGCCGCTGTAGCCTCTGCGCACGCGCTCGAATTCATCGCCAAATTCCGTAAGTAAACGGGTGAAAATGTCGAGTCTGCCTGTTGAACTCTTGGGATTGGCGATGCCGTAGATGTCCTGTGGAAGGGCGAGGCTTTCCATCAACGGAATGATGTAGATCACGTTCGGCTGGAGAAGCGCGCCCTCGGAGAGGTCGACGGTCTCCATCAGCATTCCGTTCGAGCGGGCCTTGTTCAGTAAGGTCGTCGATTTGCCGGGGAGAAAGCTGGCGCGAATTTTGTAGGCCTCATGCGACAAGCGAAGGTCAAGGCTCGATGGCTGGATTTGATCGTCGGTGATTTCGAGGGAGGAACAAATCTTGCCCGTCTGCACCAGGTGAACAATTTCCTGGGACGGCAGGATGCCTTCGCCGGTCGGTTTCCGCTCGGGGAACAGAGGCTCTGATGTCAATTCTTCCTCCAACGATCTTGGTGTGATTGCGCGCCGCGGATTCGAGTTATTTGCACTCCCGCTGAACTCCGCACGAAAAACGACACACCTCTCTACACTACGGAGATTCTGAAGAATAGCAGTGGCTGCTCCTGTAGCGCCCTCTGGGAATCGCAGCAGATTCGTGGATAACCGGGGCGAAAGTCTCGGCGTCTATTTCGACCAGGGTGGCACGACGCCGGTCATACGTGCGTAGGCTACCAGCTGCCCCATATGCTCATTGGCGTGGATGATGATGCGCAGATACATCCAATCCACCGTCGAATCGCGGTCTTCAATGTGCACTTTTCGAGCAAGGTCCTGCGGAGTTTCCTTCAGGTGCGCCTGCTTCACTGCTTCGAGCGAACGCTTCAGCCAGCGGATCACGTCCTCTTTCGAGGTAACCGTTTTTTCCGCGTCGTCTTTCAGATCATCGGGCATCTTCGGTCCCGTGACGCTCAGCAGATAGAAATTCGCCATGACGATGTGCATATAGACTTCGCTGGTCGAGCGCACGCCCGGTGCCGGACGCCATGCGAACTTCTCCGCTGGAGTGGCCTCGGCCAGCGCGATGAGCTGCGACGAAGTATGTTGCCATTCGGCGTCGTAGCCTTGCCAGAGGCCTTGGAGAGGATCTTGCGGGCGAAGAGTTGCAGTGCCGGTTAGAAGAAATGCCGCGAGCAGTCCCCACACACCGAGAAGCCTGTACGCACGCCAGCGCCCGGTGCGAAACCGAATCAGCTTCATCGCAATTCTCCTTAGAGCCGCCGCAGCCGCGCGCAGGCGTCGTCGAGATCTTCATCCTTTTTGGCGAAGCAGAATCGCAGCAAATCTTCTCCGCGACCTGGACGGAAAAATGCCGACCCTGCCACCGAAGCGACGCCCGTTGCGGCCAGCAGATGGCGGGCCTTTTGCGCGGCTGTCGCCCCCGGCAGATGTGTTGCCTTGGCCAACACGTAATATGCGCCTGCGGGAACGCTGGGCTCCATGCCTGCATCGCGCAGCGCCGACAAGATCCGCTCGCGCTTGTCCTGATGGTCCTCGGCCAATTGCGTATAGAACTCTGGCGGCAGCTGCTCCAGGCCCGCCGCGGCGGCATGTTGGAAAGCGGACGGCGCGCAGACGTAGGTCAGGTCGTGGAAGTAGGCCATCGCCGCCATCCATTTGGCGTCGGCAGTGACGTAGCCGAGACGCCAGCCGGTAATGCTAAACGTCTTCGAGAATCCCGACATGACAATCGTGCGTTCGCGCATGCCGTCGAGGGTAGCGGGGCAAATGTGTTCCGCGCCGTCATAGACGAAGTACTCGTAGATCTCATCAGTGAAAAGGAACAAGTCATTCTCGCGGCAGACAGCGGCGATGGATTCGATTTCTGCGCGCGAGAAAACTTTGCCGCTGGGGTTGGCGGGGGTGTTGAGGAGGATGGCGCGTGTGCGCGTGGTAATGGCCGCGTGAAGAGCATCGATATCGAGCGCCCAGTCGGGCTCGGCTAGTGGAACCAACACGGGCTTCACGCGCATGGATTTCAGCGTGGCCACGTGATAGCCGTAGAAGGGTTCGAAGAGCAAGACTTCGTCGCCGGGATTCAGAAGGGCCATGCATGCGGCGTGCAGGCCGGCGGTCGCTCCGCACGCAACCAGCACGTCGGTCTCGGGATCGTACTTGAGGCCGTAATCGCGCTGCTGCTTTGTCGCGATGGCGTTGCGCAGGCGGGTGATGCCGTCGAGGCGCGTGTAGATGTTGTGGCCGGCGCGGATGGCGGCGTGGGCCTCGGCTTCAACGGGCGCGGGGACAGGCGTGTCGCAGACGCCCTGGGCCAGGTTGATGCCGCCGATGCGGTCGCACTCCGTGGTCATGGCACGGATTTCAGACTGCATCACGCCGGGCGCAAGCTCGCTCAAAGCCAGGCGGGACGCGGTTTGTGGATGGGGCGCGAGGCTACGGGACATGGGGAATTCCGATCTCCAAAGCCATCTTACAATGTGGCCTGCACGCGGATGCCGAGTGCGGTGGGGCACACGGGGAGTTGGGCGCCCGGCGTAGAATCCTCCTGTTATGCACGAACTTTCCATCGTCGGCAGCATTGTGGACTCCGTGACCGAATCGCTCACTGTCTATCACGGCGCGCGCGTGCTTGAAGTCCGCTTGAGAGTAGGTGCGCTGGCTGCGGTGGTCGAAGATTCGCTCCAGTTCTGCTATGGCATTGCCACCGAGGGAACGCTGCTGCAGGGTTCGAAGCTGGTGGTTCAGATATTGCCGGTGATCGTGCACTGCGGCGCGTGCGGCGTCGATGGGGTGATTGAGAGCCTGCAGAGCTTCACGTGCCCGCACTGTGGCGAGCCGGTGTCGGATCTGCGCCAGGGGAGGGAATTGGAGATCGAGTCGTTCGAGATCGAAGACGCCGAAGTCGAAGAAGCCGGGGAGGCAGTGACTCCATGACTACGCGCATTGTGGAGTTGCGGCAAGGCATTCTTAAGAAGAACGACGAGTTGGCGCGTGGACTCCGGCAGCGATTTACTTCGGCAGGTGTGCTGGTGCTGAATCTCGTTTCGAGTCCGGGAACGGGGAAAACGGCATTTTTGGAGCGGACACTGCGCGATTTGAAAGAAGGGGGCGCGAATGTCGCTGCTTTAGTTGGGGATTTAGAAACCGACAATGACGCGCGGCGGCTGGCAGCGAGCGGCGCGCCCGCGCGGCAGATCAACACGCACGGCATCTGCCACCTCGAAGCTGAGATGGTGTCGAAGCACCTCGAAGGCTGGGACCTCGCCGGCCTCGATTATCTCTTTATTGAAAACGTCGGCAACCTGGTGTGCCCGTCGAGCTACGACCTGGGCGAAGCGGTGCGGGTGGCGCTGCTCAGCGTGACCGAGGGCGAAGACAAGCCGCTGAAGTACCCTACGCTCTTCAACTCTGCCGATGCCGCCGTGATCACCAAGATCGATCTTGCCGGACCGTGCGAATTCGACCGGGTAGCGGCTTTCAAGAATATTCGCGCGATCCGCCCCGGCATTCGCATTTTTGAGACGTCGGCCAAGACCGGCGCCGGCATGGCGGAATGGCTTGAGTATCTCAAGGAGCAACGGCCCAGCCGTTCCGCGAGCTAGTACCTTGACCGCGCGATTTTCTAATCGTGCCCATGAACTCGGGTGCCCCAGCTCTCGATGCCGGGTTCCCCGGGGACGGGTCCACGTCGCTGGAGTGGTGAAACCTGGGAAAGCTCGAATCCTCGTGGTCGCGGCACTAGAGCCTGTTATTAACTTCCCACGGTCGCGAAGGGAGAGTGAGCGAGTTGAAGGCGTCAAAAAAATCGGGCGGAGAAGCAACAGAAGACGTAGCCGCGGTGAACGCTTATCTGGCCAAGGTGCCCGAGCCCGCGCGCAGCACGTTGGAGAAGATTCGCGCGACGATTCGGTCGGCCGTTCCAGCGGGGGCGACAGAGGGCTTGAGCTATGGTATGCCGGCGTTTCACTACAAGGGCGCGCTTGTGGCTTATGCGGCGTTTAAGAACCATTGCAGCTTCTTCCCCATGCAGGCTTCGCTGACCGACGCGATGAAAGAGGAGTTGAAGGGATACCGGACATCGAAGGGTACGCTGCAGTTTCCTGTCGACAAGCCTCTGCCGGCTGCATTGGTGAAGAAGATGGTGAAGGCGCGGGTGGCGGAGAATGAAGGGAAGACATCGCGCTCGTAGAAAAGTAGACACCGAAGGGATTTTCCCTGATCCGAGTTGCACTCTCGCATCCGATGCTTGATCCTCTAGCTTGCGGGATAACCCTATGACAACCGTTCGAATCTCCGAGGGAGTCGTACATACCGTCCCGGCCGATCTCCGCAAGGCGCTCGCGTCCGACGCGAAGGCGCTGGCGGCCTGGGAAGACATCACGCCGCTCGCGCGCAACGAGTGGATCTGCTGGACCATCTCCGTCAAGAAAGAGGAGACAAGGCGGCAGCATGTCGAAAGGGTGTGCTCGGAGCTCAAAGAAGGGATGCGGCGGCCGTGCTGCTGGCCCGGCTGTTCGCATCGATGAGCATTCTGCGGTGGGATTCGCGCATCGAGCGGTTGCTTGATGTAAGGCAGTCTGTGCTAGGAATCGGCATTTCGGGCGACTCAACGCCTACCCTGAGGTTATCCTTCCGTTACTGACGAGTGGTCCACGATCCAGGGACTATCGGCGACAACACAAACGGGAACTGGCACAGTGAGTCCGTTTTCCCTATTTGGCAGCGTACGACGTTGATCACTTGAGATACGTATCGTGGCGCAGTTCGGCAACCACTTGACGGCTGTGTACGTGATCGAACTGGTCACCATGTATCTTCAGAAAGTTTAAGCACATCGATTTCTGACGCGCACTGAACCGACAGGATTCAAATTCAAAGTAATTGAGGATATGACCAGCGAATGGAGATTCGTACATTTTTTCATCTGCAAGCATGGTAAGGAGTCTTTCGATGACTTCATCTGGAACGGTCTTCCAACCATTGTGTATAGGGCTCAAACCAAACATCGCATTCTGTATGCCCTGAGCATCGCGTTGGGCTAGACACTTGTGCAGACGAGCGAACTTCGGGTCTAGATCAGTGCCTGTCATGGCTGCCATGAACGCGGCGTATGCCTTGTCCAACTGAGAAGAGTGTAGCGATTCGACAGTTTCGTGCCGAAACAAGAAGACTCTCCATCCGCACCATCAAGGACTTCAAAATCGACTTCTCCTGTAGCCCAGAAACTGATTCGTCCGATCGCGCAGTCGAATCGAAATCGGCGTGTGCAGCAGGCAGGTTTTCATTTCTGGATGCTGTCTCGATTAGCCTCACACCGGTCCTGGCCAGCGAGTCTGCTTTACCTGCAAACCAATTGATGATCGCCTGTAGATCGATTGGGTAGTCCATTTATGGCACTCGACTTCGGTCAATTTAAACATGCCACAACACCGACGACAATCCTCCTCTGAGCGAGTGACCCTCAACTCGGACGTAACCCCAAATCGGTGCAAGACCCGCACTGGTAAGATCGAGACGAAATGTGGCCTTGGAATCGACAGAAGCAGAGAGAGGGCTTCCCTCCGAATTTCGCCATTCAGAAGATCGGGATAGCCCCAGCCAACGCCATTTCTCATCTCCCAGCCCCTGAGATCGTGGCCTACTTCCGAGAGGCTCCATCTGTAGCGGGTCGATTGCTCGCCGAGTCCTACGACAAACGCTATGGTCCGTCCACATTTATCGCTGAAGAAGGTGATGAGTATCGCGTGGGTTGGTACTCGAACGGGTACCAATGCGAGAAGCGGTTCATGAATTTGGCTGATGCTGCCACGGATTATCTACTCTTCTCTCTCGGCAGAGAACGCTGGTCTCCTCCCGACGATCGATCCGTCTTATAGCGGTTGAGTCACCCCCAATTCGTAAATAACCCTTTGAGCAATAGGCCAACTTCTCCGGCCCGTCTCTTACCGAATCCGACCCATTGCAGATTATTTCTGTGAATGCGCTACGCTGGTTTCAGAGACGCGCCTCACGATCCCGCGCACTTCGTCATCCGGCCCAATTCCGGCTGGCCGCAAGTTCCTTCCTGGCAAGATCTTGGGATTGAACCTTCTGAAAAGAGAGACGTTGGCGTAGATCCGTGCCCGCAACTCTCCTCGATGCAGGGAATTCGAGAAACCACCCGGGTAGGTGGCGGGGGATAGGGCAGTTGGTGATCGACAGCAGATTTGTCGCCAGAGGCTCGTAGGTTTCGACGGGAGGTCCGAGGGCCGTCGCGTGATTTGAATCACACTTCGCAGATGCCTTAGGAGGTATAAGGTAGTTGCCATGTGTCTCGCGATTCCCGGACGAGTGGAAGAAATCACCAACGAGGGCGGTCTGCGCCTGGGCCGCGTGAATTTTGGCGGTGTGGTCAAGCGCGTCTGTCTGGACTACGTGCCGGAAGTGGAAGTCGGCGACTATACCATCGTCCACGTGGGATTTGCTCTCTCGAAGATCGATGAGGAGACTGCCGAGCAGACGCTGGCAGAGTTCCGTGCGATGGGTGTTCTGGACGAAGAGCTGGCCGACGAGGAAGAGCAGTTTGCGCGGGCCGCGAAGGCGCCGCAGTCGAGTTGTCCTGACGGCAGTTGCTCTGTGGAGCCAAGCCCGACGATCCATCATTGAGATTCTTGCTTTCCCAGGTCTCAAAATCGAGACCTGGGGCACCCACGTTGGAGCGGATTGGGGTTTTGCAAAATGACACTTGTGAGGTTCGTGCTTTCCCACCCAAGCGGAGCTTGGATGGGGCACCCATGATTGTGCAGGTCGAAGCTGAAGGATGAAGTACCTTTCTGAGTTTCGTAACGGCGAGATTGCCCAGCGTATGGCGCGGGAGATTGCGCAGGTCGCGACGCGCCCTTGGAAGATCATGGAGGTTTGCGGAGGGCAGACGCACTCCATCATTCGCAACGGGATCGACCAGATGCTGCCGGCCGGGATTGAGATGGTGCACGGGCCGGGTTGCCCGGTGTGCGTGACGCCGCTCGAACTGATCGATAAGGCGCTGGCGATTGCGGCTCAGCCGGGCGTGATTTTCTGCAGCTTTGGCGACATGCTGCGCGTGCCGGGGACCGATCGCGATTTGTTTCAAGTGAAGGGCGAGGGCGGCGATGTGCGGGTGGTGTATTCGCCTCTCGATGCGGTCGAGCTGGCTGAGAAGAATCCCGACAGGCAGGTGGTGTTTTTCGGCGTAGGGTTTGAGACCACTGCTCCCGCAAATGCCATGAGTGTGCACCTGGCGAAGCGGCGGGGGATCAAGAATTTCTCGCTGCTTGTGTCGCACGTGCTGGTGCCGCCGGCGATTGAAGCCATCATGAGTTCGCCGGGGAATAGAGTTCAGGCTTTTTTGGCTGCCGGCCATGTGTGCAGCGTGATGGGTTACTGGGAGTATCCGCCACTGGCGGAGAAGTATGGGATTCCAATTGTGGTGACCGGCTTCGAACCGCTCGATCTGCTGGATGGAATTCGGCGCGCGGTGGTGCAGCTTGAGGCTGGCAAGCACGAGGTGGAGAATGGCTATGCGCGCGTCGTGAACTACGAAGGAAATCGCGCGGCGCAGAATTTGCTGGCAGAGGTCTTCGAGGTTACGGATCGCGCCTGGCGCGGAATCGGCGTTATCCCGAAGAGCGGCTGGCGGCTGAACGATGCGTATCGCGCCTTCGATGCCGAGGAGCGTTTTCACATTTCCGGAATACATACGGAGGAATCGCCGCTCTGTCATTCTGGCGACGTGCTGCGCGGAGCGATCAAGCCTGCCGAGTGTCCTGCCTTCGGTAAGGAGTGTACGCCGCGCCATCCGCTGGGGGCGACCATGGTGTCGAGCGAGGGCGCTTGCGCCGCATACTTCAATTACGGGCGGTTCTTGTCTTCGGAAGCACTGGCGAATGCGGGTGGGGCGTTGAGCGGGGCGGCGCATGTGTGACTCGTGCTTTGAAGCCGACGTGCTTTCCCAGGTCTCAAAATCGAGACCTGGGGCACCCATGTTCTGCGGAGCGGCGCGTGGCTGAGAGCGGCGCGCCGGACTTTTCAAACTGGGTGTGTCCGTTGCCTCTGGTTGGCTATCCGAACATCGTGATGGGCCATGGGGGCGGGGGCAAGCTGGGCAACGAGCTTGTTGAACATTTGTTTCTGCCGGCCTTTCGCAATCCTGCGCTTGAAAATCTTGGCGATGCGGCGGTGTTCGAGCTGGGTCCGGGCAAACTGGCCATGAGTACAGATTCGTTTGTCGTGCAGCCGTTGTTCTTTCCAGGTGGATCGATCGGGGCGCTGGCAGTGAATGGAACGGTCAACGATCTTGCGGTCTCGGGAGCGGAGCCGAAGTATCTCAGTGCCAGCTTCATTTTGGAAGAGGGATTTCCGCTTGCGCAGCTTGCGGCCATAGTGCAGGCCATGGCGGAGGCTGCTGTTACCGCTGGCGTGCGCATCGTTACGGGTGACACCAAGGTTGTCGAGCGCGGGCACGGCGACGGCTGCTACATCAATACGGCAGGCGTGGGCGTGTTGCGACCGGGCGTCACTGTGGGGCCGGATCGCGCACAACCGGGCGATGTGGTGCTGATCTCGGGGACCATCGGCGATCATGGCATGGCGATCATGAGCGTGCGTGAAGGGCTCGAATTTGAAAGCCAGATTCGGTCGGACTGCGCGGCGCTGAATGGGATGATTGCCGAGGTGCTCGATGCTGCGGGAGAAGCAGTCCATGCGATGCGCGATCCGACGCGCGGGGGGCTCGCCTCAACTCTGAATGAGATTGCGAATTCGTCGAACGTGGGCATCGAGATCGATGAAACCAGTCTGCCGGTGCGGGTGGAAGTGCAATCGGCTTGCGAACTGCTGGGGCTCGATCCGGTGTATGTCGCCAACGAAGGCAAGGCTGTCTTCTTTGTTGCGCCGGAGGCTGAGGTGCACGTGCTTGAAGTGCTTCGCGCGCATCCGTTAGGGCGTGACGCCGCACGCATCGGTCAGGTGACTACGCAACACAAGCGCATGTTGATTGCACGGACTTCTATCGGCGGAAATCGCGTCATCCCGACGCAAATTGGCGAGCAGCTGCCGAGAATCTGCTAAAAGACAGTTCGTAGTTCTTAGTTCAGAGTTCTCAGTGGACCGTCACCGTCACCGTTGCAGTCGAGCGTCCGTATTGATTCGTCGCGTTCAGTGTGTAGGTTGTCGTCGCCGTCGGTTTCACGCTCACACTGCCGCCGCTTACGCCGCCGAGCACGTCGATGAAGTCATATGAATCTTGCGTCGTGTCCCAGGTCAACGTCACCGCCGTGCCCGCAGTTACTGAGGTTGATGATGCGGCGAAGCTGCCGATCGTGGGAGGCGCTCCGGTGGGCGCGGTTGCGTCGTCGTAGCCGGGATAGGTCGGCGTCATCTGCACTACTTCAAAGTTGGAAGACTGGATCGAATCGAGATTGACGAGGTCGTTGTCGTCCCAACGCGGATCGGGCACGCCCTGGAAGTAGAAATAACTTCCGTTGTCGGCGAGAATCATGCCGTATTTCTTCATTGCCGTCAGGATGACCTGGTTCGCCGCGGAATAGCCTGAAATATCGAAGCTGGCTTTAAGACGGATGCGCATCCCCATCACGTTGCTCACGCCCCAGTCCGTGCCCGCGGCATGACTCGCCGGTTCCACGAAGTAGCCGCCGTTGGCATCGTTCTTGGTGTGTGGCAGCGTGAAGCGGATGGCGTGATTGATTGCGCCGGAGGCCACTTCGTCGTAGCGAACTAGACCGGGGAAGATGGGCAACCCGGCGGCATCGGCGGAGGTCCATCCCCAGGGGCGCTGCTCGTAATTCTTCAAGTCCCAGATTGTCTCCGAATCCGAACTCCAGGCTCCGTTGCAACGCACAGTATTAAAGGTTTCGTAGAGCATGCATGCGTTGCGATCGAGCACCAGCACGTGCTGGTCTCCGACATAATTATTCGGACCGCCCGTGCAATCTGCCGGCGAGCCTTCAATCGGCGCTGTGATGGGGAAGGGAGCCATGGCGACATCGCTCTCACTGGCGTAGGCGACTACATTGATCGGGACCAGCGGCGTGGTGCTCGAATCGACGACGACGTAGGGTATGCCGTAGTTGCCGCCTGCAACCGACGACCAATCATGATGCAAATGTTCTCCGGCGAATCCTGAAGCTGTTGTGATCGCAGTGTTGTTCGGGTCGAGCGGAGCCTGCGAGATGTCCGTGTTCCATGCGCTCGTCGACGGGAACGGAACGAATCCGTTGAGACTCGCGTCATTGCCTGTGCTCATCTGGGCGCAAGCCGAAGTTGATCCTGCCGCTTCGATGGTCAGGTTCAGATTCGCGGATGCCGAAAGCGCCGTGGGCTGGGTTGCATCCGTAACCGTGATCGTTACCGGCGCAGTCCCCACATCTGCCTGCGTGGGATTTCCTGTGATCGTTCCCGACGTGGCATTGATCGTAAATCCGCTCGGCAGTCCGGTTGCGGTGAACGCATAGGGCGTTGCGCCGCCGGTTGCGGTTACTGTGCCGCTGTAGGACGCCCCGACCGTTCCTGACGGCAGTGACGTTGTCGTGATGGTTAGTGTGCCGGACTGTGCCGCACTGAGGGTGAGGCTGAGATTCGCCGCTGCGCTCTGGGCAGTGGGCTTGGTCGAATCCGTCACCGTGATCGTTACGTTCGACGTTCCTGCGGTGCTTTGTGTCGGGGTGCCGGAGATTGTGCCGGTGATCGCGTTGATCGAGAGCCCCGCCGGCAAACCCGTTGCACTGAAGCTGAAAGGCGAACGGCCGCCAGTTACCGTGATGGGCGCGTTGTAGGGCGCGTTGAGGGCTCCGTTCGGAAGAGAAGTCGTGGTGATGATCAGCGCGTTGGCTGACGCAGCGCTCACCGGCAGGCTCAGAATGGCCTTCGCAGATTGTGGCGGCAGGCCCGCGTCGGTAACCGTGACGACAGCGGAAGTGGTGCCCACTGCGCTCTGTGCCGGTGTGCCAGTAATCGCGCCGGTCGTGCTGTCGATCGTGAGCCCAGTGGGCAGACCTGTCGCACTGAAGGAGTAGGGAGTTGTGCCACCGGAAGCCATAATGGTGCTGCTATATGCGACGCCGACGGTCGCCCCAGGAAGCGCCGAGGTGGTGATTGCCAGTATGGCGGTGTTCGAGGAGACGACAACGGTGGAACCGCATCCAGACAGGAAAACGGCAACTCCGAGCAGGAGACAAAGGCCGAATCTTCGCATGTTTTTTTCGCTCCCGTTCTTTCCGCTTATCCGCAGCTCGCTGCGACTTTTCCATGCCGCATGACCACTGGCGCGGACCGTGAAAATGCGTCACGTTTCCGCCGTAGGGAATACATTCGCAAACGCTCAAATCAGGATCAGATCAGGGATGGAAGGATTGCCGTCGAAGTCAGATCGTGTTCAATAAGGTAGTGAGCGTGCGGTCCATCTGTTCTTTAGGGGAGCAGGATTGGCAGAGGTCTACAAGCGAATTTGCGGCGAATCCGCGGCCGCGTTGTTACCTCCGTCATGTGGAGGACGCAGGAATGGCGAAAAGGCAAAGAGGGGTGCCATTTCCATCCCTGCGTGGACAGCCGGACGCCTCAGGCGCAAGGCTCAAAGCACATCGAAAGCTTTTTTGATCTTGTCGGGTAGGGTCGTGGGCGGGTCATTCAGCGTGTGGCTGATTTCGAGAACCGCGGCGGGCGGTGTTGCGATTTCACCCAGGGCCTTTGCAACCGCGAGCCAGTCAATGGTCCCGTCTCCGGGCCATAGATGCTCGTCTTTCGTTCCGTGATTGTCATGGATGTGCACGGAGCCAATCCGGTTGCCGAGCGTCGCGATCGCTTCGGTTGCGCCGGAGCTTATATGCGCGTGGCCGATGTCCAGGCAAACGCTTACGTTCTGCAAATGGCCCATGTCGAGAATGGTCAACAGGTGCTCGGGGGTGGTGGCGTCGCTCAAAAGGTTCTCTACCAAGAGCTTGACCCCAAGAGGGCGCGCGAAGGCGCCCAGATGCTCGAGGGCGGTCATGCCGTACTCAATGCTCCGCGGCGACCATTGGTCGTCGTTCTCGCCCAGGTGTACGACCAGGTTCTTGAAGGGAATTCGTTCTGCCGACTCAAGTGCGCGCTTGATCTCGTCCATGGCGTCGATGCGGCGCGATTTCTCCGGGTGCAGCACGTTCACCGCGGGGGCGCCGGCCCGGCCCATTTCGCGGTCCGGAAACATAGGCGCATGCAGCGAAAAGGGTTCGAGAGAATTCTCGCCAAACCACGTGGAAATCTCTCCGACATGTTCGCGGCTGGTGTAGTCAAAGTGTTGGCGTGCGGCAAAAACCTCCACCCCCTGCGCGCCGCCGCGACAAGCGACTTCCAAGAGACCGGGGTGAAGACGCTGGTTCAAGAATAAATGCGTTGATAAGACTCGAAGCATGATGGAAAAGAATTCCTTCGCGCCGAATTGATTGCGGTGCAATCCTGAAACTGTCCCTATTGTCGCATTTTTCCAATAAGTTACCGCGAAATAGAGAGGTTCTGCTGTTGTGTGTATGGTAACCGTTGACTGGCGATGCACGGTCAATTCACTGGACAGCGAAGCATAAGTTTCCTATGCTACCGACACTGCGATCCCCCGCCGGACCCCATTCAGCCGACTCACCCGGAGATTCCGGCTCCGAGCCTCGCACCTTCGCATGGTTTATCCGTCTGCCCAATGTGAGACTTTAGCTACCCATTCGGACACTCTGCGCGGCCATTCGGCGAATCGAGGAGAGCGTTGAAGATTCCAAGTGCCAGCTCCATCGAGCACCTTCCATGGCCCATCCGGACTCTGCTGGGGTGTGGCACAGCGGTCGTGTCGGTTGGTCTGACGTACGCGATCGCTCCTCTGCATGCATTTCCTCTCCTACTCGCATTTCCTACCGTGGTTCTGAGTGCGTGGTTTTTCGGCATGGCGGGCAGTTTTGGGTGCGCAGTCCTCGATGTGACCCTCGTGGACCTGCTGCTGACCAAGACGCAGTTCCGGTTCTCGACTGGATTCGCGCAGGAAGAAGTGCGGCTCTCGCTGTTCCTCGTGCTGTCGACGTTGCTGGGGGTCCTGATCCGGCACTGGGCCGATCAGCGCACTGAGTTGAATGCACGGGAACTGAAGAAAAGTCTCATTCTGGCACAAGCCCAAAAGCAAATGGCCGAGGAGCGGGCACGCGCCGGCGAGGCCTTGCGGGATCGCGATGCGGCACTCCAGATTGCCCTTCGGGCCAGCGGTATGGGGCTTTGGAGCTGGGATGTGGCGAGCGAATCCGTTCAATGGTCTGATGAAATGTTCCGAATCCTTGGGTATGAACCCGGTCAATTTGAACCGCGGAACAAGATCTGGTTCGACGCCATTCACCCCGACGACGCGGAAACAATGAGAGAGGGCTTGGCTCACGACCTCGAGCATGCTGACGAATTTCGCCGCCAATACCGCGTCGTGTGGCCGGACGGAACCGTGCGCTGGGTCGAGGCGCAGGGACAATGCGTGCGGGGCAAGGATGGCCGCGCGACGTTGCTCATGGGCGTTGTGATCGACGTGACGCATCGAAAGCGCGCGGAGGAAGCGATGCTGCGCGCGGAGAAACTTGCCGTTGCGGGGAGATTGGCGGCTTCGGTGGCGCACGAAATCAACAATCCCCTTGAAGCGGTCACGAACCTGCTCTACCTGATCACGTTGAGCGGTACCGCCGAGGAAGCGCGCACGCACGCACGCAATGCATTGGACGAATTGTTTCGCGTCTCGATGATTACGCAGTCGACGTTGAAGTTCCACCGCGAGCAGGGCACCCCGAAGATCACGATGCTGTCGGAAATCGTGGACGTTGTGATCGCAATGTTTCGCCCCAAGCTGACGGTGGCAGGGATCACGGTCGACGTTCTCGCCACAAATGAAATCGCTATCGCCTGCATGCCCAGTGAGGCGCAGCAGATCTTCGCGAATCTGATCTCCAACTCGATTGAAGCCATGCCGCAAAGCGGAAGAATGGTGATTCGGCTTCGTCCTTCGCACAATTGGCGCGATCAATCGGTGGAGGGAATGCGAGTGACCCTCTGTGATTCTGGCGTCGGGATGGATCGTGCAACGATGCGCCGCATCTTTGAGCCGTTCTTCACAACCAAGCCTGAGACTGGAACCGGCCTGGGGATGTGGGTGGTTGCGCAGCTTGTCGAACGTCATGGTGGCAACGTGAGAGTGTGGAGCCGACAGCGCTACGGGGCAAGCGGGACGGTCTTCTCTATCTTTCTACCCACGGTTCTCCGATCTGCAGCAGAGGGCGTGGAGATTGAGTCAACCCCTGTGCAGGCAGTGCCGGTCGAGGCTCCAGCGGAGAATTCGATCGCGTAGAAGTGGCTGGGGCCGCTAGTAGCCAGCCGCCTTGCCATAGTGGCTGCGATGGTCCTGGCCGCCTTCCAACTCACCCGTCTTTGGATTCACCGCGATGCATTCGCCGTTCGACCAATGGCCGTTGCGTATATCGAGCGTGTAACCCATGGCGCGCAGATCGCTCAGGGTGCCTTCACTGAAGCCAGGCTCGAGATAGAGCCTGTCGGGCTGATATTGATGGTGGAAGCGCGGCGCATCCACGGCTTGCTGGATGTTTAATCCGCCCTCCGCTGCCGACAAGAAAATGTTCGCGACGGTTGTGATAATGCGCGCGCCGCCGGGCGAGCCGAGCACGTAACGGAGGCTGCCGTCTTGCAAAATAATGGTCGGCGTCATCGAACTAAGCGGCCGTTTGCCGGGAGCGATCGCATTGGCCGGTCCCTGGATGAGCCCAAACATATTCGGTACTCCCATCTTCGCGGCGAAATCGTCCATTTCGTCGTTGAGCAGGAATCCCAGCGATCCGGCGGTGACATGCGAACCGAAGCTGTCGTTGAGTGTTGTTGTGACAGACACTGCGTTGCCTTCGTCATCGACAACCGAATAATGCGTCGTATCCTGCGACTCGACGCGGCGATGGCCGGTTGTGGTCGGAGCCGGTGGTAAAAAGCCTGGAGGCCGTTGCAACAAAGTGCTGGGAGTTGCCGCTTTCGGCTCAATACCTGCGCGCCATGCTTCCGCATACTTTTTCGCAGTGAGTTCGGCTACTGGAATGGAGTTGTAATCGGGATCGCCCAGGTAGTCCGCGCGATCCATGTAAGCGCGACGATACGCCTCGGTGATCAGGTGCATCGACTGCGCGGTGCGATCGCCGAGCGAAGCAAGATCGTAGCCTTCGAGAATGTTGAGCGCACTTACCAGCACCACACCGCCCGAAGAGGGCGGCGGTGCGCTGAGGACGGTGTAGTTGTGGAATGTGCCCGTGACCGGCGTGCGCTCGACGACTGTGTACTGGGCAAGGTCTTCGAGTGTGAGCAGTGCACCGCCCGGCTTCAGCTCGTCGATCAGTTGCTTCGCCATTTTCCCGTGGTAAAAATCGTCGGGGTCCGCAGCAATGCGAGCGAGCGTCTGTGCCAGTTCCGGCTGCTTGAAGATTTCGCCGGTCTTATAGAACAGGCCGTCGTGTTGAAAGATCCGTTTGGAGTCGGGGAATTTGCCCAGGTCTGCGTCGGTAAGCTCGTGCGCCTCTTCGGCGGTGAGTTCGAAGCCCTCGCTCGCCAGCTTGATCGCGGGCGCCATCACGCGCGCAAGCCCCAGCTTGCCATATTTGTGCTCGGCATATATCAGACCCGCCACGGAGCCGGGGGTTGCAATCGAACGGTAGCCGATCACACTCGATTGCAGGCTTGTCGACGGCAACACGTTGCCCTGCGCGTCCTGATACATGGTTTCCGTAGCAGCCAGCGGCGCCTTCTCGCGATAGTCGATGAAGGTGGCCTTGCCGTCATGGGTGCGCAGCAGTAAAAATCCACCCCCGCCGAGATTACCGGCTGCAGGATGTACCACGGCAAGAGCGAAACCGGTCGCAACGGCAGCATCCACCGCGTTGCCACCGTTGCGCAGCACCTCGAGACCTGCGTCGGAAGCCAGATGATGCACGCTCACCACCATGCCGTGATGCGCGCGCACGGGCTGCTCATCTTTGTAGGCGAGCCCCTGCGTCGAACCCTCCTGGCCGGTGAAATACGTCGACAGGAAGAGCGAGGAGCCGGTGAGCGTGGCCAAAAGTGTGCCGTAGAGCATTCGGTTCATAGAGTCTTCACAGAATAACCCGGCGAAATTCTGTGGCCGATCAAAGAGCGAGACAGGACTTTCCGCTTCTGAAGAATGTGCAAGCGAGCGCCCAGTTCCTATGCGCGGTTGCCCGCGCCCAGCTTTTCACTTAGCGCATGCTTATCCGCGAGGAACCAGATAGAGCCTCGCCGATTCGACTCACGGATGAAGTCGCGAAGAGATTTACTTTCGGATTCGAGTGGACTGGTGTCTCCGATGATTGCAACCTCGACTTGGTAAGTGACAAATTTCTGCACCATCTCTCCGGCGATTCCGGTGCGCAATTCAAAAAATGCTGGATCGAGGCGCGCGATCGGGACAACGACGAGGCTCGCACCAGCGGATTTGGCTTCGCCGATCAGGTCGTTTGCATCTTGTCCGGTGCGCAGAAGCGGCCCTTCAGCGGGCAAATCGAGAATGCGATGGCCATGGAGTTCGTACACGTCGGTCTGCATTGCGATCTCCAATGGATAAGTCAGATGTAAATGTGTTCTACCGGTCGGCGATTAACACAAACGGGTCGGGGGCAACGCGGCATGCCTCGCGTCCAGCGACAGCCCAGGTCGAACCATCCTTATAGGTGAGCGATTCCAACTGGATGGACCCGACAGACGTGAAGCCGGGGAGGATCAGATCGGTCGCAACGTCCTTCTCGCCTTCCGGCATGAACGTAACGTCCAAGGTCCTGGTCAGGTCGAACGCGGCTTGCTGATTCGTAAGGCCAAGCTGATTGGTCGATGCCTGTTCGATACGATTCTTGCCGGAAAGGCCAAAGGCTTTCACCTTCGCGGCCGCAATTTTTGCCGACTTTGGATTGGTCAGGATGAGATGGATCCGCTGCGAGAAACCCGCCACTGGTTGGCCGCCGCGCACGGCAACGAGACCGGTCCCGGTCCCTTGCAGCGCGTGCATGCTCACCGGGCACGTTGGTGCCGGCAGGTTGAGGACGAAGTTCGTTGCAGTCTGAGCATTCTCCCGGTCGGCAGGTGGAGTCGCGCTACTCTGCGCAACTGAGGTTGCAACGGCGAAGAGGAATGCGAATCCGACTAAGACGGCACGCTTCATTGGGAGCTCCCTGGAGAAGAAATCCGCGCACACAAGTAAGATACGCCGACCGGAATGGAGCGGCAATTCCGTTATTGAACTATCGTTTCGATGGCGCGGGAGGAGCGTGCCTGGCCCGCTCGCCGCTGTGATACCGTTTCAATACGGCTTCCCGGTTCCAGCCGAGCCACGATGGATCGAGCGCCGAAAGTTCATATTGACGAATGTCTCAGCAGCCGGAATTGATATCGCATCCTTTGCCCGCGAGCCCGGCTCCTGAACCTGGCTCCTTGGCTGGCGGTCCGCCTGGAGCGTCGGTGGCGGACCACCCCCCGCAGCGAATTCCGCGATGGCTCATCCGGGCAGAGCTTTTCCTGCGTGTAACGCTGCGGATCTATATCGGCCTGGCCGTCTGTTATGCGCCTTGGTCACCGTTGTTCTGGGATCAAAATCCGCTCTTCGTCCAGTTTCCGACGCTCTCGATCTATGCAGCCAATGGCGCGGTCCGGGGCATCATTTCCGGGCTGGGGTTGTTGAATTTATGGATAGCGCTCAACGATGCAATCCGGCACAGAAACGGGTAAGCCATGAGCGAACAAGAAAACAAAGAAGCCTCCTCAGCAAGCGCAGATCGCTCTCCACGATCCGAGGGTAGTGCCCCGACATCTCTCAAGACGTTGGCAACAGAAACGCCGCTTGAGAACACATCGCCGCCGCCCCCACCCGCCGTTGAAGACGTCGCCAAGTTGCCGGGAAACGGACTGCCGCCGGCCCTTGCATCGGCGCCGCTGGCCTATGAAAACTCCAACTTTCTTAATGGCGCCGATGGGCGGCTGATTCGGATTGTGGCCGAGTACATGGAGCCATTGGCGCGATTTCGCCGCGAGCGCATTCAGGACACGGTCGTTTTTTTCGGGTCAGCGCGCTTTCGTGGCCGCGAAGAAGCTGACCACGAGTTGGAACTTCTCGATAACACCGGGTCGACGCGTCCTGCACCGAGTGAGGAGCAGCCCGCCAAGCCCCCCGAGATTGCTGCCGGCAAGGCAACCGACTTGCAGCGCAAGCGTGCCGTTGCAGCCGTCGAAATGGCACGCTATTACGAAGACGCACGCCGCCTCGCGCACATGCTCACCACCTGGGCCAAGACGATTCCCTCGCGCCGCCATCGCTTCGTAGTCACCTCGGGAGGAGGGCCCGGCATCATGGAAGCGGCCAATCGCGGCGCCCACGAGGCCGGCGGCAAGACCGTTGGCATGAACATCCAGCTGCCTTTCGAGCAGTCTCCTAATCCGTACATCACCCCATCGCTCAACTTCGAGTTCCACTATTTCTTCATGCGTAAGCTCTGGTTTGCGTACCTGGCCAAGGCGCTGGTTGTCTTTCCGGGCGGCTTCGGCACGCTCGATGAGATGTTCGAAATTCTGACGCTGGCACAGACGCATAAGCTGGCGAAGAAAATCACAGTCGTCATCTATGGACCTGAATACTGGCGGCGCGTCTTCAACCTGGAAGTGCTGGTGGAGACCGGCGCGATCTCGCCTAAGGACGTTGAGCTCTTTCAGTTCGCCGACACGCCGGAGGAGGCCTTCGAAATGCTGCGCAAAGGACTTACTGAGAACTACCTGATCCCGGAAGCGGCCGCCCAGCATGCGTCGAATGAACTGATGCCGGCTTCGACGCTCGAAGATTTCCTAGGGCCGGAATTGGCCAAAACGAACGGCTAGGTCCGCCAGATCCTGAGAAAGACCGCGAAGCAGTCACCGTGCGCACTGGAAATCGTGCCCAACCACGCTGGCCGGGAGTTTCTTGGACTTTCCGAAAGCACACTTTGGAGTGCAGCTTTCTTCGTGTTTTAGCCGGTAACATCGGGTTTTACTGGAATTTCTGGTTACTGTATTGATTCTTACCGCAATTGAAGCCACATTCGCACTCTCTTAACGCGATATTGACCGCATTCGGCGGATACTAACCATAGAAACTCCAGCTAGATCGCGGGACCAGGTAACAGACCGGGTGGCGGTAAAAAGGAGCGGACGTGGCAAACTCTACGATCAACTACTTGTGGCTCGACCAAAAAGCTGCAAAGGGATTTCGTTCGGGTGTTTCCCTCCACAGCCATACCAACCAATCCATGGAGACGCTGGATTTTCTGGCCAATCTGGGAAATCAGTATCCTCTGATTCGACCATTGATTGCGCGGCTTGAACGGCGATCGAAATCAGTTCATGGAGTCTGCATCGACTACGCGAAGAGTTACTGGACGCCGCCCATGACGCCCAAGCTGGCCTACGATCTCGAGAGCCGGCAAATCGAGAATCTCGATGTGGCTCCGATGGTGTCGATCACCGATCACGACAACATCAAGGCGCCCATGCTTCTGCGTACGGTACCCAGCGCCCGCACCATTCCCGTTTCGGTTGAATGGAGCGCTCCATACGGGGGGGTGCAGTCGTTCCATCTCGGCATCCATAATTTGCCAAGCGCCAGGGCCGCCGACTGGATGCGCGTGCTGGAAGACTTCACTGCCAATCCAAGCGACGGTGAACTCACAGAGATTCTTGCCGCTCTGCACCAGGAGCCCAATGTTCTGGTGGTGTTCAACCATCCGATGTGGGACCTCTACCTCATCGGACAAGAGAAACATGAATTCCTTGTCAACGAATTCATCCAGAAAAACGGCACATGGCTGCACGCGCTGGAGTTGAACGGCCTGCGCCACTGGGATGAGAATCGTGCGGTGCGCCGCCTGGCCGCGCAGTGGAACATGCTGCTGATCAGCGGGGGCGACCGGCACGGCGTGGAACCCAACGCCAACATCAACTTGACCGACGCAACGAGCTTTACCGAGTTCGTCCACGAGATCCGCCGGCAGAAGAAGAGCAACGTGCTCTTCATGCCGCAATATGCCGAGCCGTGGAAGCATCGCATCCTGCAGTCGACAATGGACGCGATCCGCAACTATCCGGAGTTTCCGCAGGGCTCGCGCACCTGGGACGAGCGCGTCTACCATCCCGATGCCCAGGGTGTGATCCGTCCGTTGACGGAGATCTGGCCCGGGGGACGCGCCCCGCGCGCCATCGGCTGGACCATCGCTATGGTGGCGATGCTTGGCATGGGGCCCGTATCCGGCGGCCTTCGAATTGCGTGGAGCGATTCACAAAAGCTGCGCCTGGCGCTGGGAGAACAAGAGGCCTGACGCTTTGATCCGATTTCGTCCGAACCGATTCTTCGGTAAGTGTAAAACAAGGTTATGAACGCATCTGTGCCGCGCGTGGCGTACTTTCCTGACTCTTTCCATGAAGTGAATGGGGTCGCCCACACCAGTCGTCACTTTGAGGCATTCGCGCGCCGGCGCAACTTGCCATTTCTCTGCGTACGAGCCGGCGATCGCACGCAGGCCATCATCGAAGAAGGCAATGTTTGGACGTTGGAGCTACGGCGGGGCATCCTTTCCATTGCCTTAGAAAAGGATCTTCGCTTCGATCCCGCATTTCTGCGCCATATTCCATTCATTGAGGAAGTGCTGGAGCGCTTCAAACCAGACCTGATTCATATTACGGGGCCCAGCGAAGTAGGCATGCTGGGAGCGGGGCTGGCGCACCATCTGGGACTGCCGCTAGCCGCAAGCTGGCACACCAATGTGCATGAGTACGCGGCGCGGCGTTCGGAGTGGTTTCTGCGCCTGCTGCCTTCACGCCAATCGTCCGCTACCGGCCAGACAATCGAGGATCTCGCGATGGCCGCCGCGGCAAAATTCTATTCCATTGCACAGGTGTTGTTCGCTCCCAATCCCGATCTCTGCCGGCGCCTTGAGCAGATGACGGAACGCCCGTGCTTCCTGATGCCGCGCGGCGTCGACGCGGATCTCTTCCACCCCGCGAAACGCAACCGCACGGACGACGATCGCGACCATGTGTTGGGATTTGTCGGCCGTCTCTCGGTCGAGAAGAATATTGCCGGGCTGGTGCAGGTGCAGGACGAACTGGAACAAATGGGCCACCGGAGCTTTCGTTTTCTCATCGTCGGTCACGGCGGCGATGAAGCGTGGCTGCGCGGGCGCCTGCGCAGCGCGGAGTTCACCGGTGTTCTGCGCGGGGAAGCGCTGTCTGAGGCTTATGCCAACATGGATCTCTTCGTCTTCCCGTCGCATACTGACACCTTCGGCAACGTGGTGCTGGAGGCACTGGCCAGCGGGGTCCCGGCGGTGGTGACGCCCGACGGGGGTCCAAAGACGATTGTGCGGGACGGCGAAACCGGCCGCATCGTGCCCGACGCGGAGTTCGCCACCGCAGTCGCCGGCATTCTGGGCGACCCCGCCAAGCACGCGGCCATGCGCAAGGCCGCACGGGCGTATGCGCTTACCGCAAGCTGGGATTCAGTGTTCGAGGGGGTGTATGCGGCGTATGATGCGATGCGATCGAAACACTTGCGCCAGGCGGGTTGAAGCTTAGTTGAGACGGATTCCGTTTTTGAGGTCGACGGCAAACGGCGCTTCCTTGTCGCTCGTCATTTCCCAGCCCAGCCCAAGCAACACGACACCTTCAACACTCGAGATCGTCACGCCTTCGTCAGATAGCCTGCCGGATTCCCAAGCTTTGCCCTCCGCGCCCCACGCCAGAATGCTGTGATGGCCGACAAACAGCAGCAGGCCTTTCGCGGGGAGCGCGCGCACTTCAAGCACTGGCCGATAGGCAATCATCGTGAAGCTTTCAGGCGCGCTCGTGTCGATCAGGTAGGCGTACCCTCCCGCCACCGCGCAAAGTTCTTTTGATTTTGGACAAGACCAGAGGCCGGTCGGCACTGCGGGATCGCGGAAGCCAAGAGCGCATGTCGCGAGAAAGGATTGCGCATCCCGCGCCTGCTGCACGTCTGGCGCATCAGGCCGCACCAGCACCTCCAACGCGCCGCGCTCGATCTCTTCGGCGTCTCGTGGATAAGTGAAATGTCGCGAGGGCAGAATCAGAGGCCGCTCCGCAAGTACCTTCGCTGTCCAGCGGTGCGGGAAACTCAGGTCGATTGCGATGGGAGACACGACTCACACCCCCACAAACCGCTCGACCCGCTCCCGGATGCTGGGCACTCCCACGCGAAGAGTTGCCCCCTGCTCGATCACCGGAATCAGCTTGTCAAAATCAGGGCCGGAATGCGAGCCCGTGATCGCAATGCGGATCGGATGATAGAGTTCTGCGCCTTTGATTCCGGTGGCCTGTGTGATCTCTTCCATCCACCGCTTGAAGACTTCGGCGGTCACCGGCTGGCTGTGCGCGCGAACGCGTCCAGCCAGCTCGCCGAGCACTGTACGCGCGGAATCGGCGGCAAGAACCTCAGCGTTCTCGGGCTTGGAGCGCGCTACGTCCGGATCGAATCCAAAAAGGAAAAGTGCCTTCGCCGTCAGTTGGCCCAGATGATCGACGCTGGGAACAAACAGTTCCACTACGCGCACAAACCATACCAGCACTGCGTCGGAGGCATCGTCCTTCTCCGGAAGCAGCCCACCGAAATACTCCCAAGCCAGCGCCGCGAGCCGCACGGGCGAGGCGATCTTGATGTAGTGCCGGTTCAGCCAATTCAACTTGTCAAAATCGAAGATAGCCGGTGACGGCGTCACACGTTCCAGGGCAAACGCTTCGATCAGCTCGGGCAGGGTGAAGGTTTCGGTCTTGCCGTCTTCCGCGCCCCATCCCAGCAGAGCAAGGTAGTTCACCAATGCTTCGGGCAGATAGCCCATTTCGCGGAAAGTCGCGATGGACGTTGCCCCGTGGCGCTTCGAGAGCCGTTCGCGGTCTGCGCCAAGAATTGTGGAGAGGTGCGCAAACATTGGCACCGGCCATCCAAATGCCTCGTAGATCGCGACCTGCTTGGGCGTATTCGAGATGTGGTCGTCGCCGCGGATCACGTGCGTGATTGCCATCAGCGCGTCGTCCACCGTGACTACGTAGTTGTAAACCGGCATGCCCGGCTCCACCTCGGTTCCGGAACGAACGAGGATCGGATCACTGACCGCTTCCGCCTGAAACTCGACGGGCCCGCGCACCATATCCTGAAAGCGCAACGGCTCTTCGCCAATCTTCAGCCGAATCGAAAACGGCAATCCCGCTGCAACATTCCTCTTGATCACCTTCGCGCTTAGATGGCGGCAACGGCCGGAGTAGACCTGGGGCAGTTGTTTTTCCAAAAGCGCCTTGCGTTCCGCTTCCAGCTCTTCAATCGAGCAAAAGCAGCGGTAGGCCTTTTCCTCTGCCAGCAGCTTTGCCGCATATTTTGTATAAATTTGTAACCGGTTGGATTGACGATATGGACCGAATTCGCCTTTCCCTGGTCCCTTCGTGCCCGGCTCATTCGGTCCTTCATCCCAATCCAGACCGAGCCAGCGCAGGTCTTCGATCAACTGCTTCTCATAGCGCGGGTGAGAGCGCTCGGCGTCGGTATCTTCGATGCGGAGGATGAAAGTGCCCTCGGAGCGACGCGCAAAAAGCCAGTTATAGAGCGCCGTCCGCGCATTCCCCACGTGCAGAGGCCCCGTGGGGGACGGAGCAAACCGCACGCGAATCTTTCCATTTTCCATGACACCCTGATCATAGCCGCTCAAAGTGCGCGCATGGCCATGGAGTTGCGCGGGGAACGTTCCTGCCATGTAACTAGCCGGGCTCCGCATCAGCACGGTCCAACACTCTATTCCCCTTCGCGCTGCGCAGATTCTTGTGATACTCACATTCTGGTTCTTTCTCTTCGCGGCAAACATCTCATCCGGTAGGGAGACAAAGATGAAGGTTGTTTTGTTTGGAGCTTCTGGCATGGTCGGTTCGCGCATTTTGCAGGAACTCGTTGACCGCGGGCATGACGTGACCGCAGTGGTTCGCACTCCGGAAAAGATCACCACCGCCGGCGTCAGGGCATTGGAAGGCGACGTCACGGATGAGTCCACCGTGGCCTCGACGATCAAGGGCGCGGATGCCGTGATCAGCGCCTACGCTCCGCCGCAGGGGCATGAAGAGGCGATTGTCAAAGCGGCCCGGTCGTTGGTCGCGGGTATGAAGCAGGCCGGTGTGAAACGGGTTATCTTTGTCGGCGGCGCAGGCAGCCTCGAAGTCGCGCCGGGCGTGCAGTTGGTCGATGCACCGAATTTTCCTGAAGCTTTCAAGGCCATTGCGCGCGCACATTGCGACGTGTTGCCAGTGCTGAAAGACTCGGATCTCGATTGGAGCTATCTGAGCCCCGCAGCCTTCATTCAACCCGGAGAACGCACCGGAAAGTTCCGCCTGGGAGGGACGAGGCTCGTGACCAACGACAAGGGCGAGAGCCGCATCTCAGCTGAGGATTATGCGATCGCGCTGGTGGATGAACTGGAGAAACCAGCGCACCTGCGCCAGCAATTCACCGTGGCGTATTGATCTCGGCGAGCTAGAAGCCCGAGCCGTTCATTTCTGGATGAGATGAATGGCCCTCGTCGAGGCCCGGATCATTGGAAGTGTTCCCACCCTTTCGGTTCGAGCATTTCCACTCCGTGTTCGGTGCGGATCGTAACCTCGGGTAGACCTGCGCGCCGGCGAGTCATCCGTCCGATCCGGCTCACAGTGACGTCGGCAATCACGCTCGGTATGCGCGCCTTTGCTGGTGCGGTAAACAGAAGTTCGTAATCTTCGCCACCATGCAGTGCCTGTTCGAGCGTGGCGTCGGGATGAACCGGCAAGAGAGACTCGTCGATCTCGGCCGCCAATCCAGATTCTTCGCAGAGGTGGGCCAGGTCCGTCGAGATGCCGTCGCTCAAATCGATCGCCGCACTTGCCAGTCCCCGGCGTTGCAGCCACAATCCTTGCGCGATGCGCGGCTGCGGGTACAAGTGAGCGGCAAGCAAGTCCCGCATCTTGTTTGAGAGGGCTGGAGGTCCTGGCCGGTTTCCCGATCCAATTGCCAGTTTGCGCAACCCAGTCAAGCTGGCAGCAGCTCCGCCGAGCCTGCCCGTCACATAGAGCAGGTCTCCAGCTCGCGCTCCCGACCGCAACAAAGCGCGGCGGCGTGGAACGGCCCCGACCAGCACGATGTCGGCCACAACGATGGGGGATTCGGCTAGATCGCCGCCAGCCAGCGGGGTGTTGTGCGTCCTGGCCAGGGCCCCAAAACCATCGAAAAAGCGGTCAACCCAGACTTTTTGACGGCCTTTCCGCACCGTCAACTCCCGTGGTAACCCTAAGGAAAGAAGGGCCGCCAGCGGACGCGCTCCCATCGCCGCCAGATCACTTAGACCGCGAGCCAGAGTTCTGTGACCAACCACTTCGGGCGGATGCCACTCTAATCGAAAATGTCGACCGGCAAGCGACAGGTCGGTCGTCACAGCGATTTGCTCATTTCGTTTCGGCTCCAGCAACGCACAGTCGTCGCCGATTCCTAAAGTGAGCCCAGCAAATGGCTTGCCGCCAATGCGGCTGCGAATCCGCTGGATCAGAGCCCGCTCGCCGGGCGGGTGTTTCGCGGCAAAGGGTTTATGGCCGTTGCGCATCTCTATGAGAATAGGGCAACCGGCCGCTCAATCGCTGCGAGAAGAAACCAAAGGAGGGCTGCGATAGGGGACTGTTGGCGCGTGAGAAGATGGAACCTGGTCAGATTTCATTGACCCTGCGGACCGGCCTTTGTTAGGCTGATCCGAACGTCCTGGAAATCGCCCCCAAGCAGGGGCTTTTCATCGGTTTCGTGGTCTCCCCCAAGGAACCTTATCGCCTTTCGCTGTTCGATTGCTATGTGGCGAATTGCAGCCTTCCCCAGATGCGGGAATGAGAGAAGATTATGCTGCGCAAGCGCTATTACATTCTTTTTGTTGCCAGAGATGAAGATGGTCGGGTGCGGAAGATTCCGCTGCCTCTGCACTACGTGTATGGTTTCGTCGCGGCCGCGCTGGTAGGCGCATTCACGATCGTCGGGCTGGCCGGGTCGTATACACGGATGCTGCTCAAGACCGAGAGCTTCAACCAGGTGCGCCAGGAGCGCGAAACCCTCCGAAAAAACTACAAGCAGATGGCGCAGATCGCGCACGATCGCGATGTGCAGGTGGCCTCGCTCGGCGCATTAGCCAGCGAAGTGACCACGCTCTACGGCCTTAGGCAAAATAAATTGAACGCCGCGCAACAGACGGCCAATCCTGTGACGGCGCCCACGCCGCAGAGCCTCGCCCTCAGTGACGAGGTGAACCAGCAGGCAGTCAATCTTTCCATTGACCAGTTCTATGCGCTGCGCGAGCAGGCGATGTCCGGCCGCGTGACACGCGCGCTCGAGGGCGGGCTAACACCGGCCGCCGCCGGGGATTGGACACGGTTTGTCGATGCTCCCTCGCTTTGGCCGATTGAAGGCCGTGTCGCTTCAAGCTTTGGCGAGCGCGAGGATCCGTTTAACGGAGAAGGCGCCTTCCACTCCGGCATCGACATTGACGCGCCCTATGGCACGCCGGTGCGGGCAGCCGCCGACGGCGATGTTGCCGGGGCCTCCACAGTCTCGGGCTATGGCAGAGAGGTTGTTCTGGACCATGGCCATGAATTGAGCACGGTGTACGGTCATCTCTCCGCAATTGCGGTTCTTCCGGGACAGCACGTCACGCGCGGCCAGGTCATCGGCTATGTGGGCCAATCTGGCCGCGCGACTGGACCGCATCTTCATTACGAAGTGCGCGTGCACAATGTGCCTGTCAATCCGCATAAATATCTGCGCACCACTTACGCGCAGGCGGAGCTGGGCAGCATCTCGGTTGCTAGCGGCGGCCGATAGACTGCGATCATTCGTTTTCGGCAAGCGGCTCCCGAGTGGGGCCGCTTTTTGCTGTTCAAAACTCGCGTCGATCTTATTCCGGGGTCAGTCTCACGCGATGGTGGTATCGTTACCTCGGGCATTTTTGACCCTTCCGAGGTGACTCTGCCGTGCGTATATGCCTTCGTTGCCTGATCGTCGTCCTCGCCTTCGTTCTTCCGGCTTCTGCGCAGACTCATGATGCCAGTCTGAAGGCAGCCTTTACCCGTGCGCAGCATCTCAAGCGAGGCATCAACGTTTCGCATTGGTTCTCGCAAAATGCGCAAGATTACTCCGCGCGTCACACTGACACTGAGACGACGTTGGAAGACATAGCGATCATCGCGAAGCTGGGATTCGACAACGTACGTCTCAGCGTTGACGCAACGCCGCTGGAGCAGTCTCCACGCGGCGCGGACGGTTTGAATGCCGAGTTTATGACGCGACTCGATCGCGCGCTCGATACGATTCTTGCCGACGGCATGGCGGTGCAAGTGGATCTGCATCCCGAAGAGGGGTACAAGCAAGGAATTCGTACGAACAACGCATCCGTGGATCGGCTTGTTCAGCTCTGGCGTCGCTTAGCGGCCCACTATGCTAATCGAGACCCGGAACGCGTGTTCTTCGAGATCATGAATGAGCCGGAGGAGAACGATCCGTATCGCTGGGCAGGTATGCAGGCGCGCGTGGCAGCGGCCATTCGTGAGGCAGCGCCGCGGCACACGATCATCGCGACTGGACCGAATTATTCCGACATTGTGGATCTGCTCACGCAGCATCCGCTGCCCGACGGCAACGTGATCTACAACTTTCACTTTTACGATCCGCACGAGTTTACGCACCAGGGCGCGGCGTGGGGTGCACCGTACTGGATATACGAGCATGGCATTCCCTATCCGCCAATGGAGGATTCCATGCAAGAGCTGGTGAAGCAGGTTCCCGATCTGGCCGATCGCTACAAGCTGGAGAACTACTGGCTGGATCACTGGGATGCGCACCGAATCCGCTTGATGATTGATGAGGCTGCCGAGTGGGGGCACGACAACGACGTACCGCTCATCTGCAATGAATTCGGCGCGTATCGCGAAGTGACTGCACCGGCTTCGCGGCTGGCTTGGCTGCGCGATGTGCGCACGGCGCTGGAGGCCGATGGCATCGGTTGGGCGATGTGGGATTATCACAATGGCTTCGGCGTGGCCGTGAAGGATGCGAATGGCAAGTCGGTCGTCGATCCGGATACGGTCCAGGCGCTTGGACTAACTCACTGACTCGCCGGTTATTTTCCCACATAGCTGACGTGCCAGATGGTGTGAGAGCCGTCATCGGAGACGAAGAGCGATCCATCGGGGGCTTGGGCAATGCCGACTGGACGGCCCCACACAGAGCCATCGGGCAGGACGAAGCCAGTCAGGAAGTCCTCATACTCTCCGGTAGCATGGCCGTTTTGCATGGGCAGGCGAATGCACTCGTATCCAGAACGCTGGGCGCGATTCCAGGAGCCATGTTCGCAGGCGAAGCCGTCGCCCTTGAACTCGGCGGGGAACTGCGAGCCGGAGTAGAAAAACATCTCGAGCGACGCGAAGTGCGGATTGAGCAGGATGTCGGGGGTGATGACCTTGGCCTGCAGCTCGGGATGCTTGCCGACGTGACGTGGGTCCTGATGGCCGCCCATGTAATACCACGGCCAGCCGTAGAATCCGCCCTCCTGCACGTGCGTGACGTAATCGGGCACGAGGTTGTTGCCGAGACCGTCGCGCTCGTTGGTGGAGCACCAGAGCTCGCCGGTGATGGGATTGATGGCTTCGCCGACGCAGTTGCGAATGCCCCATGCGTAGACCTTGATGAATTTGCCCTCGGGGGTGAACTCGAGCACGTCGGCGCGGTGAAATTCCTCGGGGTGCGTGTCGCTGTCATCGACGTTGGAGTGGGATCCAACGGAGGCGAAGAGTTTCGTGCCGTCTTTCGAGAAGATGACGTCGCGTGTCCAGTGGCCGCCGCCGCGCAGGCGTCCGCCGCCAGGGAGCTCGGCTAACTGCGTTGGGCCGACGGTCGCTTTCAGATCACCGTTCTTGTAGGGGAAACGCACGATCGCGTCAGTGTCGCCGATATAGATCCACTGCGGGCTTGGCCCCGCGGGATAAAACGCGATGCCGAAGGGTTGGTGCAGACCTTCCGCGAAAACGGAGGTCTGCTGCGGCTTGCCGTCGGCTCCTATGCCGCGAAAGACCTTGATCTTGCCGCTTCCGCTCTCGGCGAGAAAAAGATCGCCATTGGGTGCTACACGCAGAAGGCGCGGATTGTCGAGGCCGGTTGCATACATGTCGACTTTGAAGCCCTTGGGGGCGATGGGCCAGGCATTGGCAGGGCGCGCGACCACGGTCGGGCCGTTGTCGACCGACTGCTCGGGTGCGGGCGCGGGCAGATCGCCTACCGTGACATGGCGACGCGTGCCCGGGGACTCATGAAGCGCGTCGGTGAATGCGGACTGGCCGGTGAGGACCGGGTGATTCGGGGAATCGTTTGCGACGGCAGGGATGCAAGGCAGGAGAAGCAAAGCGGGGATCGAAGTGTGCAGGCGGAAGGGAAGGCTCATGAAACCTCTCAATGGATTTGGGAAGCACTGAACATTCGGCGTTACAACTCTACACCAGACGGATGAAAATGCCCTCACCCAAAGGACGCAATTGGGAGCGATTCGATTCTGTTCATAAGTGAAATTTGCAGCGCAGCGAATTCAAATCGTTGGAGTTTGCGCAGGGTTGAAGTGCTGAGCAGTTCCATGACGGCCTGCCGTTTCGATGAGAGCTTCATCGCGTCCCTCCGGGACGCGGACATATCTTTGGCATGCTGTCCCAGGGTTTCGCTGCGCTGCACCCTGGGCTATTTTCATGCCTTCCCTCCGGGAAGGCCGACAGATGGCTCCATGAGACCGCTGGTCGAGTGCATGTTTGAGCGGGACGCATGGACGCATGTTTCCAATAGATGCACGCATCAGCTTATTTCGATGCGCCTTGGATTGCCTCTGTTTCCGGCGACTGAGCGGAATTCATTCCGGAAGTGAGTCTATTCAGAATTGAAGGCGTCAGCGTCGCGGTCACAACCACGCGATCATGCTTCTGCGCGATTTGAGCGGTCTTGAGCACCTCTCTCAATCCGTTGTTGGCGGAATTTTCGGCCAGGGGAATAGAGACTCGCCGGGCTAGCGAGAGGAGCAGGTTGAGCGACGCGGCCTGGCTTTCGGCGTCCTGTTCGTTGGTGGTGATCTCCTCGACCCGCATGCGGAGCGAACCGACAAGCGGCAAAGTCGGCGTCACGCTGGCGACTATGGTTGCGCCATCCTGAAGCGGAAGAGAAAGGCCAAAGAGGCTGATGGAGCCGCTCTCAGAGAACGGCAGTGCGATTTGGCCGACGCCCCATGCGAGAGAGAGCAGGGGGACCTCGTGGAAATGATGCGACAACAGCGACGAGCCGGCAAGGGGCAGCGCCGCGGTGCGATGGCGGTCGATGATGGAGTGGATTTTTTCAGGTTCTGGAAAATTGCTGACGGCGAGCATGTCATAGCCGATCTGGGCGACGCGCACGGTTCGGCCGTCGGACGGAACGGAATAAATGATGTGGCCGGCGTAGTTCTCGCGCGAGGCGGCGTGGGCTTCGAGCCACGCGTTCAGCCGTGTGCCAGTGAGCTTGCCGACGAGGACGAGCGAGTATGCCACCGGGCCGTTAGGACCGTTGGGATTGGGCATGCGATGCAGCGCAACGGCCACCTGGTCGAGGTCACGCTCCCAGTCGATGCCGGTGGCGTCGACGAACTGCTGGTACTCGGGGACGCGCTCGGGGGGCTTCAGATCTTTGTGAAAGAACGCGCGGAAGGGGCTGAAATTGACGTAGATGATGCCGTCGGACTCGGGCAGAAGGCGTGCGGCTTCGGGTGGGGCCTTGGAGCGCAGGAAAACGGCGACGGCCAGCAGGAGCACCACTCCGGCCACTATTAAGAGCGTTCGTCGTGTGCGTCTATGCATAAATGCTGGAGAGCTTGTCCATCGTGGGCAAGCTCCCTCTACAAGCATAGCGGACCCGACTCGAATTGCTACCTGAGTGGAGGGCTACGTCGCCGTGAACACAGGAGGCCGTGGGTTCCCGCGGTTAGATTATTCGGGCACGCTCACGGAGTAAATTTTGCCACTGCTGCCCATATTCGAGCTGCCGTAGGCGCCAGGTGGTAGCAAGCCATACTCACCTTTTCCGAGCGTTGACTCCATGGTGACCTGATACACGCGCGGGGCCAGCTTCTCACTCTGAAAGTCGATTAGATCTCGTGTCGCTCCGCCTGAGACATGCATCACCCCGCCCGTGACTGAGCGAAACTCGCGCGAATCAGAGTTCGGATGAAGCCGAAGCAATTGATATTCGGTGATGGCAACACCTTCGGGTGCATATACCGCGAGCACGACAGGAAAGGTCAAGACCATCTTTGCCTTCGGACCCACGATGTGGCCGTTCACATCGCCTTTGACGATGCCGGCGGAGGCGATACTTTTCATGACGCCTCCAGTCTTGAAATTCACGACTTCCGGCAGCAGTGCAACCCACCCTCCGCTCTTGTTTTTGTAGTAAACGCCAATTTCGTCGATTCCGGGCGGCAGTCCGTTGTTTGCCTGAGCGGTTGAGGTTGTTGAGCTGGACGAGGAGGGCGCGCCTCCCGACGATTTCACCACGATTGCCGAAAGGACTTTGTCGCTCACACCAGCGCCTTTCAAGGCGATGAGACCGTTGGCTGACGTGTCATAGTTCGCGGGCGATGCGTTGATCGTGGTGATAATCAGGTCTTCAGAGAGCCCGGCCTTCACCAGCTTGATGACTGAATCGTTGTTCATCGCCTGTTGCGCGATCAAGAGGGGACAGGAAACCAACAGAGCAAATGCAATAAGACTTCTTCGCATACCGCATCTCCTTGCGTTGCACGCCAACGCAATCGGTTTAGGGGAGGCGAACAAATACTCTTCTTAAACCGCATTTAGCGCAAGAAATCATTTCAAGTTTCGTAAACGACCTGGAGATTGAAGATTTGCGGCGGCCCAAGCGATCCCTATCTTCGCGACGGCAGACGCAAAAATGCCCGCTGCATTGCACGCAGCGGGCTCTTGTTTCCGATGGCAGCCGGGCTTGTGCTATTCGACGTCGCTCACTTTTCCGTCTTTGAAGGTGACCTTCATGCCGTTGTAGTAGTAGATGACCTTCGGTCCCAGGTTAGCGATTCTCGTGGGCGCGCCGAGAGAGGCTTTCACCTGATCCGGTGTCTGACCTAGCTCGACGGTTGCCGTTGGCGCTGCGGGCGCTGGAGGAGCGGCAGCAGCCGCGGCAGCGACGGGCGAGGGTGCGCCGCTATCCTGCTGGGCTGCTTCGGCGGCAACGTCTTTTTCAGACTGATCGCCCTGCTGATCGACCTGCGCAATCTCCGAGCCCACGTTCGGCTCCGGTGGAGGAGCAACCGCGGCATAAGCAGCTGTGGCTGGTTGTGCCTGCGCGGAAGGCGGAGCTGGAGGCAATCCTCCCTTGCCCTGCTTGGCCTGCAGGTCCTGAAGACCCTGGTCGATGGTCTCGCGCATGTGGTTCTGCATCTCCTGCAGGTCGGTCAACTGGACGGTGACGGTGCTGGATTTTGCGCACTCGACTCCGCCCTTGCTGGCCAGAACAACAAGATTTGCCGAGGTCGCGTCCGGTGGGGGCGGGGCTTGCAACTGCAATGCGTCGCCGTCGCTAACGGCGCACTCCTGGCCGGAGGACGCGTCCACGACATCGAGACTACCGCCGGCTACGAACACATGCGGCCTGCCGTCGCTCAACATGCGCGCGATGCCGCTCGATCCGGGGTCCACATCTTGCTGCTGCGCGTTCTGGCCTGCCTCCTGATTCTCCAACGCCAACTGTGCTCGGACTTCGTCGGAGATCATCTGCTTGACTTCGGGAGTGAGTGCGGGCGGCCCACCTGCTGGCGGCGGTCCGCCTGCAGCGGCCGCGGCGTCTGCGGCCGCTTCCTGGCGCGCGGCATAGGCTGCCTGCAGATCCTGCGAGATGATGTAATCCGTCAACCAGAATGCGGCTGAGGGGTAGACCG
>CAZAQN010000031.1:0-54216 GCA_964487345.1 uncultured Occallatibacter sp. | reverse complement strand
GCGACTTGGCGGCGGTGGGCTGCGACATTCTGACGATCGGGCAGTATCTGCGGCCCTCGCGCGATCATCTGCCGATGGCGCGGCTGTATACGCCGGGGGAGTTTGCAGAGTTGAAGACGGAAGCGCTCAAGATGGGATTCCGGCATGTGGAGTCGGGGCCGCTGGTGCGGTCGAGTTATCACGCGCATGAGCAGGCGGCGGCGATGGGAATGCCGGTCGTCGTGTCGTGATTCTTGTTTCGCGTCGAGAAATGGTGCCGGACCGCGCGGTGTTGTGCATCGGGGTTCGTGCTCTCCCGGGTCTCAAAAGCGAGACCTGGGGCACCCATTGTCGTGTCGATTGATGCATTGCGAAAAGCTCGGCTCCGGAGCTGAAGCTCTGCGTTTTTGAAGCTTGATTCAGGTGCCTGAAGGCCCCTGCACCCTCCGCGCGTACAGGCCGATACGGGTTCGTGCTTTCCCAGGTCTCAAAAGCGAGACCTGGGGCACCCATTGTCGTGTCGATTGATGCATTGCGAAAAGCTCGGCTCCGGAGCTGAAGCTCTGCGTTTTTGAAGCTTGATTCAGGTGCCTGAAGGCCCCTGCACCCTCCGCGCGTACAGGCCGATACGGGTTCGTGCTTTCCCAGGTCTCAAAAGCGAGACCTGGGGCACCCAATGTCGTGCAACTTGTCAAGTGCAGGGCGCTGATCTCGTCTCCAAAAGCTAGTGGCGCAGGGCGAGAATCTCGGGTGCGAACAGGATCCAGGCCAGGACGGCTACTACGAGGCCGCCGGTTACGGCTAACCATGACCATCTGGTCCAACGCATAGAGAGCCTTTCTATGGACCGTATCCGTGTGCGTACCGCCGCGCCTAGGTGTAGGGTAGGGCGAGCAGATATTCAAAGGACGTTTGGTCGAGCAAAACGACAGCTTGCCGGGGGCTGGAAACGCCGCTTACTCTCTAAAGAACGACGTACTATAGTGTTTTGGATTGAACGAGGAGAACGATGGCAGGGTCAAATATGGCAGGAATTCCAGCGCTCAAGGATCTCTCGGCAGACTTGAAGCGGCGCATGGACCAGGCGGTGAGTGGGTTCCAGGGGAACCTGGCGGCTACGCGCACGGGGCGGGCGAGCGTGCACATGCTCGACCAGGTGAAGGTGGACTACTATGGCACGCCGACGCCGATCAGCCAGATCGCCCAGGTGTCCGCGCCCGAGCCGCAGGTGATCTTGATTTCGCCGTGGGATCCGACGGCGCTGAAAGAGATTGAAAAGGCGATTCAGACGTCCGGACTGGGGTTCAATCCCATCTCGGACGGCAAGGTTGTGCGAGTGCCTGTTCCTCCCATGACCGAGGAGCGGCGGCGCGATGTGGTGAAGCATCTGAACAAGGTGCTCGAGGATCATCGGACCGCGGTACGGAATGTGCGGCGCGACGGGAACGATGCGCTGAAGAAGCTGGCCAAGGAGAAGAAGATCAGCGAGGACGAGGAGAAGCGCGCGCTCGAAGAAGTGCAGAAGATGACCGATGAGGAGATTCGGCGGATGGAAGAGCTTTCGCGGAAGAAGGAAGCGGAAGTTATGCAGGTGTGAGGGGTCAATGGCAAGACTAATATTGCATTGAATCTCATCAACAAAGTTGATGGTGTTTATTGAACGTTCATCGGTTTCCAGCCAGCCCCGCGTCATCGTGCAGGCATCTCACAAGAAACTGAACGTCTGCTCGAAATCCCCCTTTCCTGGAGAAGCGTTTGACGGGCCATGCTACCCCCGAATCCACTGCTGCTGTGCTGCTTCGATGTGAAGAACTGAAATCGCATCTGGAGGCGACAAAAGGACAACTGAACCAGGCAGCCTTTCAACTGGAGGAGTTGACGCGGATTCTCGTCACGGACAAGCGGTCGTCGTATGAGCTCGGTTCGCGACCGTGGCTGGATGAATTGGTTTTCGGCCAACTGATTGAAGATGTGCTGGATGCCGAACGGAGGCTTGCCGAGGCGCGGGCGGTTGCGGCGGAGATTGGTGTGCCTTTGCCCCCGGACTTGAAGTAACTGGGATTCCTTGGACAGGTTTAAGGCTTAGTGGGGGCGTTTCCTCCGGGGCTAAAGCCCCCCTGATCCTGTGGCTTGATTCAGGGGCCGAACAGGCTGCGGAAAAAGCCGAAATCACGGGTGAATCTGGTGAAGAACATCCCTCTGCGGCTAAAGCCGACGTCGAATTAATCGACTTATCGGCACGAGTAAACTCGTGCCCTTTCAAAACAGATTTCTCGACGACTTTTTCCGCAGCCTGTGAAGTCCCCTGCTCCCTCCGGTCCGTGAATCCGGTCCTCTTCAAACTGAGGTTGTTTGGAGGCACCGCCTTATTTCTTTGGGCGCTTGTAGAAGGGCAGTGGAACCTGCTTTGCCCGTGCGCGATTGCCGCGTATGTCGACGAGGACGTCTGCGCCGGAGACCGCTGTGGCTGCGGGTACGAGGGCCATGGCTATGTTGGTCTTGAGGAACGGCGCGGGACTGCCTGAGGTGATGGAGCCGATGGGTTCGCCGTCATGCGAAAGCACGGGGTAGCCATCGCGCGCGATCCCTCTTTCGAGCATTTCGAGGCCGATGATTTTGCGTTGTGGGCCGCCGGAAGCCTGCACTTGGAGGAGTGCCTCTTTTCCGAGAAAATCGCCTCTGTCTAATTTGAGCCAGCGGTCGAGGCCTGCTTCAAGAACGTTGATGTCCTCGGAGATTTCGTGGCCGTAGAGGCTCATGCCTGCTTCGAGGCGGAGAGTGTTGCGCGCGCCGAGGCCGCAGGGGCGGATGCCGTACTCTGAGCCGGCGTCGAGGAGAGCGTTCCACATTTTGACGGTGGTGGCTTCGTCGGAGGGGATGTAGACCTCGAAGCCGTCTTCGCCGCTGTAGCCGGTGCGGGCGATGAGGACGTTATAGACGCCGGCAACCTGGCCCCAGGTGAACCAATAATTTTTGATGGCGGCCAAGTCCACCTTGGTGAGCTTCTGCAATGTTTCAAGCGCGCGCGGGCCTTGCAGGGCGAGTTGCGAGTAGTAGCTGGAGTAGTCATTGATGTGAATGCCGGGGCGTGTGCCGACTTGCTGGCGAATCCAAGCTGAGTCTTTGTCTGTGGTGCCGGCGTTGACGACGAGGAGATAGTCGTTGTCGCCGAGGCGGTGGACGAGGATGTCATCGATGAAGGTGCCTTGGGGCGTGAGCAGCGCGGAGTAGTGGGCCTGGCCGTCTTTAAGGCGCGAGGCGTCGTTCATGGTGATGTGCTGCACGGCGGCGAGGGAGCCTGGGCCGCGAAACTGAATTTCACCCATGTGGCTGACGTCGAAAAGGCCGACGGCGTTGCGGACGGCGAGGTGCTCGGCGATGAGGCCGCCGCCGGGGCAAGGGTATTCGACGGGCATATCCCATCCGCCGAAGTCGACCATTTTGGCCTTGAGCGCGCGGTGTGTGGCATTGAGTGCCGTTTTTTTGAGCGCGGGCGCGACGGGTGCGGAGGGAGTGGCCATGACTGTAATTTATCTTAGCTGCCGCGGGAATAACTGCACAGGCGCGGCGGCGTAGGATAGTGGGAATCATGCAGCCTTTTCGGGGATTGCTCATGCTGGTGGCCGCCGGCGTCGCATTTTATCGCGGATGGAAGATTCATACAGGGCGGGAGGCGCTGGTGGCGTTTGGATTAGGTGTGTTGGCGCTTGGGCTTGCGGTATGGCATTTGACGTACGGCCGGCGCGCGAGCAGGTCCCTCAGGGGCTGAAGCCCGAGTTGATGTTGACGAAGGTATGGCACGAGTAAACTCGTGCCCTTTCAAACCGGTCAATCTTGCTGATCGAGATCGAGGAGGGCAGGAAGGGTGCCGACCCTCTACAACCGGATTCAGGGGCGGAATCTTGAGCGGCTGGCGGCGCTGAGCGACGGGATTTTTGCCGTGGCCATGACGCTGCTGGTGCTCGACCTGCACATTCCCACGACCGCGCAAGTCCATAGTGAGCGGGAGCTCTTGGCGGCGTTGTGCGCGATGGGGCCGGAGTGGCTGACGTATGGGATGAGCTTTCTGACGCTGGGGATTTTCTGGGCGGGACAGCAAACGCAGCTGAACCATATGGCCGAAGGCACACGCGACCTGACGTGGATTCATCTTGGATTTCTGTTCTCGATCACGCTCATGCCGCTGTCGACGCGGCTGCTGGCGGAGTTCATTACGTACCGGTTGGCGTTGGGTTTGTATTGGCTGAACATCTTTGTGCCGGGAGCGATGCTGTATTGGAGCTGGGCCCATGCGACGCACACTGGACTCATTAAGCAGGACACGCCGGAGGAGGTTCGGGGGAGCATCTGCCGGCGCATTGTGATTGCGCAGTCGCTTTATGCGGCGGGGGCGGCGCTCTGTTTTATCAATACCTGGGTGAGCATTGCGGCGATTGTGCTGGTGCAGCTGAATTATGCGATTGCGCCACGGTGGAGCCGAAAATAGGGTACAGACCGGTGCGACAATTGAAGAATGGGCTTCATGGTCGAACACAACGGAAAGACGCTCGGCCCCTATTCGCGCGACGAAGTCCCGCGGCGCGTGGCGGCCGGAGACCTGGCACTCAGCGACATGGCATGTGATGAACACGCCGGGCACTGGATGCCGCTCTCGGAATTGCTTTTAACTGAACCTGTCGAACCGCTCACGATTGCGAACACGATTGCCAACAAGCGCAGCAGCCTTTCCGCCATCGGATGGGGCGGAATCCTCGGCATTGCCTACTTCTTCTACCGCATTGCGAGGCTGATGCACGCCTGCGCCCGAGTTCATCCCATGCAGTGACGCGGCCCATGCTGCCACGCACCACGAGGATTTCATCCCTGCTTCTGCTGCAATGCTGTCCAAATTGCACCGAGATTCTCTCGGAGAACTTCACAGGTAGCCCGCGGGCGGAGTTGCCGTAAAATCTTGAATATGACTAACCGCATGGCTCTTTCTCTTGCCCAAGCCGATCCTGAAGTTGCAGCAGCCGTGGACCACGAAACGCTTCGCCAGCATGAAGGCCTGGAGATGATTGCCAGCGAAAACTTCGTGTCGGAAGCCGTTTTGGAAGCGGCCGGTTCGGTGTTCACGAATAAGTATGCGGAGGGGTATCCGGGACGGCGGTACTACGGCGGGTGCGAGTACGCCGATGTGGTGGAGAACCTGGCGCGCGACCGGGCGAAGCAGATTTTTGGGGCGGAGCATGCGAACGTGCAGCCGCACTCGGGTTCGCAGGCGAACGCGGCGGCTTACATGGCGGTTCTGCAAACGGGCGATACGATTCTTGGCCTGGACCTGGCGCATGGCGGGCACCTGACGCACGGGCACAAGTTGAGCTTCAGCGGCAAACTGTATCGGACAACTTTTTATACGGTGCGGCGCGACACGGAGCTGATCGACTACGACGAGCTGGAAGCGATTGCAGAGCGCGAAAAGCCGAAGGTGTTGATCGGCGGGGGCAGCGCGTATCCGCGTCTGTGGGATTTTGCGCGGATGCGGCAGATCGCCGACAAGGTGGGAGCGACTTATATTTTTGACATGGCGCACATCGCGGGGTTGGTGGCCGGTGGCGTGCATCCTTCCCCGGTGCCGCATGCGCACATCACGACGACGACGACGCACAAGACTCTGCGTGGCCCAAGAGCGGGACTGATTTTGTGCGGCAAGGATTATCAGGTGGGCGCAAAGCCGGAGCAGACGATTGGCAAGGCCGTCGACCAAGCGGTGTTTCCTGGACAGCAGGGGGGACCGCTGGTGCACATTGTGGCGGCGAAGGCGGTGGCGTTTGGCGAAGCGCTGCGGCCGGAGTTCAAGACGTATGCTGCGCAAATTGTGGCTAACGCGAAGGTGTTGGGCGAGGCGCTCAGTGCAGCGGGCTTCCGGATTGTCTCGGGCGGCACGGATAACCACCTGCTGTTGGTGGATGTGTTTCAGAAGGGCATTCTTGGTTCGGAGGCCGAGCTGGCGCTGGGCAAGGCAGGAATCACAGTGAACAAGAACGCGATTCCTTATGATACAAATCCGCCGCTGAAGCCTTCGGGGATTCGCGTCGGGACGCCGGCACTGACGACGCGCGGCATGAAAGAGGCTGAGATGCGGACGATCGGCGCGTGGATCGCGAAGGCGCTGGAGCGGCGCAACGACGATGCCGCGCTGGAGCGGATACGCGGCGAAGTGGCGGAGATGGCGAATCATTTTCCGCTGTATGCGTGGCGGCGGGCGCCGGCGGCGGTGGTTGCATAAAGGCAGTTCGCAGTTGTCAGCGGCTAAAGCCGGCGTCAATCTCATCGACTTATCGGCACGAGTAACCTCGTGCCCTTCCAAAACCGCTCTTGGGACGAGTTTTTCGCAACCTGTAAAGTCACGCGCATTTAGTGAGCCCGCTGATTTGCATAAAGTTGTAAGGACGCCGGAGGAAGAATGATTTTCATTTTCTCTGAAATACAACTTGCGCGTCTAAGTCGGGTTGCATCTACTGTAGTCGGGATGACCTATCGAGGCTACGAGCAGACCTTTGCAGAATCGGCTGCCGCTCGAATGGATCCCAGGAGGAGAGTATGCGCGCAGCGCTTGCATTGACAGCTTTGCTGGTTTTTTCTGTGCCGGTATTTGCTCAGAACCACGGAGGTGCGCACCAGGCTCCGCCGGCGCGCGGGCCATCCGCTTTTCACGGTACGCCGAAACTGCCGACATCGCCGCGTAACTTGAGCGATAAGCCGGGCCATCCGAATGCTCCCCACGTGGATGGGAACAAATGGGTCGGCCACGACACAGGCAAGAACGATCCGAACTATCATCTCGACCATCCTTTCGAGCATGGTCACTTTACGGGCGGTTTTGGTCCGACCCATGTGTGGCACCTGGCGGGCGGCGGACCGGGACGCTTCTGGTTCAATAACTGGTACTGGAGCGTAGCGCCCTTTGATGTGGGCTACTGCGACGGTTGGTTGTGGGACTCGGACCAGATTGTGATCTATGACGATCCCGATCATGCGGGGTGGTATTTGGCGTATAACGAGCGGCTCGGGACCTATGTGCACGTGGAGTTCCTGGGGTCCTAAGACAGAGAAACAGAAAAACAGAGAAACAGGGAAGCAAAGGGCGGGCTCGATGAGTCCGCCCTTTTTGCTGCGCGGCCGTTGGAGTGCGAACGAAATGTACACGGGTGCGGGCAAGGCGCTAAGATGGCGATTCTGAAAGTACTCGCGCGCGGCTGCATTGAACAGCGGATTTGCGCCGAGTTTCGAAACTAGAGGTTATGGGATGAGAGGCTTTTCAGTGTGCTGGCCGGGGCGCGCGATGGCGGCGAAGGTTCGCGTGTTGGGATGGGTTACGGTCTTGGCGTTTTCGACGGTGCAGTTGGCGGCCCAGACTACAAGTGGGACGTTGGTGTTGACAGGGGCCGATCGGAGGCAGGCGACGTCGTTGAACGGAGAATGGCCTTCAATTGTGGATCCTTATTTTGCAGGACTCTTCAGCTTTCATCATGAAGAGAAGAAGAACGGATGGTTTCTGAACTACAAGGCGAAGCCGGGCGATCCGTTTCCCACCGAGTATGACTATGCGAAAGCGCCTAAGTTGAAGGTGCCCGGGGATTGGAACACCCAACGGGATTCGTTGATGTTCTATGAAGGGCCCATGTGGTACGAGCGGGACTTTGCGTACGCGCCGAAGGAGCACACGCATGTCTTTCTGCACGTGGGTGCAGCGAATTATCACTCCTGGTTCTGGGTAAATGGAAAGAAGGTGTGCGAGCACGAGGGCGGGTTCACGGCATTTAACTGTGAAGTGACGTCGGTCATCCATGCTGGAGACAACTTTGTGGTGGCGGCGGTGGATAACACGCGTCATGAGGACAATGTTCCGACGCTGGAGACGGACTGGTGGAACTATGGGGGCTTGACGCGCGAGGTCTCACTGATTGAAGTGCCCGAGGCATTTATCGACCAATACGATTTGCATCTGGAACGCGGAGAAGGTGCGGCGATTGCCGGATGGGTGCATGTGGCCGGCGGCGCGGTGGGGGACAAGGTTGAGGTTGCGATTTCCGAGTTAGGCGCGCACGCATCGGCAACGCTTGGTGAAGATGGCCGTGCGGGGCTCCATTTTGACGTGAAGGGATTGCAACGCTGGTCGCCGGAGACTCCGAAGCTCTATAAGGTAGAGCTGCGCGCAGGGGCGGATTCGATTGACGAACTAATGGGCTTTCGCACCGTGGAGACGCGGGGAACGGAGATCCTGCTGAACGGGAAGCCGATTTTTCTACGCGGTGTGTCGGTGCATGCGGAAGCCCCCTATCGGACTGGACGGGCTTACTCAGATAAAGATGCGGAGACGTTGCTGGGATGGGCGAAGGAGCTTGGTTGTAACTTCGTGCGGCTGGCGCATTATCCACACGATGAAACCATGTTGCGCGCGGCGGATCGCATGGGATTGTTGGTGTGGTCGGAGAATCCGGTGTATTGGGCGCTTGAGTTCGATAATCCCAAGGTTCTGGCGAAGGCCGAGCAGCAACTGGATGAGGAGATCGGGACCTCGCGCAATCATGCGGCAATTATCTTGTGGTCGATGGCGAATGAAACGCCGAGCACCGCAGCGCGCACGCAGTTTATTGAAACGCTGGCGAGCCGCGCACGGGCTATGGATGCGACGCGGCTGATTACGGCGGCGCTGCTGGTGCGTGCGCAGGGCAACACGAAGATTGTGGACGATCCGCTGGGCAAGGCGCTGGACGTGATCGGAGTGAATGAATATATCGGCTGGTACGAGGGGCACCCAGAAAATGCGGATGTAACTCAGTGGCAAATCGATTATCAAAAGCCCTTAATTGTGAGCGAATTCGGCGCGGATGCGAAGGCCGGATTGCATGGCGGGGAGAATGAACGTTGGACAGAGGAGTACCAGGCGAATGTGTTTCGCCACCAACTGCCGATGTTGAATAAGATAACGCAACTAAGAGGGATGAGTCCGTGGGTGCTGATGGATTTCCGTTCACCGAACCGGCCGTTGGTGGGGATCCAGGATGAGTTCAACCGCAAGGGGCTTGTCTCGGACCAAGGGCAAAAGAAGCGGGCATTCTTCGTTTTGCAAAAGGCCTATAAGGAAGAAACGGTGGGAAAAGCCGAATAGGGGATTCGATTTTTTGCGAATAAGTGGAGAAACCTGGCAACTTAGGTGGGGAAATCGCCGGGAATTTGAGTTATTCTCGATCTATGACGATCGATTCCATTCTCTCTCAATTAGACGCTGAGATTGCCCGACTGACTCAGGTACGTTCTCTGCTTGCCAATACTGCCAAGACTGCACCGAAATTTGCGAACACTAAAGCGGCGAAGGCGCCGACGAAGCGGCGTAAGAAACGGGTGCTGAGCGCAGACGCTCGGAAGCGCATTGCCGATGCGCAGCGCAAGCGTTGGGCCGCGCAGAAGGCAAAAGCGAAGTAAAGTTAGCAGCGCCTTTCCGGGATTCTTCAGAGGACAGCAGCGAGTTCACCGGGAACCAAGCAGGGGCAAGTGGGTGTGTCTCTGCAGGTGTGCGATGCGGACGTCGAGGTGTCGCCGTACGAGGGCTTCGGGTGCGGACGAGTATTGAGCTTTGCTCCATTCACTCAAGATGACAGAGGTTGGGTTTGATGGTTTCCCATCCTGACCGCAAAAAGGCGCGGTTAGAATGGGAAACCTATTTTCTTGCTAATTGCATTGCCTCGGAAAGCAAATCCTTATTCGCCGCGCAGGGCCTTCATTGGATCGATGGAGGCGGCGCGAAGGGCTGGCAAGGTGGAGGCAGCGACGGCCAGGAGCAGTACGCCGATCGCAGCGAATGTCAGCACCATCGGATCGAAGGGACTGACGCCGAAGAGTAGAGAGCGTAACAGGCCGGAGGCCGCTAATGCTCCTCCGACGCCGAGAACGCAGCCGACGATGGCGAGCTTGACCCCCGACTCGAGGACCAGGCGAACGATGGCGGTGCGTTGCGACCCGAGGGCCATGCGGATGGCCATCTCCTGCACGCGCGAGGCGACGGAGAAGGCGATGATGCTGTAGATGCCGAGGACGGCGAGCAGCACGGCGGCAAAAGCGAAGCTTGAGATGAGAACGGTATTGAAGCGGCGCGGGGCTTCGCTGTCGGAGACGGCCTGCTCCATGGTTTGTACTTGTGTGAGCGGGAGGAGCGGATCGATGGAACGCACGGTGGCTCGGAGGGTGTTCTCCATTTGCTCGGGCGGGAGTGAAGAGCGCAGGGTGATGTAGCCGCCATTGCCATTGAGGTCGGTGGGCGAGGCGAGCGCACCAATTTCTTGCTCGACCTGTGCGATGGGCCCATAAAACTGGTCCTTGGTGACTTCGTCCGGAGAGCTCAGCTTGAGGTCGGCGACCTCGCCGACGACGGTGAGCCAGGGGGTCTGCATCTCCGGCGTTCCGATCCGAATGCGCTTCCCGATGGGGTCCTGGTTGGGCCAGTAGTGCTGCGCGAAATTGTGACTGACGATGGTGACGAGCTGGGAGCCGGGGCGGTCGTCTTTGGTGAAGAATCGGCCACGCAGAAGCGGGATGCCCATGGTGCGGAAGTAGTCGCCGACGACCTGCGCCGGTGTGGCGAGATTCATGGAGGCGCCCTTCGGCGGGACGTAGCCATCGACGACGAAAGTCGAACTGCTGTTGTTATTAGAGGCGGGAAGAAAACTGGTAAGGCCGGTGGCGGTGACGCTGGGAAGCTGGCCGAGGCGGCGCAGCAGCTCATTGTTGAAGTTGTCGACCGAGGACTGCGTGGTGTATTTGAGCTGAGGCAAAGAGTAGGACGCGGTGGTGACGTGCTCGGGGCGGAAGCCGAGATCGACGGAGCGCATTTTCTCAAAGCTGCGCAAGAGCAGTCCGGAGGCGGCGAGTAGAACGAGCGCAATAGCGATTTCGGCAACGACAAGAGTGGAGCGGAGACGCGCGTGGCCGCCGCCTGCGGTTCCGCTGCGGCCGCCTTCTTTCAGATGGCTGTTGACGTTGGTGCGCAGCGCGGCGAATGCAGGGGCGAGGCCGCAGAGCAATCCTGTGATGACGGCAAGGAGAAGAGCGAAGCCGATGACGTACCAGTTGAGTGCGATTTCGCTGATGCGCGGGAGGCTTTCCGGCAGCAGAGTTTTGCCGACGCGCAGAGCAATGGCTGCGAGGATGAGACCGAGCACGCCGCCGGAAACGCTGAGAACGAGGCTCTCAAGAATGGTTTGACGCAGGAGCGCCGCGGCTTGTGCGCCGAGGGCCATGCGCACGGCAATTTCGCGCTGATTGCGAATGGCGCGCACGAGCATGAGGCCGGCTAGATTGACGCAGGCGATGAGGAGCACAACGGCGACAGCGAGGAAGAGGGTGCGCAGCAAGGGGCGCGCCTGCTCGATGGTCTCCTCTTGCTGCGGGCGGACGATGGAGCTGATGCGCAGATTGGCCATCATCGCCGGATAGTTTTTCATGATTTCGCGTGCCACCCGCTCGGCATCGGTTTGCGCCTGTTGCGGAGTGAGCCCTGGCCTGAGGCGGCCGATCATCTGGTAGCTCCAGTTTGCGGCAGCGCCGGGGGTGAGCTCCTGAGGGAGGAAGCTCATGGGGACCCACAACTCGACTCGATTGAGTTGGCCGGACTGGAGGGGAAACTCGAAGTTGCGCGGCATGACGCCGATGACGACGTAGGGCTTGCGATCGAGGAGGATTTTGGTTCCGAGAATGGCGGGATCGCCATGGAAGCGGCTTTGCCAGGCGCCGTAACTGAGGACGACGACCTGCTGGTGGTGCTCGTCTTCGTCCGCGGTGAAGACTCGGCCGAGATGCGGAGCGACGCCGAGCGCGGTGAAGACGCCGGAGGTGAAGCGCGCGGCGGTCACCTGGGACGGTTCGCTGTTGCCCGAGAGCTCATAGCCAGCGAACTGATAGCCGCCGAGGCCGTTGAAGGAGTGGGTCTCGCGGGTGTAGGCAAGGATGTCGGGGACGGTGACGCCGGCTTCGCAACTGCCGCTGCCGATGTCGGCTCCCTGAAGGCAGTCTGCGAGGACCATGAGGCGATCGGACTCGGGGAATGGCAAAGGCCGGAGCAGGACACCTTCGACGATGGAGAAGATGGCGGTGGTGGCGCCGATGCCGAAGGCCAGCATGAGGACCGCGGTGATGGTAAAGCCGGGTGACTTGCGGAGCTGACGGAAAACGAAGCGGAGATCGAAAAGAAGTTTCTGCAGGGGACCCTCGCAGACACGTGTAGGTGAGAGATATGGAGCATTTTTCCGGCCAAACAAGAATTGGAGGCCGCGCCGCAATTTCAGCGAGATAAGGCCAGCGGGTAATGACGATCGGTGGTGACGTCGTGCGAAGGCGAGACGGTGTGTTCGATTCTGGACAGTCCCGCTGTGCCAGGGGATGATGGCGGTCTTGCGTTCCCACCCTTGCGCGACGAGGCTGCGCAAGGATGGTGCACCCATGGTCGTGCGGATTGAAGCATGGTAGGAGCGGTCGATTTGAGGCTTGTGCTTTCCCATGTCTGAAATCCGGACCCTTCGGCTGCGCTCAGGGCAGGCTATGGGGCACCCACGGTCGTGCCGATTGACGCTTTGTAAAAGCGGGCCCTTCGACGGCGGTAGTCCACTGCGGCGGACGGCCTTTGCTCAGGATGACAACGCAAAAGTCGCGACGAGTGAATTCGAACGCAGAGGGATTAATGCACGTCGACGGAGCGGTCGCCTTCGTATTCCATGATGTGGAAGTAGGCTTCCCAGCCGGTCCATGCGACGGGCGCGGGTAGTGGCGCCATGGGGTCTTTGAGGTGATTGGCGTAGGCCTGCACCAGCTCGTGGGTGCGCGCCACACCGGTGAGCCAGTCGCCGCGATACCAGTTCTTCCACTTGCCGTATTCAGCGGCGGCCATCGATTGGTGGATGGTGTCGAGGGAGTGGAGTGCGTCATCGGTTTCGGCTCGAGCCTTGTCGGGCTGGCCGGAAGTGGCGTCCTGCATGGCGCGGGCGATGAGGAGCAGGGCGCGATTGCTTTCGCGATTGATGGTGATCATGGTAAGGACTGCGGCCTGATAATAGTCGCGGCGGTCGGGATCGATGAGGTCCTTTGCGGCGACGGCGTGTTCCCAGACGGCGTCCCAACGCGGCTGCGCAGCTTCGCACTCGTCAATGTCGCGCTTGAGCTGATCGGCGCGGACTTGCGCATCGAAGACGGGCAGGACGCGAGGCGGGGTCCACTTGGGCGACTGGCTGGGCACGGCTTCCACCTGATGCTCGCTGAGATCGTCGAGAATGAGGCGGCGGATTTCGGTGTGGTAGTGCTGGTCGCCATTGAAGCGCGTTACGTTGCTGAGCGGAGGGGATGGCGGCGCGTTGCCCGCGGACGTTAGTCCTGGAAGGCCGAACGGAGCGCGCAGCGACGGCGCGGCGAAGTACTCCTTATAGACGGTGGCGAGCGCGTCGGCGGATTTTGCACCGAATTCCTCGGTGGCCCATTGCTTGTAAAAGGCGGTATCGCCGTCAGTGGTCGCAGCGGATGGAACGCCGCCCCACGCGATATCCATGACGGCGCGCGTGGTCATGGCGACGGGGCGAATGTCGCTGGTGTTAACGAGGAAGTAGGACGTCGCGCCGGCTTTGATGTAGCGAGCGAGTTCGGACTGGATAACGGCGACGGGCACCATTTCAGAAAGCTGGTTCGACTGGCTATTCATCATGGCGACGTGGAAATAAGCGCCGTGGCCTGCGGCGACCTTGCCGCCGTCCTGCATGTCGCCGTACCCCGTGTCGGCCCAGACGAGTGAGACTTCGGGCGGAATTTTGAGGTAGCCCTCCTGCATGAGACGCGCGCCCTCCTGCCAGAGGTCAGTGACGAATTGTGCGTTGGGGTATTTGGCGCGAACGATTTTCATCTGCACGGCGATGGCGTCGCTGATGCGCTGGCCCAGGAGCGGATCATTGTCGCGCACGCTGGGATCGAGCGAGGCGTAGCTCGAATCAGAGAGACCGCGGAGGCCGACGCTCCAGAGAATTTCCTGATTGGGTTTGTAGGCGTCGACGGCGTTGGTCCAGGCGCGTTCGAGGATTTCAGGATGCGTGGAGAAGTTGTAAGGGATGTCACGCGGCCAGCGGGCGACGTTGACGCCGAGCGGAATGGCGTGGTGCTGGTTGACAATGAGGCCACGCTCGGTGGCGGCCTGGACTTGCGCGTCGTCGGGAAAGATCCATGTGCCGGGGACGACCATGTTGCCCTTGAGACGGAGGATGGTTTCGTAGACGTTGTCCCAGACCTTGAGCGAGATGCCGGTCTGCTCGCCTTTTTCGGCGGGGATCCAGCCGGTGAGCAGGTCTTCGTCGTTGGGGAAGAACCCGCGGTAACGGAAGACGGGCTTGGGATAGGTGCGGGTGAAGTCGGCGGGCAGTGCGATGGAGGTGCGCTTCTCTGGCTGCTTGTCGGTCCAGAGATACATGGGGTCGATGCCGAGCCAGGTTTGCGAGAACTGATAGATGGCGTAGATCGTGCCGCGCATGTCCGCGCCGGTCAGGCAGACGACGGTATGTTTCGATTTGCCGTGAGCGGGAGTGGCGACGGAGAAGGCGAAGGATTCGGGGTCAGAGGCGGTGGCGCATTTTAAGCCGGCGGGGAGATGGGAGTTGTCGGCGATGAAAAGGACGACTGGGCCTGCGTCGTCGAGTTGGTTAACGAGTTTGGGAGTCTGACCGAAGACCTTGGTGAAGTCGGAGAGCAGATCGCCGGTGGCGCGAAGGACGGGGCCGGACGCCTGGGTGCTCTCGACGATGGTGATGGAGGGGTCGAGCGCGATGGCCGGCGGTTTCGATGAAGCGGCATTTGCGACGGGCGTGCCAAACGCGAGTGATACTGCGGCGAGAATCGAAAATCGGAAGCGGCGAAGAGCGGAAGGGTGCGACATGACCTCTCCTTGAATGGAGGTGAACGGGGTGCAGAAAGCGCCGACGTAAAGGCGGATTTGTTCGCGACCCGAATTATACCCGAGAGATTTGAGGAGTGTCGCGCGTACCGGGGTGCGGCAAGCCACACCGGCGGCAATTGAGGCGGTGCTAGAGTGGACTTTTCCTACTTCACTTTTGGGGTGCGGCTTTTTGGCTTGTCATCGTGCGCTGCTGATGGCTGTTCTGGTGTTTGCGCATGACGCGTGGGCGGCGACTCGTGTACAGCCGGTGCCGGTGCCGCAGGAGATGCGGTCGTCGGCTTTCACTGTGACAGTGAACGGGAAGACGGTGGATGTGGCTCATGTCGCGGCGAGCTACGACTATGTGAACTTCGACATCACGGGGCCGGTGGACGTCGCGATTACTGCGGCCGACGCGGGGTTCTGGGATCGCGGCGTCGATATTCAGCCTTGGCGCTTGGGACTGCGGCCGGTGCGCGATGGGCAGACGATTCGCTTCAGATTAAAGGGACCGGAGAAGCTCTCGATTGCGCGGCCGCGCGATTTTCTGAATCATGCCGCGATGCTGTTTTTGTTTGCGGGATCGCCGGCCGTGCCGCCCCCACAGGGCGCGAATGTGCACGTATACGCTGCAGGCGTGTACCGGCAGAGCCTGAATCCAAAGAGCGGTGAGACGGATTACCTGGAGCCGGGCGCGTATTTCTTCGGCAGTCTGAATCTGTTCAACGTAACGGGCGTGAAGGTGCTGGGGCGCGGGACGATTGTCTACGATGGGCCGCAGGACCCGAGCAATGACGAAGGCTGGATGCAGAAGCCGGACTGGCACTGCATTGGAACGATGAATGCGCACGATATTCAAGTGAGCGGGCTGACATGCGTGATCCGATCGCGGACGTGGTCGGTGCAGATGAAGGATTCGAGTGGATTCATTTACGACGATCTGCGCGTTATGGGCGGCAATCCGGGCAATGCGAACCAGGATGGGATGGATTGGATTGGGAGCGGCGACGGGATTGTGCGCAATTCGTTTTTTCGCGCGTCGGACGATGTGATTGCGCTGATGGGCAACTGGGACGGCTACACGGATGCGGACATGCTGCGGCCGGGCAAGGATGTGCACGACATCCTGATCGAGAAGAGCGAGCTCTCGACGAGTATCTCGAATATTGTGCGCGCGGGGTGGCCACAGAAGATTTTCAATTCGCGGAATTTTACGCTGCGCGATTCGGACGTGTTGCATGCGGGGATTGGCGCGTGCGGACAGCCGTTTGGGCTGCTGGGATTCTGGGGCGCGAATGGAGCGAAGGGCGACCACTCGGGCTACCTGTTTGAGAATATCTTTCTCGACGACTGGTACTCGCTGTTGCAGATGGAGCAGGAGCAGCCGGCGCTGCATGGATTCACATTTCACAATATCTGGGCGCTGGATCAGCCGCCGCTGCTGGGCTCTTCAATCATGGGGCAGGTGAGCGGGGTGACGCTGGCAAATGTGAAGTATGGACAGAAACGCGTAAAGAACAATGCGGATGTACCGCTGGCTGTGACGGATGGCGCGGCGCCGGTGGAGTTCGCAAGACCGACGGGGCCGGTGGCGGCGTTTGATGTGGAGCCTCCGGTGTTTGGGCCCGGGGACAAAGTCACGTTCACTGCGGCGGCTTCACCGCATACGCATTTCACCTGGCTTTTCGGCGACGGGACGGAGGCGCATGGGAGGCGCGTGACGCACACATTCGCCGATGCCGAGGGGACAGAACTCGATGGAGCAAATGGAGCGGGGCGCTTCAGAGTGCTGCTGCATGCCGAGGACAACGCCCAACATCAGGATTGGGCCGCGCAGGGTGTAGTTGCCGTGGCGCGGTGGCATGATGCGACGACGATGGTGGGTCCTAGTGCACAGGGGTTGCTGTGGAGACTGTATGCGGGTGCGTGGACGGAGCTTCCTGATTTGAGCAAGGAGACGGTGGTGTTTGCGGGCGAGTCCGCCAATTTGCAGGTGGATGATCACGGTTTCACGCGCTATGCGACGGCGTGGGATGGGTATATAGATGTGCCGGTGGATGGCGGCTATACGTTTCACCTGATGGCGCGGGACGGGGCGCGGGTGGTAATTGATGGCGTGGAAGTGGCGAAGACCGGTCCGCCGTTTGCGCAGGTATGCGGCGTGGCGGGCAATGCGATGCGCTATGACCGGGGGTCGCTGGGGCTGCGCGCTGGATTGCATGCGCTGCATGTGGAGGGACTCCATTTTGCGAGTCAGGGCACGCCTCGTCTTTTGTGGGAAGGGCCTGGTTTGCCGCTTGCGGATGTGCCGGATGGGGCGTTAAAACATGTGCGGGCGACGGTGGAGCAGGGACCGGGGAATAGGGACTAGGGACTAGGGACTAGGGAACAGGGACTGGGCGCCTCGGCTGCGCTCGCCGAGATTCAAATAATCTGGTTCAGGTTCGTGCTTTCCCAGGTCTGAAAATCCAGACCTCCACCCCGCGAACGACGACCTGTTCGTCGGGACCCCAGACCTGGGGCACCCCTTTTCGTGCTGAACACGGTTCCCAGAACCGACCAACTATTCCCTGCTCCCTGTTCCGAATCCCTCACACCGTTGGTCACAGGCTTCTTGACATACCTAGCTTGCTATGCCTAGAATTCTATATACAAAGCAAACTAGGGGTAGGGCATGGCGAAGACTGACCTTCAAGGAACACTGGATCTTCTGGTTTTAAAGACACTGGCGCAGAACGGCACGTTGCACGGGTACGGGATCGTGCAGCACATTCAGAGCGCGTCGGGCGAGTTGCTGCGTGTGGAAGAGGGCTCGCTCTATCCGGCGCTGCATCGCATGGAGCAGGCCGGCTGGATTGCGGCAGAGTGGGCGCTGACCGAAACCAATCGGCGGGCGAAGTACTACAAGATGACGGCGCAAGGGCGGCGGCAGCTCCAGCAGGCCGAAGAGAGCTTCGATCAGCTGGTGAAGGGCGTGCGTGCGGTGCTGCGTTACGCGTGAAGGGAACATGATGGCGATCTTCAAAAGAATCGGAAATCTGATGCACCGGGCGCGCGTCGACCGCGAGATTAATGCGGAGTTGCAGGCGCACATCGAGATGCGCATTGATGAGAATGTGGGGCGCGGGATGTCGCCGGAAGAGGCGCGACGCGATGCGCTGCTGCGCTTTGGCAATCCGACGGCGACGCGGGAGCGGGTGATGGGCGCGGATGCTGCGCTGGGACTGGAATCGTTCTGGGCCGATGTGCGCTATGCGTGGCGAAACCTGATGAAATCGCCGGGCTTCACGATCACTGTCGCGGTCACGGCGGCGCTGGGAATTGGCGTGAATACGGCGGCATTCAGCAGCATGGATGCGGTGGTGCTGCATCCGCTGGCGGTGCCACAAATGGATCGCGTGGTGACAATTGCGGAGCAACAGGATCGCAGCGGGAATTCGGGCGTGGCGCTTGCGAATTACGAGGACTGGCAAAAGCAGAGTGGTTCGTTCGAGGACATGTCGGTGCGGACTAGCGCGGACATGAGCCTGACGGGCGCTGGCGATGCGGCGCACGTGAATGCGAAGCTGACGTCGGCAAGTTTCTTTACGGTGCTGCGTGCGCAGGCGATCCTGGGGCGTGTGTATGCGGAAGACGAGTGCCAGCCGGGACGCGATGCGGTGGCGGTGCTGAACTACGGATTTTGGCAGCGGCGATTTGGAGGCGATCCAACCGTATTGAATCGCAAGATCGAGCTGGATGAGCGCGTGTACACCGTGATCGGCGTCTTGCCGAAGGCAATGCAATACCCTTCCGAGGCCGATGTCTATTTGCCCTTTGCGCCGACCGCACAGCGGCTTGCGAATCGCACAGCACACGACTACCTGGTGGCCGCGCGGCTGCGCGACGGGGTGACGATGAAGCAGGCGCAGGCGGAGCTGCGCGCGATTGCCGGGCGGCTTGCGAGGGCCTACCCAGCGACCAATCTTGGCTGGTCGGTAAAGGTTGAATCGTTGCTGGACGGGATCAACGGCGACATGACGCCGCTTTACTACCGGATGATTATGTACGCGACGCTGTTTGTGCTGCTGGTGGTGTGCGCGAATGTGTCGAACCTGCAGTTTGCACGAGGCATCGCGCGACGGCCGGAGATCGCGATGCGGACTGCGCTGGGCGCGAGCCGGTGGCGGCTGCTACGGCAGTTGCTGACGGAGAATATTTTGCTTGGGCTGGTCGGCGCGGCGGGCGGCGTCGCGATCGCCGGTATTTATCTGCATTTGATCTTGATCAGTATGCCGGCGCGGGTGGCGCGTTACATGTCGGGCTGGTCGAATACTTCGCTGAATGGGCGGGTGCTGGCATTCTCGCTCTTGCTGGCGATTGCGGCGGGCATTGTGTCGGGGATTGCTCCAGCCATCGAGGCGCTGCGCTTGAATCTTGTGGAGCAGTTGAAGGCGGGATCGCGCGCAAGTACTGGTTCCGGACGCGGCAAGCGGCTGCGGAGCATTTTTGCGGTGGCGCAGATTTCGCTGGCAGTGGCGCTGGTGATTGGCGCGGCATTGATGTCGAAGGGTATGTGGGGGCTGCTGCACGTGGCCGATGCATACGAGCCGCAAAAGACACTTACATTTAATGTGACGCTGCCTGCGGCGCGCTATGACACGCCGCAGAAGCAGGCGGCATGGTATCGAGCCAGTCTCGAAAGACTGCGCGCGCTGCCGGGCGTGACGCATGCCGATGTGACCACAGCGCTGCCGTACACCGATGCGGGCTGGAACGACGATTTCGAGATTGAGAATCGACCGGTGTTTCCGGGTAAAGACCAGCGCGCGCTGCACCTGGCGGTGAGCGATGGATATCTCGCGGCGCTGCGGATTCCGATTGTTGCGGGGCGCGGGTTCACGAAGAGCGATTCGTTCGATTCTGTTCCAGTAGCCGTCGTGAGCCGTCGATTCGCGGGGCAGTATTTCCCAGGACAGAATCCGCTCGGCCGCCGTATTCGGATGAGCGCGGGAGAAAAGAAATTTGAGCCGTGGGTGACGATTGTGGGCGTCGCCGAGGAAGCAAAGTACACGTTGTGGGATCCGACGGTGTATTCGGCGGTGTATTTGGATGCTGCGCAGATTCCGCCGCCGAGCGCGACCTATGCGGTAATGACGAATGGCGATGCGCTGGCGCTGGCTGAGCCGGCGCGGAAGGCTCTGGCAGGGCTCGACCCGGCGTTGCCACTGGATACCGTAGAAACCTATGAGCGCCTGATAAAGGATTCTCTGACGGGCCTGATGTATGCCGCTGCGATGCTGGGGATCGATGCATTGATCGCGCTGCTGCTGGCGGCGATTGGGATCTTCGGCGTGATGGCCAATCTGGTGGGCGAGCGGACACGGGAGATTGGCGTGCGGCTGGCGCTGGGCGCGCGGCGCGAAGATGTGCTGCGCATGATCTTGCGCCGGGCCTCGCGGCTGACAGCGATTGGCGTTGGTTCGGGGCTGGTGCTGGCGTTTTGCCTGGCGCGGCTGGTGGCGAATCTGCTGCGCGGTGTGCGTCCCGACGATCCGGCAGTGTTTATCGGCATCACGGTCGCGATTGCGGCCATTGCGGTGGGTTCGAGCTGGGTTCCCGCACGGCGGGCTTCCCGTGTCGATCCTATGCAAGCTTTGCGAAGCGAGTAAGCGGAAAACGGAGGATCGCGATGGCTTTGATTCGGCGGATCGGAAATTTGTTTCGGCGCGCGCAGGTGGATGGCGAGATTGACGCCGAGTTGAAGGCGCACATCGACATGCGGATGGAAGAGAACGTTGCGCAGGGGATGTCGCGGGACGAAGCACGGCGCGATGCGCTGTTGCGCTTTGGCAATCGGACGGCAACGAGAGAGCACGTTGCGGCCGCGGACGCGGCGTTAAGTCTTGAAGGGCTTTGGCGGGACGTGCGCTATGCGCTGCGCCAACTGCGCCGTTCGCCGGGATTCGCGCTGACGGCGATTCTGACGCTGGCGCTGGGCATTGGCGCGAATGTGGTGGTCTTCAGCGTGCTGAACGCGCTGATTCTGCAGCCGCTCAATCTTCCCGGAGCCGACCGGCTTTTTGAGATCATGCAAAAGGAGCCGGGAAACCTCACCCAGTCCTATCCCGACTATTTGGATTACCGAGCGCGGAACGCTGCGTTTACCGATATTGCTACGTTTCGAATCACCGAGGCAGGCTTGAGCACCGGTGGCTCGGCGCAGCGGTGCTGGGAATACGAAACCTCAGGCAATTACTTCGACATGCTGGGCGTGCAACCGGTGCTGGGTCGCTTCTTTCACACGAGCGACGAGCATGGGCCGAACTCCGCTCCGTATATCGTGCTAAGCGATGCGTTTTGGCGTGCGCGCTTCAACGCCGATCCGCGCGTAGTGGGGATGACGGTGGATGTGAACAAGCATCCGTTCACGATCCTTGGCGTTGCACCACGCACCTTCAACGGCACGGAGGTCTTTCTATGGCCCGACTTCTGGATGCCCATTGTGAATGAGGAGCAGGTCGAAGGCTACAGCTTCCTGACCAAGCGGGGAAACCATGGGACCTTTGTGCTCGGCATGTTGAAGCCGGGCGTGACTCTGAACCAGGCGACGGAGAATCTGAATGCAGTGGCGCAGCGGCTGGCGAAAGAATATCCGGCCGAAGACGATGGCCTCGGAGCACGGCTGGTGAAGCCGGGCCTGATGGGCGATGTGCTGGGCGGTCCCGCGCGGTCGTTCTTGGCGGCGATCATGGTGCTCGCGTTGCTGGTGCTGACTGCGGCATGCGTGAACCTGGCAGGGATTTTTGCCGCACGCTCGGCGGATCGGGCGCGGGAGCTCGCGATACGGCTTTCGATTGGCTCGACGCGGGGACGGCTGTTGCGGCAGATTCTTACCGAGGCGATTCTGGTGTCGCTTGCGGGTGGAGTGGCGGGAACATTTGTCGCTGCCGCACTGCTGCACACGCTGACGCGCTGGCAGCCCATTTCGGAGTTGCCGATCCATGTGACGGTCGTGCCGGATTCGCGCGTGTATCTCATCGCCCTGCTGCTTTCATTTGCCAGCGGCATTCTCCCCGGCCTTTTGCCGGCGCGGCAAATCTGGCGGACGAACGCAATGCAGGCGATGAAGAGCGGCAACGTCGATTTGCAACTGCTTCGCCGTTTCACCCTCCGCGACGCGCTGCTCGGCGTGCAGGTGACGCTCTGCGCGCTGCTGGTGACAGCATCTCTTGTTTCGCTCCGCGGCATGGAGCGGTCGCTGCATGCACCGCTGGGATTCGATCCGCGGGGAGCGGTGATTGCCACGGCGGATATGCACATGGCCGGATACAGTGACGATGCCGCGCTGCCGGTGCAACGGCGCATGATTGACGAGGTTTCGCGTATCCCAGGCGTTACCGCTGTGGGCACCTTGGATCTCCCGCCGTTGAGCGGCAGCAGCAATTCCGCTAACGTTTTCCGAGAGGGCACATCCGACACCCGTCCCACCAACAGCGTATTCAACGCGCGCGCTTTCAACATCTCGCCGGGTTACTTGCACGCCGCCGCAACGCGCCTGCTTGCGGGTCGCGACTTCACGTGGCAGGACGATGCGAAGAAGCCCAAGATCGCGCTGGTGAATGAGACTTTTGCCCGGAAAATGTTTGGCAACACGCCTGCGGTGGGCCGTAATTTTCTTGAGCCGGACAGGTCGAGTTACGAGATAGTGGGCGTGGTCGAAGATGGCAAATATGAATCGCTGACCGAAGATGCGACCGCAGCGATGTTCTTTCCTCTTCCGCAAAACAAAGACGGTTACACGACCCTGGTAGTGCGCTCGCAGCTGCCGCCGGAACAGGTGGCGCCTGCGCTTAATCGGATTTTGATGGGGATCGATTCCAGCCTGCCTTTCATTATTCAGCCATGGCAGGACAGTCTTGCGCTGGTGCTGTTCCCGGCGCGCGTGGCCACGGCCGCGCTGGGAGTGATGGGAATGCTGGCGGCGATGCTGGCGATTACAGGAATCTTCGGGATGTCGGCGTCGAACGTGTCGAAGCGGATGCGGGAGCTGGGGATTCGCGTGGCGCTGGGGGCGCATCGCGGACAGATCATGGGCACGGCACTCGGTCGGCCGCTGGTGGTGCTGGTGGTGGGCTCGGTGGCGGGCTTGGCGCTGGGTGTGCTGGCGAGCCGGCTGTTAGCTTACCTGGTGTATCAGGCGACCCCGCGCGATCCGCTGGTGCTGTTGGGTGCGTTGGGAGCGATGGTGTTGATTGGGGTTGTGGCGACATGGATTCCGGCGCGGCGGGCGCTGGGGGTGAACCCGGCGCAGCTGTTGCGGGAAGAGTAAAGCAGGGACTAGGGAACAGGGACTAAGTATGGGAGGCCTACTTTCGTGCGACTGCGGCCTCCTTGAAATGAGGGTCCTGCGGCTGGCCACTTGTTCACGATAACTGCGATTTGGGTTATGGCTGCTTTTCGTTGGGCTGTGCGTCCAAGACTGTATTGAAGGAGCTCGACGCGGCGCCTCTCTGGCGGCCCTGTCGCTTGGCCAAGCCTCGGCCAGATACAATGGACTGACGCACATTCGCTTGGCGGACGCGGAACTTTCCGCTTGGATTTCCCTGGACGACGACGCGGCATATTGCAGTTTTTCTTGAGATTTGGAGCAGGTGGACGTGACAGGATTGATGGGCCGCGGCTTGCGGCTGGAGTTGTTTGCGGGACTGGGATTGGCACTGGCGCTGCCGGCGATGGCTGTGGAGAGCCCACGCGGCGTGGCCACGGAAACGACGGTGACGGCGGAGACCCAAGACCTGAATGGGCATACGCAAGCTACGCTGACGCTGAGGGTGACCAGCCAGGATGGACAGCCTGCGCATGGCGCGGTGGTGATTGCTGACGAGGGCGAGACCCTGGCGGGAGTGGCGCTCGACGCTGAGGGACATGCGACGGCGGTGCTGACGTTGACGCCGGGTGAGCATGGATTGACTGCCCAATACACCGGAGATACGACGCACCAGAGCTCGCGTTCGCAGGTGACGCCGGTGCGTGCGGCGACGGGAACCACGCCGGACTTTTCGATTGCGATAGCACCGGCGACGATTTCTTTGGCGCAGGGACAGTCGGGGACGGTGACGGCCTCAGTGACGCCGGTGAATGCTTCGTCGCTGACGGCGCCGATGTTTGTCACGTTGTCGTGCTCGGGGCTGCCGGACCAGGCGTCGTGCACGTTTACGCCGGAGAGCATTGAGATTCTTCCAGACGCGACGGTTGCGGTGACGAGCTCGATGGACCTGGCGACTGTTGCAGCCTCGACATCTCGCATGACAAGGCCGCGCGAAGGCAATGCGCATCCCGTGGCCTGGGCGATTCTGCTGCCGGGAACGCTGAGTCTGGCGGGACTGGCATTTGGTGCGAGGCGTAGGCGCTGGCTGAGCAGGGTTAGTTTGCTGGCGATGGTGGGCTTGATTGCGGTGCTGGGCACAACGGGCTGCTCACCGCTTTACTACTATCACAACCATGGGCCGTCGCAGAACCTGCCGACGCCCGCCGGGACCTATACGCTGCTCGTTACGGCGCAATCGAGCAATGGGATTACGGCGATTACTCACACGACGACGATGGTGCTGACGGTGCAGTGAGAAGTACAGGAAACAGGGATTAGGGAACAGGGAGTAGCTGGCCGTAGCGGTGACTTAGGAAAAGAATTCGACGGAAAGAAGAGCGCACCTTGATTGGGTGCGCTCTTCTTTTTTTGCTTTGGGGTTTGGCGATTCGCGCTGGGCATGTGTTCACTGCGGGACGGTCGTGGTCGTGTTTCGATGGAGCAGTCATCTCCCCATTCGGATGGCGTCTATGCTACTGATGTGCCAACCCAGCTTACATTTCGCCCGGCTCGTACTCAGGATTTTGAATATTGCAAGCGCCTTTGCTTCGCAGGGATGGAGAGAATCATCGATGAATTGAACTTGGATAGAAATGCTCAAGAGACCAGCTTTGAGGAGCAGTGGGAGCTGACGCAAGTTCGCGTCCTCATGGTGGACGGCTCAGACGTAGGGTGGATACAGAGTATCAAGCGGAAGGATGAGCTTTTTCTCGCCCAGCTTTTTGTCGACGGCCCTTTTCAAGGACGAGGAATCGGCACACGTGCAATGCACCAACTGCTTGCCGAAGCCGGAACGGACGGCAACGCAGTGTGCCTGGGTGTGGCAAAGATCAACCCCGCTTTGCGGCTCTATGAGCGGTTGGGATTCCGGATCACAGGTGAGGATGAGCGCAAGTTTTACATGAGACGCGACCCGTGAAAGAGATTCCGCTTCCATGCTGAACCTCCACCCGCCGGATATGGCTTCGACGACTGAGCGACCGAGGCCAATGGTGGTACAACGGTACGGTGCGCAGCGCGCGGGCGGACCGGAGGATGCAATGCATGCGGAGAAAAATCGCTTTTTCTCTCGTTTTTGGAATTGCGACCGTTTTGGCGGGAGGATTGTGTGCAGGCGCGCAAAGAGCCGATCAGGCGTGGCTAAAGTACCGGCCCCTGAGCAAGCGTCTCAGTGTGCCGATGCGTGTCGAGGTTATGGGGCAACGTCGCATTGAGCGCTCCGCAGCCTCTGAGCTTGTGCGCGGGCTCCGATCTCTTGCCGGCGAGTCAAGCTCTGACGCCGGTCCGGACTCAATTGTTCTCGCCACGGTAGAGGAACTAACCCGAGAGAAGAGGAAGTCGATTGTTCCTACGCTGGAGCCAGACGAATTCCAGATTTCCTGGAGCCGCGACCAGTCCCTTCGCGAACTCGATATCGTGGGAGGCAGCGACCGGGGCTTGCTTTACGGCGTCTTTGCCTTGCTTCGGCATTTGGCGGAAGGCGCTGATATGAGCCGCGCCGTTTTGCGCGAACGCCCCGCCATGGCAATTCGCTGGGTAGACCAGTGGGACAACGCCGATGGGTCGGTCGAGCGCGGTTATGCGGGAAGCAGCATTTTTTTCGAAGGCGGAAAAGTTCGCGACGACCTGAGGCCGGTGGCGGAGTACGCGCGGTTGCTGGCTTCGGTGGGCATTAATGGATGCAACGTCAATAACGTTAATAATGCCGCGCCGTTTTTGAATTCGGAGATGATTCGAGGCCTGGCGCTCGTTGCGGATGCAATGCGGCCGTGGGGTGTGCGGCTGGCGATGAGCGTGGATGTGGCGAGTCCGCAGAAGATTGGAGGCCTGGCGACGTACGATCCGCTGGACCCGGCGGTGAAGGCGTGGTGGAACGCGAAGGTGAACGAGATCTATGCGCTGATTCCAGACTTTGCGGGGTTCACAGTGAAGGCCGATTCCGAGGGACAGCCTGGACCGGCGAGCTACGGGAGGACGCCGGCGGATGCGGCGAATACGCTGGCTATCGCGCTGGCCCCACACGGCGGGGTTGTGCTGTATCGAGCGTTTGTTTACAACCATCACCTTGACTGGAACGATCCGAAGGCCGATCGGGCGCGCGCGGCGTACGACATCTTTCATCCGCTGGACGGGAAGTTTGCGCAGAACGTGATTGTGCAGACGAAGGAGGGGCCGATCGATTTCCAGGTACGCGAGCCGGTGTCGCCTCTTTTTGGAGGGCTCACGCAAACGAGCCAGGCGATGGAGGTACAGATCACGCAGGAGTACACGGGACAGCAGCGGCATGTGGTGTATCTGGCTCCCCTTTGGAAACAGGTGCTCGACTTTGATATGCGTGTGGAAGGTTCCACAACTCTCGTCCGAAACTTAATTGCCCGGAAGGGCGGCGGAATGGTTGGGGTGTCGGGAGTGGGTCGCGATGCGTGGCTGGGGTCACCGTTAGCGATGGCGAATTTGTATGCCTTCGGGCGGCTGGCTTGGGATCCGAATCTTGCGCCGGAGGAAATTGCGCGTGAGTGGACAGGGCAGACGATCGGCAATGATCCGGATGTGGTTCGCACAGTGGGAAAGATGCTGATGCAATCGTGGCCGGCGTATGAGGACTACACCGGGCCGCTGGGATTGCAGACGCTGACGGACATTACGGGAAGCCACTACGGACCGGGGATTGAAGGCAGCGAGAACAACGGCTGGGGACAATGGCACCGCGCGGATCACGAAGGCGTGGGGATGGACCGCAGTGTGGCGACGGGGACGGGATATGCGGGACAATATCCGCCGGAGGTAGCGAAGGAGTATGAGTCGGCTGCGACTACGCCCGATGCGCTGCTGCTGTTTTTTCATCATGTGCCGTACACGTACAAGCTGGACTCGCCTGGATTTGGGGGCAAGACGGTAATTCAGTATCTCTACGACAGCCACTACCGGGGTGCGGCGCAGGCGGCGGAGTTTGTTCGCGACTGGGAGACGCTGAAGGGGAAGATCGATCCTGCTCTCTACGACAATGTGCTGCCCCGTCTCGAATACCAGGCCGGTCACGCGATCGTGTGGCGCGATGCGGTGGTGCAGTATTTTTTGAAGCTGAGCGGGATTCCCGATGCGCAGGGGCGCGCGGGGAAGTATCCGGGGCGCATGGAGGCTGAGGATGCGCGGCTGGACGGCTATCAGGTTGTCGATGTGATGCCTTGGGAGGATGCCTCGCGGGGGAAGGCCGTCCGCTGCGATCAGAAGGAGCCTCTCCAAGAGGGGAAGCAGCGTAGCTGTTCGGCGGAGTGGATGTATGTGGGAGCGGCGGGACGCTTCGATGTGGCCGTGCAGTATTTCGATTTGCAGGGTGGCGCGGCGAAGTTTGCGTTGACGGTGAACGGGCGGGCTGCGGGCGCGAATGCGAGCTGGGTTGGTGATGCCATGTTGCCGACTCGGCGGCTGCATGGCGACAACTCGACGCGGCACGTCGTGCAGGGTGTAGCGCTGAAGCCGGGCGATGTGATTCGCGTGGAAGGAACGCCGGACGCGAACGATCCGGCGGCGCTGGATTACGTTGAGGTGGTACCTGCGGGGAGCGATCCGCATTGACGTTGGTTGGGCCGCAGGTGCATGGTTGCAGCGTGAGCCGCGACGATGCGGGCTGCGCTACGGTGGGAGAAGAAATGATGCGCATTGCGATGGGGTTAGTTCTGATTGCGGGAATGGCGGGCGCTGCGCTGGCGCAGGACACAGCGAAGGCGCCGGATGCTGCAGTGAAAGTACGAAAGCTGACTCTGGTGGCGACGGATCTGCCGAATGCGGATTGGCGGACGGCTGCGGCTTCGCTCGAAGGCGGAACGTATAGCGGGGAGGATTTGCAGGAACGAATTCAACAGAAGCTGCGCGATGAGGGGTACTACTTTGCGCATGCAGAGAATCCGCAGTTGACGAATGTGCGGCAGGAGGGCGCTGGGCGCTCCGCGGATGCGGCGGTCACGATTGAAGCGGGCAATCAATACACGATGGGGGAGATCACATTCAAGGGCACGACGCAATTTAAGAAAGAACAGATGAGAAGCCAGTTTCCGATTGCGGCCGGGAGCATGTTTAACGGGAGCGCGGTGAGTGCGGGGCTGGAGAAGCTGAAGGCCCTCTATGAAGCGCAGGGGTTCGCGGATGTCGGCGCGGTGCCGTCGATGGCGGTGAACGAGGCGCGACACGTGATCGATATCTCGGTCGAGGTGGAAGAAGGGTTGCCGTATTTGTTCGGGCAATTGACGTTGGGTGGTGCGGAGCCGACTCCCGGCGAGTCAAGAGCGCTGCAGACGGCTTGGAAGGAACTCGAGGGGAAGCGCTATAACCCGGATTTGTTGAAGAAGTGGCTGGCGGCGAATGGTCCCAAGTCAGCGCCAGGGGCGCCCGCCTTGCATCCGCGGGCCGAGGGGATCGCGGATACTGAAGCGCATTTGATGAACGTGCGGTTGATCTTTCAGTAGCAGAACTGGCTACTCTGCGCTCTTGACCATCTTGACCACCGGCAGCGCTTCGCCATTGTGCAACGGCACGGCGATGCGTTCGACCTCGACGTAGCCTTTGAGGCGGTAGAGCGGCACGCCGGTGAGAGTCGAGCCCATCTCGAAGCGCCGGAAACCTGCTTCGCGCGCGGCATTTTCGACTGTGGCTAGAATCAGCGATCCCAGCCCTTGTCGAGCGTAATCGGGATGCACAAAGATGGCGCGCACCTTGGCAGCATCGGTGGCGGGATCGAGCAGTTCTGGTGTGCGGCCGGGGCCGCGGTCGGCGCCGAAGAGGGTTTTGCGTTTCGACCATCCGCCGCACGCACTCCGTGCCTTTGTGTTTTGGACGAGAGTCTCGGCAACAAAATAAGTCTGATCGCGGATGAGCTGGGTGTCGAGACCGAGCACGGTGCCGAGAGCGCCTTCGATTTGCGCGGGCGTGTAGTCGCCGGCCTGGAGCCCGCGCACGGAAGCTTCAATCAATTCGTGGAGCGCCGGGATATCATCTTCAGTGGCGAGGCGGACGGTGAAAGCGGACAACATGACGCGTTCAGATTACATGGTTCTGCCGCTGACGATTTTGAAGGCACGCTCGTAGGAGCCGAGGATGAAAACGTTTTTGTAGCCGATGTGGAGAAGGATTTCCTTGGCTTTCTTGCTGTTCAGACCGGTGCGGCAGTGGACGAGGATGACGCGGTTCTTATCTTTGATCCGCTCCGGAAGAAGGGTCTGGAGGTCGTCCAACGGAACATTGAAGGCCTGGGAAAGATGACCGGAGTTGAATTCGCGGGCCGAGCGCACATCGACTACGGCGGCGCCGTCCTTGACGTAGTCGGTTGCCTCTTTTTTTGAGATCTGCCCGCTGCGCCGCATCACCATGAAGGCGACGAGGCAGCCAAAGACGAAGGTATAGAGAGACCAATAGGTGCCGTTCATGAAGTGCTGCCTCCCTTCCCTCGTTTGTAGCGCTTCCAGGATTGCGACAACACAGCCCGAATCTGTGCGCTCAGCACCGACGGAATGCGTCGTTTCCATTCGCCGGAGCGACACGATTGAAAGCAATTCGCGTTGTAATACGTCGACTAGAAGGGGAGGAGTTCGAGACAACCTATTCCCGAGACCTGCTCCGCAGAGCTGACGTTGCGCATCGTTCGAGGCGAAACACGAACGATTACAGTCCCCATCCACTTTTACGCTTAAGCCCAGTTTACGCGGCTTTGTCTGAATGAGGAAGAAGGTAGGACGAAAAACTGGCACTCTGGTTTGGTCAGGCTTTCGCGACTTGAACAAGTGTTGAATAAAAGGTTGCCCCCGCGCCGAGGTCGGTGAGCCTTTCGCTGGTGAGCGCATTGACGTTAGCGTTGTCGTTGCTGAGCTTGGCCCAATCGAGCTGGGCCGCGACGACGCCTGGCGGGAGGCTGCCATTAACGTAGGCGGTGAGCCGCAGCGAGCCGCGGTCGTTGAAGACGCGGACAGATTCGCCGTCGGCGATGCCGCGAGATTTTGCGTCGGTGGGGTGCATTTCAAGCTTTTGACTCTTGCGAGCTTCCATCTTGCGGTGGCCGTCGAGATTGGCAAAGGTGGAGTTCATGTAGTTATCGGCTTTGCGGCTGAGGAACTCGAGTGGGTAGCGCTCCGCGCCTTTGCTCCAACGCGACTCGGTGGGAGGAACAAAGGCCGGGAGCGGGTCCAGACCACGTGCGGCGAGCGCCTCAGAGTAGAACTCGATTTTGCCGGACGGCGTGGGCACTGGGCCCGAGACGTTGGGCATGAACGGCTGGGTGTCAGGGTTGCGATGAAACGCGAGCGGGATGTGGCCTTCGCGCTTGAGGTCGTCGAGTGTGATGTGCTGCATGTTCGGATTGGTAGCGTGGCCGCCGTTGTCGGGAGCGATGCCGAGGGCCTGGCGGATGATTTGCTCGGGTGTGTCGCGGAAGCAATCCTCGGTGAAGCCCATGCGCTGGGCGAGCTGAGAAAAAAGCCAGACATTGGAGCGCGCTTCGCCGGGCGGATCAATGGCCTGCTGGGAGAGCTGCACGAAGTAGTGGCCGTAGGCGCCCTGAATGTCAGTGTGCTCCAGAAACGTAGTGGCGGGCAGAATGTAGTCTGCGTAATCGGTGGTGTCGTTGAAGAAGAGGTCGTGAACTACTGTGAACAAGTCTGGGCGCAGGAAGCCACGGCGCACGGTGTTGAGGTTGGGAGCGATGGCGCCGGGGTTGGAGTTGTAGACGAAGAGCGCGTGGACGGGAGGGCCGTCGTTGGGATCGCTGTCGGGCGATTGGCCGAGCTCGGTGAGCGCCTGGCCCAGTGCGCTCATGTTGACTACGCGTGCCAAGCGTTTGAGCGGCGAGGCGAGGGCGAGGTCGGGGCGTTCGACGGCCTTCTTGTTCCACTGGAATGCGCCGGAGGTCGAGAGCTGTCCGCCCCCGCCACGGTATTTCCATGCACCGGTGAGAGCGGGCAGCATCGCGATGGCGCGCACAGCGGTGCCGCCGTTCTCGGAGCGCTGCACGCCGTAGTTGAGGCGCAGGGCCGCGGGTCGCGTTGTGGCGTATTCGTGTGCGAGCTGCTCGACTTCGGCGGGCGTCATGCCGGTCCACGCAGCAACGCGCTCGGGTGTGTAGTCGCGGACACGCTTGGCGAGCCGATCGAAGCCGTGGGTCATTTCGGCAATGTAGGCGCGGTCTTCGAGGCCCTCGCGCAGGATGACGTGCATCATGCCGAGCGCCAGGGCGCCGTCGGTGCCGGGGCGGATGGCGATGTGCCAGTCGGCGAGGGCGGCGGTACGCGTCTTGTAGGGGTCGATGACGATGAGGCGCGCGCCATTGCGTCGAGCCTGCTCCACCATGGGCCAGAGATGCACGTTGTTGCCGTGGATGTTTGCGCCCCAGGCGAGGATGAGCTTGGCGAGGCCAAAATCTTCTGTCGGCGTGCCGAGCTTTCTGCCGTAGACGTAATTCCACGCAACGCCACCGGCCTCAGAGCAGATGGTGCGGTCGAGCTGGCTTGCGCCGAGTCGATGAAAGAAGCGACGATCCATGGAGCCGAACCCGAGCACGCCAATGGTTCCCGCATAGCTATAGGGCAGGATCGACTCGGGACCGTAGGCGTCTGCGGTTTGCTGGAGGCGCGCAGCGATGGCGTCGAGGGCTTCGTCCCAGGAGATGCGCTCGAAGGCTTCCTGCTCTTCGCCGCGTTTGAGCGGACCCTTGGCCACGCCGGGTTTGCGCTTGAGGGGATAGAGAATGCGGTCGGGCGCGTAGACGCGGTCAAGATACTTGGCGACTTTGCCGCAGAGGAAGCCTTGGGTGACGGGCTGCGATGGGTCGCCCTGGACCTTGATGGCACGGCCGCTGCTGTCGATGGTGACCAGGACCGCGCAGGAGTCGGGGCAATCGTGCGAGCAGACGGTATGCACGATGCGGAAGGGGGAATTGGCTGCGGAGGCCATGCGTTCATTGTAAGCTGGAGCGGTATTTCTGCGGAGATGGAGGTGGTGCGATGAGGAGAGTGATTCTCTTTGTGCTGGTGTGCCTTTGCGGGGGTGTTGGGGGATGGACTCAGCCGCCTTCTGCGGACGAAGCGGCGATTCGAGCGGCGATTCAGACGCAGGCAGATGCGTGGAACCATGCGGATATCCCGGCGTTCATGAAGGCGTATGAGGACTCGCCGGATACCACGTTCATTGGCCTGACGCTGCGCAAGGGATATCAGCCGATTCTGAAGCGCTACCAGGAGAATTACACCACGCGCGAGCAGATGGGCACGCTGACCTTCAACGATCTCGACGTGCGGCTGCTGAAGGGCGGATGCGGCAAGACGGAGATTGCGCTGGTGACGGGAAAATTTCATTTGGAACGCGCGGCGAGGGGCGAAGCGAAGAAGGACGATGGGATTTTTTCGCTCGTTTGGCGCAAGGGGCCGCAGGGTTGGAAAATTGTGCTGGATCATACGAGCTAAATCGTGCTCGTCCCTGAATTCTGCTGGTGGCAGGGGAGGGTGATGAGATGGATCCGAAGGACATTAAAGCCTGGATAGACGTTGCGCAAGGGGTAATCACGATTGCGGCAACACTGCTCGCCGGTCTTTGGGCATGGATCAGGTTTGTTCTGGAACGCGGCTTGATGCCGGCGTCGCAAATGGACATATCGGTAAGTTTGCTTGGCCGCTCCGCAACGGCAACGATCATGGAAGTGGAAGTTCAAATCGGCAACAAAGGTTCATCCGCCCTGGTCGTGACCGATCTCCGCATCCGGCTTCGATACGCCGACCAGGACGACGCGATCAGACTGATCGATCAGCCGGGGGAATCCGCCTATGGGCATGTGGCGTTTCCCCATGCCGGCGTCCTCGATGGCATCGGCGCGAAGAAGCGCGAGGTGAAGGGCAAGTTGCGAGACGAAGTTGTGCAATTGGGAAGCGGAGAGTTTCTGGTTGTTCCTTACGACACGTTTGTTCAGCCGGGAGTGGATCAAATGTATAGCTTTGTCACTGCGCTTCCGCCAACCGCCGCATATTTGCTGGCTCGCGCGTCCTTTCGGTATCAATTGCGCCCGTCTGATGCCCAATTGGAAATTCTGGGAATCGGCCGGGAGCTGGGAATCATTCAATACAGCCTCAAACATGTGAAGGAGCCGCATACGGTGGAAAAATCTTTCGCTGTCGGCTTAGGAATGCAGTCATTGCCGCTGAACGAGTAGTGGGCGAATCGCGGGCGATCTGGAAGCCGCCTTCGACCCTGTTCTGAGCCAGCAGGCCGGCATGCGACGATTGGGGCGCGCGGACGCGGGATAATGGGTGGAGCGCTGTTCTGATGCGAGTTTTTCAGAAGGTTGGGACCCCTTGAATTCTGCGATTGCCGAGGCGCCAATCGAACCGCAAGCGGGGATGCGGGTTGCATTGCGCGGAGCGCTTGCTGCAGCCATGGCGCTTGTGGTGGCGCTTCATGCGGTTCTGATTTTGGCGCTGCACGCACACGCGATTGCGGCTTCGCGTTATGCGACGGTTGCGATGGTGTTGCTGGCGACGGCCTGCGTCTGGTTGCGCGGACAGAGGGTGCCGGCACGCGAGCGCGTCATGCTGCGCTGGTTGAGTGCGTCGATGTTGTTGTGGGGCGTGGCGCATTTTGTGGAAACGGTCCTGGGGCCACCGGACGCGGCGAGCAGTCTCGCGGTGGACGCGTCGGACCTGATTTACGTTGTGGCAGCGTTTCCGCTTCTGCTGGCGCTTTCAACGACGCGGGAAACGGAGCCGCATCGGTCGATATTCTTTCTCAACTGCGGGCAGATGGGTCTGGCGACGCTGCTGACTTACGTTCTGCTTTTCCGGACGCCGATGACGCCGCAGGCCGCGTCGACGATGATGGGCACCATTTACGCGGTGGATTGCGAGTTGCTGGTGGCACTGACGTTGCTTCGCTTCCTGGCGTGGACGTCGAGAGAAGAGCGGCGGGTGATCGGGTCGATTCTCGCTTTTCTCGCCGCGTATGTGCCGGTGGAAGTGGGCATGGACTACGCGACGCTGCACTGGAATCTGCGTGCGGGAAATTTGCTCGATTTGTTGTGGAGTGTTCCATTCGGCGTGGCTGGATGCCTTGCGCTTTACCTGCCACTGGATGCGGAAGCGGCCGAGCCTCGTGTGTGGCCGGGGCGCAATCGCATGCTGGTGGGAACCATGTCTCCGCTGTTGATCACGACGGGCGTATTTGCGCTGGCGGCGTCGGTGGCGGTGCATTTCCCGGGGTTGGCGCTGGGATCGATTTTTTTGCTTCTGGTGGTGCAGGGTCTGGAATCGGGCGTTTTGCAAAGGAAGTATCTGACAGGGCAGACGCAATTGCAGGAGCGCGAGCGGGACCTGTGGGAAGCAAATGCGGCACTGGAAAGATTGTCACAAATTGATCCATTGACCAACATCTCGAACCGGAGGCGGTTTGACTTGGCTTTGGATCAGGCGGGGCGCCGTGCCGTGCGGGAAAAGAAACCTATTGCGTTGCTGGTTATCGACCTGGACTTTTTCAAGGGGATCAACGATGTGCATGGGCACAGCTACGGCGATGTGTGCCTGGTGAGCGTGGCGCGCATGCTGGGAATGCAGGCGGGGCGACCCTACGATCTGCTGGCGCGTTATGGCGGAGACGAATTTTTTCTTTTGCTGCCGGATACGGGCGCGCACGGCGCAGCTGCCATCTCGGACCGCATTCATGCAGCGATCCGGAAGATGGATTTGGAGAACCGCGCGTCGCCGATAGGCGGGCGACTGACGGTAAGCGTGGGCGCAGGCGTGAGCGACGCGGAGTTTCGCATCGGCGCAGCGGCCCTGGTCGACCTGGCCGATCGTGCGTTGTACGAAGCGAAGAAGCATGGACGGAACCAGACATGCCTGCGAACCCCTGTGAGTGGACCTGAACTTGTGAGTGGTGCGAGCGATGCACCTGCGTAGGGATGAGCATTGTGCCGGTCAAACGAACTGAGGGCACCTGATGAGCGACACGGTCCTTGGTTTCTATGATCCACTTGCGGAACACTATCACCTGCTCTTTGAGGATTGGGATGCTTCAATCGAGCGGCAAGCGAGTGTTTTGCATGCGCTGCTGGGATCGCAACTGCGTGACGGGCCGCTGAAGATTCTGGATTGTTCTTGTGGGATTGGGACGCAGGCTTTGGGATTTGCGAGTCGCGGACATTCTGTCGTGGCGTCGGACCTTAGTCCCGCGGCGGTGGCGCGGGCCAAGCGTGAAGCGGATAGCCGCGGCCTGGAGATTTCATTTCACGTTTCGGACATGACTTCACTGGCGGAGATTGAGGAGCGCGATTTTGATGTTGTCGCGGCGCTGGATAATGCTTTGCCGCACCTGACGCGCACGCAGGTTGCAGCGGCAGTGCGCGCGATGGTTTCGAAACTCAAGCGGGGCGGGCTGTTCCTTGCGAGCATTCGTGACTATGACTCGCTGCTCGTGCAAAGGCCCGCGATTCAGGAGCCGGCGTTCTATGGCGAGGCCGGCCGCCGCAGAATTGTTCACCAGGTCTGGGATTGGATCGACCAGGAGAGATATGCGGTTCACCTTTACATCACAATGCAAACCGACGAAGGTTGGAAGGCCCTCCACTTCGTTTCGGAGTATCGCTGCCTGCTGCGCGATGAACTTTCGATGTCGCTGGCGGAAGGAGGCTTGCACGAGATTCGGTGGCTGATGCCGAGCGAGAGTGGGTTTTATCAACCGCTTGTGCTGGCGCGTAGCGGAGAGAGACCGCGGCTGTCGAGATAGGATGCGATGTTGGCAGCCACGCCGTCCGCTTCGGCAAGCCCAACGTAGCCGTCGGGCCGCAGCAGGTACGCGGCATTGCGCCGCAAACCGGCGTGGCGCATTGCGGCACTGTAGGGGAAGACGTGGAGCGGAAGCTTGCGCTCGGTGCACAGAGCCTGCATCGCCGGCTTGGCCTCGCCATAGACATGGACCTGCCAATCGAGCGATTGCAGCGGCGCGAAGTTGTCGCGGTTCGATTCCATCTTGACCCAGGGTAGACGATCGCCTCCGCGGATTGCGCCGGCCATGCCGCGGCTGAGACTGCTGTGACGATATTCGATGGAAGTTTGGGAGACGGTACGAAAGATGAGGCGGCGCCCGGATTGGAATGAAAAGAACAGCGGAGCCAGCAGCGGGGCGAGCCGCTGGCGTACAAAGCGCGCGGTTGGACGAGAGCTTGTGACCTGAGTGAAGGCGCGGTCCGTGGTTTCGACGAGGTGGCGCGCAAAGGCGATGCGTTCCGGTTCGTAGGTCTCGACCAACGAAGGCTTGGCGCAGCCCCGGAGGACAGCCGCAAGTTTCCAGGCGAGGTTAACCGCATCGCCGATACCAGTGTTCATGCCCTGCCCGCCGACGGGACTATGGATGTGGGCGGCATCTCCGAGAAGAAAAGCACGGCCCGAGCGGAAGTGCCCGGCGACGCGATGATGGACTCGGTACGTCGAAAACCAGTTCACCTTCTCGACGCCGATGCGCATGTGTTTCATGATGTCTTTGCTCACGTCGCTCCAGGCGAGCTGGTCGTTCCGGCGATTCGAATCGTCACGAATGGTGCCGATGAAGCGGGCGCGGTTTTCGCCCTTGAGCGGGAAAACGACCAGGAAATCGCTGCGATCGAAAGCGATGTTCAATTCGCCATTGAGGGCTTTGCCGTCCGCCTCGACGTCCGCGACGTAAAAAAGATGCTCGTAGGTTTCCCCGGGGAAGCCGATGCCGAGATGCTCGCGCACGATGGAATGCGCGCCGTCGCATCCAGCGAGGTAGGCGGCGTTGCAGGCTTCCGTCGTGCCGTCGGGCTTGAGGATTTGCGCGCGCACCGAGAGATCGTCTTGCTCGAATCCGGTGAGCTCGGTGCGGCGCTCGATGGTGACGCCCAAAGCCAGGAGGCAATCGACCAGGAAGCGCTCGTGTTCGTCCTGGGGATAGATGAGGGTGAAGGGAAACGGGCTTAAGCCGGTGCCAAGGGCGCCGATTTCGATGTGGGCGGCGCGATGGCCATTGGTCCAGAGATTGGCTGCGGTGGCTGATCGGCCGTGCTGGACAACGGCATCGGCGATACCGAGCTGCGCATAAAACTCGAGGGTGCGCGCCTGCACACCTAGAGCGCGCGAGGTGGTGCCTGGTTCGGCGGTTTTGTCGAGGATGCGGACGCGGATGCCGAGGCGTGCGAGCCAGAGCGCCAGCACTAGCCCGGTGGGACCGGCGCCGGCGATGAGCACGTCGATGTCGTAATTGGGGGATGCGACCATACAAACTCATTTACGCATCGCGATGAGATTTAGTTACATCCGAGACTCTGCGCCCTATTCGGTTCTTCGTGCGGTGTTCAGATTTCCTAATTCACGTGTGGGGTTGCGTGAGTGCCTTTTGTGTTTGGATGCGGGTGGGGCTGCGATCGTTTTGATGTTCTTGCCAGGACGAGCGCAGGGCGGAGACGCTCTCCTGTAGACTGTTTCGGTTATGAGCTGCCTTTTTTGCAAGATCATTGATGGAAGCATTCCGTCGACGGCGGAGTACCAGGACGACCGGTGTTATGCCTTCGCGGATATTCATCCCCAGGCGCCAGTGCACTTGTTGATTGCGCCGCGCGAGCATCTTGTTTCGCTGGCCGAGGCAGGCGAGGAGCATCCCGCGCTGCTGGGGCATCTGCTGTGGGTTGCGGCGAATCTCGCCCGGAAAAAGGGGCTGGCCAAAGGCTACCGCGTCGTCATCAATACGGGCGATGATGGCGGACAGACGGTAGATCATCTGCATGTGCATCTGCTCGGAGGGCGGGAGATGGGCTGGCCGCCCGGCTAATAAAACCCGGGAACAGAGGATAGTTCACTTCTGCCCAGGGTTCTTCGGTTTTATTCCGTGCGCAGGGCGCGCATCGGGTCGGTGGATGCCGCACGTCTGGCTGGCACGATCGCCGCGATGGCGGCAGCAACCAACAGCAGCAAAACGCTGCCGCCCACGGCGAGCGGATCCATCACGGGCGTTTGATAGAGCAGGCTACCAACCCAGTGCAGTGCAATCAACGCCATCGTGAGGCCCGCAACGGTACCGAGAAGAACGGGCTGCGCAGCCTGGCGCAGTACAAGCCCGATGAGCGCGCTCTTGCCGGAGCCCAACGCGATGCGGATACCGAACTCACGCCGGCGCAGCGAGACCGAGTACGCAAGAACACCGTACACGCCCAGCAAAGCCAACAACAACGCGGCTGCGCCGAATCCGCTCAGTACGATTGCCTGAAAGCGGTCGGTGGCTACCGAATCGCTAACCTGGTCGTCCATCGATTTAAGTGTGGGGATGGCGACCTGCGGATCGATTTGCCAGATCGCGCGGCGTATCTCGGGAGTGAGCGCATCGCTGGGTTGCGCGCTGCGTACCAGAAACGACAGCGTCCAGGGCGTGAAGGCCCAGTACGGAGCGTAGACCATGGCGGCCGTGTCCTTGAGGCCGTTGATGCGCGTGTCCGCCACGACGCCGATGACTGTCGTTGGGTGGCTGTCGTCCGGGGCTAGGGAAGCGATCTTCTTTCCCACCGGATTCTCGCCGGGGAATGCCTCGTGTGCGGTCCGCTCCGAGATGAGCACGACGTACGGATTCGCGCGGTCGGCAGCCGTGAGATTGCGCCCGGAAATCAGGGGAATCTGCATCGTCGGCAGGTAATCGGGATTGATCCAGCGCACATTGATCCGCGGCTCCTGCCCAGTCGGCACGGGATGGTCCGGCCGGAATATATTATCTACCCACGTTTCGCCGGTCAGCGGTGTAACGCTGGTGAGGGCCACCGATTGCACGCCCGGCAATTGATTGAGAGCGGCGAGCGTGCGGTCGGTAAATCTCATCTTCGCGTCCTTAAAGGTGTTCGAGAAATCGCCGTATTGCGGCGCGAACAGATCCACCTGCGCGAGCGTGACGTGGCTGGAATCAAAGCCGCGATTTTGACGCATAAGATTCGAAAAGCTGCGCAGCGCCAGGGAAGTCACGATTAGCAAGACGACTGTGCAAGCCACCTGTGCGGCCACCATCAGGGTGCGCGTACGCTGGCTTTCTTGCGTATTGGCTGCGCGCGTGGAATTTGTCTGCAGAGCGGCTTGCGGCGCGACGCGCAGGGAGCGCAGAGCCGGCAACATGCCGAACAGGATTGCCGCTGCAATCGACAAGCCGGCGCTGAAGATAAGCACCGGCAGGCTCACTTTGACTTCATCGAGCCGCGGTAAATTGGCCGGCGCGATCGCAAGCAGGAGGCGCACGCCGCCAAAAGCCAGCGCTATTCCAGCTGTGCCTCCAGCCAAGGCCAGGACCAGGCTCTCGGTGAGACGCGACCTCACTAGTTGGCTGCGACTCGCGCCCAGTGCGGCGCGCACGGCCGTTTCCCCTTCCGCGTTGACGGCTCGTGCCAATTGCAGATTGGCCAGGTTGACGCAAGCGATCAGCAGTACTGCGCCAACTGCGGCAAACAGCAGCCACAGCGCGCCGCTGACGCCAGAGGCCACATCCTTTACCAGCGGCGTGAGCGCAGCGCCCAAATGAATGGGTAAATGCGCGGAAAGCGTGTAGGCCTTCTGCAGCCCGTCCACTTCGGCATTGGCCTGGGACAATGTGACGCCGGGCTTGAGTCGCGCGATCACTTTGTAGTTGAAGTTGCCGCTATCTGCACTCAGATCGCGGTCGCTCGGCGTGAACGGCTGAAAGAACAGAGCGTCGCGCGCGCCCTCTTGAAATGGGATCTTCGGCGCCATTGCGATCTCTGGAAACCGGAGACTCCGCGGGAGCACGCCGATCACGGTGGCTGGCTGGCCGCCAATGCGCAGCGTTTGTCCCACTACCCGCGTGTCGCCCGCGAAAAAAGCTTGCCAACCTTCGTAGCTCAACACAACCACGTTCTCGGCGCCCTTCTGGGCATCGCCGTTGACGAAGCCGCGCCCGAGAATGGGCTGCTCGCCGAGCAGTTGGAAAAGGTTGGGCGAAGCCGCAACTGCGCCCACAATGCGCGGATGGTCGCCGCTGGGAGAGACGCTCATTCCATATTGCCGAAAGATGGCCGCATCTTCGATGGTCGTGGCATCGTGCTTCAAGCGCAGAAAATGGCGGTAGTTGTCCGGAATCAACCATCGCTCGCTGCGCTCCTCGTCCTGGACCTCGCGCAATACCACAAGGCGATCCGGGTCGCGAAAGGCGAAGGGCTTAAGCAGGACCGCATTCACGACACTGAAGACGGAGGTGACTGCGCCGATAGCGAGGGCCAAGGTGAGAATTGCGGTGAGGGTGAAGCCGGGCGATTTGCGGAGCTGGCGAAAAGCGTAAAGAAGGTCGCGGGCAAATTGCGCAAAGAAAGTCATGCCGCGCTGGGTACGATAGGCTTCGCGAGTCTGGGTGATGCCGCCGAATGCACGCAGGGCAGCAGTCCGAGCTGCTTCACAAGACATGCCCCGCTTGAGGTTTTCGGCAATCGCAAGATCGATATGGGCGCGCAGCTCGTCGTCGAGATCGGCATCGAGGGTGCTTCGCCGGAAGAGCGAAGTCAAGCGAGCCAGAAGAGCGCGAAGAAGGTCCATGGAAGTCTCCTATTCGGTGCGCAGCGCGCGCATGGGATCGACGGACGCGGCGCGGCGCGCGGGGATGAGGCACGCCGCGAGAGCGACCACGGTAAGAATTGCGCCGACGCCGGCGAGAGTCGCGGGATCCGTAGGGCTGATGTTGAAAAGCAAGTTACCCATCAGCCGCGTGAGAGCCATGGCGCTGGCGAGCCCGATGACCACGCCCAACAGACAAAGGCGAGCACCGCGGCCAAGGACGAGAAGGATCACGTCGCGTCTCGCGGCGCCGAGCGCCATGCGAATACCGACCTCGAGCGTACGTTGCGACACGATATACGCCATCACTCCATAGATGCCGACGCACGCGAGCACGAGCGCTAACGCAGCAAACCCGCTGAGCAGGATCATCGCAAAGCGGCGCGACGCCATGGAATCGGAGAGGATGCTTTCCATCGTCTGATCGCCGAAGATCACCTGTTCATTGCTCATTTGTTTGTTGACGCGGCGAACGGCTTCAAACGTCGCAGTCTTGCTGCCCTCGTAACGCACGAGCATGCTCGATCCGGCGCGCAGCATCACAAGAAAATCGTCGGAGACCTGCATGCAAGGCAGGTAATACTGCGCGCGTAGAGCTTGCGTGTCGTCGGCATCAAGGCTCCATTGCTTGACATGCGCGACAACACCGACGATCTGCGCAATTTTGCCGGAGTTGTAGGTGAGGTGAATGCGTTTGCCGATGGGATTCTGGTTGGGGAAGAACTTGTGGGCGAAAACTTCATCGACTACAACAACGAGCGGAGCGTGTTCATCGTCCTGTGGGGTGAGGAAGCGGCCGCGCAGCAGCGGGATCTGCATCACACGCAGATAGTCGGGATCGACGATGTAGTCGAGCACCCAATCCATGTCGCGATCGTTTTTTGGTTTGGGCTGGCCGTCGATCCAGAACAACTGATCGTCCTCGCTGCTTATGGGCATCGCGCCCCACGTTTGCGAGACCGCGTTGACGCCGGGAATAGAGGAGAATCGCTCGTTGATGTCGCGATAAACGGCGCGTGTCGCGTCCGGTGAAGCCATGGACATGGATGGCGGCAACGACAAGCCGAAGGTAAGCACATTGTGCGGATTGAATCCGGGATCGACGTTCCAGAGGCTGACCAGGCTGCGAATCATCAATCCCGCGCCGGTGAGAAGGACGAGAGCCATCGCCAATTCGACGACGACGAAGACACTGAGCGCGCGGTGGTTTGCGTTGCTGGAGCCGCGGCTGCTGTCTTTGAGCCCAGACAGCGGATTGGAACGGGAAGTCGTGAGTGCCGGAGCCAAACCAAAGAGCGTTCCCGTGAGCAGTGAGACGATCGTGGTGAAGGCGAGAACGCGGAAATCGAGTCCGATCTCGTCTGCTCGCGGGAGCGCAGCGGGCAGCATCTTGAGCGCAGCGTGTGTGCCCCAAACGGCCAGAGAGAGACCGACCACGCCAGCCGCGATACCCAGCAAGAGGCTTTCCGTGAGCAACTGGCGAACGACTCGATTTCTGCTGGCTCCGAGCGCTGTGCGCATCGCAAATTCACGGCTGCGGGCGGCTGAACGAGCGAGCAACAGGCTGGCGACGTTGACGCATGCGATGAGAAGAACGAAGGCGACGGCGGCAAGCAGCACCAGAAGAAACGGCTGCGCGTCGCCAACGATCTCCTTCTTGAGTGGCGTCACGCTGGCGCCGATGCCTCGATCGGAATCGGGGAATCCCAGGGCGAGGTTCTGTGTGACCTGCTGCATATCGGCGCGAGCTTGCGCAACTGTAATACCAGGCTTGAGGCGCGCGATGCCGTGGAATCCCAAGCCCGCACCACGACTCATGAGTATCGCATTGCCCCACTGCCCGATGGGTGCGTACACATCCTGATCGCTAAAACCAGGAATGCGCAGATGCAAACTGGATGGAATGACGCCGATGATGGAGAAGGTTCTTCCATCCAGAGTCACGGTCTGGCCGAGGATGTTGGATGCTGCATTGAATTTCCGTCGCCAGAGGCCCTCGCTGATGAGCGCGACGGGAGCCGCACCGCGCTTTTCCTCGGCGAGGGTGAATTCGCGACCGTACAGGGGATGAACTCCCAGGACAGCGAAGTAGCCGGCAGAGATGAAGTTGGCGTTGACCTGCTCCGCGTCGCCTCTTCCGGTAAGGCTGAAAGCCCAACGGCGCGACAGGCCCATGGAAGAAAGGGTGCTATTGTCTTTGCGCCAATCGAGAAAGTTCGGATAGGAGATGGATCCATTTTCAAAGTTTGGCTTGCTCTCGTGCAGTGCAACCAGCTGGTCCGGCTGCGGAAATGGGAGTGGATTGAGGAGCACGCCATTGACGATGGAAAAAATTGCGGTGTTGCCTCCAATGCCGAGCGCGAGGGTAAGGATGGCAACCGCGGTGAAAGCGGGATTCTTCCCGAGCATGCGTGCGGCAAAACGCAGATCCTGGGTGAGAGTTTCGAGCCAGGGCAATCCGCGTTCGGCTCGATACTGCTCTCGTGTTTGCGCGACGCCGCCAAAGGCGCGGAGAGCTGCTGTGCGCGCGGGCTCGGAAGCCATGCCGCGCTTCACGTTCTCGGCCGTCGCAAGTTCGATGTGGGCGCGGAGTTCTTCGTCGAGGTCGGCGTCAAGCGCTCGTCGGCCGAAGAGGGCGGTGAGTCGGGCTGTGAGGGTGCGGAGGAAGTCCATTGACGTCACCTAATTTGAAGGCGCGAGAAAGCGGGACATGGTGGCGGCGATGCGTTCCCAGTTTTCGGTTTCGTCGCTGATTTTTTTGCGGCCGACGCGGCTTAGCGCATAGAACTTGGCGCGGCGGTTGGTTTCGGAGGTGCCCCATTCGGACTTGATCCAGCCGCGCTGTTCGAGGCGCAGGAGGGCGGGATAAATGGTGCCCTGGTTGAGGCTGAGCGAGTTATCGCTCACCTGCTCAATGCGTCGCGCGATGCCGTAGCCGTGCAGCGGGCCCATTGCTTCAAGGGTCTTCAGCACCATCAGGTCCAGGGTGCCTTGGAGAACGTCGGATTTGTTGTCGCCCATGGATTCTCCTGTTGATATTCAACAGGTATAGAGGTGCATAGGTTGAATGTCAACAGGAATGTGACGAACGAGGAGACGAGGGCAAGAACAGTGCGTCCTTCCGCCGATGATCGTGCCGATCCAACCCTCCGCATTCGACCTGCACAGGATGAATTCATGAAGATTTGCAGAGAAACTTCGCGGGAATGCCTGGGTCTGCACCCGTATGGCCTGCATGAGCGCGGGCTGATGCGAGGAACTGGCGATGACTGCGATGGCTACAAGGCTGGCTGCACTGAGTTGGCTTCGGTTCGGTGGTTTTCACGGCGGGCGGGATGGGGATTTTGGTGCAGTGCTGGTGGGACTGGTGCTGATTGGCGTGGTGGCGTGGGTGATAATGCGGAACGATCGGGACGCGGCGTGAGCAGCGTTTGCCAAGATGCGTAGCGAATTCCTGTTCAAGCTTATCTTGATTGACTCGATCGATCGGAGAGATGGAAGGCTCGTCTAGAGATTGTGAGATTGTCAGGCCAAGAGCTAGCGAATGACGCTGCCTGCAAGACAGCAACTTAGTTCAAACGCTGTTTGTGGCGGGATGCCTCGAATCAGGATTTCTCCACCCGGGTTACTTCGCCGGCTGCGTTCGTGACGAAGCGACCTTTGGTTTGGTCGAGCATCACGATGGCGTTCCCAAATGGATCGCGAACGACGGCGCAGCGGCCAATTGGAATATCGAAGGGGCCGGTAATTGTCTCGCCTCCGGCTTCGTTGAAGCGCTTAAGGGCCTTATCAACATCGGCCACCAAAAGATCCACTTCAGGACCAAGGATAGTGTGCAGGACAAGCTCCGCGTCCGTTCCAGGCATCCCTAGCCCAACCATTTCCGGCCTCCGCCAAAGAACGGGATGACCGAGAGCTTCGGAGTAGAACCTTAAGGCCGCGTCCAGATCATCGACCTTGAGCAGCAGGCAATCGACCTTACTGAATAGTGGATCGTTCATGGTGTAAATGACAAAATAACAAATCGCCTTAGGGGACGATTCGCTATTTGCGGCGAGCGCGCCAGAAGGAACTGACGCCGAGATAGAAAAACAGGACGACCACGATGGCGGATGCTATGAATGTGCGGTGGTCGGGGCCGTGCGCGAAGCTGGCCCGCGTTCGCCAGAGTGTGGGCGTGAAGACAAGGACAGGGAGGAAGAAAAAGACGCCTGTGACTTCGAGCCAGAGGATGCCGCCGACACGGCTGAAGGGTTTGAGGAATCCGCCTATGCCGCGGGCGAGATTTGTTGGGGTCTTGCGAGCGGCACGCGTACGCGGAGCCGGATCGGCTGGCTTGTTTGGAGACGGACCCGCTTCCTGTGTGCAGGTCGCCGGCGGCGCTGGAGCACTCATGCGCTGGCTGGCGATGCGCCCTGCCACGCGCAACCCGGTTCCGAGCACGCGGCCGAGGGATTCAGGTCTCATTTCGATATGATGGTAACAGTGGGACTGGGCGCTCTGCTTTGCACAATTTGGAGTGCAATCCTTAGTTGCTCCCGGCTCGTTATGGCAGTAAGGTAGAACAAACCCACGCCGATCCCTGCGCACGAGGTCGCGCCGGCCGACGTTCTGGAGGCTTAGGTGACATCAAAGCTGCGCGAATTGATCCAACAACTTGGTGAGGCCATCCACGAATCGGTCATTGAGAGCGAGCAGATCGCCGGGGTTGTGCAGGATATTCGGCGGCACGGGTTCGACGTGCTGCTGATGCTGGAGGCGACGATCGGCCTGAACGAGGTGGCGGCGAAGGAGACCGATGACGCGGAGCCAGGGGCCGAGGGTGGCGTGGATGGTGCCCCCTTTACGAAAAACGATGTGAATTTTCTGCGTTCGCTGCGCATCTCCGTCGAGGGTGAGGACGAGGAAGACGATGCGGCGGAAAACGACGAGGCGCAGGCGGGATAAGACACCGAGTCTGAAAGGGGTTTGCGGGCCGAGGATCAGAGGATCTTCGGCCCTTGGTGTTTACGGTGGTTGTTTGCGGTAGCCGGAGAGGATGACACAGCGGCTGGGGAGCGGAGTGCTTTCCCGCCCTAGCGGAGCTAGGACGGGGCACCCAGCGGGAGTGCAGGCTGACGCGCTGCTGCGATTTAACTGCGCCAATGGAGTTCTACTGGACCATCCATGGGGTGTTTCGGTGGCGTGCCGTGGGCTGCGGCGTCGAGGCGCGCCTGCTTCAGCGCGAAGTACCATTTGGCTGGCTTGTCGGCGTCGTCAATCAGCATGAGGCTTGGATTGTGCTTGAGGCCTTCGGCCTGCTGGATCATGGTGACCTGGTCCTGGCGGACGAATTTTGCTCCGAAGAATTTAGCGATGGGCGTGAGGAATGGGACGTAGTAGAAGACGTTCCACGCGGCGATGACGTCGATGCGGCAGGTGGATGCGGTGACCGGTGTGACGGTGGTGAGCGAGGAAAACCACTTGTCGCCGGCGCGAATGATCTCGGTGCGGCGGTTGGGTAGCGTGAAGTCGATGGTGGTTTCGACGGGCTGGCCGTAGACGCCGAGGAGTTTGTAGGGTGCGGAGTTGGCGCTGGGCGCGTGGGCGCTCATGCGGAAGCCCTCGGGGATGGGCTCGAAGCGCTTGGTCTTTTCGCGGATGCTGGCGCGGGAACGCCACCACCAGGCCTGGTGGACGAAGGGTCCGTGGGCGGGGTCCATGAGGCCGATGATGCCGTGATCGACGTTGCAGGGCAGGTCGGCGGTGAGGTAGGCAGCGCGGAAGCGCGGGCCAAATTTGGCTAACTCTGGTACTTTGCGCAGCTCTACTGCGTCGGCTTTTCGACCGCTGCCGGGACCTGGAATGTAGACCCATGCGTGGCCGTCGCGCTCTTCGCAGGGGAATGCGCTGGCGTAGATGCGGGTGGCGTCGAGATGGTCGTGGCTGGAGAGCGAGGGGATCAGTTCGCAGCGGCCGCTGCAAGGTTCGAATTCCCAGCCGTGATAGCGGCAGGTGACGCGCTGGCCGTTGAACCAGCCTTCGCTGAGAGGAATGCCGCGATGGGGGCAGCTGTCGCGCATCGCGAAAACGCGGCCATCGTTGCGACGGCCGAGAACAAGTGGAATGCCGAGCAGCATCGCCTTGGCCAGTTTGTGTCTGCGCAACGTGTCGGTGCGGAGGGCCGGGTACCAGTCGTCGTAGAGGAGGGTGGCGCTGGGGCCCTGGATGGGAACGCCCGCCTCCGTTGTGGTCACGAATGGCATTTGGCCTCACCATAGCATTCCGGCCGTTGCGTGTGCCAACTCGCTGTGGTTGTGCGGTTTCGTCCGGCACGCGGCATCGATCCCACCCAAGCAGAGCTTGGATGGGGCACCCGCGCGGTTTGCTGATTTCAGAGGAGCGAACGAGGCTACAATCGTGCGTGATTGGAGCTCAATCATGCGCTACGCGATTGGATGTGCCGTGTTGTTGTTGGTTCTGGGTCTTGCGCCGCGGCCGGTCTTCGCTGCGCGCGATGCGCCGGTGCCTGCGCGGTGCACGCCGCAGGTGAACCAGGGACTGGCCACTTTGGTTGATTCCGGGACGCGGCGCGATGTCGACAACATTATGGTTTGTGGGGTCGCGATCGAGCCGACGCGCGTGCATCGGGGCGGGCCGCATGGCGATCATCACATCACGACGATTGCTGTGCAGCTTCCGAATGGGCCTACGGTCAACGTGCAGGTGGTGACGAATGACGATCTCGATGGCGTGGTGACTGCGCAGGTGAACGACCCGGTGTTTGCGTATGGCCAGGGATATATCGCGCATGGATTCTGGGTCGCTGGAGTCCACGACGTGCATTGCTCGACGCATCCGGGCGCAGACAACGGCTGGGTGGTCGTGGCTGGGGTGAAGACGCCGCGGAGCTGTCCGGGGCGTTAGGCTTTCCTGCAGTAGGCCCATCCGGTTTCATGCGAATCCGAAGCATCGATCCCACCCAAGCAGAGCTTGGATGGGGCGCCCGCGTAGATCGAGCCCGTTCGCATCCGCGGCGGTCGTCCCATGAAGATTCTCTTTCTCCTTGACAGCTTAGGAGAGTGAGGCTAATCTCCTAATTACCTTAGGAGAGCGAATGACTGAGCAGGCGCAGCTTCTTCCCGGAACTCTCGATCTTTTGATTCTGAAAGCGGTTTCGCTCGGCCCTTTGCACGGCTATGGGGTTCTCTTGCGGATTGGGCAAATCTCCGGCAGCGCGCTGTTGATTGAGCAGGGAGCGCTGTATCCGGCGCTGTTTCGCCTGGTGCGGCAGGGACTGCTGAAGGCGAGCTGGGGAATCTCCGATAACAATCGCCGGGCCAAGTTCTACGAGCTTACAACACCGGGGCGGAAGCGACTGCGCGAGGAAGAAGACGGGTGGAATCGGCTTGCCGTTGCGATGTCAACGGCCCTTGCTGCACAACCGGAGGAAGTATGAATCTCTCTTCTTATGTTCGATCGGTTGTCGCGCGGGCTTTTCGGGGTTCGGAGATTTCCGACGCGATGGACCAGGAATTACGCTCGCACATCGCGCATCGAGCAGACGACCTGGAACGCGATGGACTGGGACGGGCAGAGGCGGAGCGTCGGGCGCGGATTGAGTTTGGCGGGCGAGAGCGCTACAAGGAAGAAAGCTACGAAGCGTTGGGCGGGAATTTCTTCCAAAGCCTTCTGGGGGATGTGCGCTTCGCTCTGCGCGTACTGCGCAAGTCTCCGGGATTCACAATTGCGGCTGTTGTGACGCTGGCGCTGGCCATCGGCGCGAACTCCGTGGTTTTTGCCGTGCTGAACGGGTTGTTCATCCGCCCGTTGAATGTGCCGCATTCGCGGGACCTCTATTCGCTCCAACGGGGGAAGGATACCTACATCATTCAGTCGTATCCGGACTATGCCGATTTGCGCGATCGCAACCGGAGTTTCGATGGATTGGCAGCTTATAACATCGCTGAGGTGGCGTTGGATACGGGCAAGAATCCAGCCTCGGTCTGGGGCTATGAAACGAGTGGAAACTACTTCGACGAGCTGAGAATCCGGCCGTATCTCGGCCGCCTCTTCCACGGCTCCGACGAGCATGGCCCGAACAGCGCACCCTATATTGTGCTGACTTATGCGTATTGGCATAGCCGTTTTCAAGACGACCGCGGCGTAGTGGGTCGTGCCGTCCGGCTGAACAAGCATCCGTTCACGATACTCGGCGTTGCACCGCCGGAGTTCAAGGGAACACTCTTGTTTTTCTCTCCTGACTTTTTTGTGCCGCTGGTGAATCAGCAGCAGATCGACGGAGAGAATGATCTGACCGCGCGCGGAACGCGTTGGGTGTTTGAAGTGCTGGGGCATCTGAAGCCGGGAGTCACGCCGGCACAGGCGAATGCGGACCTTAGCTCGATAGGGGCTTCTCTTCACAAGGCGTACCCCAAGGAAGACGATCAGGCGAGCTTCAGCCTGGTGCGGCCGGGACTGCATGGGAATTTTTTCGCGCCTGCGATGCGGGCGTTTGTAACGGGGTTGATGCTTCTGGCGGGATTGATTCTGCTGGCTGCGTGCGCGAATCTCGGCAGCCTGTTTGCGGCGCGCGCCGCGGATCGTTCTCGGGAAGTGGCGCTGCGGCTCGCGCTGGGTTCGAGCCGGGCGCGCATTCTGCGGCAACTGTTCACCGAGGCTGTTTTGATTTCACTCGCCGGAGGCGCTGCGGGGTTATGGGGCGGGGTGATGGTGTTGCACTGGCTGAGCGGGTGGAAGCCATTCCCCGAATTCCCGATGAATATTCCGGTGAACCCGGACGCGAATGTGTACCTGGTCGCGCTGCTGCTGGCGCTGATCAGCGGGTTGTTGTTTGGCGCGGTGCCGGTGCGGCAGGTTTTGCGCACGAATCCGTATGAGATTGTGAAGGCGGGATCGACGGCGCGGATGGGACGCGGTATTGCGATTCGCGACGTGTTGTTGGTGGTGCAGATTGCGATCTGTGCTGTGCTGGTTACGTCTTCGATGGTTGCGATGCGCGGATTGGCGCACTCCCTGCACACCAATCTCGGTTTTGATCCGCAGAACACCGTGCTGGTGGATACCGATTTAAGAATGGCAGGGTATCAAGGCGATGAAATCCCGGCGATGCAAAAGCGCATGAGCGATACGATACAGACGATTCCCGGCGTAAGCGCCGTAGGATTGGTCGATGTTCCCCCGCTCCACATGGGTTGGAGCATTTCGAATGTCTTTTCCGACCAGACGACGGATTTCAGGCCGTCGAACGCCGCAGCAGTAGCGATCAGGTACAAAGTTTCCCCCGAGTATTTCCGAGCGGCGCGTACCGCCTTGTTGGCGGGCCGAACTTTTACGAACGATGACGACATGAAATCGCCGGGTGTTGCCGTGGTGAATCGCGAGTTTGCGCGTAAGATCCTTGGCTCGGCAACGGAGGCGATCGGCAAACATTTCAAGCTGCCGGATGGAACGCGCATCGCAGTGGTGGGGATTGCTGAAGACGGAAAGTACACCGCCAACATTGCCGAAGATCCGCAGCCGGCGCTGTTCCTCTCTATCCTGCAATGGCCTGCGAGCGATACGGTCCTGGTGGTGCGGACAACGACCGAGATGGGGCGCGATCCGGCGTCCGTGGCGACCGCGATCCGGAGCAAGTTGCGCGGTCTCGATGCGGGACTTCCTTCATTCATCCAGACATGGGATGAGGAGATGAACGGAGCACTGTTTGGTTCGCGGATGGCGACAGCTTCGCTGGGTGTGCTGGGTGTGATGGGAGCAATGCTGTCGATCACGGGAATTTTTGGGATGGCTGCGTATTCGGTTTCAAAGCGGCTGAAGGAACTGGGGATTCGCGTTGCGCTGGGCGCGCAGCGGAGAGAGGTATTGCAGGCCGCGCTGGGGCGGGCTTTCAAACTGCTGGCGGTGGGTTCGGTGACGGGATTGGTGCTGGGGCTGCTTGCAACGCGTGTGTTGGCGTTCATTGTGTATCAGGCGACGCCGCGTGATCCGCTGGTGCTTTGCGGCGCGGTATTGGCGATGGCGTTGTTGGGATTGCTGGCTACATGGATTCCGGCGCAGCGTGCATTGCAAGTGAATCCGTTGGTTCTTTTGCGGGAAGAATGACGGTTGAAATCAGGTTAGGAACCTCTGAGTAAGGTGGGCTGCGGGGTCGACATTGCCTCCGGGGCTAAAGCCCGCATTCATTTTGCCCCTTTGACGGCACGACTGAAGTCGTGCCCTTTCAAAGCATCGGGTTAATCAGAGATTATTAGATCGAACGTTCGTTCTACTGGAGGAAATATGGAGATCTTCGACACGCTTCGCATTCGCATCGCTCGAATCTTCCGGCGTTCCGAGGTGCGCGCGGAGATGGACGAGGAACTTCGCTCGCACATCCAACACAGGGCGGACGATCTTGAACGCAACGGCATGGATCGGGCTGAAGCTGAAAGGCGCGCACGCATCGAATTCGGGGGACGGGAGCGGTACAAAGAGGAAAGCTACGAAGCAATGGGCAGCCACTTCTTCGACACCCTCCTGCAGGACGTGCGCTTTGCACTGCGGGTGCTGCGCAAGTCGCGCGGATTTACATTCGCTGCGATTGTGACGCTGGCGCTGTCGATTGGCGCGAATGCTGTTGTCTTTGGGCTTCTGGATGGGTTCGTTCTTCGGCCGTTGAACGTGCCGCAGTCCGAGAGCCTCTATGGAACCAATTACGGAAACAATCCAGTGTGGCAGTCCTTCCCAAATTATCTCGATCTGCGCGAACGTAACCACAGCTTCGAGGATCTAGCGGCCTTCAACATGGTTCTGGGTGTGGGTCTGGACACAGGCAAGGATCCAAGCGTGGCGAATGGCTTCGCAACGACTGGGAACTATTTCGACGTGTTGCGCATTCGCCCCTATCTTGGGCGCTTTTTCAATGTCTCCGATGAGCGAGGCCCGGACAGCGCTCCGTATATCGTGCTGACCTATGCGTATTGGCATGCACGCTTCCAGGACGATCGAGGCGTGGTGGGCCGCACGGTTTTGCTCGACCAGCATCCTTTCACGATTCTTGGTGTGGCGCCACCTGGATTCCAGGGAACGTTGATGTTTCTTGCGCCCGATTTCTTTGCGCCCATCGTGAACCAGGATCAGCTCGGTGGGGTGAGTGTGAGTACACGTGCCACCGAACATGCGGTCTTCGAGACGTTCGGCCATCTGAAGCCGGGCGTCAATCCCGTCCAGGCTGTCGCCGATGTGGATGCAGTGAGTGCGTATCTTGAAAAGATCTACCCGAAAGAGATCGGTCACAAATCCACCGTTCTTGCACGGGAAGGGCTCACTTCATTTGGTCCCGCGGTGCGTGGATTCGTTGCTGGGTTGATGCTTCTCGCAGCTTTGATCCTGCTAGCGGCGTGCGCCAATCTGGGTAGTCTGTTTGCGGCGCACACAGCGGACCGGTCGCGGGAAGTTGCGTTGCGTCTAGCGCTGGGTTCGACACGCAGCCGAATTCTGCGGCAATTGTTGACCGAGGCAGGGCTTATTTCGCTTGCCGGCGGTGCGCTCGGATTGCTGGGCAGCTTTCTACTGTTGCGCGGCATGAGCACCTGGGAGCCGATTGCCGGGGTTCCGCTGCACCTGCCTGTGGCTCCCGACGCAAAGCTTTATTGGTTCGCACTAGGTTTGGCGTTGGTCAGCGGATTTCTGTTTGGGGTTGTTCCTGTGCGCCAAGTGTTCAGGGCCAATCCATACGAGATCGTGAAAGCGGGATCGTCGGCGCGCCTGGGTCGCCGCATTACCGTCCGCGACGTACTGCTTGTTCTTCAAGTCGCGCTGTGTGCCGTTCTCGTCACGTCCTCGTTGGTCGCGGTACGGGGTTTGGTGCGATCGTTGCACAGCAACTTCGGATTTGAGCCGCGCAACACGATGACGGCGGGCGTCAACCTGGCGACGGTCGGCTATCACACCAAGGATGCGCCCGCGATGCAAAGGCGCATGATCGATGCGATGGCTACGATCCCTGGAGTCGAGGCCGTGGGCCTGGTGAATGACTATCCACCGTTGGTCTATACCGCTGGGACGAGGGAGAATGTTTTCAGGGAAGAGGCCAGCGATCTGCGGCCATCGAATGCCGCGCTCGCGCCGTTCCATTACAGCGTGTCGCCCGGGTACTTTGAAGCGGCGGGCACGCGTTTGCTTGCAGGCAGGGGTTTCTCCTGGAACGACGACAAGAACGCACCGGCTGTTGCCGTGATCAATCGGGACTTCGCCGTCAAAATCTTTGGTTCGGTCTTGAACGCTGTCGGTAAGAATTACAAACTGCAGGACGGAACCCTTGTGCAAGTCGTCGGCGTCGCCGAAGACGGAAAATATATAAGCCTCACCGAGAATCAAGCTCCCGCGATGTTTCTGCCATTCCTGCGAGCGCCCGTGCTTTCGACCTCTCTGATCGTGCGCTCGCAACGCGACCCGGAACAGCTGGCCACAGAGATGAGGCGCAAGCTGCGTGCACTGGAAGCGGGGCTGCCCGTGGACACCCAGACGTGGGGCCAACTGCTGAATGTTGTCCTCTTCCCTGCCCACGTGGCGACCATGGCGCTGGGGGTAATGGGCGGAATGGGCGCGGTGCTGTCGATCACAGGGATTTTCGGCATGGCTGCGTATTCGGTTTCGAAGCGGCTGAAGGAGCTGGGCATTCGCGTGGCGCTTGGCGCGCAGCGGACGGAGGTGTTGAAGACTGCACTGGGACGCCCTCTCAAATTGCTGGCGTACGGTTCGGCGGCGGGGCTGCTGCTGGGACTGCTTGCGGCGCGGGTGTTGGCATCCATCGTGTACCAGGCGACGCCGCGCGATCCCGTGGTGCTGGGCGGCGTGGTGGTGGCGATGGCGCTGCTGGGACTGCTGGCTACGTGCATCCCTGCACAGCGCGCGCTGTCGGTGAATCCTCTCGTGCTGCTGCGTGAAGAGTGAGAAATGCAGGGAACAGGGAATAGGGCAACCTCAGATCTGTGGAGGGCGCCGCATCCATCCCACCGAATGGAGACGCGGGTTCGTGCGACTCCTAATATCCGTCCCACCCAAGCAGAGCTTAGATCCGCCCCACGGGCGTGGACCTGCCCGTGGGGACCCCGGGGATGGGGCACCCACTGCGATCCCTACTGGATGGCCCCCAGGTTCGTGCGACTCGTAATATCCGTCCCACCCAAGCAGAGCTTAGATCCGCCCCACGGGCGTGGACCTGCCCGTGGGGACCCCGGGGATGGGGCACCCACTGCGATCCCCACTGGAGGCTCCCAGGTTCGTGCGGCTCGTAATATCCGTCCCACCCAAGCAGAGCTTGGATGGGGCACCCACGGCGATCCCCACTGGATGGCCCCCGGGTTCGTGCGACTCGTATATCCGTCCCACCC
>CAZAQN010000030.1:0-55242 GCA_964487345.1 uncultured Occallatibacter sp. | reverse complement strand
TACGGCTGCGGCTGGCTAAGTAAGATTACCGTGCGGAAAATGGGGGCAGGTCAGTCTTCCCTGTGCATATGAGTCCGTCCGAACTCAAATTACTGTCGACAAGCCATCGTGTCTTGACGGGCCACCTTGCAGCGATCTTCGCAACGCGATCGTTTTAATGAACAAAAGAGTCAACTTTGCTCTGCAGAACTGCATCCGAACAGATGGGAGTAGGCAGCGCGCTCGCGGATTATTTCTCTGCCGTCAACAAGCTGCTGTCCAAGAAAACAGGAGGAAGGCAATGAAAAAGCTGGTTGGCATATTCGTTGTAGTCATCGGAATGTCGCTCACGGCTCGTGCCGCAGACGATGCACACAAGCTGGATGCGCGGCTGAGCGCGGCCCGGGCAACCCTCGATGAAATTATGTCTGTGCCCGACAAAGCTGTCCCCGATGGTATCGCACGGAAGGCTGTTTGTGTGGGCGTCGTGCCCGGGATGGTCAAGGGCGCATTCATATTCGGTGCGGAATACGGTCAGGGCGTCGTTACCTGCCGTACAGGAGCTGGATGGAGCGCGCCGGTGTTCATCCGGATGGCCGGCGGCTCGTTTGGTTTTCAGGCCGGCGGGCAGGGCACGGACCTGGTTCTCGTCGCCGTGAATGACAAGGGATTCCAGGATCTTCTGCATGACAAGTTCAAGATCGGCGGCGACGCTTCGGCGGCGGCTGGTCCGGTGGGACGTGACGCGCAGGCATCGACGGATTTGAGCATGAGAGCCGAACTGCTGACTTGGTCGCGCAGCCACGGAGTCTTTGCCGGAGTCGATCTAAATGGCATTTCAGTTAGCCAGAACAGAGAAGACACCGACGAGATTTATGGTGGTGCACACCCGTTTAATCAGATTCTCCATGGGACTGTGGCTCCCCCTGAAGTTGCCGAGCCGTTCCTTCATGCAGTTTCGCGCTACTTCGGCGATGCGCAAGCAAGCCGCTAACGCATAGGGCGCGGCAAGGATGTCTTGCACAGAACGTCCAGCAGGGGGGATGTCCAGGCATCCCTTGCTGGAATTGAATCGTAAGAATATTCTTCGCTGAAGAGACGATCCCGTTTGCGGTTTCAATGGCGCCGTGGGCGTTCGATCTAGAATTCTATTCACTTTTATCCTGAACAAGTTCCATCGAAACATTAAAGTTGCATATGAGGATTCTGGCGCGGCCGGCTGGGCGCACTTGCACGCGAAGAGACGCGCTTCAATTTGAATCATGTGATTTGGATCACTGTTAGAAAACTACCCGAGCGTAAATAATACGGATGAGCCGAGAGAATAGACCATGCACGTGGGGAGAAGAGGCGCATTCGTATTGTTGGCATTTCTGGTCCTGTGGGCCGCGACGCCGACACTTGCCTGTTTCATGCCCGCTGCCCAGCATGGTTGCTGCCATGGAATGATGCAGCATTGCGGTTCAACGGCAAAGTCAGAAGATACCTGCTGCCAGGCGCACCCATCAGATCCAGCCACCACTGCACCCGTCGTTTCCGCCGTGCAGTCGCTCGATTTGGAATACGATTCTCTTCTTTTCGTGACGCCCGCAACAAACGCTCAGGCGAACGCCTTCCGGAGACTGGGTGAGGCACCCCCTCCGTTCAATCTTCCCGGCAGCTTACCCATCCTACGCATCTAGAGCTCTCTCAATCGCTGTTCGTGGTTTCGTGTGTCTGCGTGCGTCTTTTCCGCGCCAAGCGCTCGATCGACCCGTAAACACCTTACCGATCTGAGGGAGTAATGAAGACTCTTCTTGCTGCGATTCTTCTTGTGCCGCTCTGCGTCCCGGCGAGCCCGAGTTGTGCGCAAACGTCCCCCGTCATTGGCGCTTCGCCGTCCAGTTTCAACGCGGCAGCCTTCGATGTGGCCGGTTTCGACGCCATTGTCTCTAATCAAACGCCGCCTGATCCATCTGCACGCGAATTGACTCTTGACGAAGCCGAACGCATCGCCCTCGAAGAGAATCCCGAAATTCACGTGGCTGTTCGCAGTGTAGCGATGGCCGAAGCTCACGTCCCCGCAGCCGGAGCACTGGACGACTCGCAGTTCATGTTTCGCGGATGGCAGGTTCCACTCAAACATCCCTGGGACTACAACGCCGCACAAAACATGTTGATGGTCTCGCAGGCGCTTCCCGGACCCGGCAAGCGCGGACTGGAGACCAGCATCGCGCGGACCGACGTCCAGGCCGAGAAAGACTCACTGGAGTCTGCGCGATTGCACGTGCGTGTCGAGGTTCGCAAGGCGTTTTACGATCTGCTGCTCGCGCAGGACGAGATGCAGATTCACGACCAGCACGTAGCCATCGCTCAACAGGCCATTGAAGCTGCCCGGATCAAGTACACAACCGGCAAGGTTCCGCAGCAGGACATGCTCAAGGCGCAGTTCGCTCTTACTCGTCTGGCGGAGCATATGATCCGCTTTGACCACGATGCCGACGTGGCGCGTGCGCATCTAAACACGCTCCTCGGCCGCGACCCTACGCTACCGGTCACTCCGCGCGGCGATTTTCAGGTCGATCAACCTTTACCCTCCGCACAAGATCTCGAAAAACTTGCGCTGCAATCCAGGCCCGACCTCCTAGCGGCCGAAGTTGCCGCAACGAAAAGCCGCCAGGAGCAGTCGCTGGCGAAGAAGGCTTACGTTCCGGATTTCACTGTGTCGGCCGGTTACATGCTGATGCCGTCGGGCTCCGACCCGCGCAACAACTACATGATCGAGGGCTCGGTCAGCCTGCCATGGCTCAACCATCGCAAGCATGACGCCGACATAGCCGAAGCCGCAACCAAGGTCACGGATGAGGATGCCGAACTGGCCGCCATGCGCAATGAAGCCTTCGGGCAGATCGAGGAAGCGCTCGCGGATGCCCGCGCGGCGCAGCGGCTCGCTGCCATTTATCACAACTCACTCCGACCACAGGCCGACGCAACCCTTCACGCGGCCGTCATCGCTTACGAAAACAATCAGACCGACTTTCTCGACCTCCTCGATAGTCAGATGACGGTGATCGATACTGATCTCTCCTGGCGGCAGGCTCTGGGCGATTTCAGCGCCCGCATAGCAGACCTCGAGTTAGCCGTCGGCATTCCGCTCGATCAGCAGCTCGCAACACCGGAGGAAAAGAAATGACTCAGCGTCCCTATCAACGTGCATTTTTTTTGGCTGGCGCTCTCTGTGCATTGCTGGCTGTGGCCGTTGCTTATCTGCTCATGCATCGGAATGCTCCGGCGCACGCAGCCTCCTCCGACGCGAGCGATCCGGTGGTCGCGCGCGGGCCCGAAGTCGTTGCCGGCGCAGTTCCCTCACCCGCTGTTGCACCAGCGAGTTCCGAACCAGCGCTCACCCCGGTGCAAATCTCGCCAACCCGCCTTCAGGAAATCGGCGTGACCATGGCGCAAGTGGAACTGAAAAATATTACCGACGAACTGCACGTGCCCGGCAACGTGGACATCGACGAACAGCGGCTTTCCTACGTGCAAACCCGCTTCGCCGGCTGGATACAGAACGTCTCTGCCAACGCGACCTATCAATACGTCAACAAGGGTCAAAAGCTGTTCACTATCTACAGCCCGGACTTGGTCGGCACTGAGCAGGAGTACCTTCTCGCAAAGAAAAACCAAAACGCATTCGCAACCGATATGCACGGAACCGCCGCAGAGGAAAGCGGTTGGCTGTTGCAGGCTGCCGAAGAGCGCTTGCGGCAATTCGATGTTCCTCCCGCTGCCATCGCGACACTGAAAGAAACCGGCCAAGTCCAGCGCGAGGTCGCCGTCAACTCTCCAGCATCGGGATACATCACGGAGCGCAATGCCCTACCCAACGCCTACGTTCAGCCGGACATGAAGCTCTACACCATCGCCGATCTCTCCACGGTTTGGGTCTATGCCAACGTCTTTCAGAACGATGTCGGCCGACTCAAACCTGGCAACCCCGCACAGGTCACCATCGATGCTTATCCGGGGCGCCAGTTCACCGGCAGAATCGATCAGATCCTCCCGCAGGTCGATCCCACAACGCGCACTGCGAAGGTTCGTCTTGTCTTCCGCAATCCGGGCGTCGCACTCAAGCCCGGCATGTACGTGAACGTCGACATCTCCGTTCCCCTCGGCCGTCAGTTGGTGATCCCTGCGTCCGGTGTGCTGCAAGCGGGCTCGCGGAATGTGGCGTTCGTCGATCACGGACAAGGCAACCTCGAACCACGCGAAATCGAGATCGGTCCTCAGCTGGACGATTCCGTCGTCGTTCTTAAGGGATTGCGCGCCGGCGAACGAATCGTCAGTTCGGCTAACTTCCTGGTTGATTCAGAGGCGCAACTTCAAGCGGCGATGGGATCGTTTGCTCCTCATCCTCAAAATGTAGGTGCTGTCGCCGATTCGGCCGCGCAGCCACGGATTGAGCTAACAACGCAGCCGTCGCCTCCGCGTAAAGGCGGGAATACTGTCCAGGTGAAACTGATTGGCGTTGACGGGAAGCCTGTCGCAGGCGCTCAGATCTCCGTGACCTTTTTTATGGCGGCAATGCCGGCCATGGGCATGGCGGCGCAGCATGCAGCGGCAACACTACAGGACAAAGGACAAGGCCTCTATGAAGGGCCGCTCGCGTTGGATTCAGGAGGCACCTGGCAAGCGACTGTCACCGCGCAGCGCGGAGGTCAGATCGTCGCGACCAAACAGCTCAGTCTCTCTGCCACGGGAGGCATGTGATGATCTCGAAAATCATTGCGTGGTGCGCCAACAATCCATTCATCGTTTTCGCCGGAGCCCTTCTGCTTACGGTTGCAGGCGTTTGGTCGCTTCATAACGTGCCTCTCGACGCGCTCCCCGACATCAGCGACGTACAGGTCATCATTCACACCGAATGGGCTGGCGAGCCACCGGATGTGGTCGAGGACCAAGTCACCTATCCCATCGTGACTTCTCTGTTGTCTGCACCGCACGTCAAGAGCGTGCGCGCGCAAACCATGTTCGGTGACTCGTGCGTCTTCGTCATCTTCGAGGATGGCACCGATATCTACTGGGCTCGCTCACGCGTCAATGAGTACCTGCAGCAAATCTCCGGCCGTCTGCCGGCAGATGTACATCCCGCCATCGGCCCCGATGCAACCGGCGCAGGCTGGGTGTACGAATACGCCATCGTCGACCGCAACCACACAAGAAGCCTTGCCGATCTGCGCGCGCTGCAGGATTGGTATTTGCGCTATCAGCTTGAAACCGTCGGCGGCGTGGCGGAGGTCGCGAGCATTGGCGGATTTGTGCGCCAATATCAGGTCAATCTCGACCCGAACAAGCTCTTCTCCTATGGTATTTCCGCTTCCACCGTGATCGATCGCGTGCGCCAAAGCACCAACGAAGTCGGAGGCGACGTACTCGAGGCCGGCGGCGCAGAATACATGATTCGCGGTCTGGGTTATCTACGCTCCATCTCCGATCTCGAGAATGTCCCCGTAGCCACCAAGAACGGAACCTCGGTGCTGGTGCGCAACCTCGGCACCGTCACCTTTGGGCCCGAAATTCGACGCGGCGCGGCGGAGTGGCAGGGCGATGGCGAAACCGTGGGCGGCATTGTCGTGATGCGTTATGGCATGAACGCCCTCGACGTCATCAACAATGTGAAAGCCAAACTGAAAGAAATCGCTCCGGCGCTGCCGCCCGGAGTCGAGATCGTGACCGGCTACGACCGCTCATGGCTCATCGACCAGTCCATCCACACGCTCAAGCGCGATCTCATCCTCGAAGCCATCATCGTCAGCATCGTCTGCATCGTCTTTCTCTTTCATTTCCGCTCCGCGCTCGTTCCTATCCTTACGCTGCCCATCGCGGTTCTAGGAGCGTTTATTCCCATGCACTACCTGCATGTCAGCTCGAATATCATGTCGCTCGGCGGACTTGCGCTCGCGATCGGCGTGCTGATCGATGCTGCCATTGTGATGGTCGAGAACGGATACCGCCATCTGGCTGAGCGCGACGACATCACGAACCTTACGAGCCGCCAACGACGGGGCATTCTCGTGGGCGCTGCACAGCAGGTGGGCCCGGCTCTGTTCTATTCGCTCATCATCATCGTCGTTTCGTTTCTTCCCGTCTTCCTGCTTGAGGCGCAGGAGGGCCGCATGTTCCGCCCCCTCGCATGGACCAAAACACTGGCACTGATTTTCTCTTCATTGCTTTCGATCACGCTGGTCCCGGCGCTTATGCCTCTCTTTCTTCGAGGAAAGCTGCGCCCCGAATCCAAGAATCCCGCCGCGCGCATCACTCAAGCGCTCTATTTGCCCATCCTGCGCTGGTCCCTGCGTCATTGGAAGATCGTCGTCGCTCTTAATCTCATCTTCCTCGCAGCCACCATTCCTCTTGCCTTTCGCATCGGCAATCAGTTCATGCCCGCGCTCTACGAGGGTTCCTCTTTGTATATGCCGACCGCGCTACCCGGCATCTCCATCACACAGGCCGTATTCCTCATGCAGCAACAGGACCGCGTCATTCATTCGTTTCCTGAAGTCGCCACAGTCTTCGGAACCGTCGGCCGATCCGATAGCGCCACCGACAACGCACCGCTCGATATGTACGACACAACGATCATGTTGAAGCCGCGCGAGCAATGGCGGTCCGGCATGACCTACGACAAGCTGATCCAGGAGATGGACGCCAAACTGCAATTCCCCGGCCTTACCAACACCTGGACCATGCCCGTTGAAAACCGTCTCGACATGGAGCTCACCGGAATCAAGACGGCCATCGGCATCAAGATCGAGGGCACCGATCTCAATCGCATTCAGGATCTGGGAGCGCAGATGCAGCGGGTTCTCTCTGCCATGCCGGAGACGAGTTCTGTCTTCGCCGAGCGTGTTTCGCAGGGCTTTTATCTGAACGTGGACGTGAACCGGCCGGAAGCCGCTCGATACGGATTGAGCGTTGCCGACGTGCAGCGTGTGGTCACTTCCGAAATCGGCGGAGCTGATATCGCTCAGAATATCGAAGGCCGCGAGCGCTTTCCAATTGCCGTCCGCTATCAACATGACTTCCGCAGCACCTCCGATGCACTTTCGAAAGCGCTTATTCCCACCCCGTCCGGCGAGGAGATTCCCGTGAGCGAAGTCGCGCGGGTCTACTATTCACGCGGCCCCGCCATGATTCGCGACGAAGACGGTGCGCTCACCGGTTATGTCTATCTTGACTTGAAGACCAATGACTACGGAGGATTTGTCGATCGCGCCAATCGGCTCATGCCGCAAAAGCTCACATTGCCGGCCGGCTACACTTGGCACTGGGCAGGTGAATACGAGTTCGAGCTGCGCGCCAAGCAGCGCCTGCGTATCATCCTGCCCATCGTTTTCTTCGTGATTTTTCTGCTGCTCTATCTCGTCTTCAAGTCCGCTGCGGAGGCAGCTGTTCTCATCTTCCCCACCGTCTATGCCTTGTCTGGCGGCCTCCTGCTGCAATGGCTTCTCGGGTACAACTTCAGCGTCGCTGTCTGGGTCGGCTACATTGCCCTCTTCGGCATCGCAGTCGAGACCGGCGTCGTCATGGTCGTTTATCTACATGAGGCGCTCGAGCGCCGCCTCGCGCAAGGCGCCCCGCTAACAGAGGCTGCTCTCGAACAGTCCGCAATCGACGGCGCCGTACAGCGCCTTCGCCCCAAGCTCATGACCGTAACCGCAGTGATTCTGAGCCTCGCTCCCATCCTCTGGGAGTCAGGCATCGGGTCCGACGTGATGAAACCGATCGCCGCTCCTATCGTCGGCGGCATGATCACTTCAACCGTTCATGTGCTGATTCTTGTTCCGGTCTTTTTCTTTCTTATGAAGCGCCGAGAATTGCGCCGGGGACAGCTTCGAGGAGCTCGTGTGGAGGAAGCGATAACCGAATCTGCATCGAAGGCGCAAGACCGCGAGGTCGCCGTCTGACCCGGTACCTCAAATAGGCGCTCTCACGAAGCGCTGCATAGGACCGCACCACCGGCGACAACCTGACTGCATCACGACTCCCCCGCCTGTTCTGAAAGCGGCTTGGTATTGAGGGGCGCACCTCACGATCCGTTTCAGGAATCCATAGGTTTGCCCGCAGTCATCCCCCTTAGGAGTTGAGCGGTCCTCTCATCTAACCCACTAGGCCGGACAAACTCGAGGCCGACGCCGTCGTTGCCATCGCGGACAGCTCGCGCCAGCACGGTGACTGAGTCGGTCTCGGACTGTGCTCCGCTTTCTGCCGTTGCAAGCGTCATCCGGACGAGAGTGCCGGGGTACCAGCGCTCCTCGCTAACTACGTACAACCCGGTCGCACTAATATCCCGAATGCTGTGCGCCAGGGGAGGCCCACCGGTCCAGAAAAAAGCAAACAGACCGGGCGCCGGCTTTCGGGGAGATTTTCTCTTGTCCACGGGATCAGTGGAAAACCATCGATCCAACCAATTCCTCTGAGGCTTAATGCTTCTGGGCTCAAGTGTGACCGGGACATTCCCGTTTACCTCATCCAAAGGATTGCGCTTCTGCGAGGGGAGAACTTGTGCTTGCGCCAGGTCCGAGCCCTTTGTTGGCAGCATTTCGCGATCTTGCCCTGGGATGACGGGGTTCCGGATAGCTTTGGGTATGGCGCCTCCGGCTCCAATTGGGTTGAACCGCTCAAGGCGCCAGAGCATCTCTGCGTGAGCACATATCACCAGTTGATCGCCTTGTTGAGTCTGCAACGAATTGATCGTGCGGGACGGCAATGCCAACACACTTGCAGCGACCGGACGGCCAGGTGCGATGCGGTAGGCCGGATAGAATTCAACTACGTCAATAACTCGGCAATCGCTGTCGAGATAGACGAGATCCAGCAGGACATCCACACCCGTGACAGGTAATCCACGAAAGGGCACCATCCAGAGGCCCGCATCCGAGTTGCTTGCCAGAATCGGCATCAAATCGTTGAGACTCGAGTTCGAGAAGTCACCCGCAGTAACATTTAAGCCGAGAAAGCATCCTCGGGTCTGATTGTATGCGCTACGCTTTTGTGATTCCATGCAGCCACCCCTTCGATGATTAGCTTGCAACCTGGTATTGGTTATCGCTTTCCGTCCTATATCTACCTAGCCGTATCCACGTTCTGTATTCCGGCAAACGGGGTTATTCCCTCGATTGTCCGGCTCGCAATCCGTTTGCTTCCATTCTGCGAAACTTTTCATTCACGAGATAATCGGCCCCTGTGGGAGGACCTGCGAGAACATTCCGTTCCCATACCGATGAAGGCCGATCAAGCAGTCCGAAGAATTTCAACATTCGAGGCTTCCTTCTCGCGCGATGAGCCTCAGTGTTTCGTGATCTGGAAGCCTCATATTCTCGAGCGTGAACGCAACAACCGCCGGTTCCGGTGTTCTCTTTCCGTTGTTTCTTTCTTTCATCGAGCCATTGGACTTGGAGGATTGCCGTGCTTGTTCATCCCTGAGTAACATCTCAAACTGTTCGGCAGGGATTGGACGGCTGAATTTGTACCCTTGCGCCTCGTCGCATTGCTGAGCCAGGAGAAACTCCAACTCCTCGGGCGTCTCAACTCCTTCAGCAATGACCCGCAGGTGAAGGCTGCGGGCCATGGTGATAATCGTGCTTACGATCGTGTTTCCGTCGGGAGAGTCGGCAATCTGGCGAACGAAGGACTGATCAATTTTGAGGGCATCGAGCGGAAACTTTCTAAGATAGCTCAGGCTGGAGTAGCCCGTGCCGAAGTCGTCCACCGCGACACGCACTCCTATTTTCCGGAGGATTTGGAGGATTGTCGATGAGAGTTCGGCGTTCTTCATTAGAGCGCTCTCGGTCACCTCCAACTCGAGCGATTTCGGATCCAGGCCGGTCTCTTTGAGGGTCACGAACATGCTTTCAAGAAAGTCTTCGTTGCGAAACTCCAATGCGGATACGTTGACGGCTATGGACCCGATAGGCAAGCCGGCGGCCACCCACGCCTGGGCTTGCCTGCATGCTTCACGCACCACCCAGGCACCAATCGGGACAATCAGGCCGGAGTCTTCCGCGACGGGGATAAACTGTGCCGGAGAGACCGACCCTCGAGTGGGATGGGTCCAGCGAAGCAGTGCTTCCGCTCCGGTAATTGCGCGTGTCGTCAAATTGATCTTTGGCTGATAATTCAGTGTGAATTCATTCCGCTCCAGGGCGCACCGAAGATCTTCCTCAATGGATTGACGCTCCACTGCCCGGACGTTCATCTCGGGCTTGAAAAACTGAAAGCTCTGGCGCCCGTTTTCTTTAGCCTGGTACATCGCGGTATCTGCGTTCTTGATGAGTGTCTCCGCATCCGGGCCGTCGTCGGGATACATACTCACGCCAATGCTCGCGGTGATGTGGAGATTATGCGGACCCATGAAATAGGTCTCCGAGAGGGATTTCAGCAGCCTTTTCGCTGCAATGGCCGCATCCTCCGGCTTCTTCACTCCTTGGAGAAGAACAATGAATTCGTCGCCTCCTTGCCGGCTTACCGTGTCCGGTCCACGGACACAATCGCGCAGACGATTTGCAATGCATTTCAAGAGATCGTCGCCGGCAGGGTGTCCAAGGGAATCGTTGATGTTTTTGAAGCCATCCATATCCATGAAAAGCACGGCGATCTTGCCTCGGTTACGCTCCGCCAAAGCGATTGCCTGGCCAATGCGATCATTCAGGAGCAATCGATTCGGTAATCCGGTTAGAAAGTCATGCTCGGCCAAGTGGGCAATTTGGTCGGCCATCGCCCGCGACTCACTCACATCCCGAAAGACAAGAACCGCCCCGATGACCTGCCCGTTACGATCGTGGATCGGGGAGACGGAATCTTCGATGAAGATATCCGTTCCGTCGCGCCGTACCAGGACACTGTTTGTCGGCAGGTTCCCTCTTCGATTCTGTTGAGAGGCTTTGACCATAGGATTCGGAATGACTTTTCGCGTGTTGCCATTCAAAACGCGGAATGCGTCGGCCATTGGACGGCCGACCACTTCATGCAGCGACCAGCCCGTCAGTTTCTCGGCAACCATATTGAGGAACGTGATGTTTCCCGAAACGTCAGTACTAATCACGCCATCGCCGATGCAGTCGAGGGTGACCTGGGCGCGTTCCTGTTCCTCGAACAGGGCTTCCTGAATGCTCTTGCGCTCGACTGCATATCGCAACGCCCGCACAAGCTCGCGCGGCTCGATCTGGCCTTTGATGAGGTAGTCCTGAGCACCTTCCTGCATGGCTTGTATGGCCATTGACTCGTCGTCCAGGCCGGAAAGCACGACCAGCGGGATCCCACGAGCAGCGGCATGCGCCCGCCGCACGGCATCCAGCCCTTGGGCATCGGGCAAGCCCAGATCAAGCAGAATGACGTCAATCGCATTCGCCGCAAGGTGCTTCTCGGCGTCTCCCATGCACTCCACGTGCTTCAATTCGATCTTGTGAGAGCTTTGTTCCTGAAGCATCTCCTTGATGAGGCGAGCATCGCCCGGATTATCTTCAATCAGAAGCATTACGTTGATTTGTCGCTTGATCATGCGCCTTACCTCTGCTCCGGCAATTTGGCCCTGGTCAGCCAGAAATCGTTGATGCTCTTTACTACCGCTTCGAATTCGTCCAGCTGCACCGGCTTGCTAAGATAGCAATTCGCCTGCAGTTGATAGCTCTGAACGATGTCCTCTTGCGCGGTGGAAGTGGTCAGTATGATCGTGGGAATGGTCTTCAGGTTCTCATCGTTCTTGATTTGAGCAAGAACTTCGCGGCCATCCATCTTCGGCAAGTTCAGATCGAGCAGGATGAAGTGAGGGCGCGGGGCGTCTATGTGGATCCCCTCATGCCTTAAGAAAGCCATGGCCTCCACACCGTCCGAAGCTACATGCAAATGAATGAGCCTGTTTGCGTCGCGAAACGCCTCCGTCGTCAGTCGGACGTCCCCGGGACTGTCTTCAACCAGAAGGACCTCTATCGACATTTCTCTTCTCCTCGGAGCATCCTGACTCCCTCTCGCTTCCAGCCAGAGTGAAATCCAAAGTTCATCCCAGGCCCAGTATTGTTAGGTTGCGGGCTCATTCGTCCAGTCTCCTCTGAGTCAACCTGGCCCTTGTCAGCCAAAAGTCGTTGATGCTCTTCACTACGTTCTCGAATTCGTTCAGCTCTACCGGCTTGCTCAGATAGCAATTCGCGTGCAATTGATAACTTCTGACGATATCTTCTTCCGCACTGGAGGTGGTCAGGATGATCGTGGGAATGGTTTTCAGGCTCTCATCGTTCTTGATATGAGCAAGAACCTCGCGCCCATCCATCTTCGGCAAATTAAGATCGAGCAGGATGAAGTCCGGACGGGGTGCATCGATGTGGATCCCTTCATGCCTCAGAAAAGCCATTGCTTCGACGCCGTCGGAAGCCACATGCAAATGGATGCGACTGTTTGCCTCGCGAAAGGCTTCCTTCGTCAGCCGCACATCGCCGGGACTGTCTTCTACCAAGAGGACTTCTATCGACATTGTTTCTCTCCGATGGACTTCATGACTTCTTCTCACTTTCCCCCAATGTAAAGTGGAACGTCGATCCTTCCCCTGGTGTCGACTCGACTGAGATGATTCCGCCGTGCCGCTCGACGATCTTCCTGCAAATCGCCAGTCCCATTCCAGTGCCTGCGAACTCGTCGCGTTTGTGAAGCCGCTGGAACATGCCGAAGATCCTCTCGAAGAACTGCGGATCGATTCCCAATCCGTCGTCCTTGACCGAGAAGTTCCACCTCGGGGCCCCATTCTTTGCCGCGGAGATGTGAATGTGCGGAATTCCGGGTCCTTGGTACTTGATGGCGTTGCCGACAAGGTTCTGGAATAGCTGGGTTAGTTGAATCTCATTCGCCCTGACCTCAGGCAGAGGGCCGTGCGTCACGAGCGCACCGCTGTCCTCGATGGCGCCGCGCAGGTTGAGAATCGCCTGCTGCAACGCGTCATCGCTTGAAATATCGAGCAGATCCTGTCCTTTTTTCCCAACCCGCGAAAAGGTCAGAAGATCCTGAATCAGGCGTTGCATGCGATTGGCCCCATCTACCGCAAAGGCAATGAACTCGTCAGCGTCCGAGTCCAGTTTTCCCTTGTACCGCCGGGATAGAAGTTGCGTATAGCTGGCCACCATTCGGAGGGGTTCCTGCAAATCGTGAGACGCGACATAGGCGAACTGTTCCAGCTCTTCATTGGAACGATTCAGCTCTTTTACGTTCTGTACAAGATTAGCTTCGGCTTCTTTGCGAGTCGTAATATCTCGAATCGCCGCCGTCACCAGAATTCCTTCGGCGCTCTCAAGTGGGCTCAGCATGATTTCGATGGGAAACTCACTTCCATCCTTGCGGAGGCCATTGAGTTCAATTCCGGTTCCGATATGCTGCGCCAGCGCTTCGGCCGCGGTACGCGTGCCATCGGCGATCAGGCGTTCCGCAAAGCCCTCGGGGATGATGCTCTTGACCTTCCGGCCTATCAGTTCATTGCGGAGGTACCCAAACTGTTTCTCCGACTGAGCGTTCAACAGCACGATTTCTCCGCGCTGGTTGACGACCACCATTCCGTCCGGCGCTGCTTCCAGGAGCCCCCGATATCTGCCTTCCATCTGCGCCAAATGTTTCTCCGCGTCCTTGCGTACGGTGATATCGCGAATGGCTGCGGTCACCAGGATGCCCTCGGCGCTCTCGAGCGGGCTGAGCATGATCTCGATGGGAAACTCACTTCCATCTTTCCGCCGCCCGTTGAGTTCGATCCCCGTGCCGATCTGCTGCGCCAACGCTTCGGCCGCTGTGCGGGTTCCGTCGGCAATCAGCCGCTCGGCGAATCCCTCCGGAATAATGTTTGTTACTTCCTGGCCAATTAGTTCATCGCGGCGGTATCCGAAATGTTTTTCCGCTTGAGCATTCAACAGCACGATCTCTCCGCGCTGGTTGACGACCACCATTCCATCCGGCGCCGCTTCCAGAAGTCCCCGATATCTGCCTTCCATCTGGGCCAAGTGCGTCTCCGCATCCTTACGTACGGTGATATCGCGAATGGCTGCGGTCACCAGGATGCCCTCGGCGCTATCGAGCGGGCTAAGCATGATCTCGATGGGAAACTCGCTCCCATCCTTGCGCTGCCCGATGAGTTCGATGCCGGTGCCAATCTGCTGCGACAGCGCTTCGGCTGCGGTGCGCGTTCCGTCGGCGATAAGCCGCTCGGCAAAGCCCTCCGGAATGATGTTCGTCACTTCCTGGCCAATCAGCTCATCGCGGCGATATCCGAAATGTTTCTCGGCCTGAGCATTCAACAGCACGATCTCTCCTCGCTGATTCACGACCACCATTCCGTCCGGCGCCGCTTCCAGAAGTCCCCGATACCTGCCTTCCATCTGCGCCAAATGTTTCTCTGCGTCCTTGCGCACGGTGATATCTCGAATCGCCGCGGTCACAAGTATGCCCTCGGCGCTATCGAGTGGACTCAGCATGATCTCAATGGGAAACTCGCTCCCATCCTTGCGCTGCCCAATGAGTTCGATACCGGTGCCGATCTGCTGCGCCAACGCTTCGGCCGCAGTGCGGGTTCCGTCCGCGATAAGCCGTTCGGCAAATCCTTCCGGAATGATGCTCTTTACCTTTTGGCCCAAAAGCTCGTCTCGCCAATACCTGAACTGCTTCTCGGCACGAGCATTCAACAGGACGATCTCTCCGCGCTGGTTGACGACCACCATTCCGTCCGGTGCCGCCTCGAGTAGCCCCCGATAGCGGGCCTCCATCTGCGCCAGATGTTTTTCCGCGTCCTTGCGCACGGTGATATCGCGGATGGCCGCAGTCACCAGAACTCCTTCGGCGCTCTCGAGTGGACTGAGCATGATCTCGATGGGAAACTCGCTTCCATCTTTTCGCCGGCCGTTGAGTTCGATCCCGGTGCCGATCTGCTGCGCAAGCGCTTCGGCCGCCGTGCGCGTTCCGTCCGCGATAAGCCGCTCGGCAAAGCCCTCGGGAATGATGTTTGTCACTTCCTGGCCAATCAGTTCATCGCGGCGGTATCCAAAATGCTTCTCCGCCTGGGCGTTCAACAGAACAATTTCTCCGCGCTCATTGACGACTACCATTCCATCCGGCGCCGCTTCCAGAAGTCCCCGATATCTGCTTTCCATTTGAATCAGGTGCTTGTCCGCATCATTGCGCACTGTGATATCGCGGATAGCCGCAGTCACCAGAATGCCCTCAGCGCTCTCGAGAGGGCTAAGCATGATTTCGATGGGAAACTCGCTTCCATCCTTACGCCGTCCATTGAGTTCGATTCCGGTGCCAATCTGCTGCGCAAGCGCTTCAGCCGCTGTGCGCGTTCCGTCCGCGATCAACCGCTCAGCGAACCCCTCCGGAATAATGTTCGTTACCTCCTGGCCAATCAGCTCATCGCGGCGGTATCCGAAGTGCTTTTCGGCCTGAGCGTTCAACAGGACGATCTCTCCGCGCTGATTCACGACCACCATTCCGTCCGGCGCCGCTTCCAGAAGTCCCCGATATCTGCTTTCCATCTGCATCAGGTGCTTATCTGCATTCCTGCGCACGGTAATATCGCGAATCGCTGCAGTGACCAGAATGCCTTCAGTGCTATCGAGCGGGCTCAGCATGATCTCGATAGGAAACTCGCTTCCATCTTTTCGCCGGCCGTTGAGTTCGATTCCGGTGCCGATCTGCTGCGCAAGCGCTTCGGCCGCGGTGCGCGTTCCATCCGCGATCAGACGTTCCGCAAAGCCCTCCGGAACGATGTTTGTCACTTTCTGGCCAATCAACTCATCGCGGTGATATCCAAAATGCTTTTCGGCCTGAAGATTCAAAAGAACAATCTCTCCGCCCTGGCTCACTACAACCATCGCGTCCGGGGCCGCCTCCAGCAATCCACGGTACCGGTCCTTCGATCCCGCCAGATCTTTCTCCGATTGTTGGATCTCGCTGATGTCGGTGTTTGTACCAAACCAGCGAAGCACTTTTCCCTCCCCATCGCGGATGGGAACTGCCCTCGACAGGAAATTGCGGTACACGCCGTCCGCGCCGCGAAGGGGAAATGTGTCTTCCCAAACCTCGCCGGCTGCAAAGCATCGCTTGAACTTTTCCAGTACCCGCTGTATATGGTCTGGATGATGAACGGTTTGAGCCCAGCCCAGACGGGCAATTTCCTCCGCTGTTGCGCCAAAGTAGTCGTACCAACGCTGGTTGTACCAGAAGATCGAACCTTTCTCGTCGGCCATCCAGGCAAGTTGAGAGATGTTGTTCGCCAGGTTGCGAAAGCGATCCTCACCCTCGCGTTGCATTTCCTCAGCAAGCCTGCGGGCCAGGGAGTCACGACGGACACTCCATCCCGCTCCAGCGGTCACCAACACCGCTAGCATCATCCCGAAGATCAGATAATCCTTGGTCTGCTGCGCACGCCTCTTTGCGTCAACTTCGCGCAGCGCAAGAAGTCGCAACTCTTCGTCCTTCATCGTGCGAACCATCCCTTGAAGCTCGGTCATGATTTGCTGACCCTTGCCGCTTCGCACGACATCTGCTGCTGGCTCGAACCCGACAGTTCGGCGTAAAGCGATCAATTTTTTCGCGAACTCGATCCTTTCCGCAGTCAGGATTTCGAGTCTTGGGAGGCGCGCTTGCTGGCCAGGGTTGTCGATTGTCAGACTGCGAATGGATGCTTCTTCCTGTCGCGCATTCGAAACGCTGTCGGCATAGGACGTCAGGTAAGACTCATCGCCTGTCAAAACAAATCCACGAGAGCTGGATTGAACGCTCTCCATCGAGAGGAGCAGTCCATTGAGGTTGCCCAAGACCTCGTGAGTATGGAGCACCCATCCATTGCTGTCTTCCGAAACGACGATCCAACGATAGGAGACAGTCCCCATCAACAGCAGAGCGATCACGGCGATCCCGAACGCGAACTGCATCTTCCAGTCCCGAAGTAACTTCAATTCTTCACCTGATTCTTGTGCGGCGATGGAAGATAGATGTTGCCATCTTGAACGTGCTGGTCACGGCTGGCCCAGGCCCAATCAACTTTCTCGACTTGCCGCAATTCTGGAGTTGCTTCCGAAAGACCGCCGAGCTCGATCCGCTGCTCTGGAGCCATAGTTATCTTTCCAATCCGAGGAATTGGCTCGGTTACCGGGGACCTTTCCCGCATCAGATTCGGGTGTACATGAAAGATTGTGCGGACCGTGCTGCACTTTCGCATCAACTGCTGTATCTTGAAGTGCGCTCTACTTCGTCTTTCTAACAACTGCAGGCTCGACGGAGACCTTGTTGCCATGATTCCTAAACCCGCCGATGACTTATGAGCAGAATCGCTCGCATTCCATCGTTTGCAGTACCTCAGTCACATTCAACCTGAACTAGGATAATGAGAGGGTGCCAACCAAAGCCGGCGATTCGTCCTTAATTGGTTTATCGAAGTGGCTGTCAGCATTGTGGTTGTGCCGATGTTTGCGCGGTGCTTGACCGGAGAAGTAATCCACTCTGTACTAAGGGCGAGCAGTTCAGTGAGTTTCCTCAGGATTTCCGAGAAATGAGGGCTTCATGGCGAAGAAAAAAGTGGCGGATCTATTGGTGGACGTTCTCGCGGAAGCAGGAGTTCAGCGAATCTATGGAGTTTCCGGCGACTCGCTCAACGGCATCACCGACTCAATCCGCGCGACCGGAAAACTGGATTGGATCCATCTGCGCCATGAAGAAGCGGCGGCCTTCGCCGCTGGAGCAGACGCCCACCTCACCGGAAAGTTGGCGGTGTGTGCCGGAAGCTGCGGGCCGGGAAATCTGCATTTAATCAACGGGCTGTATGATTGCCACCGCAGCCGGGTTCCCGTCCTCGCCATCGCGGCGCAGATTCCGAGCAACGAAATAGGAAGCGGATATTTTCAGGAGACCCATCCGGAACATCTCTTCGCGCAATGCAGCCACTATTGCGAGCTGGTTTCGCAGCCCGAACAGATGCCACGCGTACTTGAGATTGCCATGCAAACCGCGATCTCGCGGCGTGGCGTTGCTGTGATTACCCTGCCAGGAGATGTAGCTTTGCGGGATGCCGTCGAGTCCGGGCCGCGCCTCCATTTCCATGAAGCGAGGCCTACAGTGTGCCCATCAGGAGACGAGATCGCGGCTCTGGCAGCACTTCTGAATCAATCGAAAAGGACAACAATTCTGGCAGGAGCCGGTTGCGCCGAAGCGCACGCTGAGTTGATCGAGCTTGCGGGCAAGCTCAAGGCCCCTATTGTGCATGCGTTGCGCGGCAAGGAGTTCGTCGAATACGACAATCCCTTCAGTGTTGGGATGACGGGCCTTCTTGGCTTTTCTTCGGGCTATCACGCAATGATGAATTGCGACACACTGCTCATGCTCGGAACGGACTTCCCATACCAACAGTTTTACCCTCAGGACGCGACCATCATTCAGATCGACATTCGAGGCGAGCAGATTGGCCGCCGCGCGAATGTGGATTTGGGCCTGGTCGGCGACGTGAAGGCCACCATCACCACGCTCGTCTCTTATTTGCGCGGGAATTCGGATGAGGCTCATTTGACTACCTCGCTCAAACACTATGTCGAGGCGCGCAAAGGCCTTGACGACCTGGCCACAGGCGAAGCGGGAGGAAAGCCGATCCATCCGCAGTATGTCGCCAAGATTTTGAACGAGCTCGCGGCCGAGGACGCAGTGTTTTCGTGCGACGTCGGTACGCCGACGATTTGGGCCGCGCGTTATCTCCATATGAATGGCAAGCGCCGGTTGCTTGGCTCCTTCACCCATGGCTCCATGGCAAATGCGCTCCCGCAGGCTATTGGTGCACAGGTCAGTCATCCTGGCCGTCAGGTAATCTCGTTGTCCGGAGATGGTGGACTCGCGATGCTGATGGGCGATCTGCTCTCGCTTCGCCAGTTAAATTTGCCTGTGAAGTTGATCGTCTTCAACAATAGTTCGTTGGCCTTTGTTGAGTTGGAAATGAAGGCCGCAGGCATTCTCGACTTTGGAACCAATCTGCGCAACCCTGATTTCGCAAAGATGTCCGAGGCAGCCGGCATCCTCGGCCTCAGAGCCGAGACGGCAGATCAAGTCAGGCCGATGATCGAGCAGGCACTCCGTCATGACGGGCCGGCTCTGGTTGAAGCGATCGTGAGCCGACAGGAGCTCTCCATGCCTCCTACCATCACTGTCGATCAAATCAAGGGTTTTAGCCTGTTTATGATCAAAGCTGTTCTCGATGGGCGCGGCAATGAGATTATCGATCTCGCCAAAACCAATCTGGTGCGCTGACGGTCGACACAGAGAGCGGACCCAACTGTCTGGAAATCCAGCATAGTTGGGTCGCCGCCTTCATAGTTTCGATGCGTGTGGATTCCGCTATTGCAGGTCCAGTTGCTGGTGAAGCGGCAGATTCTGCGAAGAGCCTCCGGCCAGGATGGCATAGCTGCCGGGAACGAGTTTCCAGGTATCGGCTGCCTCATCGTAGACAGTGAGATGATCGCGCTCAACAGGAATCGTCACCACTTTTGACTCGCCGGCCGCTAGCTCGAGGCGAGCCCAGCCGATTAGACGCTTGGGGGGCTCGCCCGCTGAATCCGGCAAAGATGCGTACACCTGCGCAATCTCAGTCCCAGCGCGCTTGCCAGTATTCTTCACAGTGAAGGAAACGGTGAGCTGATCGCCGTTCTTCACTGACAGCCCGGAGTAAGCGTAGCTCGTGTACGACAGACCGAAGCCGAATGGGAAAAGCACCGGCTTTTTCTCCGCGTCGTACCACTTGTATCCAACCTTCAGCTTCTCATCGTAATAAGTCTCAAACGGTGGCAGGCCTTTCGCCATCATCGCCATGAAGCTCGAAATATCGGCGCCCGGCGCCGGACGCTGAGGTTGCGAGGCTGGCGGTGGCAATACAAGCGTGGGATGAGGCAGATCGGCGTCACTTTTCGGAAAGGTAATCGCCAGCTTACCGGTCGGATTCACTTCGCCTGTAAGCACATTTGCCAGTGCCTCCGCACCACGGATACCCGGGTACCAGGCTTCAACGACTCCCGCAACCTTATCGATCCAGGGCATCGTGGCCGGGCTGCCCGTCTCCAGAACCACAACCGTCTTCGGATTGGCGGCAGCAACCGTTTCAATCAGCTTGTTCTGATCTTCACTAAGATCCAGCGACTTCAAATCCATGCCTTCCGACTCGTGCTGGTAAGCGAAGACGATGGCAATGTCCGCCGCCTTGGCAGCGGAGGCAGCAATGGCGAGATCATCGCCCGAGATGTAGGTGACCTTGCTCGAAGGCAATTTCCCGATCAAAGCACGGAGCGGCGAACTGGGCAACCACGTCTGGCGTCTTGCGAAGTTCGCCATGGGATTCGCGCCGGGCTGCGGCGGTGGCGGAGGAACCACGGAGCCTCCCGGCGCGTCGACCTGCGCCGACCCGCCGCCGGTGAGCACACCCACATCGGCATGCCCGCCAATCAGCACAATGGAATGCAGTCTTCCGCCATCCAGTGGGAGAACGTTTCGCTCGTTCTTGAGCAGGACGATGCTTTTCTCGGCGAGCCGCTGCGCAACTACGTAACCGCCCTCTATATCTGGGACCTGCTTGACCACAGGGTTATCAAACAAGCCGGAAGCAAAGATCGTGCGCAAAATACGATGGACGTGGTCGTTGATCTCGTCCTGGGAAACCTCCCCGCTCTCGACAGCTTTTTGCAACGCGTCGCCGAAGAAGTTCTTGCCCGGTTGTTCCTGATCGAGACCCGCGTGTGAAGCTTTAGCGGCGGAGTGCGTCCCACCCCAGTCGGAAAGCACGAATCCCTGAAAGTGAAAATCCTTCTTTAAGACATCCGTGAGCAGGTAGGTGTTTTCGCAGGCATAGTCCCCGTTCACTCTGTTGTAGGAGCACATAAATGCGCCAGCGTCTGAGATTTTGAGTGCAATCTCGAAGGCGCGCAGATCCGTCTCGCGCATCGACCGCTTGTCGATGTTGGCATTCACGGCATTGCGGCCGCTCTCCTGGTCGTTGACGGCGTAATGCTTCAGGTCCCCGATGACATGCTGCGACTGCACTCCCTTGACGAAATTGCCAACAAGCGTGCCTGCCAGAAGCGGGTCCTCGCCCTGGTATTCAAAGGTTCGACCGTTGCGAGGCTCCCGCGTTAGATTGACGCCTCCTCCGAGCGACATGCTATAGCCCTCCTGGCGCAACTCACGGCCAATCAGGGCGCCATATTCAAAGGCAGCTTGCGGGTCCCAGGCGGACGCAGCTGCGAGGTTATTGGGGAGTGCGGTGGAATAGCGCCCGGAAGCAGCTCCTCGCGTTACGCCATACGCTGAATCGGCCATCTGAATTGCGGGAATACCTACGCGTGGAATCCCAACCGAGTATCCGGCGCCGCCGTTGGACTCGGTCGGACCTGTGGCATTAAATGAGAAACCCTGTCCATGCAGAAGGGAGATCTTCTCCTCCAGCGTGAGTTCCTTGATCACCATGTCGGCACGCTCATCCGGAGACAAGGTGGTGTCAGACCAAGGATAGTGCTTTGGCTGCTGCATTCCCGGAAACTGCGCAATTGCAAGTGGGACTGTTCCTAAAGCAGCGGCAAGAACCAACGGTTTCATGCGGTTCAGACTTAGAAGAAACTTAATCACAGTTGTCTGCCTTTCTTGCCGTCCTATCGCGGACAGGTCTTTCATCCGTATTGCAGCTAACGCACCATAAGAGCCGAAGCCGCGAAGTGGAACGCACTTCATGGTCAGGTGGATCGGAAGAGCACCGAGTTGCGCTCCCGCGCAGAGCTGCACGTTTCCCGGAAATCACCTTCGATTGTGTCACAATATTCCTATCGCAAAGGACGTCCGCTCAAGCCTGAAAGACTCATGGAATTGTGAGCATTCATTCCCTAAATACACTACAGTCTTTCCGCGCATGGCTTCCCAATTTAGCAGCCGATTATCGCACGTCTTGTGTAGCTTTATGCGCGCGCGTAATAATGCTGCTCTATATCGAAGGAAGTCAAATCGCGGAGTGAATGCCCCACCAAGGCAACTGCCAAAGATATTCATGATGGCAACTTGATAGCGATGAGGGGATTCACCCAACTTATTCCATTCGCGGCTGGCAATTCCCTTTTTGCCGTAGATCCCCGCTCAGCGAACGCTAAGGTCATAAATACGAGAGATCAATGGCAAAGTTTGAAACTCAAGTTGCAGTGATTGGCGCAGGGCCCGCTGGCCTTATGCTCTCTCATTTGCTCTACCAGCATGGCATTGCATCCATTGTGCTGGAGGCAAAGTCGCGCACATATTGCGAGGATCGCGTACGCGCCGGAGTTTTGGAGCACGCAAGCGTCGAAATGCTCCGCGACGCGGGTGTTGCCGAACGCCTGGAGCGGGAAGGTCTCCGTCATGAGGGCATTGAGTTGGGCCTCCACGGCCGAATCCATCGCATCCCATTCGTCGAACTCACCGGAAAGGCCGTCACTGTCTATGGTCAGCAGGAGGTTGTAAAGGATCTCATTAGCCGCCGACTGAGCGACGGCGGCGATCTCCGTTTCGAATGTGGTGAGGTTTCGTTGCACGGCATCGAAGAGAGCCGCCCCTCAATTCGCGTGGAGAACCAGGGCAATGTCGATACCATCGTCTGCGATTACATTGCTGGATGCGACGGCTTTCATGGCGTTTCAAGATCGTCTTTCCCACAGGGAGCGCTGACCATCTACGACCGAACCTATCCATTTGCCTGGCTCGGAATTCTCGCGGAAGCCCCGCCGTCAAGGGAAGAGCTGGTCTATATGCACCACGAGCGAGGATTCGCGCTTTACAGCATGCGATCGCCGCGCGTAACCAGGTTATATCTTCAATGCAAGCCCGATGAAGATATCACGGAGTGGAGCGATGATCGCGTCTGGAGCGAACTTCACACACGTCTCGGATGCATGAACGGCTGGCGTCCGAAAGAGGGAAAAATTCTGCAAAAGGGGGTCACCGGCATGCGCAGCTTCGTTGTCGAGCCCCTGCAGTTCGGCCACCTATTTCTTGCCGGCGACGCGGCGCATATTGTCCCACCAACTGGCGCAAAAGGAATGAACCTCGCACTTGCCGATGTGCATTATCTCTCGGAAGCGCTTAGGGCACGATATCAAGAAAATGATGGCGGGAAGCTCGATGCTTACTCAGGTACGTGTTTGCGCCGGATTTGGAAGGCTCAGCGCTTCTCCTGGTGGATGACTTCGCTATTGCACGTTTTTGACGACGCTTCTCCGTTCGATCGCAAACGGCAGGTAGCTGAGTTGGAGTATGTGATGAGTTCGCGCGCTGCCGCCACTTCCCTCGCTGAGAACTATGTGGGCTTGCCGCTTGAATGAAGCTTAAGGATGCGAAACCGCTGGATATTCTGGCGACGCACTGCGCCCGTTGTCGAACAGAAATGCTCACACAGACCCGGCCCGACTTTGAATGCTATAGATTCGGAGCGATGAAGACGCACCATCAATCCACCTCAAAGGTTCGCGCTTGTCGGTCGTCGCCCAGGCAGGCAATGATTGCCTCGATGACCCGCTTGGTTTCATCAGGGCCTCGAACGGGAATGGAAATGACGCCTGCCTGTTCCGCTGGGTAGTCATTTCCTCCTGGAAACAAGGCATCCCCAACGTAAATCATCTCCTTCAATGGAATGCCGAGAATGTCTCGGAGCTTCCTGATGCCGTATGCCTTGTCAATGCCAGGCTTGGTGACATCAATAGATGTCGCCCCTCCGAGGCGGACCGAAAACTCGGGAATGAGAGTGTCGAGGATTGTTTTGATCTTCTTCCGCTTGGCGAAATCCGCATCCCATTTCACCTTCTCTTCCAAGGGGGCTTGCTGGCCCAGTGCCGAGTAAGTTATCTGGCTTCCTCGGTCCTCAATGGTCGCTCCCCAGGGTTTTTCAGCGGGGAAGCCCGCGGTTGTGACGGCTTTGTTCAGAGAGTCGACGATTTTTTCTTTTTCTTCAGAGGTGAAATCTTCTGCATAGAGTCTCTTCCACTGCCCCTTGAATTGGAAGAATTGTGTTCCACAGGTTGGGAGAATGGATAAGCTTGCCAGCCTTTTGTCGTGCGGAAGCTTGGAGAGAACCTGTGTATCAAACTGTTGCCAGGCGCCTCCGGAGATGACTGCCACCCTGACGATTCCGATCAAGTCGTGAAGAAGGGACGACATTTCGCCATCGAGCGACGACTTACTCGGTGCCAGAGTCCCGTCCAGATCAAACACAATGAGCTTCTTCATCCATCTCCAACTCCGAGGTTCTGCCTATCGCTATTTGAGCTTCTGCGCAATGCGACCTCGCAGTTATTCCAACTCCGCACTATCCCCAATTCCTTGGACTCCTGGGATCGCAATCTCCGGCAGTGTCACTTCTCCGTTGGGTTGAAAGCCACAAATTCCCGCCTCAGCGGGCAAGAGCCAGGTCTCACCCCTGCCAATCGCATAGAAGATTCTCTCGTGCTCAATCTGGCCTGAGCCGTCAATGCAAACCAGCACTCGCGGCTCGGTTGTACCAACGGCCTGCATGAGTTTGAAAGGCACGCGAATAGTGGAACCGCTCTTATGGGACTGCGACGACTTTGACACCAGCATCCGGACTGCAACGGTCCAGTCGGTGGACCAGTTAAAGGGGCGGACTTAATTCGCCGCACTTGCGGGCATCGCTGGTTGCCGATGACCGTTTGGAACCCAGGCCAAGTCTCCGCTCAGAACGTAAATCGCGAGCGCCGCACCCATAAAAAGCGCGCCCACCCAGAAACGCCAGTCGCGGTGCATTCGTCTCCAATATGGACCGGGATCGGGTTCACCTCTATCGCTACTATTTCCTTCGGGGTTATGTTTATTGCCGGTCAATCTGTCGATTCCTTAGCTCGCCACAAACGCTCGACTGTCGCGGATGCGACCTCCTGACGCGGGGCCGCCATCTGTACTATCGGAGACGATGCGACAAGGAGTCCGGTCAATTGTGACCAGCACACAGGCCCGTTCGTTGTTTAGAAAGGAAGCTAGACCGGTTTCCCATTGTAGAGACCTATTCGGGCCTCCTCGGGAAGACTTCAGAATCCGCCTTCCTCTTCGTTGGGCGCCATTCCGACCCAGAGAGTAACCTAAGGAGTCTCAATGTCCGCGCCTAACCTCCCGTTGAACTCCCATCCGAACGCCATGACCGGGCACGAAGCGCGGCCTGTGGTATTCAGGACAACGCCGGCGCCATTCTTGTTTGTGGCACCGCGCCGCGCGTATCCATTGCGGATCGCGGTGGTCGGGAATCACCTGCCTCGACAATGTGGAATTGCGACTTTCACGACAGACTTGTGCGATGCCATCGCCGCGGAATTCGGAACCGCTGAAGTGTTTGTGGTAGCGGTCAACGACTCACGTTCGGGCTATAGATATCCTGCGCGCGTGCGTCTTGAGATAGCCCAGAACGACCTGCTTTCCTACCGGACAGCAGCCGACTCCCTTAATTCGAGCGGTGTCGATGTCGTGTGCTTGCAGCACGAGTATGGGATTTATGGAGGGGAAGGCGGCAGTTATGTCTTGCAGTTGCTGAAGAACCTCAAGATGCCAGTGGTGACCACTCTGCACACGGTACTTCGCGAGCCAAACGCCGCTCAACGAGCTGTTATGCAAGAAATCTGCCGGCGTTCCGAGCGTCTTATTGTCATGAGCGAACATTCCGCTCTTCTTTTACGACTCGTATTCGGAGTCCCAGTCGAGAAGATTGAAGTAATCCCTCATGGAATTCCCGATTTGCAATTTGCGGATCCCGATAGCTATAAGGAGTTGTTCTCCATTTGTGGCAAGACTTTGATGCTCACATTCGGTTTGCTGTCTCCGAACAAGGGGTTCGAGAGCGTGATTCGGGCTTTGCCGCTCATCTTGTCTCGACACAACGATGTTGTCTACTTCATCGCGGGTGCTACTCACCCACATGTCAGGCTCCGCGAGGGCGACCGATACCGGGGTCAGTTGGAGGCCTTGGCCAGGGAACTGGGAGTTGAGAGGAACGTGGTTTTCCACAACCGCTTCTTCGCCCCTCAGGAAATGGCTTCGCTGGTCGGTGCGGCCGACATTTACATCACACCGTACTGCCACGAGGCACAGGCAGTTTCCGGAACACTCGCGTTTGCCTTGGGCGCCGGTAAGGCGATTATCTCGACTCCCTACTGGCATGCCGTCGAACTCCTGGACGATGGGCGCGGGATGCTGGTTCCGTTTGAAAACGCGCGCGCTATTGCAGCCGCGGCGATCGAACTTTTGGAGAACGAGGCAGCCTGCCAAGCAATGCGCCGGCTTGCGTACTTGTATGGACGAAACATGGTGTGGAATCGAGTGGCGCACTCCTACATGCGAGCGTTCGCACACGCGAGCGCCGATTGCGTGCAACCTGTTCGCCTGGGGTTCTCCGTAGAAGCTGTTGAAGAGAACTGTGCCCCTAGGTTTGTAATTGCCTAACCGTCTGTCGAATGCAAGAGGGAAGACTGCAATTCTGACCTGCACTCCACTTCTTCGAACTGATCCGGGATGTAGCCCTTCTCCGTCGGAAGCCCGGTGCGATACTTGGGCGCACCATGACTCCCCGAAGAACGCCCGTACCTTGAAAATCCTCAGCTAGTGCCCCGCAACTGCCTGCTCGAGCAATTCCACTGGCGGGACCACCATATCGCGCAAAACTGCTTCGGGTTTCTCCGCATTTTTGAGAACCTGCAGATTGTTCTGCAGTGCAGCCCCATCAGGCGCTCGATGGCTCTGCAAATCATCCAGCGCCTTGAGTCCGATGGCCGCCACTTGCGATAACGTGCGCGATACGGGAACGAGTTCGGCTGTTAGGTCCGAGTTTTCAAGCAGAGGTTGCAGCTTGGCATCGTTGTCGCGCCAAAGAACCAGCCAAGCTCTCTCTTCCTGCCATTGTTCCGGAGAGGCATTCCCGGCAAGAATCGTCTTTGTGAGTTCGGCAAATCTGCGACCGGTCTCGCTCTCCGGTGAAACGGCATCGACCAGGCGATTCAGCGGTGTAGTAGATTCGTACTCTTTCAATTGACCGCGCTCGTAGCCCTCGGGAGGCTGAACAACGGCGGCGAGAACCTTCAAATACCGGGGATCGGTTTCGCCGCTCATCCTCTGCAACATGAACTCGGAAGATGAAAGATGGTCCAGGCCGAAATACTGAAGCTTTTGCGAGATGGCACCAAGTCGCGCATACATCGAATCCACATCCCGGACTTCCTGCGGAGACCAAAGCCGTTCTGCGATCGCAGCCGTACGAGGCCAAATGCGGCTGTCGACATTTTCCGGAGTCACAAACTCGCTCCACATAGTCGCTTCTCCGCCGAGAACCCGCGCTCTTTGTTCCGGCGTCAGTGAAGCTCCCTCGCCCCCCAACGGATCGGCGAGATAATGCTGAGCTGCGGACTGGTTCAAGTCGATGTAGTAGCCGGTCGACAGCAGACCGCGATTGCCCTGCCGCGCCGCCGCTGCCAATGCTGTCGGTCCGCGCCAGGACTGGATGACCACATCCTTCGGCGTGTCGGGCTGCAACACTTCATCCCAGCCTTCCATGATCTTGTGGTGGGCCGCCACCAGCTTTTGCACTCTCGCTGAAAAATAAGACTGCAGAGCCGCGTTGTCTTTCAGCCTATGCGCCTGCTTGAACGCCTGTACGCGCGGATTCGCATCCCACTCCTTACCATCGCACTCGTCGCCGCCAATGTGAAAGTATGCGTCCGGGAAGAGCGCAGTCATTTCGCCAAAGAAGCGATCGAGAAATTGATAGGTGCTTTCGCGAGTCGGGTCCATCGCGGGATCGAAGACGCCCCAGTGGGTCTCGATTTTGTAAGGGCCTTTTCCGCTTGCCAACTGTGGATAGCCCACAAACCATGAAGTGGTATGGCATGGCACATCGAACTCAGGAACCACCCGTATCCCGCGGTCCCGCGCATACTGAATCACGCCGCGAATCTGCGGTTGCGTGTAGTAGCGACCATCGGAACCCTTCTCTTGCAAAAGAGGAAAAATCTTGCTCTCGGCGCGGAATCCTTGGTTCTCCGAAAGATGCCAATGAAAAACATTCAGCTTGACCGCTTCCATGCCATCCAGATTGCGTTCAATTACCGGGATGGGCATGAAATGTCTGCCGGCATCGATCATCAACCCGCGCCAGGCAAAGCGGGGTTGATCGTCGATAGCGACGACCGGAACGGCGAAACCCTGCGGCGTGACTCGGACGAGTTGCAGGAATGTTTGCAATCCGTGCAACACGCCAAGCGGATTCGCAGCCATTAATTGCGCACCGCTTGGAGTAATCTTCAGGTGATACGACTCATCTTCTCCCAGTTGCTCCACGGGATCGCTCGGGCCACTGGTTTGGATGATGAATTTCGCTTGATCGGGCTGCGCGTCCTGTTGGAATGGAATGCCGGTTTCCCTTGTGAGCGCGGCGAGAAACCTATCTTCCGCAGTTACAAGGCGGGCTTCTTTGTATCCCTGCAGCGCAACGCCGAAGCTTCCGTCGATGACGAATTGCCCATTGCCCGGAATAATATGCGCAGGCATCGGCATCAACGCAAGTGGGACTGCTGCCTGTGCGTCGAGTTTCAGAATCCGAGTAATCAGGCCGATTAGAAGAAAGAAGAATGGCGCGGTGCGACGCAGCTTAAGAGCCCTCAAAACGTCCCTCCTGAAATCGTTCCATTGTACGAGTTCAATCCGGCGAGTGATTCATCATTATCGTCTCCCAGCGCGCATGAGCCAACGTTGCATCTGAGACCCAAAAGGCAGGGATCCAGCGCCTCCGCAGTAAGCCGCAATCGCAATCAAGCCGGAGTTCTCGTGTTTCGCTTCTTCGAATATGTTGCTTGACAAAAGTTTGGTCCCGTTTGAGCAAGGAGAGAATCAGGGTTTGAAGTCCTTGGCGTTTGTCAGCTCCAGCGTGGCGTTCAAGGGCAAGCTGTCGCTGGATCCTCCCGCCAGAACGCGAACCTGCTCCTTCTCCACACGCCACGCATGGCTCTTAGAATCCCAATACGCGAGGTCGCGCGCCTTCAGATCGAACGCCACGTTTTGCTCCGCGCCCGCCTCGATAGGCACACGCTTAAACCCTTTCAATTCCAATTGCGGCCGAGTTACAGCGGAACCGAGATGCTGCACATACATCTGCACCACTTCATCGCTTGCGCGTGCGCCGGAATTCTTTACATTCACAGTCACCTGAACAGTGCCATCGGCCTCTAACTTCGGCGTGCTCAGCTTTAGTCCTTCAAAGGAAAACGTCGTGTAACTCAATCCATACCCAAACGCATACAGCGGCTTTTCCTTGCTGTAAAGATAAGTCCTCCCATCGAGAAGGTTGTAGTCCATGATGGGCTGCAGTTGTGCGTCGCCGGTTGGCCAGGTCTGCGTCAGACGGCCCGCGGGCGAGTAGTCGCCGAAGAGCACATCGGCCAAACCATGGCCTTCCTCCTGGCTGTTGTGGACCATGTGCACAATGGCCGGCAGATTCTGCTGGCTCCAAACAATCGCGTAGGGAAAACTCGATCGCAGAACCTCAATCGTTTTGGGATTCGCCGCGAAGACCTGCTTCACGAGCGCCTCCTGCTCAAGCACAATTGTCTTGCGATCCACGTCTTCCTTGCCGTTTGACGGCGTCGGGCATTGGTCCCAACCTGCGTTGCACTCGGGATGGTTACCGACGACCACAATCGCCACATCCGCGGCGCGAGCCAGTTTCGCGGCTTCCGCAGAATCGGAACCATCCGCGAAAAGCACCTTGATTCCCTGCCCCGCGGCCTCACGAATGCCGTCGAGTATCGTCACCGAGTATGGCCATGTTCCGCTATACCAGTCCTGCAGGGCTTGGTCGGTCCAAGGTCCGATGACCGCGATGGTCTTCAGCTTTGCGCGGTCCAAAGGAAGCGTGCTGTTGTCGTTCTTCAGCAGTACGATCGATTCGTCGGTCGCTTGCCGCGCCAGCGTTTTGCTCGAATCGCGTTCCCATGGAGGCAGCTCCCCGCCCGTCTCGCGGCCGATCTTTGCATAGGGATCGGCATCGGCCGGATCCATCTCGCCAAGGCTCAGATACAACCGCAGAAGATTTTTCAGCGATGCATCAATTTCGCCTTCTGAGATCAAGCCGTCTTTCACAGCCTGAGCCAGATCGTCTTTGTAGGTATCCAGAAAGTGATTGATGCCGGCCTTCACTGCTGCTGCGGCGCCGTGCTCCTTGTCGGGAAATGTCTTGTGCGAAGTAATCAGCAAACCAAGTGCGCCGCCATCCGTGCAGATGAGGCCATCGTTACCCCATTCCTTGATCATCACGTCCTTCAGCACGGGATGAATCATCATGGGAATGCCGTTCCAGCCGTTGTAGGCGGCCATCACCGCACGCGAACCGCCCTCTTCAAATCCCATGCGGAACGGCACTGAATAATATTCGCGAAAAAGCCGCTCATCAAAATCCGACGAGCTGTGCGTGCGCCCATCTTCATTTTCGTTGGCAAGAAAATGCTTCATCAACGACGCCGCCTGCCAATGTTTCGGATCGGGCCCTTGCACGCCCTGCGCGAATGCGACAGTCAAGGTGCCGACCAGAAACGGATCCTCGCCATAGGACTCCTCAGTTCGGCCCCAGCGCGGATCGCGGCTCAGATCGGCGTTCGGAGCGCGAACGACAACTCCGCCACGATCGAAGACGGGATTCTGGTAGTAATAGCGCGCTTCGTATCCTTCGAGCGCACCAACCTTTTTGAGAAGATCCGGATCCCAGGTGGCGCCGAGTCCTTTTTCCTGGGGAAAAGTCGTGGTCGGCACCGGCTGCCTGCCGCGACCACCCCATCCCGCCGGACCACCAAGGGCCAATCCATGAAGTCCCTCGACCTGCCCGGAAAAGACAATTCCAAGACGGGGAATCTTTGGATGGTCGGACATCAAATTGATTTTTTCTTCCAGGGTCAAGTGGGACAGAAGGTCCGCGATGCGCTGGTCGTCGCTCAGCTTTGTATTGCGAAACGGATAATCAGCCTGCGCTGCCACGACCTGCGCCAAACCTGCGGCCACGATCATCGCAGCCAATTTCATGTACCATCCACTGCAAATTCGCAGCATTCCTGACTCCCTTTCGCTCGAACCAGCGAAGCTTATCACATGCGGTGGGCGGGTATGATCCTCTCGATCAATCGATGCCGGAAGCAAGAAAAAGAGCGAAACGCGTTGCGCTTCGCTCTCGGGTTTCCTTGTCTGATCGGATGTCAATAAAGTCGGAAGTTCACCTCAATGGTGATTCGCACAGGCACGGCGACTCTACCGTCCTTCATCGCCGGTTTGAACTTGTACTTCCGCACCGCCTCAAGCGCCTTCTCATCCAAACCCATGCCCAAGGCGCGAATCACCCGCGGACCCTGCGGATTGCCCTGCGCATCCACGATCAGCGAAATCAGGCAAACACCCTGGTATTTCGCGCGCCGCGCTTCGTCGGAGAACTCGGCTTCCGGAGTAAAGATGGCAATCGGGGCAGAGACACCGCCGCCGATCTGGTACACACCGCCGCCGGCATTGCCGCCCGTGCCCGGCCCAAAACCGTTGCCGGTGCCCGATCCCATGCCACCGCCGTAGCCGGTACCCATGCCACTCCCGCCCCCCTGTCCATTCGAATCCAAAGTGACATTGGCAGATTTCGTCACCCCAATGTTCGGCATATTGGGATTGTCAGGTAGTTGAATATCCGGCTGCACGTTGATCGCGGAAGGCACCGCGAGCTTGGGCTTATCAAGGATCGGAACCATCGGCGGCGTAATCGGGTCCTTCATCCGCGGAGGCAGCTTGCCCTTGATGGGATCTACAACATCGTGGGAGCCGCCGCCACCACCACCACCTGCGGCCACGCCCGCCTTGGGCGCTTTCAGATCGAAGTTTCCGACGTCGATATTGGTGGCTTTCAAGGGCGGCTTCACAATATTGACAACTGCCTTGATGCCGAGCCAGATTACAAATGCAAGGATCGCAACGTTGAATGTCGTCGAGATGCCGATGGCCCAGGGATTGGCCTTCACAGCCATTGGGTCTGGAACAGCAATTGGCGTCGAGGTCAGTTCGAGAGGGGGAAGCTTTACCGGGAAGAAGACGTCGCGGATGTTTTCGTAGAGTGTCTTCCAGACAGGTTTCTCCTCAAATGCCTTCCCAAGGAAGGAATCGAGCTCGTGTCCGGTTGGCACCGCTTTGGTGTCCGTTTGTGGCGGAATCAGTAATTCGTTTGCCATGTCTGCCGCTGGCCCTATTGCCTGCGAATGCCCCACCGCGAGCCGGTCGGATTTGAGGCCGCTCCCCCCATTATGCTCGACCAAACCGGTCGATGTCTGTAGCACCGAAGACTCAGGCTCATTTTTGATAACCTCCTGAGTCTCATATTCCACCGGGGGCAGGTTTCCCATAAACAATAGACGGGCCGCCTGTGGACTTGTTACCGAAATTCTTTCTCAAACATTTACACTGAAAAATGAACACTTTCACCGCGAACCAGGAGTACCAATGTCTCCAGCGCCGGAGTTGAAGGCGACCTTAACTTTGCCTCAGACTGCCTTCCCTATGAAGGCGAATCTCGCCCAAAATGAGCCACTTCGGCTCAAGCGGTGGACAGAGCTGCGCCTCTATGAGGAGCTGCACAAGGCCAGCCAGGGTCGTCCGATCTACCTCCTCCACGACGGTCCGCCGTATGCCAATGGACCCATCCATCTCGGGCACGCGCTGAACAAAGGGTTAAAGGACTTCGTCGTCAAGTCAAAGACCATGGCCGGCTTCGATTCGCCCTACGTTCCCGGCTACGATTGCCACGGCCTTCCTATCGAAATCAAGGTTGACGAGCAACTCGGCCGCAAAAAGCTCGAAATGCCCGTCCCTGAGGTCTTGGATGCATGCCGTGCCTATGCGCAGCAGTATGTCGATTTGCAGACATCGCAATTCCAGCGCATCGGTTGTTTCGGACGCTGGGACAAGCCATATATGACGATGTCTCGCGCCTACGAAGCGCGGACGCTCGAGGCGTTTTACGGTTTTCTCGAAAAAGGCTTCGTCTACCGCGGCCTCAAGCCGGTTTACTGGTGCATACACGACCGCACAGCCCTCGCCGAAGCCGAGGTCGAGTACGAAATGCACACCAGCCCCTCGATCTTTGTGCGCTACCGGCTCACTTCCCCGCCCGAGGCGCTGGACGCCGCGCTTGCAGGCCGCGAGGTCTACACCATCATCTGGACCACAACTCCGTGGACCCTTCCCGCGTCCATGGCGGTGGCTTTCCATCCGGATTTCGAATATGTCGCGCTTGCCGCAAGCGGCGATCCGAAATCAGCGGTAAAGCCGGCTGATCCGGTCTACATCGTCGCCGCCGAACTTGCCGCGTCCGTGGTTGCCGCCTGCAAGCTCGGTTCTGTAGAGGAGCTGGCCCGGTTCAAAGGAACCAAGCTGGAGAGGGCCACCTTCAAGCATCCGTTCCTTGAACGCAGTATTCTCGGCGTTCTGGCCACTTATGTCACCGCCGACACGGGAACCGGTGCCGTACACACAGCGCCTTCCCACGGCGCAGACGATTTTTATACGGGCCAGCGTTACGATCTCGATCAGACCTGCCGCGTGGATGCCTCTGGCCATCTCCAAGTCGACCACGATGCGTGGCCGCTGGCTACCCCGCCGCCCTTTGAAGGGAAAACGGTCTGGGCCGCCAATCCCATCATTCTCGCCATGCTCGAAGAGCAGCGCGCGCTCATGGGGTCGTCCGATCTTGAGCACTCCTACCCGCACTGCTGGCGCTGCCACAACCCGATCATCTTTCGCGCCACCGAGCAATGGTTCATCTCGCTTGAAACGCCGATGAAGCGCGCCGACGGGTCAGAGACAACATTTAGGCAACTGTCGATCGAGGAAATCGACCGCGTCGTCTGGGACCCCGCCTGGGGCAAGGAACGCATCACCAATATGATCGCGACCCGGCCCGACTGGTGCATCAGCCGCCAGCGCATCTGGGGCGTGCCCATCGCTGTTTTTGTGTGTGAAGAATGCCAGAATCCGATCCTCGATCCGGCGCTCAATCGCAAGATCGTCGATCTCTTCGAACGCGAAGGCGCGGAAGCATGGCACACAACGGACGTAGCAACGCTGCTGCCCGCCGGAGCGAAGTGTGTGCACTGCGGCAATATCGAGTTTCGCAAAGAGACAGATATTCTCGACGTCTGGTTTGACTCGGGCACCAGTTGGCTCGCGGTCTGCGAATCGGACCCGGACCTAAGATCCGATTACGCCGCTTTTCAAAAACATGCGGAAGTGGGTGGCAAACGCGCAGAATGCCTGTACCTCGAAGGCGGCGATCAACATCGCGGATGGTTCCACTCCTCGCTCCTCACATCGGTCGCTCTTCGCGGCCGTGCGCCGTATTCGCACGTGGCAACAGCAGGTTGGACTCTCGACGAGCAGGGACGCGCCATGTCGAAATCGCTGGGCAATGGCGTCGATCCTGTCGACATCGCCGAGCGCCTAGGCGGCGAAATTGTGCGTCTGTGGGTCGCGTCCATCGACTTCCGGGAGGACATGGCCGCCAGCGAAAACCTGATGCAGCGCTGCGCCGAGCTCTACCGCAAGCTGCGCAACACCTTCCGATTTCTGCTGGGCAACCTGCATGGATTCGATCCCACGCAGCACCGTGTCGCCGAGGCCGATCTGCTTCCCCTCGATCGCTACATGCTGGCCCGCACCCGCGATCTCGCGGAGAAGATTCTCGGCTGGTACGAGGCATTCGAATTTCATCGGATTTATCACGCCGTGAACGAATTCGCGATCGTCGACCTCAGTTCGTTCTATCTCGACGTGCTCAAAGACCGCATGTACACCTTCGCGCCTACCTCGGCCGCACGGCGTTCTGCCCAGACCGTCCTGTGGCAGATCACCGAGGCACTGGTTCGGCTCGTCGCACCGATTCTGAGCTTCACTGCCGATGAAGTTTGGGAATATCTGCCTAAAGTCGAGGGCCGCGAAGCCAGCGTGCACCTTGCGCTGTTTCCCAAGGCCGAAGAAATCTTTTCTGAAAACCCCGCAGAACTACTGAAGGAGTGGGACCGTCTCTTGCACATTAGAGACCATGCGCTGCAATCTCTTGAAACTGCTCGCCATCAAAAGCTGATCGGAAAAGCCCTTGAAGCGGACATTCTAATTTCCACAGCGGGAGAGGATTTAGCGCTCCTTCGGAAATACGAAGATACCCTTGAAGAGGTGATCAATGTTTCACGCGTTGTAATCCATGAACGCACTCTCGACAGCTTCCCTCCTTCTGATTTCGCGCCACAACTCGCGCAAATTGTGCGTTATGAGCCCGGTAACTTTGCTTTCGTCGTTAAGCAAGCCAGCGGCCACAAATGCGCGCGATGCTGGAACTTCATGCCTGAAGTTTCGAACTACGGCATCTGGCCAAACGTCTGCGCCCGCTGCCACGCCGCGCTCAAAGAGATGGGCATTGACCCACCATTGGGGGGCGCTCAGTGACTCCATCAATGCTGGGTGCCCCATGTCTCGATTCTGAGACATGGGATAGCACGAACCTCGAAAGAGACTCCCGGGTTCCCGAGGCAATCGAATGAGCCTTTCAGTCCCTCGCCGATTGCCATGGCTCTTGCTCCTCTCGGCGCTCATTTTCGTTTCCGACCGCGCCTCCAAGACCTGGGTCGCCGCGCACATCGAGATCGGCGATGCGATTCCCGTGATCCCCCACGTCCTCCGTATCACGCATTGGACGAATGAGGGCGCCGCTTTTTCGCTCTTCGCCGACACCGCGTCGCCTCACCTAGTCAACCGGGTTCTGGTTGGCTTCAACTTCCTGGTCGCGCTCGGCGTCTTGATCGCGCTCATTCGCCTGGGCAGCCGCTTCACCCGTATTTCCGTCGCGCTCGCTCTCGTCCTCGGCGGCGCCATGGGTAATGTCCACGACCGCATTGCCTACGGTTCCGTCGTCGACTTCATTGAAGTCCACATCTTTTCCTATCATTGGCCGGACTTCAACATCGCCGACAGTTCCATCGTCACGGGCGCGTGCCTGCTCCTGCTGGACTCGCTGCTGCCGAAGAGAAACCTCGAACCAAGCGACGAGCGTTCGACGGAACAATCCACCAAGCACTCCAATGGTGTGTAAAACGCGACCTTCGGGTTATCTACACGGGTCCAATCTCTGAAGCAAACTCATGCGCCACTGTCTGGCTCAATTCCGTCGCGTCGCTAGGTTGCCGGGGGAAACTATCGCGAGTCAACTGGGTACATTCTCGATGTCACGCGCCGTCTTACAATGAAAAGGGTGCATTGTTGATCGAGAGAACATGTCTGCAAACAAAAAACAATCCGCTATGCTCGAAGTGCACCATCCTGGACCACAGAAAAATCACGAGGACCGCAGAATGAAGTGTTGTTGTTCCCTCCCCTTTTCGCGCTCAGCACTTTTTGCCGCTTTGGCGCTTGTCTCCTTCTTTCCAAACTTCGTAAATTCGGCCGATGCCCAGCGCCTCCCCTCAACCGCAATCCCCGAGCATTACGCGCTCACCTTAACCCCCGATCTGAAGAACGCCACTTTCGCGGGCATCGAATCGATCGACTTGGTCCTAAAGGATCCGACCGATTCCATTACCCTCAACTCCGCCGAAATCGCCTTTCAATCCGTCACAATCACCGATGCGGGCAAACAACAAACAGCGACTGTCTCTCTCAATGCAACCGACCAGCAGGCCACATTTCACTTTTCTCAAAAGCTCCCTGCCGGCAAAGCGACACTGGCAATTCGCTACACCGGCATCCTGAATAACGAACTTCGTGGCTTTTATCTCTCCAAAACTGAACGCCGTGACTACGCAGTAACTCAATTCGAATCGACTGATGCTCGCCGCGCGTTTCCATGCTTTGATGAGCCAGCCTTGAAGGCAACCTTCGACATATCGCTCGTGGTCGACAGCGGCGACACGGCTATCTCCAATAGTCCTATCTCGAGTGACTCACCCGGCCCCGGCAACGGTAAGCACACCGTCACATTTACAACTACGCCAAAGATGTCTACTTATCTCGTGGCACTTCTCGTAGGCGACTTTCAGTGCACATCGGGCGAACAGGACGGCGTAGCCATCCGCTCCTGCGCAACGCCGGACAAAGTAGCCCTCACGCCTTATAGCGTCGAAGTAGCCAAATTCATGTTGCACTACTACAACAATTACTTCGGAATCCCCTATCCGCTCAAGAAGCTCGACCTCATCGCCTTGCCCGATTTCGAAGCCGGCGCCATGGAAAACTTCGGCGCCATCACTTACCGTGAAACCACCCTCCTCCTTGACCAGAAAACCGCCTCAATCGCCTCCAAACGACAGGTTGCCGTCGACATCGCGCACGAGATGGCGCATCAGTGGTTCGGCGACCTGGTCACAATGCGGTGGTGGGATAACGTCTGGCTGAATGAAGGATTCGCCACCTGGATGGAGAACAAATCCGTCGCCGCCATGTATCCCGAATGGCACATGGACGAGGTAGTGGCTTCGGATCTGGATAACACATTGAACATCGATGCCCAACCGACGACGCGGCCCATTCGCGCCAAAGCCGAAACTCCGGACGAGATCAACCAGATGTTCGATGGTATCGCCTACGGTAAGGCTGGCCATGTTCTGGTTTCAGTAGAAAACTTCATCGGGCCGGAGACGTTCCGCAGGGGCGTTCACAATTATCTGGCCGCACATCTCTATTCCAACGCCACCGCCGAAGACTTTTGGAATGCCGAGGCCACGGCCAGCCACAAGCCCGTCGACCGGATCATGGATAGCCTGGTGGCGCAGCCAGGTGTGCCGCTCTTGACGTTTGGCGAGCCCTCCCACGGGGAGGTCTCCGTCGCACAGACACGTTTCTATCTAAGCCCCAGCACCGAACCGAATCCGAAGCAGAAATGGGTCCTTCCCGTTTGCTTTAAGTCTCAAGACTCCGGTCAGGCATGCGTGGTCTTGAATCCGGATGATACCCATCTACGCTTTCCACCCGATGCTGTCTTCTTCGCGAATGCCGGAGGGACAGGGTACTACCGCAGCGTGTATCCATCGAGTGTTTATAAGTCTCAGCTTGAAAATGCGGAAACCCGCTTCACGCCCCCGGAACGAATTCGTCTGATCGGCGACGAATGGGCGAGGCTCCGCGCAGACAAGGCTTCGGCCGGCGAGTATCTGGACCTGGTCGCTGCCGTCAAAGACGATGCGAATGCAAGGGTTCTGGAGTCAGCTCTTGACGGCGTAGAAATCCTCTATGTCCGTGTGGCAGCTTCTCCGCAGGAGAAGGATGCTCTCGCTGCGTGGATCCGCAACACATTCGCTCCGCGCTATGCGAAGTTAGGACCGCCATCGGCTGACGACTCGTCGAACACGCGCGAGTTGCGTGCCCAGCTCTTTGGCATCCTCGGCTTCTATGGCAAGGATCCGTCGATTCTTGCGGAGGCGCGGGAGCTTGCAGAAAAATACCTGGCCGATCCCTCGTCGGTCGATCCAACACTAAGAGAAACTGCGCTTGCCGTCGCTGCGCGCAATGGGGATGCTCAACTCTTCGACAAGTTGCTGCACGTCTACGAAACTTCGACGAATCCCGAATTTCAAACCGGCGCCCTGCGGCGTCTCGCGGAGTTCGAGGATCCAAAGCTCGTCGAACGCGCTCTCGATCTCGCCGTTTCCGATAAAGTTCGCAACCAGGACGCAGCTTTCCAGCTCTCTCTTGCCCTGACGATCGACGAGAATCGAAGGCAGGCATGGCAATTCATACAAACTCATTGGGACAAGGTTCAGGCTCAATTCACAGCCAACATGGGCGCAACGCTGGTGGCCTCAACCCAGGCCTTCTGTTCCCAATCCGACAGGGACAGCGTGGAGCAATTTTTCTCCACGCACAAAGTTGAGGCGGCTGATGTATCGCTCCGGCACGCGATCGAACACATTAATGGCTGCATCGAACTGCGCGCCTTGCAGGAGCCCGAACTTAAATCATGGCTCGCCTCGCAGCCGGGGCTCTAGGTCGGCCTGAGGTTATCGATTCGGCCGGACGATTTGAGCCAAACATCAACATCGCAATTCGTTCGACTTAAACCTTCAGTGCGGAATCAGGAATTCTCTTGATTCCAAAACAGCAACTCCCCCACCTCGGCATCTTGCCTGCCAAAGTGGGGGAGTTTTTTGTATGAATAGTGTTCTTACTTTTCCTGGAAACTGATCACCAGGTTCACATCGACTGGAACGTTCTGATCGTCGAGAGTTCCCGGCACAAAGCGATACTGGCGAACTGCCGCCATTACGCGCTCATCGACTACCTGACTAACCGACTTGACCAGATGAACATTCTGCGGCGCGCCGCTCTCATCTACTCGAAAACTGACAACCATATGTTGCGTGGCCAAATCGCGGGTTGGGAAATCAGCCGCTGACACGCTGAATGCCGGTTCCGAAATCAGCTTTGGCCCGGTGACTCCGGTGCTGACTCGGCGCCCGTGGCTCGTGGTAGTTGCATCTGTGGCTGAAGCGGTTAAAGCGCTTGCGGCATCGTTGTGAGCCACCAGCGTGACACTCTGGCCCTTCGTGCCTGTCTGGGCATGGAGCAGGACGGTGGAGAGAAGAAGCGTGGATACAATTATTCTGCGCATGATTATTCTCCAATTGGTCAGGAGTGACCATCACCAATTTACTTCCAATCCAATACGATTGTCAACGACATTTTTTGCGAACAATATTTTCATGGATTTAACTTCGATCACGCTCGAAGTTTTCAGCGCACACCGGAATTCAAGAGCTATTGCCTGACCGGCCTGTCCGCAGATGACAATTCATCGAGTTCGCATCTGATGGCAGTGATTCGTACTTAATATCCACAGTCTGGTGGCGCCCGGCTCGGCGGATCCGGTTCGCTACCATAAACACATGGCGCAATTTCTCCCCGGCCAAACCCTTCTCATTGACGCCGATGACACGTTGTGGGAAAACAACGTTTACTTCGAGCGCGCGATCGCCGCGTTCATTGGCTACCTGAATCACCGCACCTACTCACCCGACGAAGTAAGAAAGGCTCTCAACGCTGTCGAGCGAGAGACGATTCTCGAACGCGGTTACGGACTCACCAGCTTTACGCGTTCTCTCCTAACCTGCTTTGAGCGGTTGAGCCAATCGCCAATCACCGAAGACCACCAACGCCGAATCACCGGCTTTGCGCAGGCCATCGCGACTCAGGAGATTGAACTGCTGCCGGGAGTCGATGAAACTCTTGCCCAACTCTCCGCGCGCCACAAGCTCATCCTTATGACAAAGGGCGATCGTGCTGAACAGGCTGACAAACTGGCGCGTTCCGGCCTTGCGCCCAACTTCACCGCGGTCGAGATCGTTCAGGAGAAGGACCCCGACGCCTATCGAGCTGTCATAGCACGCCATGAGCTGGCCCCGCATTCGAGCTGGATGATTGGCAACAGCCCCAAGAGCGATATCAACCCAGCTCTTGCAGCCGGGCTGCACGCCGTTTTCCTGTTTCACAAAGACACGTGGGTTCTAGAACACGCGGAGATCGGTCCAGTTCCCAAGGGCCAGCACTTACTTGAGCTCGATTCCTTTCCCAGTCTCTGTGCTATTTTTTAGCTAGGTGGAATCGCGAGGTGATCTGCAGTGAACCGGACTCCGATCCCGCCGGTCGCGAGATACAAAGCATCCTACCCTCCGCCGCCTCGTTTGAATTGGGCTCTGCTCCTTGTCGCCATGGCCGGCTCTGAAGGGCTCGTCCTTTGGCTTGTACCCCAGCCGTATCGGGAATTCCTTGTGAATCTCGTAATCGCGGCTTGGCCAATCTATCTTTGTATCTGGATTCGCAAGATCGATGATCAATCCCTATCCCTCTACTGGGCTCTTGCTTCCTTTGCTACAGGGTTTCTTTTCTCCTGGCTCTTATGGGTCGTCGCAATATTCGAAATTCGCGAAGATCTGCTCGACCATTACAACCGGCGCGAGCCGGTCGGTCTTCGACTAAATCTCTTCATGACCATCCTGTTTTCCTTCGTCTACTTCCAATATCACTTGAATCGAATCGCGCGAGAGAAAGCCAGGGAGGCAGAAGAACTGGTGGTGAGCAGCCGCCGCACCACGTTGGACTGAACCGATGCCCCGTTTCCCTTTTATCTGGCGTTGACTCAATCGTGATCCCGCTGAAAGTCAATACAACCATTCGGGGAGATGGGCCGAATCCAGTTCAGGGCTCGGATCGATGCAACAATGCATTCACCAAGAACTCCTTGACGATCACTCTCGTAACAGGGCAAAATTGGGTCCACGGGTGGCTGCAATTGACGCGATTCTGAACCGCGCTGGTAAGCCTGTGTTCGGTGATAGTTGTTGGTAGAACGAGCCATCGAACAAAAAAATACAGTCTCGGATGAACTACTAAGTCGAGGATCTCCAAATCCGCTTTGAACTTGATTAGGAATTAACCTGAATAACTCGGCTGAATCGATTCACGGCGTCGGAGTTTATTCTAGGTCTCACTGCTGTCTCTTCTCTGGATAAGCATGTTGCAGAAGTTCTCAGTGAAAACTCGCCGGCTTAGCGCCGGATTTCTTCTTTTGCACCCTGCTGACCGAAAGCGTTGATTCTCTTTGGGGGCGTATGGAATCTAGGAAGTATGTTGCCTACAACCAGACCAGAGACAGCCTCCTTAGTTCATCGGTTACTACAGTAAATGCCGGTCTCGAGCCCTTGAAGGTACTCAAGGTGCTGATTGAGGGGCTCCCCGCAAATTCTCGCACGGGTCTTTGGTTAACGAACTTCAAAGGCGTCCCGGTCGCACGAACGCTCTCTCCTTTCGATTTGGTCTACTTGGACAAGGACAATCGCGTCGTGCAGGGCGTGGAGCTGTCCAAGGATGGAGAATTCGCCCCATTCAAGGGTCAGCCCGCAAGCGCCCTTGTCTTGCCTCCTAAGTCCTTAGCTACTTCAAACACCCGCGAAGGAGATCAGCTCGATCTTCGCGTTGCAGAGCCCGAACCCCAACTCGAAGTGCAAGCCGAACGTCCACCGGCGCCGATTGCGGCTCCAGTTCCATCTCATTCGGCTACAACCGCCCTGGTGTCCGGCCAACCAACCGAACCCATTCCCGCAGAACTCTCCCCAAGCGCACGCTTCTTTTCGCCCAGTGAGATCGCGCCGCCATCGCATGTTTCTGAACCAATCACTGATCCAGCCTTTGATCAATTCTCAGCCGCAGAAAGTCAACGTGCAAAATCAGCGGTTTCTCCCACGGAACCACAACCATCAGCGGCCAACTTGATTTCCAGCGTTGAAAGTGTTGGCGCGGCGAACGTAGAGCCTTCACGGGGACAGCTCCCCAGTTCTCACGAGCCGTTCTGGCCCCGGGCAACCTCCCGCGCACGTTCCCAGGTTTCGTCGTTGCCGGTACCGGAACCAGAACATCCAGCACCGATCGAACAGGCCTCGAACATGGCGGCGGCTTCTGTTTCACCAAATCCGATCCAGGAGCCGCCAGTTACGGTTCCGCAATATGGGGGTTATGGACCGGTACCAACGCCGAAGTATTCGTGGAGGGTGCGGCTGTTGCGCTGGCTCTTCCCGGACTTAGTCATTGGAGAGGTTGCCAAGCCGCAAGATCGCCGGCGTGCCGACAGGCAATCCTTGTCGGGGCTGATTGCCTATTACTTTACCGGCGGGTCCCCTGAGCCGCACAAAATCGCAAACATCAGTGTCACAGGATTCTATCTGCATACAGACGAGCGCTGGATGCCGGGAACTGTCGTGCGCATGACCCTACAGAGGGCAGGCTCCAAAGGGGACGATCCCTCCGATACGATTACGGTGAACTCGAAGATCGTTCGGTGGGGATCCGACGGCGAGGGTTTCGAATTCATCCTGACCGACCTGGATGAGTAACTTGTCTCGGCATTGACTTCGGAAAGCCGCTAGACGACGAGAATCTTCGCAGACCCTCATCGTGCGATCTTGTAAGCGTACGCGCACCGGCTTCGCGAGCGAAGAGGTCCGCTCTCAGCGATACCCTTGACTCCGATCTGGCCAGTCTGTTGTACTTCAATCAACGTATGCATCTTTGCGCCACCAACAAGGATTGTCATTGGGCCATCTCTCCGTCTGCGCCCACTCCCGACCTTCGAATTAGAGCCGGCATCGCACACGGGAACAAAGCCTGACAAAACAGAACTAGCAGCAATCTGAAATTCAGGCCACCTCCCGCAATCGCGGCTGGTGGCTTTTGCATTCTTAGCTCACTTTTTCAATTCAGGAGATTGTCTTGGAATCCGTTAGTCTCTCCAGCATTCAGGTGGCGCGCGCACGGATCGGCGAGGCAATTCACGTCTCACCCTGTCACCTGTCCCATCATCTCTCCGAACTCGTCGGTCTGCCTCTGCACCTCAAGCTCGAGAATCTTCAACGCACGGGCTCGTTCAAAGAGCGCGGCGCACTGAACAAGCTGCTGACCCTTTCAGAAACGGAACGGAAGCGCGGCGTCATCGCCGCAAGCGCCGGCAATCATGCGCAAGGCGTCGCATTCCACGCCGCGGCTCGCGGAATCCGCGCGCAGATTGTCATGCCGCTCGCGACGCCGCTCGTCAAGGTCGCAGCCACTCGGAGTTATGGCGCCGAAGTAATTCTTCACGGCGCCAGTTACGACGAAGCCTGCGAGGAAGCTTTGCGGCGCCGTCTCGAAGAGGGTTGCACCTTTATCCACCCTTTTGACGATCCCGAGGTGATCTCTGGCCAGGGCACGATTGCTCTTGAATTGCTCGAACAAGTCCCCGACATCGAGGCCGTCGTGGTTCCCATTGGTGGCGGCGGCCTTATCGCGGGCATTGCCTGCGCGCTCAAGGAAACCAATTCACGGATCCGTGTCGTCGGAGTCGAGCCGGAAAGGCTCCCATCCATGCTGCGAGCCCGCGAAGCCGGGAAGCCTGTCACCATCGCTCCGGAAGCAACGATCGCCGATGGCATCGCGGTTCGCCGCGCCGGCGATCTTACTTTACCGCTCGTCCGGCGCTACGTCGACGAGATTGTCACCGTCGATGACGAAGAAATCGCAAGCGCCATCCTGATGCTGCTGGAACAGGAAAAGACCCTCGCGGAAGGCGCCGGAGCCGCGGCACTTGCTGCAGTGGTCCAAGCCAAGACGAATCTCCGTCATCGCCGAACTGTGGTTCTCGTCTGCGGCGGCAACATCGACGTCACCTTGCTCGCCAAGATCATCGAGCGCGGCTTAGTCAAAGACGGCAGGCTCCTGCGTGTCCGCGTTTACCTGCAGGATCGCCCCGGCGCTTTGCTCCATCTCACAGAAATTCTGGCCCGCGAGCGCGCGAACATCGTCGAAACGCTTCACAATCGCGCGTACTACGGCGTGAGCCTTGGCGAGACCGTCATCGACGTAACGCTGGAGACACGAGGCGCCACACACATTACAGCCATCAGCCACGCACTGCGCGAGGCCGGTTTCCGCTTTGAACGGATCCAATAGCCAAACCATGTACACACCAAAATTCAATCAGGTCACCGACCGCGCCGTTCTCATCGAGGCCATGCGGGACAACTCCTTCGCTATCCTGTTCGGTCCCTTGGGGGGGCCGGACCCAGATGCGCTACCGATGGCCACGCATCTTCCACTCGTTGTGAAGGACGAAGGAGAGCACGGAATCATTGAGGGGCATTTCGCCAAAGCAAATCGTCATTGGCAGTCGCTTGGAGGCTATGAGACGCTAGTCATCTTCTCCGGCCCGCACAGCTATGTTTCTCCCACGCTTTACACCGAGCCGCTCTCGGTTCCCACGTGGAACTACATCGCCGTCCATGCCTACGGCACGATGGAGCTGATCGAAGACGAAGACGGGAAAGATGCGTTGTTGAAGGGCCTGATCGAACTGCACGAGCCAACCTACGCAGAGCGCTGGCGCGAAATGCCTTTCGGCTTCCGCCGCACCATGCTGGCCGGCATTGTCGGCTTCCGTATCGTCATCTCCAAAATCGAGGGCAAATTCAAGGTGAGTCAGAATCGCAACGAGACCGAACGGCAAAACGTCCAAAGTGCACACGCCGCCGGAACTCCAGACCAGCAGTCGCTTGCTACTTGGATGCAGCGGCTGGGCGGCTGAAACGGGCTCAGACCGTTCCGGTACAAAGCCCGTATTTGACTCATCCCAGAGCTTCCGCACCGCCTCCTGAACTAACTCTCGCCAGCCCGTTGCTCAATCTGCTTTTGGTATACTCAAAAGGTTCACCTCATGCGGAGGTGGCGAAATTGGCAGACGCACTAGCTTGAGGTGCTAGCGCCGCAAGGCATAGGGGTTCAAGTCCCCTCCTCCGCACCAAGAGTTCGCCTGTCCGGTGAAGCCGGATTGGTCCAGGAAAGCAGCTGAAGCAATGCAGATTCTCTTCTATTTTGTTGTCGTCCTTCATGTCATCGTGAGCCTGTTTCTCATCGGAGTTGTTCTGCTGCAGCAGGGCCGCTCGGCCGATCTCGCCGGCGCCTTTGGAGGTCAGGGTTCGCAGACCGCCTTCGGCCCCCGCGCTGCCGCCAACGTGCTCACACGGCTCACGACCTGGTCGGCAATCATCTTCATGTGCACGTCGCTTTCGCTCACGGTTCTTTATGTGCGCGGAGCGAGCCATAACCACTCTGTGCTCGACGACACCAAGCCCGCATCGGCGCCAGCAAAATCCGGCAAGTAAGGCGTAGAGTTCGTCAGCGTCCCCGTTCGGAGCGCGAGCGCCGAGTCCTGGCTACTCTTGCTCCCGACTCGACTTCCTACGGGAAGCCGTCCTCCCTCTAAAATGAAAGAATGATCCTCGAGACCTTCCCCGTCGGCCCTCTCCAATGCAATTGCACGCTTCTCGGTGACGAGACCACGGGCGAAGCGATTGTGATCGATCCCGGAGACGAGATCGATCGAATCCACAGAAGGCTGAGCGAGCTTGGCCTCAAATTGCGCCAGATCCTCATCACCCATGCCCACATCGACCACGTCGGAGGCGCGCTCAAACTCAAGCGCCTCACAGGCGCCCCTATTTTCCTGAACGAGAATGACCTTCCCCTGCTCCAGATGATGGATGAGCAGGCTGCGTGGCTCGGCGTCGCACCACCGGAAGTCGCACTTCCCGACGAGGGCCTCATCGACGGCCAATCCGTGGGGCTCCAAAGCTACCCCGCGAAGGTGATTTATACTCCTGGCCACACCCAAGGATCTGTGTGCCTGCATTTCACTCCGCTTGATGTGCTCATTGCCGGCGACACGCTCTTCGCCAAAAGCATCGGCCGCACCGACCTCCCCGGGGGAAACTCCGAGCAGATCATCGATTCAATTCACTCGCGGTTGCTCACTTTACCCGACCAGACGAAGGTAATTCCCGGCCACGGCCCGTTCACTACCATTGGCTCCGAGCGCAGAGGGAACCCGTTTCTCCGTCCGTAACCAGTCGTCAAGTATTTCGTAGTTAATCTATTAATTTTAAATAATTTATAACATTTACTCAAAGTTATGCTTTAGGCATCTAGGGCACTTTGTTACTACCTTGATGCGTTCCTAAATAGGCAATCAACCTGGTTACTCCTGTGCCGAATTCGTTCTCCGGACCCAGCAGGCTTATCACCAACCAACCCGAATCCTCCATCCCAAAAAAGTAGCCGGGATGAACCCAAACGCCCTGATCCAGCAACTCGCGCACGGTCACTTCATCGGGCTGCAGCGCAGGAATCCGCAGCACCGCATACCAGCCCCCCTCGACCTCCAATCGCCGCAGTTCTTCGTGCCCGCTCAGCTGCCTGTCCAGCTCGGCAAGATTCGCTGCCACCCGGGCTCGAATCTGCGCCTGTATCGCATCTCTGCCGCCAAGCCATCCAGGCAGCGCCCACTGCACCGGCGCATTCATCGAGAGAAAAGTGTCAGCGATGACTTCAAGACGGTCCATCGCTTGCGCACGCTCCGGCCCTGTCGCGACAATCCAGGCGGCCTTCATTTGTGGCAAACCGGCAATCTTGCTTAGGCCGCTCACCACATAAACAGGTACGCCTTCGAGACCTCGTGCAAAGCTTTCAGTTGAGCCGTGAAAACTATAGTCGAGAAAGACTTCATCGACAATCAGTGAAAGATCGAACTCGGCACACAACCGAGCCAGCTCCTGCGCTTCCCACCGCTTGGTAAAGTGGCCAGTCGGGTTGTTCGGATGGACGAGAACAATTGCCTTGGTGTCAGGCGAAATCTCTCTCCGAAATCCCTCTCCATCAAACTGCCAGCCGTGGTCATAAACCAGCGGTGCCGGTTTGACCCGAACATCGTCGAGATCTGCCAGAAAGTCGAAGAGCGGATAACTTGGCCGCGGCACCAGTACTTCGCTTCCCGGATCGCATAGGAGCCGGAACAAGAAGCTGTAGGCCTCGCTCGTGCTTGTTGTCAGAACAATCTGTTCGGGATCGAGCGGGACGACATGCTCTTCGTAGTATCGGCACACCGCCTCGCGCGCAGCGAGCAATCCCTTCGGCTGCGGATCGTAGTCGAGCGCACGCTCATCGGCAAGCGAAGCCATAAGGTTCGCGTCGTAACGGAAACCGCATCGAGTCGGATTGGAGATGGTTAGATCGGCAATCGGCAACCCTGCTTCAACGCGCAGCCGATGCGCGCGAGACAGATCGTTCTCTTCAGTATTCCAATTCGTTCTGCGAGAAAAGCGGATCATCTTCGGTCGAAAATCGGGTTCTTGCAGTTTCTGCCAGGCCGCACTCCAAACATGCCTCGCGAGCATCGTGCACAATAGAAGCAGGCGTCCCTAACACAATACACGGGCAGCGTATTTGGAGGAGAATTGGCACTTCGCGCAGTGATTTTCGACTACGGAATGGTATTGACCGATGTACCCGATACAAAAGCGCACGACGCGATGGTCCGGATTACAGGACTGCCCGTCGAACAATTCGAACGTCTCTACTGGAACGACCGCCACGCATACGACGAAGGAAAATTGTCTGGAATTGCTTTCTGGCAAAAACTCCTGCGCGAAGCGCACCTAGAAGTTGACCAAGCCACCGTCGAAGAACTGAATCTCCTGGACGCTCGCATGTGGACCACGCAAAACCCGGCCATGGTTGCCTGGCAAATTCGGCTGAAGCAGCATGGCCTGCTCACCGCGATACTCTCCAATATGGGCGATTCCGTGCTTGCCAGTGTCGAACGCGAATTTGCTTGGATCAAAGGATTCGATGTCTTGGTTTGGAGCTACCAATTGCACATGGCCAAGCCCGACCCGGCGATCTATCTTCACACGCTGCAAGAGCTCGGCACGCGCCCCGATGAGACTCTCTTTATCGATGACAAGCGAGTCAATGTCGACGCCGCCATCGCGCTTGGCATGAAAGCCATCGAATTCTCGACCATCGATCGCCTGCGATCGGACCTTATCGCAGCCGGTCTGGAGTCCGAGCTTCCACTTCCCTGAAATCAAGGTCGTATGCGGCTCTCAACCAGGTCAACGACCCCGCTTAACAATACTTAGCAAATCAAAGGTAGTGCGCCTCACCCCCCGTGTACTACACTTCAATGCCGTCCGAGGAAAGCCGCCAACTCAAACGTTTAATTGGACTGGCGAACCTCAAAACCGGCGATCGTGCAATGCACCGGAATCGCCACGAAAACCTCCAGGGGGCAAAATTGAAGTCGATACGAAAACAGCATTCACCGGGTCTCTTCAGGTCCACGTTCGCCTTTCCATTCGCAACCGCGATTCTCGTTTGCATTGCCACGGTTGCATCCGCGCAATCTGTACCCGTCGTAACCGGTGACGCCCGGGTCGACAAGCTTCTCAGCCAGATGACACTCGAGGAGAAGCTCACGCTCATTCATGGCACAAGCGAAGATCCCTCGGTCTATCAAGGCCAGGCGGGTTATCTTGCCGGAATTCCGCGCCTCGGCATTCCCGGCCTGCGCTTTGCAGACGGCCCTCCAGGCGTGCTCACGCGCCATCCTTCGCAAGGCGAGACAGCCACAATGGGTGTTGCCGCAACCTTCAGCGTGAAAGACGCCGAAGACAATGGCATCGTCATCGGCCGTGAGGACCGCTCCCTCGGCATCGATGTTTCCCTCCAGCCCTTCGTCAACATCGACCGCGATCTCGAGTTTGGCCGCGGATACAACACCTTTGGCGAGGACCCGTTCCTCACCAGCCAGATGGGCGTCGCCGAGGTCAAAGGTATTCAATCGCAGCATGTGATGGCGCAAATCAAGCACTTCGTCGGCTACGACTCGAATGGCTCCAGCACCGTCATCGACGACCAGACATTGCACGAGATCTACGTCGCTCCATTCGATGCCGCAATCAAGGCCGGCGTCTCGTCGATCATGTGCTCCTATAACCGCCTCAATGGCACGTTTGCCTGCGGCAACGAGTCCACGCTCACGCGCATTCTTCGCGACGAGATCGGATTCAAGGGCTTCGTCACCTCGGATTGGGGCGCGACCCACGCGGTCAGCTTCATCAACGCCGGCCTCGACATGGAAATGCCAGGTGGCCAGCCCGGCCCCATGGGCAGTTTCATCCCCTCGTTCTTCGACTCACTGCCCCCGCCGCCTCCGCTGCACATGGACTCCAAAGAAGCTGCGGAAATGAATGAAGCCATGTTCGGTGGCCACATTCCCGAGGAGCCTGCTCCCGTGCGCGAAGGCATGGGCGATTTCGGTGTGAAACTCAATCCCGAGAAAATGCCCGATGCCCTCAAGGATGGCTCCGTCAACGAAGCAACCATCACGCGCGCCGCCGGCCGCGTGCTTTATGAGATCGTTCATTTCGGCTACCTCGACGGCCAGTCCAAACACGAAGTCACCGCGCAGGCCATCGATGCCAACGCCAAAATCATAGAGAAGACCGGCGAAGACGCTGCCGTGCTCTTGAAGAATGAAGGCGCAGTCCTGCCATTGAAAGCTGGCGATCTCGACTCCGTGGTTCTCATCGGCCCCACAGCCGCCCAGGTCGATTCCATCGGCATCAATGGCGAGCGGTCCGTCGGCTTGCCCTCGCGTCAGATCGGACCGTTGGCAGCCATAAAGAAAATCTCCGGCAACGCCAACATCGCATTCGCGGTCGATGACGACATGACCGGGACGACCATCCCTGCCAGCGCTCTCAGCCACGATGGCAAGCCGGGCCTCGAACGGACTGGGTCAAGTGCATCGCAGACCGACCCCGAACTCAACTTTACGGTGAAGAACGGCAATGCCCTTCCCGCCAATTCAATCGTCACCTGGAAAGGCACGCTGACTGTTCCAGCCGCGGGCAACTACTGGATCTATCTCCAAGCCCTCGGCACCAACGCCCGCATCTCTCTCGATGGCAAACGCCTCGCCGGCACAGGCGCATTCCAGGGCGGCGTGCACGGCGACATTCTGCAAGCCAACCAGGACAACGCGATCCCAACAACCGATGGCCTCGACAACGTGCGCCGTGCAGTCGATCTCACCGCGGGCCCGCATGCGATTGAAGTCACCACCGGCCTTGATACTTCGAGTGCGCCCGTACAAGTCCGCCTCAACTGGTACACGCCCGAGCAGCGCAAGGCGGACCACGAAGCCGCCATCGCCGCAGCGAAAAACGCCAAGGTTGCAGTTGTCTTCCTCTGGACCCGGCTCTCGCCGGTCTTCGGCCTCCCCGGCGAACAGAACAAGCTCGTCGAAGATATCGCCGCAGTCAATCCCAACACCGTAGTCGTGCTCAACACCAGCCAGCCTGTCGCCCTACCCTGGGTCGACAAAGTGAAAGCTGTCCTTGAAATGTGGTGGCCGGGCGACGAAGGTGGATGGTCCACGGCAAATCTGTTGCTCGGCAAGACCAGTCCTGCCGGTCGTCTCCCCGTCACCTGGGGCAAGAGCCTCGAGGACTATCCAGCCACCAATCCCAAGTATCCCGAGCGCTCGCACAAGGGCGTCGACGGAAAGACAACGTACAGCGAGGGCGTCAACGTGGGCTATCGCTGGTTCGACAAGGAGAATGTCGAGCCGCTCTTTGCTTTCGGTCACGGCCTCAGCTACACCTCTTTTACGTACTCGGGCCTCGCAGTTGAAAGAGCCACTGACGGCGGTCTCGACGTGCATGTTGACATCAAAAACACCGGAGGCGCCGATTCAGACGAAGTGCCGCAGGTCTATCTCGGCGCACCCAGCGAGATTCCACCCAACGTGCAGTTCCCTGTTCGCGCCCTCGTCGCCTTCGACCGCATTCACCTCGCCGCAGGCGAATCAAAGACCGTCAAATTGCACGTCGCACCGCGCCAGTTACAGTACTGGTCGACGGCGGAAACGAAATGGCTCAAGCCCAATGGCAAGCGCGTCGTCAGCGTAGGCGGCTCCTCGCGCGACCTTCGCCTGAACCAAACCATCGATTGATCGCAGGCACTAAACACAACAATGCCGGAGCCAAGGCTCCGGCATTGTTGCAAAGTCTCGTTTTTCTGCTTTTCTGCTTCTCTGCTTTTCTGTCTCTCTGTTTCTCCTCTGTTCTCACAACGCCACACCCAGTCCCACCAGGTTCGCGGCCGCGATGATCACCGCGATTCCAACCCAAAGTATGCGAATCGGCCGGCTGGAAACGCCTTTCCACTCGCCCAGGGCCAGCCCCACCAGCGCACCGCACAATACATAAATACTCATATGCAGCATCCAGTTCACAAACGACAAATGCTGCGGAATATTGGCCGCTCCCCATGCGTAGAAGAAGAACTGCAAATACCACATGATCCCGCCCGTCGCCGCCAGCGCCGCATTCCTCATCAACACCGGCCGAGGCTGCTGCAAATCTTCGCGCAGCGACAACCTTTTCAACGCAGCCAGGCGAATGAAGCAGTAACTCAGATTGATGACGGCACCACCGCCCATGATGCAAACGTAACTAGGCAGCGCAGCATAAAGCGGATTCACTCCCAGCTGGAGTGCCGCTGCCTCCATAGGTTTGGCCGCGTCGATGGCAAACGACATGCCAGACGAGAAGATCCCGCACATCACCGCGAGGAAAAGTCCGAGCGTGAGATTGAACTCCCGGACCTCGCCGCTCAGTTGCAATTCTTTTTGGTGCCCGGCATACGAAACAATAGCCACGCCGACCAACGCCACCACCACGCCCGCGATGGTCATCAGCCCGCCGCGTGTTTCAAACAGAATTGCGAACTGACCATGCATGATGGGAGGAATCAGTGTGCCGACCACGAGCGTCACGCCGATGGCAACGCCGATCCCGAGCGACATTCCCAGATGCCGCATGGTAAGGCCGTAACTCACGTTGCCGACGCCCCACATAGCGCCGAACAGCGCCACCCTCAGCAGTAGATGCGGCCCCATCGATTCATAAAATCCGCGAAAATCCGGAAGCAGAATCAGGCTCACCCCAATCGGCAGCAGAATCCACGAGAAAAAACCCGCCACCGCCCACGTAGTCTCCCACGACCATTTCTTCACTTTCTCGATCGGCGCATAAAACGAGGCGGCCATTCCAGCACCGATCACGTGCCATCCAATTCCGGCGACAACTGAAGTCATTCCCTCTCTCTTTCTGGAGTGCCGGCCGCTCTCTTCCGCTGCCCATGCGCTTTCTCATTTGAAATTGTTTCCGCAGTGAGACCTTATGGAATCCCTCGCTCCATTGTCAAAGCCAAAGTGCTCAGAAACTCGCAGCGGCGATCCCGTCCGGATCCTCCCCACACCTCCCTGATCCGGCCAATTACACTTTCCCTATGGCTCTTCGCCTGTTCGTTGCCACTACCAGCCAGGGAAAACTGCGCGATTTTCAGACAGCCGCCGCGACCCATTCCATCTCCATCGAACCGCTCCCGAACCTCGAAGGCATTCCCGCCCCAGACGAAAACGGTGCCACCTTCGCCGAGAATGCAACCCTCAAGGCCGTCTACTATTCCCGCTTGGCCCCCGGCGAACTGGTTCTAGCCGACGACTCCGGCCTCGAAGTCGACGCTCTCGCAGGCGCTCCTGGCGTCCGCTCGGCCCGATTCGCGGCCGACACCGGCCTGGTCGACTCGCCTGATGCCAACGACAATACCGATGTCTGGAACAACATGCTGCTGCTCCAGCGGCTCGACGGAGTACCTGCAGCCCAACGCACCGCGCGCTACCGCTGCGTCCTTGTCGCCGCGCGCAACGGCCAGCCGCTGCATTCAGCCGAGGGCGCTGTCGAAGGCCTTATCCTCGATTCCCCGCACGGCACAGGCGGATTTGGCTACGATCCGCTCTTCTTTCTCCCCGAACTCGACCGCACCATGGCCGAGATCGATCTCGAAACCAAGCTCGCGCTCAGCCATCGTGGGCGCGCCTTTGCTGCTCTTTTGCCCTTACTGAGCCAATCAAGCACCGCCCAAATCTAACAGCGTCGCAAATAGCGGTCCCCTTGCCTTGACGGTCGTTATCTCGGAATCGAATAATGAACTTTCGACAAGACTTACAATTCTCCGCTTATCCCCCACCGACCAGAAGCCGAGGAGCAAGTCCCGAAGCAAGTTTAGGAGCCGCGATTCGCATGGCAACCGCTCAACATCCCACTGCACCCAAGCTCCACAAAGGCGTTCAGCCATTGCGTGCCGGCCAGGGGACCAGTTTCCTCTGGCGCAAGCTGCATTCGCTGCTCGGCATCGTCCCCATCGGCGCCTTCTTCCTCGAGCACCTGCTCTCGAACTTCGAGGCACTCAAAGGCCCCGCAGCCTACGGCGCACAGGTCAAATTCCTCAACTCGCTACCCCTCGTCCGCGTGCTCGAGTGGGTCTTCATCTTTCTGCCCATCCTCTATCACGGCATTTACGGCGTCTACATCTGGCTGCGCGGCAAATCCAACATCGTCTACTATCCCTGGGCCGGCAACTGGATGTATATCGCGCAGCGCTACACCGGCCTCATTGCCTTCGCGTACATTTTCCAACATGTCTTGCGTCAGCGCTTCATGGGCATCAGCCTGCCCGAAAATCCCGGCGCAGCCTTCGCCAAGGTACAGCACGAACTCGCCAATCCCTGGATGCTAGCCGTCTACGTCATCGCCATGATCGCCATCTGCTGGCACTTCGCGTATGGCATCTGGCTCTTCGCTGCCAAGTGGGGCATCACGCCTGGTGAAGTCGCACGCAAGCGCTTCGGCTATGTCTGCGCGGGTTTCGGCATTCTGATCTGCGCCATGGGGCTCGCCAGCATCTGGGCCTTCATCGAGCCGAAGTACCAGAACACGCCTGACATTGTTCCTCCGGCCATCGTTCATTTACAGGTGAACGCCCCACAACCGCAAAACGCGTTCATTTAACTCGAGAGGGATCCCCATGGCCACTCACGAAACCATCGCACCGCGTCTTGATTGGAAGGACTTTCAGGAAGCCGTGCCCGAGTTCGCCACCGGCATGGCCGCCATCACACGCGCCCTCAAGAACTCCGGCATCGAGCCCGAACTGCGCGAGCTCATCAAGATTCGCGCCTCCCAGCTCAACGGATGCGCCTTCTGCATCCAATACCATCTCAACGACGCGCGCAAACTCAACATCGCTCCCGAAAAACTCGACCTGCTCGCAGCCTGGCGCGAGGCCGGCATCTACTCGCGGCGTGAGGCCGCTGCTCTTGATTGGACCGAACGCGTCACACAGCTCGCCCATCATCCTATTGAAGACGAGGCCTACGCCCGCGTCGCCGCGCATTTTTCCCAGCGTGAAATCGCTCTCCTCACTGTAGCCATTAGCCAAATTAACGCCTGGAACCGAGTCGCAGCGCCCTTTCGCTTCACGCCGCCCATTCCCGCTCCGGCAGAACTTACACAGGCAGGCGCGACGCGATGACGAAGCGCTATCAACCTGACGGGTCCCTAGTCCTTAAGTCCCTAGTCCCTTTTTGTGCACTACCGGTTCGAAAGGAAGTTCGTTAAATGGCGGGACCAAGAATTATCGTGATCGGCGGCGGCCTCGCCGGCCTTGCAGCAGTAATCAAGATCGCTGAAGCAGGCGGCACCGTCGATCTGTTCTCCATCGTCCCCGTCAAACGCTCTCACTCGGTTTGCGCCCAGGGCGGCATCAACGCCGCAAAGAATCTGAAGGGCGAAGGCGACACCACCGACAAGCACTTCGACGACACCATCTACGGCGGCGACTTCCTCGCCAATCAGACGCCCGTCAAAGCCATGTGCGAAGCCGCACCCGGCATCATCGACCTGCTCG
>CAZAQN010000029.1:0-59145 GCA_964487345.1 uncultured Occallatibacter sp. | reverse complement strand
CCGAACCAGCCATGCACATAGCCGCGGCCAGTGCCACCATTGATCGCATCGTCTTCGTCATTTCAAATCTCCTTCGGCCTTTCCACGCCCCGAGCAGAATCGCACCTTCTCCACATCTACTGCACACTGAACCCTAACACCCCAGACGTGAGAGCGCCTGAGCTGTCGGGATCGAACAGCAATCTTTCCGCGACTCCGGCGCGTATCCTGCAAATCCGCGCCGTTTTACAACTTCCTACTTCGTCAACGAGCGTAAGTAGGATACCGAGTCCTTGATCTGTGCATCCGTCAGCTTGTCTTTGTACGGTTGCATCTTACCCATACCGTTGCGGACGGCCTCAATCATCTGTGCTTCGGTCATTTTCTTCACTGCAGGATCCGAAATCGGTTTCACCTTCATCGCCTTGCCCGCACCGGAATCGGCCAACCCCGCTGCGCCATGGCACATCTGGCACTTCGATTTATAGATGTCGGCTCCCGATTGCGCCAGGAGTGGCATTCCGATCGCGCTGGCGAGGAACATCAACCCTGTCAGCTTCAGTTTTGTATTCACAGAGGCTCCTTTCGTCTGACCTCCATGCCAGGAGCATTCGCTCCTATCAGAATTCGTAGTGCACTCCCAGAGTCACATTGTTCGCGTGAAAGTTCCGCGGCGCCGTCTCGCCGGCCGGTGAGATGGTCAGGCCGGTCTGATATGGCAATGAAGTGCAAGGAACTACCGTTGACGTCAGGGAGGTGGAAAGGCTGCAGTCCTGCGGGCCCGAAGGTCCGCCTTCCCCGTAGCCGTAGAAGTTATACTCCGCCTTCCAGGTCAATCCAGGGCGGGCCGTCCATGCAAGATTCACGAAGGGCGACTGATACGTGGATACCAGCGACCCGTTCACATCGCGCGCATCGTTGAAGAAACGGCTTCCGTCCACAGAGCTAATGCGGTAACCGAGATTCGATTGGAATGCCTTGGCAGGAGACAACCGGAAAGAGACAGATCCGTATTGTGTTGGCGCATCCATGAAATCGCGTCCGAACCAGTCGGCAAGCTGGGTCGTCGACCCTCTGGTAAATACACCAGGGCAAACGTTCGGTCCTCCGCTGCTGTTGAGCGAAGCCGTACCAGGATAAATACCCAGCTTCGTACTCGCGTTCTGGGCGCCGTTGTCAAAGCAGATGTTGGTTGCCGCGTAGACATCGGTGTAGGCATAGCTGAAGTCGAGCCCATAGTGCTCATTGGGCGACAGCACGCCGCTCACACTCGCAATTCTGGTGCGATCGACATGATCGAGCGGGCCCTCGTACGGATCGTCCCCCGCGGCCACGGCGGCCTGATTGTTATTCGTGTTGTTATGCCGCTCCAGGTCGTTGAAAGCACCCGAAATTGTCGCCCAGGGTTTCGGCCTGTATCTCGCATGCACCCGGTAGTGCCATAGTTGCCGCGGCGTTACCGGTGTGAGGGCGTTGTCGGCATAGGCCATTTCCACCGAACCGTTCAGATCGAGATTTGCGGTGGGGCGTACAGCGGCGGTAAACACTCCGGCGTTTTCATTAATAGTGACGGTGCCTCCAATCGAGGCGCCTACGGGCAATGGAATGTTATGAGGGTTGCCCTCTGCGACGACGTGATTCTGGTAACGGTACGTGAGCGAGAGCGTAGCGCGCGAGGAAACATCCCATGCGCCGGTCAGATTATTGGTTATATACAACTGACCCGTATAGCCAGCTCCTGCTGCCGAGGACGCGCCAATCGCCGGACTGCCTTCAAACGTGGCGGCCCCTGCGGCCGCGCTAGTCGTGGTCAACGTTGTGGAGTTGATGGTCTCATTCGGATTGGTGGGCGTCGCCACTGTAGTTCCGCTTGTAAAGAACGTCGTCCCCGGCTGGTGCATCGAGGAGAAGCTGATCTGATCGCCGAGACTGAAATTACTCGTCGTCTGCCATGTAGCGCCCAGGTCGGCGGCAAGAACCTGGCGTGTCGCGTTCGCATTCCCAATGTAGGTCAGCTCACGCGTCGTCCCATTCAATCCCTGGTAGCTGTCGTAGTAGTTGGGCAAGTGCATGTTCGCGTTCGTGAACCGCACATCTCCGTTGATCGACAGATTCTTGATGGTTGCGCTCTGCAGGCGGAGCACTTCGGTCGGGAAGATGGCGCGCGTCGGCTGAGAACGTAGATAACTAGTCACCACTGCACAGGCCGGATTGATGACCGGCAAGCCACCTGGCGTGTTGGGCGGCGATAGGATCGTATTGACGGTGGCACTCGTATAGGCAGCGCCCATGCTGCCGGTGTTGCATGCGCCGATGCCGTAAGGCGACAGACTGTCGAAATCGTTGATGGCTGCAGGGGTCCCGTCTGCTTCCTGCACGATCAAGGAGCTTGGAGCCAAAGTGAAGTATGAATCGCCCTTGTAGTGCGTGATCTGCTCTTCATAAGAGAACATCGTGCCCCGCACCGGCTTCCAGTCGATCCCCGCCGTGATGTCATCGGTGTTGTTGCGCTGATACTCGGCCAGCACGGCATTGTACTTCGCGAACTGATAGCCGCTTGGGCTGTAGCTCGGCCCCTCCATCAGGTTCTTGGCGTACGCAAATCGATAAGTCACAGTCGACAGCGGCATTAGAACGATGTTGATATCGGTCATCCGCCGAACGGTGTTGAACATGAAAGGCGATTGCAGGGTCTGCGGCCAAGCAAACGAGCCGGTGGGCTTGTTGGAAGGCCCGATTGGAATCGACTGTCCGCTGGGAATATTTGGGTTGCCGAGCAAGTCGTAATCAAAATATCTGCGGTCGCGGCGGAATGTTCCGGTGAACTCATAGAGCTTGCCCTTCGAGGCGCTTACCCGGGCGAAGTTGACCGGGTCGCCTCCGAATCCGGCGCCCACGCCACTAATCGAGTCGACCAGGGTGTTCTTCTGCCCTGGCAGTGCGCGCAACTCAAATGTTTCATTTTGTACACGCGGCCCGGTGCGCAAATTCACCAGGTTGCTGTACATCGCCTGACTGCCCGTGGTGTTCGCGATGCGTCCACCGAGGTCCACGCTCTGGTGAAGCATATACCCAGTCGGAGTGGTCATCGACGTATCCGGCGCCGGGCCTGGGGCAGTCGGACTTTGCGCGGCAACTGCACCCGCTGTCATCAATAGAATGGCGACTCCCACGCCGCCGGCGATGCACTGGATGATTGCGGTAGTCGGCTGTTGACTGTACAGCCCGGAAAACCATCCTATCTTCTTCATCTGAAGCCTCACTTGAAAAAACCAATCTTGCTGGAATCGAAATCCTGAACCCATTTACAAAGCTGGAGCACACTCCCGGCCGCACAGTCTGCTCGAGTAGGCGCGGCCGGGTTCCATGACTCTTATCTGAGAAACGCCACATTCATGTTGGAACCGTGAATAAAGGTGTGGCAGTCCGTGCAAGGCGTCAGCTCCGACGAACCTGCGTTCACGCCGTGCACGGTACCTGCGGCCACCGGGCTGTGGCACTGGTTGCACAGCACGTTGACGTTCGGCATATTCAACAACCGCGCATTCTGCGAACCATGCGGTGTATGGCATCCCATGCACCCCTCGCCTTTGATGGGCGTGTGTTCGTAGACGAACGGCCCGCGCATCTCGGCGTGGCACTTGGTGCAGATCAGGTTCGAATCGTTCCTCGACCGCAGGTTGCTCTTCTCGAATGTGCCGTGCACATCGTGGCAGTCGCTGCACTGGACGAGCCCTTCGTTCACCTTGTGGTGATAGGGCATATCGAACTGCGGCTTCTCGTCGGTGTGGCACTGGTAGCAGAGCGTGGGCTGGGAAGCCTTCAGCAAGTGCTCCTTGTCCTCGCTCTTGTGAATGCTGTGGCACCCCACGCAGCCCACATCGGCCTTGGCGTGCGGTGAGCGCTCAAAGTCCGGATGCGCGCCCGAGTGGCACTTCAGGCATGTGGCATCAACCTCTTTGGTCGAGTGCTTGCCGGGATTGAAGATCTTGGTGACATCGCCGCCGCCGTCCACGTGCGCCTTCCCTGGACCATGGCAGCTCTCGCATGTCGCCCCACTGCCGCCATGCAGCTCGGCGATTTTCGCGTGTGGATTGTTCGCGAAATTCTTCGCGTTGTCTTCGTGGCAGGTCGCGCAAGTCTCGGAACCCACGTATTCAGACGAATCAGCCTGCTTTGCCTGTGTGCCGCCTGGTTTGTCTCCCTTGGCAGGAGCAGCCATTGCTGTGCCGCAAAGCATGAATGCGCCCAGCAAGAGCATGAGACAAATGCGGAGCCCCGCGAAATTCTTCGGAGCCTTTTCAATGAACAATCGCCGTACTGGCCCTTCGATATGCATTAAGTACCACCTTGGGAGCTCTCGTAGCCGCCTTCAATCAGCTCGCCCAGGATCTGCGGGGTGGCGTGGTTGCCATGGATTCCCGGCAGGTTTTGTGGTCTCACTGGTTCGAAGGTGCTCTTTGTGCGGAGCATCACCTCATGCGCTGCATCCTACGTCTTTCGAAGTTTGGTTTCGGTGACCTTCATCACATATTGCGCAGCCTGGCGAACCGCGAGCCAATTCGTTGAATTTGCAGAACCTGCGGGAGGCGCCTCACGACGCAAAAGTAGCGCCCATCACTCCAAGTTCCGTGGCTGCTATCGAAATTTGAACGCAGGGAAGCAAAAGACTGCTCCCAAGACGCGACATTCACTTCTCGCCACGCGAAGACACGTGAGGCCCATCACATCGGTTGCATCCCGCCATGCGGCAGACTCCAAACAAGCGAAAAGTCTCTTTCCCGGAGGCCGTGGAGTTTCACCTCAGCAGCCATCCTGAGCCGCTGAGCGGGCAGCCGCAGGAGACCGAGAGTCTCTCGTCGGCGGCAGACGGGGCAAGGTGATGGCAGACGCGGAATTGCCGGTAGGCATCCAGAAGAAACCGAAGAATGGCCCAAGGCAGGCTCCGGTGGGCTGTGCGGCCTGCGCGCATCGCCGTCCAGGCTGGTTTTGTTCTTTGGGCAGCGCCGTTCTCGCCGACCTGGAACTGGTCACCAGCACAATTTCCCTTCCTTCCCAGACTTCCTTGTTCACGCAGGGCGAAGAAGCGCGCTGTCTCTACCTGATTTGTGGGGGCTACTTCAAGCTGACTGCCGGGCGACCGCAAGACCGGCAGATGATCGTTCGCGTCGCGGGACCTGGTTCCGTCCTTGGCCTGTATGCCGTCCTCGCGCATGGCGTCTACGAAGTCTCGGCAGAGTCGTTGACTCCGGCGCAGCTTCGGCCCGTCGAGCGGGAGCGATTTCTCAACTTCCTGCGCAGCCACAAGGAAGCCCAGATGCACGCCGTGCAGTGCATTTGCCAGGAATATCGCTTTGCCTTGCAGGATGCTTGCCGCATTTCGCTGGCCGAGACCGTCGCGGGGCGGCTTGGGCGCTTGCTGCTTGAGCTGGGTCACCAGATCGGAGAGAATCTCGATGGGGGCGCGTTCCGCTTTCCGCTGCTGCTGACCCACGAGGAGATGGCCTCCATGGCATGCACGACCCGGGAAACAGTGACGCGCACTTTAGGTCAGTTTCGCAAGGATGGCTGGATTTCCATCGAGGATGCGCTGGTCACCGTGATTCAGCCTCAGCAGCTGCAAATGCTGAACTAGCTTAGGCTGCTCTTTTGCCGCTTCCCGGCGCCGTCAGCCACAGTCCAAGAGATATGATGAAGACTGGGAGTTCGTCCTACCTATGATTCGGATTGCGGTTTGTTTTTCTGTTGTTCTTCTTTCCATTTCTGCGATTGCTCAGAGTCCCGCTGCGGCCACTACCCCCGTCGCCGTCACCTCGACCACATCGCCCGAGATCACTCAATTCCAGAGAATTGAAGACAACTGGTCCAACGCGATCAACATGCGCGATCAGTACGGCCTCGAGCTCGTCTTGTCGCCTCTTTTTGTCGACGTATCGGCAAACGGCGATATCACCACGCGCAATCAGCAGCTGGCCGATCTCATTGGCGGCGAAGATAAGACGCTGCACTTGGATCAGAAAGTGATCACCGTCCGCTTGCTGGGCGACACCGCTGTGGCCAACGGCACGTACCTACTCCACCACAAGGCGGCGAACGGTGGCCCAGTGGTTGAAAAAGGCGTTTTCACTCATGTCTTCGAACGCCTGCGAGGCGGATGGTCGTGCATCAATTCGCAACGCACTTCGCTCCGCACTGACGCAACCACAAAAAGCAAGAAGCAGTCGAACGCGGAGCTTCCGTTCCATATTCCTCTCTTCACCAAGAGCGATAAGACGAACCAGTAAGGGTTGAGAACCAGCTCGTCTCAACTATCGGTTATATTTCTTCAGCACCTGCCGCAGTTGCTCATGCGGCAGCGCGATCACCGTGTGACCGTCGATACCGGTCATGGTCTTCGCGCCCACCATCGCATTCACAATGGCCTCTTCGGTAGCCTCGACCGTCGCCGCGAACAGCGGACTGATTCGGGCATTGGAAACAGTCTCGACCGTATTCGGTCCGGGCTCCGCGTCGGCATGCGGATTGGCAGTCGAAAAGGCGATAAAAATATCCCCCGAGCCGTTTCCTGAAATAGATCCGGTGCGCGCCAGCCCCAGCGCCGCCCTTCGCGCCAACCGCTTGAGCTGGTGAGGCAGCAGCGGCGCATCCGTTGCGATGACGATAATGATTGAGCCGACATCGCCTCGCATCTCGCTGCCGGGCGGAGCGGCCTGCGGAGAGAGTCCCGCATAAGGCACGTCCTGAGGAATCTCCTTCCCAACCGGCACTCCGGCAATCGTTAGTTGCGGCCGCCGCCCGCAATTGCATTGCACCAGAACGCCAACGGTATAGCCGTCTTCGTCCTTCGTGAGCACGCGCGAAGCCGTCCCGGTACCGCCCTTGAAGCCGTAGCAGACCATGCCTGTGCCGCCGCCGCTATTCCCTTCCGGCACGGCACCCCCTTTGGCCGAATCAAGAGCTGAAAACACATCATCCTGCTTTACGTGAAAACCATTGATGTCGTTCAGCCATCCATCCCATGTCTCGGCAACAACCGGCAACGACCAATCCTGGTGGAGAGCGCCATGTTTCACGCCCCACGCGATTACGGAGTCGCGCACGGTTCCCACGCTATGCGTATTCGTAAGTGCGACCGGCCCTTCGAGAAATCCCGACTCCTCCACCCAAGTCGTTCCAGTCATCTCGCCGTTGCCGTTCAGACTGAACCAACCCGCGTATACGGGATCGGAATTCTTTGCTCCGCGCGGCAGAATCACGGTGACGCCCGTGCGCACCGGTCCTTCACCAACCTTCAGGGTACCCTCGCCGTGGATGAGCGTGGTCGATCCCACCTCGACGCCGGCCACGTCAGTGATCGCGTTCTGCGGCCCCGGAGCGCCGTCAAAGGGAACACCCAGATCGCGCGCCCGAGCAGGATGGGAATCTGCGGTTTGAGCGAGGCCAGGCAGTGCCGTGAAACAGAGCAATACGGAGACAAGGAGATATCGACGCATACCATACTTTATCTCTCCGAGTGCATCCCACCGGCCAGTCAGGGCCACTCTGCGGGTCAAGTGTTCCCAGCCGCTGCCGATAGTTTCATTAGAACGTGTGCGGAATGCCGGCAGCTTCCCTCAAGAGCACGTCCGCACTGGAAATGAGATCTCCGCCTATGAAGCGTTCTTCGCTCGGTTTGCGTCTCGTCGCTTACACGCTCCTCGCAGTTTTTGTTGCCTGCCTGCTCTGCGCGGGTTTTGCCTGGCGGATTGCGTCGCAATGGATTTACAGCAATGCCGCACAGGATGCGGACCGCCAATCGAGTGAGGCCATTAGCCACATTGCGACCATTGATCAACTCTCACGCGCACAGGTGGAGAGCTCCATGCGCGTTCTAATGGAGCAGAGCCGGATCAAGGGCGCACCCTCCCTGAGGGGCGAGGCTACGGTTGCCGGAAGGACCGTCCCCAATCTCCATTTGGGGCAGGAGTCCCAGGTGATGAACTTCACCATGGTGGATAACCTGAAAGAACTCGCCGGCGGTACAGCCACTCTCTTCGCCTGGGACGGAACCAACTTCGTCCGCGTGACGACCAATGTCCTCAAGCCGGATGGATCGCGAGCCTTAGGCTCCGCGCTCGATCCGCTGGGCAAACCCTTTGCGGCGCTGACGCAAGGTAAGCAGTTTACGGGAGTTGTCGATATACTCGGCGTGCCCTACACCACAAGCTATGTGCCCATGCTGGATGCCCGGGGCAAGCCTCTTGGCGCTTGGTACACCGGCTATCGGCTTGACTCGATCGACGCCCTGGGCAAGAGCATCGAAGAGGCGAGTATCCTGGACCACGGCTTTATCGCCCTGCTCAAGCCTTCTGGGGTCGAAGTCTTTCACAGCAAACGGATCTCCAGCCAAGAACTGGAGCGTGTGCGCAAGGATCCTTCCGGCTGGGTCATGCACGAGGAGACCTATCCGGCTTGGGGATACACGGTGCTGACCGCATATCCCGCCTCCGACGTACTCGCCCGGGAGCTCAAGATTCTAAGTCTGCCGGCCGCTGGAACGGTCATGATGGTCACTCTGATTATCGTGGTTCAGATCCTTCTTCTGAACCGGCTCGTGATCCGACCGGTGGTCGGCTTGACCGCGCGGCTCAACTCCGCCGACATGAATACGCTGTTGGAGACGGGGCGCGGCGACGAAATTGGCGCTTTGGCTACCAGCTTCAACCAATTTGTTTTGCGGCTGAGGCAAGCGCTGCTGGGCGTCCGCGATGGTTCGGTTGCAGCGACGGCCAAGTCGAGCGAAATTCGCGGCATTGCCAACGAAGCGGTGACCAGTATGGCCGAGCAGCGGCGGTGCGCCGAAGAGGCGTCCGCGGCAGTGGCTCAACTCTCCCACAACATCGGCAGCACCTCCCGCCATACCCATGACGCCTCGGAACATGCACATGCTGCGGCCGACGCTGCAAGCCACGGAAACGATCTGGTGGCCGACGCAGTCACGATGATCCGTGGCCTCTCCGAAGACACCCGGCGCAGCGCCAGTTCGGTGGCTGCTCTGAGCGCGCGCGCGCGTCAGATTGGTTCCATCGTGGGAGTGATCGACGAAATCGCCTCGGGAACGAATCTGTTGGCGCTGAATGCCTCCATCGAAGCGGCACGGGCCGGCGAACATGGGCGAGGGTTTGCGGTGGTAGCAGGAGAAGTACGGCGCTTGGCCGAGCGTACGGCCGAGGCAACCCGGCAGGTCGCAGATCTGGTCAGCGGCATCGCGGAAGAGACCGAGCAGGCCGCCCACGGAATTCAAGTTGCCTGCACAAGCGCCACCGAGGGAGCCGAGACAATCTCAGGCCTCAGCAGCACTTTCGAGCAGATTTCTGCGCTTGTGTTCGAAGTGAACAGTCGAGTTGACGAGCTTGCCGAGGCCGCACGTGAGGAAGTATCCGCAGCCAATGGAGTGAGCGACACCATGCGCAGAGTCGCGGTCAGCGCGGAACTCAGCGTCAGCGGCTCCGAGCAGGTGGTCGCTGCTACGGGACAATTGCTCTCGACCGCCAAAACACTTGAAGGCATGGTGGAACAGTTCCATCTAGCCGAGTTGCCGCAGGATTACGCGGCATGACGCGCGTTCTTTTTGGATCGGAGCGCGCGGGCCATAAATATCGCTAGCTCGCCACCTGACCTGCTCCCTGCACCCGACCCGCGCCTTGAACCCGTATCGACACATGCACCAGGCTAAGCGCCGCCGGTGTCACGCCCGGAATCCGGCTTGCCTGCCCAATGGTGCTCGGACGCACCCGCTCCAGTGTCTCGCGCATCTCTCGCGATAGGCCGCTGATCGTGCCGTACTCGATCCATTCCGGAATCGTCACTGCCTCGGCCGCCTTCAGCTTCTCAATCGATTTTTTCTGCTGGTCGAGATACCCGGCGAACTTGATCTCCGTTTCAACGGCCCGTGCTTCATTGCGAAGAGCGGCACGCGCCTCGCGACTCTCCAGCGCCGAGTCCTGAAGTAGATTCATCGCGAACTCTGCCAACAATGGTTCGGCCGCCAGTTCACTCCGAATGGCGCGCAGGACAGGCTCAATGGTCACCTCAGGACGCTTTAGCAGATGCGCCCAGGTCGAACCCGCTGTCGCAGTCAGATCGCCAAATCCTGCCGCTTGCAATCGTGCCGCATCCACTTTGCCGGACACCAGAATGCGCTTTAGCGCCGACCTTCGCGCCTGCTTCCACTCGTACTCAGCCCACGCCTTATCGTCGATCAATCCCAGCCGCCGCCCATACGGCGTCAGCCTTCGATCCGCATTGTCGATGCGCAGGTGCAACCGAAACTCAGCCCGCGAAGTGAACATCCGGTACGGCTCGTTGGTTCCCTTCGAAATCAAATCATCGATCAGGATGCCCGTGTAGCCTTCCGTCCGATCCATCGTGAATGGCGGCTCACCCTTCAACCAAAGTGCCGCATTGATGCCAGCCATGATCCCCTGACATGCGGCCTCCTCATACCCACTCGTCCCGTTGATTTGTCCAGCGAGATACAGCCCCTCCATACTCTTCACGCGCAGCGTGCGATCCAACTCGGTTGCATCCACGCTGTCGTATTCGATCGCATACCCCGGCCGCAGCATCTCCGCATCCTCGAGGCCCGGAATCGAATGAACGATCTGCCACTGCACCTCCATCGGCAGCGACGTCGACATCCCATTCACGTACACCTCGTGCGTGTTCAGCCCCTCCGGCTCCAAAAAGAATTGATGCTGCGTCTTGTCAGGAAACTTGACGATTTTGTCTTCGATCGAGGGACAATAGCGCGGTCCAATGCCTTCAATCCGTCCCGAGTACATCGCCGATCGATGCACATTCTCGCGAATCAGGCGCAGCGTCTCCGGCGTCGTGAATGCAATGTGGCAGCTCACCTGCGGCTGCACAATCTTCTTCGTCCGAAAACTAAACGGCGTCGGCTCCGCATCGCCGGGCTGTTCCTCAAACCGCTCCCAATGGATCGTCCGTCCATCGAGACGCGGCGGCGTTCCCGTCTTCAAGCGGCACGTCCGCAGTCCCAGGCGCCGCAGCGCCTCACCCAGCAACACAGAAGCGGGTTCGCCGCTCCGCCCTGCCGGGTATCGCTCTTCACCGCAGTGAATCAATCCATTCAGAAAAGTTCCGGTCGTGATGATCGTCGCCCCGGCGAGCAAATTCCGTCCATCCCGCAGCTTCAACCCCAGCACGCGACGCCGCGGACGAACAGGTCGAGGTATCTCTCCCTGAGCATCGACTCCCTGTGCCCCGAGTCCCTCAGTCCCTTGTCCCTGCTTTTCGTCCTGACCCCTGTTCTCTGACCCCTGATCCCTGTCGTCGATCACCAGATCGACGACTTCAGCCTGTCGGATATGCAGCCCCGCCTGCCCCTCCAGCACCTCGCGCATCTTCACGCGGTACAGCTGCTTGTCGCACTGCGCACGCGGACTCCACACTGCCGGGCCCCTCGACGTATTCAGCAACCGGAACTGGATGCCCACCGCATCAGCCACCTCGCCCATGATGCCGCCCAGGGCGTCCACCTCGCGAACCAAATGCCCCTTTGCGACTCCGCCAATCGCCGGATTGCAGCTCATCTGCGCAATCAGGTCGAGATTCATCGTGATCAGCGCGGTCTTCAACCCCATGCGCGCCGCCGCCATCGCAGCCTCGCATCCAGCGTGCCCAGCGCCCACCACCACCACATCGTATTGTTCGGTAAAAGCCATCCAACCCTATTCTACGGAATCGGGCCGTTTCGCCCGTTTCGGCATCGGCTCGTTGTCGCAGGCAGGCGCCTAAACTCAATCCCACGAACGCACCAGCCTTCGTAACTCCGGATCACCGAAACCGTGCCCCCACCCGCTTTATAATCGACTCGCAACTCAAAACACCAAGGCAGCCACGGCTGCCAATTCAATGACGACCTGCTTGTGCGGAAACGCGATCGAACAGGAAGGCGCTCTCTGCGCGCGGTGCCAGGCTCTGCGCACCTTGGGACTCGACTCCAACGCAACCAGGACAGATATCGAAACCAACTACCGGCTCCTGGTCAGAGTCTGGCACCCCGACCGCTTCCCCGGCGACCCAAAGCTCAAAAGCGCAGCAGAAGAGACGCTCAAGTCGATCAATGCCGCGCACGCCTACATTCGATCAATCCCCGAGATCAAGGTCCGCGGACGTCCCAAGCCAAGACCCGCGACGCGTGAAGTCGCCGTGCAACCGATCCGCAAGGCACGCCACGATACTCTAGGCTCGCTCCTCGCCTCGGACATCCTGGTGCGCTGCGGTCTCCTAATCATCGGACTAGCAATCCCTGCCCTGATGCTCGTCGGACTCGATGCCTGGCTCTCGACCAACCCCACCACCGCGACTTTCTATAACCCGTACCGCTCCCGGCTTTTGTTCGCGTTGCAGACGAATGTGACCGAAGCGGCGCAAAGTGCTGAGCGGGCCCTCCACCGATTCAGCCCGCCGAACACAGCGCCTTCCCCCCGTGCCGACACTGAATCTTCCGCTGCCGCGTCCCCCAACGCTTCGACCGACAGTGCGTCCGCCAATTCAATCTCGCCCCCGCACATCCCCATGCCTTACGTCACCGTCGGCCTCACCAAAGACGAGGTGATGACGGTCATGGGCCCGCCCGTCTCGTCCGCCGCTGGCGCGCTCACATACCGCAACGCGGTCTTCTATCTCCGTAAAGGGGTGGTCGTCGGATGGAGTATCGACCCAGCTCTGATTCCCCTTCGCGTTAAACTCTGGCCGCAGGGTCACGTCGATCCGCGGCTCACAACTTTCACCATCGGTTCGACAAAGAACGACGTCATCGCGGTGCAGGGAACACCGACCATACTCTCTGATGACAAGCTAGCCTACGGCGGCTCGGAAGTCTTCCTCGAAGATGCCCGCGTCATTGGCTGGAACGACAACCACGCGTCGCAGCGCCTCCGCATCGTATCCCACTAAAACCGTCCCACTCAGCGCACATGCCTCACGCGTACGCCTGGCGCACACTTCGCCACATGTAAGCCGCCAGCACCAGCAACGCCGCGGCGGCGAAATACCCCACCGGCGTGCTCGACTGGGCTGTCGTGCCCATGAAATCGAGTTGGCGAATATGATGCAGCGGACCGACGTACCACCAGGCGGTGTAGACAGCTTCAAAGGGCTTGCGGCTGCCAGTGGTAACGCCAAGCGCGAGAGCCATGGCGGGAATGAAGAGCACGCCCGCGCCCCACGCGGCCAGCGCGCTAAAATCGGCGGCGAACAACAGACGCAGTGCCAGGCCACCGCCGGTAAGCGCAGCCAGCAGCACGCCCGCCGTATACATAGCGAAGAGCTGACGCGGAACAGCGCGCGGTGCCGAAAAGATCAGGGATCCCGTCGAGAATGACTCTTCCCGCGTGCCCATCTGCGACCAGAAAAGTACCGGCCAAATCCATGCGGCAACCAGAACCCCGGAACGGGCCGCACCCACTGGCGACAAGAGGCAGCCGAGGAACAATCCCGCCGCTGCTGCGTACCACCACCAGCCGTGCCCGCGAAACAGCAGGCGAAACTCGGCAACGATCAGGGAGAAGAATCGCGCGCGCGTCTGTCGATTCGGCGCATCGCGCAACAAGGGCGTGAGATGAAAGACAGACGGAAGCGCCGGAGCCACGACGCTGAATCGTGTATCGAGAACGTCGAGGTTCGCTGCGCTCTTCTGCTTTCTCCCCAGACGCAGTCCGTTGCGTGCCGGGTCGAAGCGGTCGAAAAAGACAGCGGCCAGCAGCGCCAACGCACCCGTGACCGCAAGCCAGAGAGCCCGCCCGAACAGCAGTGCCGGAGTCCAGCGAATGCCCGTCCACAGAAACGTCTTCGTGGTCGAGTGAAAGTTGCCAAAGCCGAACGACGCGGCGTTGCTCACCTGCGGATCGAGCTGACGCAACTGCGTCTGCATCTGCCCCATCACAACGGCGATGCCGGTGAAATCCTGGAGCGCGTGCAGGCCGGTTGGCTGCTGAGTTCCGGTCACCAGCGTCACGCTGACGCTGATCAGCCCCGTCCAGAAAAAGAAATAAAAGACGTTGCCCACGCCGCCGCGCAGCACAGGCAAGCTCTCAAATAGCACCGCCAGGGCCGCGACCACAGCCACTGCGGGGAGCCCGAGCAGCAGAATCGGAGACAGAAGCGCGCCCAATGCGATTTGTGTCTCTTCGCCACGCAGGATTTGGATAAGAACCGCTGCAAGCGCCAGAATCAGCACCATCACCGCGAGTACCGCAAAATTGCTGAGCGTCTTGCCCAGCGTATAGAAGCTCTTGTTCATCGGCGTCGCCGCCAGGATCTGCCCCACGCGAGTCCGGCGATCACGCTGGATCGAGTTCTTCACGATATAGAAACCGATCAGGCTTACCCACACCGTGGAAATGAGACCGACGACCGTTCCCAGCCACGCCGAGTTGTCCACGCCGCGATAGTCGTCGAGCCGCAACGTCACCTGGCGCGCATACACCGCATAGCCCAAATAGATCGCGAACCCCATCGTGAGCAGGAAGCTGTAACGCCGCACACGTTCCAGAAAGTCGGCACGCACCATGTGGTAAAGGGTGCGGGAGCCATTCATGCCGCAGCACCCGCACGCGCTCCGGCGCGATGACGCGACAGGCAAAAAAGATAAGCATCCTCAAGATTAGGTGAGACCGGCTGAGCGTTTGTGGGTGGCTCTTCCCCCAGGACACGGACGTGCACGCCGTCGCTGCGACGGGTTGTGCTGCTGATCAAAAACTTCTGCTTCAGTGCTGTCAGATCCGCGCTCAGAACGACCCACTCCCAGACTTTGCCCTCGACACTTTTCAAGAGATTCTCCGGAGTGGCATGGGCCACCAGCGTGCCCTGCGCAATCAGCGCAATGTCGGTCGCTGTGGCTTCGACATCGGAGACGATGTGCGTGGAGAGAATCACGATGCGTTCGCCGGAGAGATCGGAGAGCAGATTGCGAAAGCGTACGCGCTCTTCGGGATCGAGGCCGGCGGTCGGCTCGTCCACGATCAGCAGCTCGGGATCGTTGAGAAGTGCCTGCGCAATGCCGACTCGCTGGCGCATGCCACCGGAGTAGCCTCCAAGCGGACGCTTCCGCACATCAGCCAAGTTGACCAGGTCGAGCAGCTCATCGATACGCCGCCGCGCGGCAGCGCCGTCCAATCCCTTCACTGCGGCCAAATATTCGAGGAACTCCACCGCATTCAGATTCGGATAAACGCCGAAATCCTGCGGGAGGTATCCGAGCACCGATCGCAGCACATCCGGATCGCGCGCGACGTCGGTGTCGTTCCAGAGGACGCGGCCCTCCGTGGCCCTGGTGATCGTAGCCAGAATACTCATCAGAGTCGTCTTCCCCGCGCCGTTGGGACCCAGCAGACCCAACACGCCTGGCTTCAAGTCGAGACTAAATTCGCGCAGGGCGACAACGCCTTTACGGTAACGCTTTGTCACGTTTTCAATTGCAAGTTGCACTGATCCTCCTCGGATGCCCAGAAGCACTTTACGTTGAATGCGCGTGGAAGTTCCCGCAGCCACCGGAAACAACATCGACAGAGTTTTTGCCGCCAATGCTGCGATGCACAGAAAGCCCGCCAATTTCATCCAATGCCCAGGAGGATTTGCCCATGGGTTCAACGGAGATTCCCTGGGAGCGGCAGACCGACACCGTTCCAGCTTCCCCCTCCAGCTCTGCTACCGGCAATCAGCCGCCCACCCAATCACCTGAAGAACTGCAGGAAGAAGGCCGCAAAATCCGCCGCCTGCGGATGGTGGTGAATATGGTGACACAGGTGATCGCGCAGGATCACTCGGTCACCGTCGAAGAAGCCTCGGAGATGGTGGCCGACACGCGCCGGATAGCACTGGGCATGTTCCCCGACAAGGAACTCGCCTTCAATCTGATCTTCTGGCCTCGTTTGCAACGCCTGATGCGCGAGCGTTACCGCATGCAATGAGGCACCAGCGACCCCGGCCGGTGCTATTTGTTTTCGTTGGCCGTAAGCCGGAAGGTGATCGTTCCCCAAAACAGCCGCGCCCGCATCTGCACGGGCAAATGGCGATCGTCGTCGGTGTACCAGATCCAGATGTTGCCCCGGTTCTTCACCACGCCGGCCGCCGCAGTGGGCTGCACGCGCACGGTCTTGAATGACCCCAGCGGCGTCTTGACCTCTTCGCGGCCCTCCACCTTCATGGTCACCGGCACATTGTGCATCGCGTCTACCACCGGCAGCACGAAGTTGTGCCCAACTTCCATCGGCTGCGACGCAGCGTAAAACACGCCGGTCAGCAGGTCGGTCATGCAGCCAGGGATGGGCACCTCTACATGCTTGGATTGGCCTGTCACCTGGTTCTTCTCGTCCAGAATCGATTTCGACTGGCCGTAGTCAATGTGAAGCGTGGAATTGATTTGCCGCCGCCCTTCGACGGTCTGCTTGTCGAATTCGTATGTGCATCCCTTCCCGCGGTCGAAGCTCGACTGAAACCTGTCGCTCACGTGAAAGATGAGGTTGATCGCACCGACGGTATCCGCCGTCGCATTCACGCGCTCCCGGTCGCCTGCTGCTTCAAAGTGCAGCACGGCAGTACCGGCCGGGAAGACGCGCCAGTCAACCGAATACGTGAGGGTTTGCTTCTGCGGAAAGGTGAATCCAGCGCGCGGCGGCGGGAGCGGCGGAGACTGCTGGCCGTAGGCTACGGCGGCAAGGGCGATGCCACAAAAAGTCGTCTTCACCGCCGTGCGAATCTTCACCGTGAGGCTCGGCTCCTTCAGGTTTGACTTAAGCGGCGCGAGAATTGTTTACTCGGCCCAAGAGAATCGCAGCGGTTGGTTCGTTAGTTGGGTCATCGCAGCCCGCGCCCCAGCAATGCCAGAGTCGGTCGCAGAAACAGGAGGCTCAGGTAAAGCAGTGTTGCTCCAATAGCTGAATTGTACTCGCGGTGCCGTAAGTAGAGCGCAAATGAGAAGTTGCCGGAGTTCGTTTCGGACGAATCTTCACCTGACCGCGTGAACGCGGCGGAAACTCTGGCAGGGGTGAGACGTGGAATCAGCCGCGGCACATGCCGGCAATAGGCATCGAATTCCGAAAACGTCGTCCGTAAAAACCGCTCTTCCGAAGCAATCACCGGAACATAGATCAGCAGAAACATCACCGCGAGCGCAGCCGCCACGACCCAACTCAGCAGCGCTACAGCGAACCCCGCTGCGATCAAAATCGAACCAAGATAGAGCGGATTGCGCGTGTACGCGTAGGGACCGGTCCGCGTCAGTTCACGATTCTTCTTGACGTATCCCGCGGCATAGCCGCGGAGCCAAAGCCCCGGCAGCACCAGCGCCAGACTCCAGGCGATGGTAACTGGCTCGGGAGCGCGCCGCCACAATTCGAAGACGTAGAGCGCCGCAACAACAAATCCGAGCGGCACGCGAATACGCCGCGCCACTCTCTCCCACCGCCACTGCGTGGGGCGGACTTTTGGAGGAGTGTTTGCGCCGCTCACGAAGCCGCCTTTGCATAAAGCAATTCTTCGGCCGCACCCAGCACCTCGGCCGGCTGGATCGTCAGCAGGCCCGCCTCAGGCATCTTTCTCCGTGTATGATCGCGGCGGCTGGCGGGGCTCCGCAGCACTTTGAATCGCGTGCCGAAAGGGCCGTTCCGCAACGGATCGGTCGGGCCGTAGATGCCCACCACGGGCCGCTCCAACGCACAGGCAAGATGCAGGGGTCCTGTGTCGCCGGCAATGACAAGCGCCACACGGCGCGTCAACGCAATGAGGTTTTCGAGCGAAGGAGCGAGTTGCGTGGCCACGCCCTTGGTTTGCTTCACGATGACGTCCGCAATGGGCTCTTCGCCCGGACCAGCGTTGACAAACACGCGACATCCTCGGCCAATCAGCCCTTCCGCAACGATGGCAAAACGCTCTACGGGCCAACGTTTGGCGCCCCAGCCCGCGCCGGGATTGATGAGCACCGCGCGCTTCCCGTGTGCCGACGCAAGCAGCCCATCCGCCCATGCCTCGGCACCCGGTTCAAACGGCAACCAAGGCGGCACCGGCCTCAAATCATCGCCTGCAACAGCAGAGGCCAGTTCAAAATCCTGCTCGATCACATGCGCACCACGCGTGGCGATCCTGTCCGTAAACAAGCAGCGGGCGACCGATTCGCGCGGATGCGCCTCACCGATCAGCCGGCAGCCGGCCAATCGGCCAAAGACGGCTGAGCGGACGGCTCCCTGGAAGTCGATGGCCGCGTCATATCTGCCTTGTCGCATTGCACGCCGCAGCGCCATAAACTCGCGAATTGTCCGACGAGCGAAGGGGCTCTTTCCCCACCGCTTCGCAGAGGCCGGAATCACCCGATCGACCACCGGCTGTCGGGGAGAGGGCTGTCCAGTGTCACGGCCCAATGCGCCTACCGCGCTCAACAACGCGCACCATTTCGGCTCGACTACCCAGTCGATGACCCAATCAGGATGCGACATCCGCAAGGCCGTCACGGCCGGCAGCGCATGCAGAATGTCGCCCATGGCGCCTAACCTGACCACGAGCAAGCGAAACTTGGACTGCGTGTGCAAACTTCGATTTTCTCACAGCGGTGGACTCGCAGGACATGAAGACAGTCGGCTTACAAGCCACGCAAGGGCGTCGGTCTGGTTCTCAATTTCGATGCGCAAACGAGCGGTCTTGAGTGGCAACGTTGCCGGAAAAGGAGAGGCCAGGGATCCTAACCGAACCGCATCTTTTTCCGTCGTGATAAGCGATGTCGCCCCCGCGGAGCTTGCCATGGAAATCAGCATTTGCACGTCCTGCGCTGTGAAGCGGTGATGGTCACCGAACGTCTTTCGCGCGGACAGCTGCAACCCAGCATGCTCCAATCCATTGAAGAATTGTTCCGGATGGGCAATGCCGCAGAATGCGGCGACGCGGCCTTCAATCGTCGGAACTTCCATAGAACGATGCAATCGCCAGACCGGCCCCTTCCAGCCCCATCCGCGAAGCTCCCTTTCAAGTTCCGGGTCGTCGGCAGGAATCGCGATCACATTCGCGCGCCTCGCTGCGTGCAGTCCTTCACGCAGGTTGCCGGCGGGCAAGAGGGTGTCCCGCCAATCGCGGCGATTCAAGAGCAGAATATCCACGTCACGAACGAGCTGCCGATGCTGAAAGCCGTCGTCCAATATATGGACTGGAGAGAATTGGCCCTCGCGAGAAATGTGCTGCCCTGATGCATCGAGTTCCGATTCGGCGAGCAGACCCGCATCGTAGCGTTGAGGAGCAACATAGACCGGCAGGCCGGTTTCGCGCGCGATCAGCAGCGGTTCATCGCCAAACTCGTCGACGGATCCTTCGACCATAACGCGCGCCCGATCGTTGTTCCGCCGCCCATATCCACGCGAGAGAATGTCTACGGAATATCCCTCGGCAGCGAGCAGCCGCGCAAGTGCAATAGCGAACGGCGTCTTGCCCGCTCCACCTGTAGAGAGATTGCCGATGCTGATCACGGGCCAGTGGAGATGCCTAATCGGCTCCAACCCAAGTTTCAGGCAAAGGCCGCGCGCGGCAACGCCCGCAGCGTAAAGCGGCACCAGCGGAGCAAGCCAGGGTCGCTTCATTGTGCTTGATCCGCGTTCGCGAGCAACTCTTGAATCGCCTGGACTGCTCGCTTCGTCGCTCCCGCTTGCTGATTGAAGACACGCTTGGCGCGTTGACCAAGAGCCGCGGCCGCAACCCGATCCGACAGCAGATCAACGAGAGCTCCGGCAAGCTCCTCCTTGGGCGTAACGCGAATAGCGTCGTGCGCGATCAGGTCTTCGGTGATGGCGCGAAAGTTGGCGTAGTGCGGTCCCATCACAATGGGCACACCAGATTGCGCCGGCTCGAGCGGATTATGACCGCCCGCCGGAAAGAGGCTCCCGCCGACAAACGCGACTGCCGCGACCGAATAGACAGACCCTAACTCCCCGATAGTGTCGAGCAGAACGATCTGGCCTGCCTTCACCGGCTCGGCCTGTTCCAGCGGCAGGCCTTTCCAGAACGAACGTTCGTTCCATTTGAACCCAGACGTCGCCAGAAGGCCAGCCACCGCGGCGAAGCGCTCAGGATGGCGTGGCGCGAGCACCATCACGAGCCCTGGGTCTGCCTCAAGAAGCTTTGGCCAAGCCTCCAGGAGCGCAGCCTCTTCGCCTTCCAGCGTGCTGCCCGCTACAACGTAACGCAGGCCGGGACCAAGCACCTTGAGCAGTCGAGTTGCCTCGGCCTCCTGCGCGGCGCGCACATCGAACTTCAGATTGCCTGCGACCGTAACGCCTTCTGGCTGGCAACCAATAGACCTCAACCGCTCGGCGTCCAGCGCGCTCTGCGCCAGCACGCGACTAAGCCTGCTGAGTTGCAGCCTCCACAACCAACGCAGCATGCGGTACCGAGGCCAGGACCGGTCGGAGATGCGCGCATTGACCACAGCGACCGGGATCTGCCGGCGAAAGCAGCCATTAAGCAAATTCGGCCAGAACTCTGTTTCGGCCAGAACAAGCACCCGGGGCCTCATTGCATCGAGGTAAGCTTTCACGGCCCAAGGCAAATCCAGCGGGCAATAAAGAACCCGGTTCTCTCCGAAGCGCTCCCGAGCCAGCTTCTGTCCCGTTCGCGTCGTCGTCGAAATCAGCACCTGCAATTCCGGCAAAGCGGTGCCCAGTTCCTCGATCAACCGGCTCACAGCCAGCACTTCTCCTACAGAAACCGCGTGCAGCCAGATCACCGGACGCTCCGCACTTTGGCTCTTCAGCCACGCCGGAACCATCCCTAGCCGTTGCCCAAGCCCATCGCGGTATTTGTGCGTGGTGGCCATCCGCCACAGCCACCATGGCGCGCTGGCAACCAGCCCCGTGAGCAACGCCAGATTATAGAAAAGCAAAATCATGCGTGACGGAATTCGCCTTCCCTCGGTCTAACCCTAAAATGATACAGTCGTGCACGATGAAGGCTTTGAGGTTTGCTCCGCTGCTCGCGATTAGTTTGGCGATTCCCGCAGTCGCCAACGACCACAAGCCGCCCCCTGTGCAGCCTGCCACTTCATTCGCCGCCGTCGAGGTGCACGACAAAGAAAAAGTGGCCATCGCCGCCGAACCTTACGACACCAAGGAAAAAGAAGCGATTTTCCGCGTCGATTACCTGAGCCACGGCGTCATGCCGGTGCGCCTCATCGTGACAAATAATAGCGACCGGCCTATCTCTCTGAGGGATGCGCGCATTCTCTTTCAGACCCACGCAGGCGACAGAATCCAGGCAGCCGAGCCTGAGGATGTGGAGCGGCTGATGACGCGCAAGGAGCGCGAAGGCGGCAAGATTCCGATGCCCGGGCCGATCCCGAGCATCCATATGAAGCCCAAAGCCAGCAACAAGGATGTCGAGGCGGACTTCGACGAGTTCGAGTACGGAGCGCTTGTAGTGGAGGCGCACACCACGCGAGCCGGCTTCCTGTTTTACGATGTCTCCCAGCTTGATGATCCGCTCAAAGGCGCCAAGCTGCATCTTCACAAATTACGGGACGCCGAGGGCAACGAGCTGTTCTTCTTCGAGATTCCCTTCGACAAATATCTCCAGTCGAAATCTGCCGCGATGAAGTGAGTTTGTCTCTTTTTCGAGCTCTGCTTGGCCAGGCCAATTCGAATGATAGGATTCTTTCATTCGGCGATGCGTCGCCGTGCGCGTTGGAGCACTCGATGGCTCAAAAGCCTAACTATGGAATCGATGCGCCGAATGTCATTCGCAATTTCTTTGTCGCTGGCGCAGTCTTTCTCATCATCGATCTAGCATTTCCACGCGTCACCATCGCCCACATCGAGTTCGTGCTCTCTCCTGGATTCCTCTGGCCTGCGCTCTGGTTCATCTTTTTCGGCGCGCTGATGCTGCTTTATTCGCTGGTGGGCAAGTTTCGCCACCGCGATCGCATGCTTGCAAAGGTAGCGTGGACCGGCGCCGAAAACGTGCTCGACGTGGGCACGGGCCGCGGATTGCTGCTGATCGGCGCGGCCAAACGGCTCACCACCGGCCAAGCCACGGGCATCGACATCTGGAACGCTGAAGATCTATCCGGCAACGGCCCCGAAGCACTGAAAGCCAATATTGCGCTCGAAAACGTCGGCAAGAAAACCACCATCAAGAGCGAGGATGCGCGGCAGATGAGTTTCGTGGATGGCTCGATGGATGTGGTGCTCTCGAATCTATGCCTGCACAACATCTACCAGAAGCCGGGGCGCGCCAAGGCCTGCAGCGAAATCGCCCGCGTGCTCAAGCCGGGCGGTGTAGCTGTCATCTCCGACTACAAGCTGATGAAGGAGTACGCCGCAGAATTTGCGAATGCCGGACTCAAAGTGGAGATGTTTCCTCTGGATTGGACCGGCACATGGCCGCCTATGCGCGTCCTGGTCGCGCGCAAACCTCTATAGGTTGCGAATCTATTCGTAATAAGTCGCGGTCGTCGTATCGGTCTCCCAGATCGTGCAGTCCTTCACGCGCACGCGTCCCTGGGTCATTCCATTGAGCTGCTCATTGGTCTGGTCATAAAAGAACTTGGCAATATTTTCGGCCGATGGATTCAATGTCGAGAACGGTTCGAGGTCGTTGAGCATCTGGTGATCGATGCGGCTGATGACCGGGCGCAACACCTGCTTGAGTAGCTTGAAATCAAGCAGAAGCCCCGAATCATCGAGCGCCGCTCCGGCCAGAGTCACGCGAACCTTGTAGTTGTGTCCATGCGGGTTCTCGCATTTGCCATGATAGTTGCGGAGATAGTGTCCGGAAGAAAAACCCGCCTCTACTGTCACTTCATACATCGGCGTCGGCCCGATCCTATGCGGGGAAGAGTCCCACTTATCATTCTATTGCTTGCGACCGCGACTCTCTATTCATGCGGTTTTCGCCGTTGTCGCCGCGCGGCCTGCCGTGATTCCTCGCTGTGCCGGTCAACTTGCTCGAAGAGATGGCTCAGCACTCCTATCAGGGCGAAAGCGAGTCCAGCGAGAAGCAGGACGAGAGATATGGTGCGCCATAATGATCCATTCGCCGGCAATCCGGGCTGAAAGCTCGAGGGAACCAGCGACATGCCCATGGAAAGGACCGCAAAGAGCCCAACCGTGGCGGCGAGGATGTAGAAGTTGCGAGACATGGTTGCTTCGAGCAGCACAACGTGTGCTGCTGTGATTGTACGGTGCGTTCGTTTTCAGGCCGACAGTTCCGTCGAATCCATCAGCGTCACTCCGGCTTTCGCGAAATCGGTTTCGATCCTCTCAACTGAGCCGTTCAGGTCGATGGCACGGCAGGCGTCGCGAATGATCAACGCAGGAAAGCCGAGCCGGCGTGCATCGAGCGCTGAGTAGCCGACACAGTAATCGTAGGCGAGGCCCGCGAAGAAGACGCGCGTCAGGGCGCGTTCTCGCAGATAACCAGCAAGGCCGGTCGCGGTGGTGCGGTCATTCTCAAAGAATGCGGAGTAGGAATCGATCTCACGACGGAAGCCTTTACGTAGAATTAGCTCGGCCTGTGGGAGTTTCAAGTGCGGATGAAACTTCGCTCCAGGTGTGCCCTGTACGCAATGCTCGGGCCAAAGGGTCTGCGGACCGTAACTCGCCTCGATCTGCTCGAAGGGTTTCTTCCCTGGGTGGCTTGACGCAAACGAGGTGTGACCGGGCGTGTGCCAGTCCTGCGTGAGGACGATGTGCTGGAAGTGCGGCGCGATCTTATGGATTGGCGAGAGTACGGCGTCGCCATCGGCTACGGCCAGTGCCCCGCCGGGACAGAAGTCAATCTGCACGTCGATGATGATGAGGACGTCGCTGGCGCCAATCTGCATAGAAGCCACGATACCGCTACCTACTGCCCGCTCTGTGAAACGACGCTGAGGATTGCCTGCATGCTGTCCTCTTGGCCTGGTGCGAGCGATATGGCCGAGCCGAGAATATTACTGGCTTCCACACACGCAAATTGGCCCCATTCATCGTGCCCGAGGTCGCTGAGCGAGGCTGCACCTTCCTGCCAGGGATTCCAGACGACGGTCGTTGCCGAGTTGACCTTCTCTGTGCGGAGGATTCGACGATGCGCTGGATCAAGACGGGCTGGATCAATCAACTCCACAGCGCCTGGTACATCGAGGTAGGCGTTGTCCGTCTTGCCCGTGAGGATCAAGTCTCCGGACTGCGTCTTTTTGCGGTTCTCATCCACATTGTCGAGATACGTGACTTGATCGAGACCGCGAATGCGGACATTCTCCGCCTGGCTCACGCGGAAATACGTGTGCAAGGCCTCCTCGAAACGAAAGGAAGTCTGTCCAATATTTGCGACAACCAATTGAAGTTTAAGGAATCTGCCGATCGAGACAATGTGCGTCAGGCGAAACGAGTGCGCCCACCAGCGCTGCGTCGATTCATCGCTCTCCGTCGAGCAGACGACAACCACGGACTCGCCTTCGGCTTTCACAGAGTCGAGCCGCCATTCTTTCGTGCGCACAAACCCGTGGGGTGGCGCCGAGGGGTCGTCGGCCTTGGACCGAAACCAGGGAAAGCAGATCGGAATCCCTCCTCGGATCGCGCGGCCGTCTTGCCAATGTGACTCTGCGCTGACAAAGAGCACCTCGTCGGCGTTCGTCGGCTGCCAGGACGTCACGTGCGCTCCATGCAAGTAGATCTCAGCCGAAGCCGAAGGGGCGGTCATGCGGATTTTGGGTAAGCCGCCGTTCCCGGAGACCACTGTAACGACATTCGGAATGCCAAAGGTGCGGTTCAAGGCGTCGATCTGCGCTTGGTTCATCTCAGACAAGATTCTATCGGGAGTCCTGCTCTGTTGCGGCGATGGTTTACCGCTCGGCGCCTACTGTATTCCGATCTGGAGACGGTCCCCTATCCCCCACATCCACCCCAGGGTGTTTCTGCAATTCCCTGAACTGAGGAGAGTTGCGGGCACGGATCAAGGCCAAATTTGCTCTTTTCAGGAATTTAAATTCGAACGTCCTGAAAGCAAGGAACTTGCCGCCGGCCAGAATTTGGGCCGGAGGACTGAGTGCGTAGGGTGTGCATGTTTCTCAACAATGAGGGTAGCGAATTCGGAGAAATGATCTGCAACGGGTGGGAATCAGTACGAGAGGGACTGGAGAAGTTCGCCTATTGCTCAAGGAGTAATGTCCGGGTGGGGGGTCATACGACAGTCACGACTGGAACTTGTCCCGAGATTGCTGTTTCTCGCGCCGAACGCGGTGCTAGGCTTGCTGGCATGAAAAAGATGGGTCTGCTTCTGCTAGCTTGGCTGCCTGTCTCCCCCCTGGCTTTCCCGCAATCCACACCCGCAACGACTCCGGTCTCTGGGCCAAATGCTGGGCTGTCTCCGGCTCAGGTGATCACGCTGGGCAGTTCGGTGGTTCCGCTGGAACAGGGATGGAAGTTTGAGCCGGGCGATTCGCCGTGGGTGAACGGCGTGCCAGTATGGGCGCAGGCGGGATTTGATGATTCGCGGTGGGCCGAGATGGACCTTTCGCCGAAGGCCGGTTCGGTCGATGTGCAGGGTCGTGTACTGGGATGGACGCGGCGCGGCTATCCGGACCTGAGCGGCTTCGCATGGTATCGGTTGCGGCTGAAGGTCAACGATCCGGGCCAACCGCTGTGGCTCAAGATGCCGCTGGATTTCGACGACGCCTACCAGATTTACGCGAATGGGCGGTATGTAGGGCAGTTCGGTGGTTTTTCTCAAAACCACGTCAAGCTTTACTACGATCAGCCGCTCTCGTTTCAACTGCCCGGGCCGGGTCCGGACGGCGTGATCGCGCTGGCAGTGCGGTTCTACATGTCGCCGTCTACGCGATTTCTCACTCCCGATGTGGGCGGTATGCACGCGCCGCCGGCGCTGGGTCTGGCGTCCACGGTGCGTCTGTTGCAGTCGGCGGAGGATGACCATACTTTGCATAAATTCTTCGGCAGCCTGCTGACGGCGCTGATATTTCTGCTGGTTGCGCCGCTGGTGCTGTGGGCCTGCCTGCGGAACCGGCGGGAACGCATGTACCTATGGCTGTTCCTGGCGCTGGCATGCACGATTCTCGGGAATCTCGAATGGGCGATCAGCGGGCTGTCCTTCGCGTTCACGAGCGGCCCGTCAGTTCTTTTTCAGTTGATTCTTGGTCCTCTCATCCTGCTGTTATGGGTACTATTCTGGTGGCGCTGGTTCGGACTCAGTTCGAGGCGCTGGGTTCTGCTAACGGCGTGGGCGCTCACCGCCGCTCAGATGCTGACACAGTTCTGCGCGAGCTCGCCTCTGATGGGCCTTACCTTCCTGCCGCCTTCTTCACTGCACTGGTTCAATGTGGCCTCCCTCTGGTGCACAGCCGGATTGGGCGTGCTGCTTCTCTTGATTCTTATCCGAGGCCTCCGCCGCGACCGTACTGAGGGGGTGCTGGCGACGGCTCCCATCCTGCTGCTCGAATTCGGCATCTTCTATGGCTATTTTGTAACCACGTTTGATCTCGATCTTCCCGAACAGTTCTACCCTTTCGGCCTTGGCGTCGATATTGGGACAGTTTCCAATATCCTCATGGTGCTGGTGATCGCGGTACTCGCCCTTCGGCGGTTTGTGCGCACGCGAGTGCGCGAGGAGGTGGAGCGAAAGGCGATTGCGCAGGACCTGGAGCAGGCGCAGCAGTTGCAGCAGAAAGTGCTGGTTCCGGAGACGGTGCACTCGTCGTATTTCACGGTCGAAGCGGAGTATCGTCCGGCGCAGACGGTCGGCGGGGATTTCTTCCAGACACTGTCGAAGCCGGATGGGAGCCTGCTGGTGGTGATCGGCGACGTGTCCGGCAAAGGGGTGAGCGCGGCCATGCTGGTTGCGGTGCTGGTGGGGGCGATCCGCAACCGGGCGGAAGATAGCTTTGATCCGGCTTCGATGCTGGCCAGACTCAACCGCCGGATGATCGGAAGATCAGGCGGACATTTTGCGACGTGCCTTGCGGCGGAGCTGAGTCCGGACGGGACGATGCAGATTGCGAATGCAGGGCATCTGCCGCCGTATCTGAATGGGAAGGAAATGGAGCTGGTGGGGTCGCTGCCGCTGGGGATGGTCGCGGACTCGGAAATTTCGGTGCAGACGTTTACGCTGCGGCCCGGAGATCGGCTAACGTTCATGACGGACGGCGTGGTGGAAGCGACGAATGAAGCGAAGGAGCTGTTTGGGTTCGAGCGCGCGCGAGAGATCAGCGGGGACCGCGCGGCGGCGATCGCGGAGCAGGCGCAGAGTTTTGGACAGGAAGACGATATTACGGTGGTGGGAGTGAGCTTTGCGGGAGTAGCGGTATAGAAAGGGAAAAGCGGAAAGGGGAAAGGGGGCAGGTCGTGGGTCAGTTTCCGTGTTGCCGGTTCGGGCGCTACGACGAATTCGGCTTATACTGGGGCGCACAGACTGCAACGACCATGAATCGTCGTTCAGGCGACGAGGGGCTACTCGATGCTCATGACACACCGACTCCTCGTAGCCGCGCTGTTGATCTCGAGCATAGGCGCTGCGTTTGCTCAAAACCTTGAAGTGAGCACCCCGCAAATCCACTCTTTAAAAGATGACCTTGCCTCTCATGGACTGACCGATCTTTCGGAGGAGTCGCTCATCGCTGCTCTCTCACACAGCGATCCGCATGTACGGACGACGGCGGCAATGAAGCTTGAGGAAGATCACCGCGACGATGCTGCCCCCGCCATCGAATCTGCCTTATCACGTGAGCAGGACCTCAACGCCCAGATCGGGCTCTCTGAAGCACTGTGGGGGCTTCACGATGACCATGGAATCGCGCACCGGCACGCGATGTGCAGAGATTCGTCCCTGAGCTTCATCACCTTGATCTCAGTCGTCGACGCTCTTGGGCACACCCACTCGCCGGCTGGTGTATGCGCGGAGACGTTCTTTGCGGCTATGGGACTTTCGAAAGAGCCTGGGGAAATCGCCATGGGAGAGACGCGGCTTTCAGTCATCTACTGCGACTCCACGCCGGAGCAGGCACGTCGCATCCTGATGACTCCTCGGCTGTAGTTGGCGGATCGTAAACAGGAGCCACAAGTTCGCTTGGAAGCAAGCCAGGCGCTCGCAGATATCGGCACTCCAGAGTGCGCAGAAGCCATTCGCGCGGATTTCACAAGAACAGAACCCGGATTATCGTGTGTTTTTCGAAGCGACACTGAAGGGCTTGGAGAGAAACCCGCATTACTGTGGAAGCACCAGACCTTGAAGTGCTAGTCAATCGGTTTATTTCCAATGCAGTCTGAAAGGAACGAGTAGTGGCCCATCCGGAAGTTACATTTTGGTCAGCCTCTCACGTGGATTCGCCGGGAGCTTCGAAAAACTTCTCCACATCCGAAATCGTCGTCGTCATCCGATACGGCGGAAGGCTGTTCAAGAACGTTTGGCCGTAGCGTTGTTTGCGAATGCGTGGGTCGAGCAGTACCAGCACGCCGCGATCTTCTAATGAACGAATGAGGCGGCCGAATCCCTGCTTCAGCGTGAGCACAGCGGATGGCACCTGGTAATCGAAGAACGGCTTGCCGCCGGCCTCTTCAATTGCTTTCATGCGAGCCTGTACCACGGGATCGTTGGGCACGGCAAAAGGCAGCTTGTCTATGATGACGCAACTGAGCGCTTCGCCTTGCACGTCTACGCCTTGCCAGAAGCTCGACGTGCCGAAGAGGACTGCGTTGGGCGTGATGCGAAACTCCTCGAGGAGTGCCTTGCGTGGTGCCGTGCCGTGCAGCAGGATGGGAAAATCGAGCACCGGCAGTAGTCGCTCGTAGAGATCGCGCATCTGCGCGTAGCTCGTAAAGAGACAGAAGGCGCGGCCCCGGCTGAGATTGAGGACTCGGCGAATGCACTCGGCGGCGGCTTCGGGAAACTCTGGATCGCGCGGGTCGGGCATGTTGGGGGGAAGATAGAGCAGCGCCTGTTCGCCATAGCGAAAATGCGAGGGCACCACGAGTTCGCGTGCCCCCTGGCCTGTATCGCCGAGACCGAGCCGTTTACGGATGTGCTCGAATCCACCTTGCACCGTGAGTGTCGCTGAGGTGAGCACAACCGTAGGAATGGTCTCGAAGACGATCTCGCGCAGCAATTCCGAAACATCGATCGGCGTGGCCTGCAGAAATGTCGTCCTCGATTGGGAGCGAATCCCAGCGCGGGCACCCGCATCGTCTTTCGATCCGCCGTACGCGCGCCGCTCGAGCCAATAAACCATGTTGCTGGCGTTCGATTCGAGCAGAAACTCCAGCTCCGACCGCAACCGCGCCACGCGTTTGCGCAGGCCGGGCGCTTCGTCCACGCCTGTGAGCCGCTCCATCTCCGCTTCCATCAGCTTAAGCGTGGCGCGCACACTCATGTAGAGGTCGCCTGAAGTCTCCAGAAATTCTTCACGTGCGGCGAAGGGCTGGCGGCCATCGGAAGTCATCGGCAAACCCGCAAAAAACATCCTCGCGCGTTCGCGCAGCTGCTGCGTGGCCGCCGGCATTCTCTCCGTACCCTCTTTGCCGCGGAGCAGCATGTCGGTGTCGCGGGCCAGTTCCTCGAAGCGAATATTGCTGACTGAAAGCCCGAAATAGCTCGAAGCCACTTCTTCCAGCTCATGGGCCTCGTCGAATACAACCGCCGCAGCCTCCGGCAGAACACCCACATCGGGTGCACCGGACGCCTCCTGCTTCACGGCCAGATCGGCAAAGAAGAGGTGATGGTTCACGATGATGATGTCGGATTCGAGAGCCTTGCGCCGCATCTCGGTGATGAAGCAGCGGCGATAGTCGGGACAGTTTGTGCCGAGACATGCGTCAGACCGGGCATCCAGCTTGTGCCACAGCGCGCTCGACTCGGGCAAACCTGAAATTTCGGAGCGGTCGCCGGTTTCGGTGATCCGTTCCCAAGCCGCAATCTGCTGGTATTGATCGATCTCTTCCAGGCCGCTAAGAATCGGCTGATCGCGCAAGGCAACGAGTTTATGGCGGCACAGGTAATTGGCGCGGCCTTTCATGTAGCACACGCGCAGATCGCCCAGCAGCGACTCCAGAAACGGAATATCGCGAAAATAAAGTTGGTCCTGCAGCGCCTTGGTCCCGGTGGAGACGATAACGCGCTGCCCGGTGCGTAATGCGGGGAGCAGATAGGCCAGAGTTTTTCCTGTGCCGGTGCCTGCCTCGACGATCAGATGACGGCGTTCGGTGAGAGCGCGCTCCACAGCCTTGGCCATCTCCAACTGGCCGGGACGATATTCGTAGGGCAGCGGCGAGCGCGACAAAATACCGCCTGGCGAGAAGAACTCGTGCAGGGTGGGCAGGGCGCGGGTTGTGGTTTCAGTGGATGCCATCGGGGGCCGGGCGCTCACTCCATCATAGTGAGGCTCCCGGTCCACAGGTGCGGCTGCGGTCACACTACGAAGCGACCGCCAACGGCGCTTTGAGGTCGCTAGACGTTTGCGGTTGTGGGATCGATGATGGATTTGACTTCCGATACCTTGTTGGCCGGGAAGCCACCCTGCTTGGCATGCTCGCGAACCATCTCTTCGTTGGGCGCGATATAGACGCAATAGATTTTGTTTTCTGTCACGTAGCTGTGCACCCATTGAATCTCGGGTCCGAGATTACGCAGCACACCGCAGGACTTTTGTGAAATACCTTGAAGCTGGTCGGGGGTCAGGGCGCCAGCGCCGGGAATCTCGCGCTCGATCACGTACTTGGGCATAGGGAACGATCTCCTGAGAATCGGAATTGCTGTAGTTTATACAGGCGCAAACGATTCTGTCGCGAACTATCGCGCGGATATTCGCGGAATCCGTATGCAGAGCGGACCCAATCAGAGTAGCCTCGGGCAGCCGTTTTCCCATCCATTGCACGCACGTCGGTCGCAGCAGAGTGCAGGTTGGCTGCATAGTTGCAGAAGAGCAAACAATGCAAATTCGCGGCTCAAACGCGGGAGATCTCCATCAAGACGTCCGCGGGAAAGCTGGATGCGGCGGATATCCTCAAGGACTTCGAGACGATCCTCACGGGCGGAAGATTCAACCTACTGATGCCGACGCTTGCGCAAGTCGTGCACAGCGGCGGTTTACCGTGGTATCATCGCGACCCCTTTGACCGGCTCATCGCAGCGCAGACTCTTGAACTCGGCTGGAGCCTGCTGAGCAAGGACGTGATCTTCGACGCCTACGGCGTCCGGCGCATTTGGGCCTGAAGCGGCTCCGTACCGCACAATAGAGGCAGGCCATCACGTTTTCGACGGGCCCGGATGGAGACAAGTTTTGCCCAACTATCGCAGATCGGTGATACCCACACATCCCGGCACGGAAGCGCTGCCTCTGGTGGCGATTGTCGGCCGTCCGAACGTGGGCAAATCGACCCTGTTCAATCGCCTCACGCGGAGCCGCCGGTCCATCGTGGGCGACGAGCCAGGTATTACGCGCGACCGTATTTATGGCGAGTATGAATGGGCCGGCCGGCGGTTTCGGGTTGTGGATACGGGCGGCATTGTGCCCGATGACCCGGAACTGATTCCGACGGAAATCTACAACCAGGCCCGCGTTGCACTCGAGGAAGCGGCGGCGCTGATTCTCGTTGTCGATGTGCGAACGGAACTTGCCAGCCCCGATTACGACCTCGTCAAGCTGCTGCTGCGGGGCGGAAAACCTGTGTTCCTCGCCGTCAACAAAGTCGAGGGCGAGGTCATGGAGTTGGCGGCGGAGAACCTGCGCAGCCTTGGGATTCGCGAAGTGTACCCGATCAGCTCCGAGCACGGCCTGGGTATTGGCGACTTGCTGGACGCGATCTCCGAGGCGATTCCGGCAGGAGAGATCGAAACCGAAGACGACTTGGCCGCGGAGAACGAGATCTTCGAAGGTGGGCCGCTGGAGCCCGGTGAACACGAGGAGCCCGAAGAACATTCGCTGGACGCGAAGCCCCTCCATCGAACACACGGCGAATTTGAGCAACACGAGACCTCGATCGCCATCATCGGGCGGCCCAATGTCGGCAAGTCGACGCTCTTGAATGCGCTCACCGGGACGGGACGCGCGATTGTTTCGCCGATTGCGGGCACGACGCGGGATGCTGTGGACGAGGTCGTTGAGTTCGAGGGCGGCCAGATGCGCTTTGTCGACACCGCGGGGATTCGGCGCAAGGGCAAGACGCATTTGATGGCCGAGAAGATGAGCGTGGTGATGGCACGGCGCCATCTGGAAGCTGCCGACGTGGCGCTGCTGGTGCTGGACGCAACCGACGGCGTGACCGCAAGCGACGCCACCATTGGCGGCTATGCGCACGAGAGCGGCCGCAGCGTGATCATCGTCGTGAACAAGTGGGACGCGGTGACGACGGGAAGAATCGACGGCAAACCGCCGGCCGACCGCGAGATTTTCGAAAAGCAATTGCGCTCGGTATTGAAATATCTGAGCTATGCGCCGGTCATTTTTCTTTCCGCGCTGGAGATGACGGGGCCTGATCGGAAAGGCATGTCCCGCGTGCTGAACGAAGTGAAAGCCGTGGCGGCTGAGCGGCGTAAGCGCGTGACCACCGGGCAGATGAACCGGTTCCTCGAAAAGATTGACTTTCAGCGCGCGCCAGTGCCGATGTCAAAGCGAATTCGGATCTTTTACATGACGCAGGCAGCCGTGGCGCCCCCGACGTTTGTGCTATTCACGGACCGGGATATCAAGCTGCACTTCGCATTCGAGCGGTTTCTGGAGAATCAAATTCGCGAGGCTTTCGGGTTTAAGGGCACACCGATCTGGTTCAAGGTGAAGGCGCGGAATGCCGAAAAGACCGATTGATTCCGCGGCCCGGATTCGGCGAGGCAGCTACGCGGTGACAGGCTGTCTCACGGCTGGCACCGCATAGCCCCTTTCGGCAAGTTGGTGCCCCATCTGCGCATACATCGAGGGGTCAGTGGGCTGCCAGGTGCCGAGGCCGTCGACGTAGCGGTTATACATGCAGAAAGCCGCTGCAATCAGAACCGTGTCGTGAATCTCGAGATCGGTCGCCCCAAGCTTGCGCGCAGCTTCGACGTCGGCAGAGGTAACGAGTTTGCCGTCCTGCTGCACCTTGCCGGCGATAGCGAGAAGCGCCTTGAGCTTCGGACTGATGTCGGCGCTGGTGAAGTCGGTTTTGACTTGCTTGACCTTCGCTTCGCTGCCTAGATGGCTGGCTGCGGCGGCACCATGGCTCAACTCGCAAAATGTCGTTTTGTTGCGCGAAGAGACATAGGTCGCAATGAGTTCGCGCTCGCCCCCTGTGAGTGAGTTGGGTTCGTGCAGCAGAATGTGCGCCAGAGCGCGCATGGGCTTGGCCGTCTCAGGACGAAAGGCGAAACCGGCAGTGATGCCGGGCAGTTCTTCGGGAAGTTGGATGTGCGGCATGGGGTTCCTCCGGAGCAGTTCTTAGTTCGCAGTTCTTAGTTCACAGTTCTTAGTTCACAGTTCTTAGTTCACAGTTCTTAGTTCACAGTCTCTGCTCTCACTTCTCAGTTTGTCGTTCGTAGCTCACCGGTCTCCGCCCGTTGCGGCAACGCTTCTATGAACTAAGAACTACGAACTGTGAACTCGCATGCGCGCTAGCGCGCATGCGCCGCCAGATACTCCTCGCTCACGGTGACGTAGCCATCGCGGGCAACGCGGCGTCCACGTTCGCGGTAGAGCGCTTCATCGTCGGGTTGCACCGTGCCGAGCCCGTCGACGTAGCGGTTATACATGCAGAAAGCAGCGGCGATCAGCACCGTATCGTGAATCTCGATGTCGGTTGCGCCTTCTCTGCGCGCCGCTTCAACGTCGGCAGCGGTCACAAGTTTGCCATCCTGCTGCACTTTGCCCGCAATGGTGATAAGCGCTTTCAACTTGGGGCTGATCGCAGCTTGAGTGAAATCCGTCTTAACCTGCTTGACCAGGGCTTCGTTGCCACCCAGATGCGCGGCGGCGATGGCGCCGTGGATGCTGTGGCAGTAGTGCGTGCAATTGCGGCTGGAGACATAGGTGGCAATCAGTTCGCGCTCGCCACGGGTGAGGGTGCTTGGTCCTTGAAGCAGCACTTCGACCAATGCGTTGAGAGGACGCGCGGTTTCAGGCCGAAAGGCCATGGCGCCGCGAATGCCGGGTAGATCGTCGGGAAGCGGAATGTGGGGCATGGGATACCTCCGGAGTTCTAAGTTCGCAGTTCCAAGCTCACAGTTCGAGCACGGTTCATGGAGTCGATGTCTCAGTGGCTACGGTTGGGGCAACGCTGCTGCCGCGCGTCAGCAGCGAGCGAGCAGGGAGGCCGACGAGTACGATGGCTGCTCCCAGAAGCGACGGGCCAAGGTTGTGCAGCAGCAGCATGGCTGCGAGGATACCGCAACCCGCGATGAAGACGATAGGCGCGAAAGGAAACCACCAGCGACGGACCGGCGTGATGGCACGGAAGAGTGTGGCCACGGTGAGCGCGAGAAAGACGACAGCGGAAAAGATGATGAAAGCGAGAATGCGATCGAATGCGCCCAGCGCCAGCACGGCGAGAGCCACGCCTGTTTGCAGGAGCACAGCATTGGCTGGAACGCCGGTGCGCGGATTGAGGCGGGCGAAGGCAGCGAGTGCTCCCCGGCTTTCGGCGCCAGCTTCCCCGCGGGCCAACGCATAGGTCACACGCGGCACTGCCATGCTGAGCACCATGAGGCCGCCTAGTACACAGAGCACCACACAGGCGGAAAGGACGCGTCCCCCCGCTGCGCCGAAGAGCGCCTTACCAAACTGCGCGACAAAGGCAGTGTTCGACTGGATCTGCTCGAGCGGAACGGTAGCAACAAAAGCGAGACTGACGAGCATGTAGATTGCGGTGACCGCAAGAACTCCAGCGGTGAAGGCGATGGGCAGTGTCCGTGCGGGGTTGCGCACCTGGCCTGCGATTTTGCCCGCCTCCCACCAGCCGCCGAAGCAGAAGAAGGCGCTGATGGTTGCTCCGGCGATGGCTTCGATGAGTGGGTCGGCGCCTGCCCGGCGAAGCGTGAAGGGAACGAGGTTGGCCATGGTGGCGCGGCCCGACAGGAGTGCCCAGCCTGCCAGCGCGACCAGTACAGGAATCTTGAGCCAATTGAGCGTTGCCATCACGTGGCTGGAGAGGCGGGTTCCCGCATACGTGAGGACGCCCAGTCCAAGGATCAGAAGCGCAGGCAACAGCGGCACAAGGCGCGCCGGTACGGGAACGAGCCCCTGGATATAAGGAGTTGTGCCAACGCAAAGGGACGCGGCAACTCCGGGGTACATGACGAGAGCCGCCATCCATCCATAAAGAAAGGCGACGCGGCGGCCGAAGCCGCTGCGGAGATAGACGTACTCTCCGCCGTCGAATGGATTGCGGACGGCCAGTTCCGTAAAACAGAGTGCGCCTGCGAGTGTGAGCACGGCCATTCCGCACCAGACGGCGGCAAGCAACGCAGGTGAGCCCAGCGACCGGGCCATCGCGGCGGGCGTAAGAAAGATGCCGAGAGAGATTGCCTCGCCAATCACTACGGCAGTGGCCGCCCATGCCCCCATCTGCCGTCCGGATTGCGGATCGGTCTGCATCGTTCGGTTATCGTACTGAGGGCCAGAGGGCCATGCATCATCCCTTCGGTTGAGGCATTGGCACTGCGTGCGGCAGGCCTTTGGATGAGATGCGTGCTGGATCGAAGTTTATTGCGGAGGAGGCACCTGGCTGCTGGAGGACGTGCTGCCGGAAGAAGGAGCAGCCTCGTCGGTGGTCGGCGGAGTGATATCGGTGACGTGGACGCTTGCTTGCGTTTCAGGCACGGTTCCGTCGTTGAGCTGTACCTGCGTTGGCGGGCCAATAACAACGAGGCGTTCGACGACGTGGCCGCGCGCTGGAACGAACACTCGTTCAGTAACGAAGTTTTTCGCGGTGCGCACGGTGACCGGAACGTAAGCGGCCGCATAACCTGCGTTGGTGACGTTGACCGCGACGAGATAAGTGCCAGCCTGGGCGGCATTGGGAAAGACGCTGTCGATGGTGAGGTCGGGCAGCCCTTTGTCGGCGTCGATCCAGTCGGAGAAGAACCAGGCGATGTCGCGCGTGGCGCCTGCTTGTTTGAGCAGGCGTTGAAGCGATGCTGGGGCGGAGTTGCCGGTGCTGCTGACCTCGGGTTGGGTCGCACCGGGTGAAGCGCCGACGTAGGCGTGAAGAGCAGCGCTTAGGGTTTCATCGCTGGTGAGATCGCGAAGCATCCAGAGAATATACGCGGCCTTGGTGCGGTAATAGACTGGCGCGATGGCAAGCGCGAGGGGTTCGCCGGAACTCGCGCCGGGACTCGATGGTTCCGCCAACGCGAGTGCGGGTCGATTGACCTCGAGCATCTCGAGCGCCTGATCGCGGCCGCGGCGCTTCTCGACCCAGAGGGACTCCATAAATGTTGCGAGGCCTTCGTTGAGCCATCCGGGCGTGGGCTCTGTAGCGAACTGGGTGTACGCATGGCTGAGGGAGTGGACGAGAACACCGTTGAGGCGATCGGCGGGAACATCGTGCAGCGTGGTGGCGAGAAGAGCGCCGGTTTCGAAAGGCGCATCGTCGGGATCGGGCAGGTCAAGCAGCGTGAGTTGCGCGCGCGGAGATTTACCGAGCCACCCTTCGACGAAAGGCGCAACCGTGGAGCCCGCATCAATCCAGGATTGAACCGAGACTTCATCGTCGGGGATCGTCCAGGCAGTGAGATGGTCGGACGGGTGTGCCTTGCGTACTGCGACAAATAGACTTGGAGCGATAAAGCCAAGTGCGGCTGACTCCGCGGTGGCCGTGGCGATGCCGTCGATCTCGGGGTCGAGTCCCTGCGCATCAGTCACGGTAAGCGGGACAGGCACGCCGTTGACGATGGCCACGGTTGGCGGGTTTCCATGGGGAAACTCGATCGCCAGGCGCAGGCGGAAGTGGGCGCCCGAGAGAAGGAGTCTGTGGCGGCCGATTTCGTCGAAGAGACGGGAGCCATCGCCAAGAATGACAGGGACGCTGGAGACGGGATACCAGACGACGTCGCCAAAGCCGCGCAGGCCGGTGAAAGACGGAGAGATTTCGTCCCAGTCGGAATGGAGCGCGAGATCTTCCGGGGTGCCAATGGTGACGAGGCGCTGGGCATTGGGGACGACGGAGCCGGAGTAGACGGCATCAATCGCAATTGTGGCGCCGGGGGCGAGCGGCTGGGTGAGAGGGACAGCCGCTTCATGAAGCTGGCCGGTATGGTCGGCATCGGAGTTGAGCGTGGCGACGGGAAAAGAGACGTTGCGGCCGCCGATGCGAATCTGCTCCCAATTGAGCGAAGACGAGATTTGGAGTGGGATGCGCGCGAGCGGGGTTTTACCGTCGTTGCGCACAGTGACGAGGGCGCGAACGCCGAGTTGATGGGCGGCGGTGTGCAGATGGACGTCGAGGTCGAGCGCGGTAAAGGTGACGGCCTGGCGGTCGGCGTCCTCGGCGGTGGGTTCCTTGGCTATTTGGATGGTGGGCTGGGTTGCGGCTGAGCCAACCTGTGTCGTGGTCTGGCCGTTTTCGTCGGTGGAACGCGAGAAAACCACTTTGCCCGAGGGCGCAGGGCTCTGCGGCTTTGAGTTCGCTGGCGTCGAAGAAGCCGGATTCGGGGGAGCTTGTTGTGCGCTGCTTTGCGCGGCTGGTGCGGTGGCGTTTTGGGCCCTGCAAAGCGGAGCCGCCTGGAGGATAGCGAGAACAACCGGCGCCATCATCCGCGCACGGAAAAACTTCATGAACCCACCTGCGGTGGGGCCAGCCGCGCTTCCGGCGCCATCCATGGCAGATTTTGCTTTAATTGCCACGCCTTGGAGGATATTTCCAAGAAGAGCGGGGATGCCGTCATGAACCTAGACCTTTCTGCTTCTTCTTGGACGCGCCAACTGCGGTGGGAGCACCTGCGGTGCGGCCAACTGCGCCTTCGACGCCCATTCTCTGAGCGCGGCGCTGGCGCGCGGCTTCGTAAAGCACGACGGCTCCGGCGGCCGACACGTTCAAGGAACTAACGCCCCCGGCCATGGGAATGCGCAGCAGGTGGTCGCAGGTGCGGCGGACGAGGTCGTGGAGACCCGCGCCTTCTCGGCCGAGAACGAGGACGCAGTTGCCGGTGAAGTCGAACCGGTCATAATCGGTTGCGCCACGCTCGTCGAGCCCGATGATCCAGATGTTTTGACGCTTCAGTTCTTCGAGGGCGCGAACCAGGTTGACGACCCTCGCGATGCGAAGGTGTTCTGTCGCACCGGCGCTGGCTTTGACTGCGGCTGGGCTGATTGGAGCGGAGCGCCTCTCAGTCAGGATAATGCCATCGACTCCCGCGCCATCGGCCACGCGCAGGAGGGCTCCAAGATTTTGGGGGTCTTCAACACCGTCGAGCGCGAGAATGAGACGGGGCGCGTCAAGTTGGCCGGCAGCGGGCTCGAGCAGGTCTTCGAGAGCGAGAGATTCCTTGGGTCGAACCAACGCGACAACGCCTTGGTGCGTGGGGGTTCCGGCAAGCTGAGTGAGCTGCTCGCGGGGCTCCTGGCGGACGCGAATGCCGGCTTGACGGCATTCGGTCACGAGGCGGGCGAGCCGGTCGTCCTGGCGTTCGCGGGCGACAAGAACGTGGTCAAAACGGCGGCGGCCCGCCTTGAGTGCCTCCTCCACCGGATGGAGGCCGTAGAGAACTTCCATGAATGTAGTTTAGATTGTCGATGAAGCAGAACTGTCGTGCTCCCTTTTCCAAAGCGATTGCGGGCGGCAGAAAAGGCCAGCGCGGACGAACATGATGACGAAGCTAAACAATCCAAAATCGTTTCGAGCGGTCCTGGAGGCAAGGGGCACACGGCCGCGCTTTGTCATGGCGCGCGTTCCCGGCGACCTGAAAAAGCAATGGCCCAATTGGAAAAGCCGGCGGGTGCGCGGCGCAATCAATGGGTTTGCCTTCCAGACAACGCTGTTTCCTTTTGCCAAGGGCGCGGGGCACATGCTGCTGGTGAACAAGCGCATGCAAGCCGGCGCTCGGGCCACGCCCGGCGACACAGTAAAGATTGAGATCGAGCCGGACCTCGAAGAGCAGGCCTTTGTCGAGCCCAGTGAGTTGACGAGCGCGCTCAAAGGCGACAGGCATCTGCGGAAGTGGTTCGATGCGATGAGCCCATCGATGCGCAAGGGAATCGCACAATTTGTGGATCAAGCCAAAGGCGCGGAAACGCGAAAGCAGCGCGCGGCGAAAATGGCGGAGAGCGTGATGCTCGCAATGGAGGGGGAACAGGAGCCGCCACCGATTCTGCGAGCCGCCTTTCAGCTCCAGCCGCTGGCACGCGAGGGCTGGGACGCATTGACGCAAACGCAGCGCCGGAATCATCTGCTAGGGATCTTTTATGTCCAAACCGTGGAGGGGCGGGAACGGCGTGCGGCTAAGGCGGTCGAAGAATGCTTGCGTGCGGCGCGAAGCAGAGCCTCAAGCCGTGAGTCCATTGAGCTGTCAGATGATACAAACAGGCGGCGCCTCAATTCATGAGCCTCATAGCCAAATAGGTGTACTCTTCGGCGAAGGTCCGCGCGGCCTGTTTATTGTCCGCGCCGGCGCCATGCCCGCCCTCTGTGATTTCGTCGTAATAAAACGGCTCGTGAAACTCCTCCATGCGTGCGGCAAACTTCCGCGCATGCACGGGCCCCACGCGATCGTCCTTGGTGGTGGTGAAGATGAGCGGCACCGGATAGTGCACATCGGGTTTCAGCTGGTTGTAGGGCGAGATGGAAGCGAGAAATGCGCGCTCCGAGGGCACAGAAACTGAGCCGTACTCACCCACCCAGGAAGCACCCGCCGAGAGGTGCTCAAAGCGGAGCATATCGAGCAGCGGAATCTGGATGACGACAGCGCCCCACATCTCGGGATGTTGGGTGAACTCCACACCCATCAGCAATCCGCCGTTGGAGCCGCCCTCGATGCCCAGTTTTGGTGTTGACGTAATTCTGCGCGCAACCAGATCCTGCGCAACGGCGTAGAAATCGTCGTAAATGCGCTGGCGGTGCGTCTTGAGGCCGGCCTCGTGCCAGGCCGGGCCGAACTCTCCTCCGCCGCGAATATTGGCCAGCACGAACACATGTCGCTCCTCAAGCCATAACTTGCCCATTACACCGTCGTAGTACGGTGTGTTCGAGATCTGAAAGCCGCCATACGCCGTGAGCAGAGTCGAGTTACTCCCGTCGTAGACCATGTCTTTCCGGTGGACCACAAAGTAAGGAATCCTGGTGCCGTCTTTCGACGTCGCTTCCAGCTGCTCCACTACGTCGTTCGACGCGTCAAACAATGCTTTCGCCGACTTCGCGAGCTTGAGGGACGCCTCCGCCGCATCCCCAAGCCACGCGGAATTTGGCGTAAGGAAACCTGTCTCCGCCATGAAAAAGCGGTTGTCCGACCAGTTTGTCGCCGCAGTATAAATAGATTGATTGTCCGGCACGGGGAGTTGTTTGCGCGTCCAGTTGCCACTTCTCCCGTACGAGTATGCGTACGCCCGTCCCTGCACATGATCCAGGGTTGTCACGAGCACGCAGTTTCGCGTTGCCGCAACCTGTTGGGCAAACTCCCGGGCGGTCGGCGCAAAAAGCACAGTAGGCTTCAGGTGAGCCGGATCCTTTTTCGCTTCTTCCACCTTCAGCGCGATGACTGTTCCCTCTTTGTATGTGGAAGTTTGGCCGGCTGGAGTCCAGTCCTCTGCCAACGAAAACAAGAGCTGATTCTCGACGAAGTCCTCAATTTTTGTTTTTGGAGGCAGGTCCAGTTTTTGTGGGCCATTCGGAAGCAGCAGGTAGTACTCGTGTTCGAACGTCGAGCGATTGCGCACGATGCCGACCACCTTATTGCCCTCTCCGTCGACGAATACAAAAGGATTATCGCCATAGCCGTTGTCCTTGGTATCGCCACGAAAGACTTCCTTTGCGCTGTCTAGCGGTTCACCACGTTTCCACTCCCGAACACTGATCGGATAGCCGGCTTCGCTCAGCGTGCCCGGACCCCAGTCGCGGCCGACGAGGAGTGTGTCCTTGTCAAGCCACGCAACGCGTTGTTTGCCACGGGACAAGACAAATCCGCCTTCCACGAACTTCGCGGTTTTCAGATCGATTTCGCGCAGAGTTACCGCATCCTCTCCCCCGGCAGAGAGCGCCACCAGACATTTTTCCTCCTCCTCCGGCGCCAGACAAACCAGGCCCTTCCCAACCCAGCTTTCTTTGTCCTGCTTCGAGAGCGCATCGTAATCAAGGACGGTCTCCCATTTGGGCTCCGGGGACAGATAGCCTTCGACCGTCGTGCGCCGCACGATGCCGCGCACGTGATCCGCGTCACGCCAGGTGTTGTAGATGGAATTGCCTCGAAATTCCGGCAAAGGCAGCCGGTCAGGCGACTCCAGCACTTTCAAAGCCGATGCCTGCAGGGGTGCGAAACGGGGATCGTTTTCCAATACCGCAGCCGTCCGTGCATTCTCCGACTTTACCCAGGCTAATTGCTTCTCACCGTAAATATCCTCGAGCCATGTGTAGTTGTCCGGCCGCACGCTGTCCATGCTTTGCGAGTAGGCAGCCTGCACCGAAGGCAGGGGCAGGATGATAGCCAGGAATGCCGGTGCGAGCGAGGCCTTCCATTGGAAGCGCTGGATTAGCAAAATACCACCTCCGAAGATAGCCGCTGGTTGCTCGGGGAAGCGGAATAGCAATGGTTTTATCACGTCGGCCGCCAGGTATGTGCCGATGCAGTAGATCTCCCGGCACGGATTCATCCAGTTTCGCCTCTTCCTCGCCGATATCCGGCTGCGAGAATCACAAGATCGGGGCAATTTTGCCGGGGGAGAATGATTGAATCGACTTAAGAGCCCATTCTGTCGTCTAATTAAATACGATGAGTGCGACTGCCGCGATTCGCTCGATCTTCGCTCCAGCTTCCGCTTCCCTTGCTGAAGAGCAGGCGAAACGGGAAAACCTTGCCGTGGCCGATGGGCTTAAGCGGCGGGAAGCCGGTTTACTGGATGAACTGATTGTTCGCTACCAGCACCGGTTGCTGCGGTATCTGCTTTTTCTGACGGGAAATCGCGAGATGGCCGAAGACCTGTTTCAGGAAGTGTGGATGCGTGTGCTGACACGCGGGGGGCAATTCAACGGGAAGGCGCGTTTTGAGACGTGGCTTTTCACCATCGCCCGCAACCTGGTGATCGATCACCGCCGGAAACGGACGATGTCGAGCCTGGACGAGCTGTTCGAGACCGACAGCGACGACGACCGGCCGATGAGTGTGGAAGTTGCCGACGGTCATCCAACACCGTTCGACAGCTTCGCAAGCATCGAGGATCGGGAGCACATTGCGACAGCATTGTTACAACTGGACACGCTCTACCGTGAGGTGCTGGTGCTCAGGTTTCATGAGGAACTGACGCTGGAAGAAATTGCGAAGGTTACGCGGGCTCCGCTTTCGACCGTGAAGTCGAGACTCTACCGTGGCCTGGCGGCCATCAAGCCCAAGCTGGAACGGGCGCAGATTCGTCGCCTGGAGACGACTGAATGACCTTCAGCGCAGTCACCGGCGCAGGCCCCGGTGCGGGCACAGACACGAGGTCTCATCGCGACGCGGTGGGAGCTTTGGCTGGCAAAGAGGCTGACCGCGAGCGGGCCGTTGCTCACCGGACGCGCCGCGTGGTGATGACTTCGCTGGGCGTGATGCAGGAGCGGAAAGCCGATCACAAGCGAAATCGCGCGGTGGCACTGGCGGCAACGTTACTGGTGTTCTTTGTGGTAGGCCCCCCGGTGTGGTGGATCGCAGACACTTTGATTGAGGAAGAGCGGCTGACCGGTATGGTGAGCGAGATTGCCGTGTGGAGCTTCTTTATGAGTACCGCGCTGTTGGCTTCGGCCCTGCTCGCCGGCTGGATGCGCCGCAAGTCCTGATTCGCGACGATCCGAGCTTGCGCACGATCTGAGCGGGTTGACCAAAGGTACTCGCAACTTCCGCTTTCATCTTCCCGTCCATTGGAATAGAGGTTAAGCTTGGCTTAATCCTCCAAACCAGCCCTCCGAAGGAGGGAGTTGATATGCCTGAGCCTCAGTCGATTCACGCCAATGAAGACACGCGCCTGATCCCTATTTGGTCGATCATGGCGGCCGCCGCGGTCTTCGTTTTGGTTGAGTACTATTTCTGGATTGTTTTTCCTGAGCAGCAGCATCATGTGCCGCCGCTGGGCCTGCGTGTTTACATGAATCTTTCGTGGGGACTGCTGGCGGCGCTGTATTTTCTGATGATCGGTTTTGTCAGCAAGGACGCGCCTCGGCGTTCGATGAGCGCGCGGTTCTGGATGCTGATCTGCTTCGTCATGCCGGGTGGCATTGGCGCGGTGCTCTATTTCCTGCTGCGCACGCCGCTGGTGTCAACCTGCGCGGCCTGCGGAACACATGTGCAGAGCGACTTCCACTTCTGCCCGCAATGCAATTATCAACTCACGGCTAGTTGCGGCAATTGCTTCCGCACGGTGCGCACGACGGACCAGTACTGCACGCGGTGCGGCCATGAACTGGCACACGATCATATGCCGGCACGCCTACGGCTTCTTGGCGAGTAGGGCGCAGTTACAGCGATGCAGGCTTCGCGGAGAGCCGAGGACATCCTCATTCAAGAAAACGTCGAACGCCCGCATCATTGACCCGGCCAAGTTCCCCTTCCTACAATCAAGCTGCCGACTCCCATGACAATCTCCGCGCTGATCATCGATGACGAACAGCTCGCTCGCGATGAGTTGAAGTATCTGCTGGACCAGGCAGGCGGCGTGGAGGTTGTGGCGCAGGGGGCCAATGGCATCGAAGCTGTCGACTTAATCGAAGAGCATCGTCCAGATGTCGTTTTTCTCGATGTGCAGATGCCGGGACTCGACGGGTTTGCTGTTATCAAGAGGTTGATAGACAGGCACGGCGCGAAACCCGGCAAGGACGCGGAGCCGCTGCCACAGGTGGTGTTTGCCACGGCGTACGACCAATATGCTGTGCGCGCCTTCGACGTGAATGCGGTCGACTACCTGCTAAAACCGTTCGATCGGGCGCGTGTGCAACAGGCGCTGGAGCGCGTGCGTGGACGCATGGCGGGAAACTCGACGGGCGCGCTGCCCGAAGCGCAGATTGGCGAGCTGCTGCGGCTGCTGAATCGCGAGCAGAGCGGGCCTCGGGCCCCGCAATCAGGCAGGCTGATTGTGCAGGCCCAGAGTCGTCTACTACTCGTGGATCAGGCAGAGATTTGCTACGCCGCGATCGATGAAGGCGTGATTCGCGTGGTGACACAAAGCTTTGAGGGTCATTCGAAATGCCGGACTCTCGAAGAGTTGTTGGAACTGCTCGACCCGGCCTTGTTCTGGCGCGCGCATCGCGGCTTTGTGGTGAACATCAACCACATTCGCGAAGTGGTGCCGTGGTTCAAGTCGACCTACCAGCTGCGCATGAACGATAAGAAGCAGACAGAGATTCCAGTGAGTCGAGGACAAACGAAACGGCTGCGGGAGTTGTTCAATCTCTAGCGGTGTAACGTCTCCTCAGTCGTACCTCTCGAAGATGATTTGCTTGCGGTGCCAGCCGAAAGACTTCAGCCGATCGCGCACCGAGTTAATCATATTGCTTAGGCCGCAGACGTATGCGTTGATGTCGAAGCGAAGCTCAGCCGGAGGAATTCCCGGATCGACGGGGGGAACGGGCAGCGGCTGGCCGAGTCGCTCGGCACGTTGCTCGATGATGCGCGTTGCGTGCTCCTGGACGTAGCCTTGGAGACCCTGCCAGCTCTCCGGCGCGCGACTGAGCGTAGGCAGATAGTGGAAGTTGTCGTGGCGCGCGGCGAAGGCTTCGAACTCATCGCGGTAGTAGATCTCACTCTCGTAGCGCGTTCCGTAGACGAGCCAGATCTGCTTGCCGTTGCTGCGATCGGGGCCGCCTTCGGGAAAGAGCCATTGCAGAAAGCCACGTATCGGAGCGACGCCTGTGCCCGTCGCAATCAAGATCGAATCCGTAATGGGCGCGCACAGTGTGAAGAAGCCGTTCGGCCCGTAGACTTGAAGACTGCCGCCCACCGGCAGATCGGGTAGATCGGCGAGGAGATTCGAGAAGAATCCGCCTTCGACGCGGTTCAGGCATAGATCGAAGCGATTTCCGTCGGGAGCGGACGCGATCGAGTAGGCGCGCGTTTGTTCTTTGCCCGCAGGATCGTCGGCAACCGCGGAGATGAATTGGCCGGGAAGAAAGGAAAAGGAGTCCAACTCCTCGAGGACAAATTCGAGGTGATAGGTCTGCGCCTTCTCAGAGAGACACTGCTTCCGGGTTAGACGTGCGGAATAGAATTCGCGTTCCAAGCTGGGTTCTCGATGGAAAGAAGAAGCCAAAGAAATCGATATGAGCGAGTATCGCCAGTCGGGCGCTCGTATGGCAAGCCACCTGTGGTGAGGCGACCCGCTGGTGCGGCATTGAGTTGAGAATTGGCGTGACTTTAGCTCCCGGTCTAGCTGCCGGGTTTGGCGAAGGCTTGCCAGCAGAGCTGCACGCCAATCGCAAAGAGCCAGAGTGACAAGGCGAGCCGCATGGGACGCGAGGGAATGCGCGTCGCGAGCCCGGACCCCACTAATGCCCCAGCGATACCGCCAACAATTAAATTCGTGAGCAGTGCCGAGTTCACTCCTCCCTGACTCAAGTGCATCCCACCGCCAATGAGGGAAAGACCGAGACCAAAGGAAAGATCGGTGCCGACGATGCGAGGCACATCGAGAGTTGTAAGTCCGAGGAGCGCGACCGTGCCAAGTGCGCCCGCGCCGGACGACGAGAATCCCACTTCTGCGCCAATAGGAAACATGGTGAGCGCGAGCCAGAATGGACGACTGGCGCGCTTGCGAATCGCATCGACCGGGCGAAAGTACCGGTAAATATGCCAACTCGACGAGAGCACGATGATGCTGCCAAGGGCGAAATAGAGCCAGAGGGTGTGGCCTTTCACACGCACGACATGCTGGAAGAAGAGCGCGCCGAGGATGACGCCGGGGACTCCGGCAAGGAGCATGTAGCCGAGAGTGCGCCAAGCGACCTGACGGCGCCAGATCTGAATGGGAACGACGACGAGCTTGACGGCCGCGGAGTAGACGAGCGCGGTGCCGACGGCCTGGGGAACGGGGACGTGCAGAAACAGGATCAGCATCGGCGCGGTGATAGTGCCGGCTCCGACGCCGGTCATGGCAATGACTGCAGCGATGAAGAATCCGATCAATAATTCCATTGCGATCTCCGGCTGCTAAGCTTCAATCTCTGGGGCCGGAGTTTCTGGGGAATGAATTTCCGAGCCTTGAATGTGAATGCCGCATTCGAGTTTGCGTCCGGACCAGCGACCCGAGCGCGGATCGTTGGGGTCGAAGGGCAAGCTGGTACACGGGGCGCAGCCGATGCTGGTGTAGCCCTTTTCATAGAGTGGCAGTAGCGGAATGCTGTGCGATTCGGCGTATTGCCACACATCGCGTGTGGTCCACTCGGCGAGCGGGCTGAGCTTGGAGAGCACGTGGCCGGTGGGCAGCTTGAAAGATTCTTCGGCCTGGAGGTTGGCGCGTGACTTCGACTGCTCGCGGCGCAACCCGGTGATCCACGTGTCATAGGGCGCAAGAGATCGAAAGAGCGGCCCGACCTTGCGCAGACCACAGCAGCGGTCGGGCGCGGACTGATATAAAATGCCGAACTCGGATTCCTGCTCGGCCACCGTGTGCTCGGGGAGCACGTTGACGAGGTTTAGGTCCCACTCCGCGGCCATGCGGTCGCGATAGACGAGTGTCTCAGGAAAGTGATAACCGGTCTCGAGAAACAGCACCGGGATGCGCGGAACGATGGCGCGCGCAATGTGCAGGACGACGACGTCTTCGGCCTGAAAGCTGCTCGTGATGCAAGGCTGCTGCGCGCGCAGGAGACGCGAGCGAAGAAACTCCAGAGCGATGCGGAAACGTTCTTCGATTTCACTGCTGAGTTGGGTCGGCATCCTTGTCTCCAGAGGGAATAATGTGCAGGCGCCTGAATTCGGCGAGAAGATCTGCGAGATTCTCGCTGGCGAGCTCGCGGGAATCTACACCGAGAGCCCCGGCCATGGTCAATGTGATCGGTCCGTCCGTCTCGCTCTCGATGAGGACCACGGCGCCAGATCGTGCGACGGTGAGAAGCGCTGCGTAAGCGCGAACCCGCGTGCGCAGAACCAGCGCCCGGGAATGCAGGAGCGATTGCTCGAGTTCGGCGGCAAGCTGATGTCTTGTGCCGAGTTCGATCAGAGCGCCTGTTGGTTGAGCCGCGGCTGGTGCGTCTTCCGCGACATCTGAAAACTTCCGAATCATCGCCGCACCGGCGGTCGCGTTGTCGGCCGGATCGATGAGGATAAAGCTGCCGGTGGTGCGGTTCTCGCGGTAGAGATCGGCGAGCAACGGACGGCTGACCTCCAAGACGATCTCACCGATGTCGTTCAGTGCAAGCTGATCGGAGGCACGTTCCTCGAGATGTTCGACATCGATGCGCGAACGAATTTCGAGGATCTGGGCGCGCACGGTCTGCGTCGTGTGCTTGAGTAGATATGTGGCGCCGGCACGGAGCGGCTTCGCGTGCATCCAGACGAGAGTCGCTTCGAATCGAGTAGTTTTGAGCGGCGGAGCCGTAATCGAGGCGATCATGTCTCCACGGCTCAAGTCGGTTTCGTCTTCGAGCGTAAGCACCACCGACTGGGGAGCGCGAGCCGCGGCGAGATCGCCCTCCCACGTGTTGATGGAGCGCACGTGCGTGCGGATGCCAGAGGGCAGGGCTAGTACTTCATCACCGGGATGCACAGCGCCTGCGGCGATCTGTCCGGCGAAGCCGCGAAAATCCTGATGCGGACGCAGCACGCGTTGTACTGGAAAACGTAGCCCGGCGTGCAATCTCTCGATGGCAAGCGGAACGGTTTCTAGCAATTCAAGAAGACTCGGGCCTTCGTACCAGAGAATGCGACTGCTGCGGTGGACGACGTTGTCCCCATCCAGGGCGCTGACCGGAACTGCGATCAGTTCGGGAATATCGAGCCGCGTCGCGAGCGCCTGCAGATCGCGATGATGACGGTCGAAAACTTCCTGAGAAAAGTCGACGAGGTCCATCTTGTTGATGGCAGCGATGACCGTGGGGATACCGAGTAGCGCGGCGATGCAGGTGTGGCGGCGCGTCTGGTCGAGAATGCCTTTGCGCGCGTCGACAAGGACAATGGCAACATCGGCCGTACTCGCGCCGGTGGCCATGTTGCGCGTGTACTGCTCGTGGCCGGGCGTATCGGCAATGATGAATTTTCTTTTCGGGGTCGAAAAGTAGCGATAGGCAACGTCGATTGTGATGCCCTGCTCGCGCTCGGCACGCAGGCCGTCGGTTAGTTGTGCAAAGTCGATGGCGGCGTTATGCGTGACTGAGCGGATGTTGTCGTCGTAGACGTTGCGCGAGTCGTAGAGAAGGCGGCCGATCAGCGTGGACTTGCCGTCGTCGACGCTGCCCGCAGTGGAGAAGCGCAGAAGGTCCTTGGCGCGTTCGGCTTCGAGCTGCTGCTCTATCTCGGCATCGGCGCTATCGAAACGAGGAACGATTGGGGTCTCCACGGGGCTTCGGTCTGCGGCAATCATCAGAAGTAGCCCTCACGCTTCTTGATTTCCATCGAGCCATCCTGATCGTGGTCGATGATGCGGTTGGCGCGTTCAGAATTCCGGACGGCCATCAGTTCCGCGATGATTTTGGGGACAGTATCGGCATCGCTGCGGATGGCGCCTGTGCAGGGGCTGCAGCCGAGGGAACGCAGGCGGCATTTAACCCATTGCTCTTCGCCCGGCAGTCCTTGCACGAAGGGCTGCTCGACAGGAATAAGCGAGTCGCCGCGGACGAGCATCTTGCGCTCCTTGGCGAGATAGAGCGGAACGATGGGAATTTTTTCGAGATGGATATAGTGCCAAATGTCGAGCTCGGTCCAGTTGGAAAGCGGGAAAACGCGGATGCTTTCGCCGGGTCCGATGCGGCCGTTGAAGAGGCTCCAAAGCTCAGGGCGCTGATTTTTCGGATCCCATTGACCGGCGCTATCCCGGAAGGAAAAGATACGCTCCTTGGCGCGCGATTTTTCTTCGTCGCGGCGCGCGCCGCCGAAAGCTGCGTCGAAGTTATACGCGCGGAGCCCGTCTAGAAGGGCCTGGGTCTTGAGCAATCCACAGCAGCGCTGGGTACCAAGCCGGATGGGATTGGCGCCATCGGCGAGTGCTTCTTCATTCCGCCAGACGAGCAGCTTGAGGCCGAGCTCTGCAGTATACCGATCGCGAAATTCGAGCATCTCGCGGAACTTGTAGCCGGTATCGATGTGCAGCAAGGGAAACGGAATGGGCGCAGGATGAAAGGCTTTTTGCGCCAGGCGCAGCATCACCGATGAATCTTTGCCTATGGAGTAGAGCATCACGGGCCGCTCGAATTCAGAGGCCACCTCGCGGATAATATGGATGCTCTCGGCTTCGAGAAGCTGGATGTGGCTGAGCCGTTCGCGGGCGGGTTGCGCCGGGGCGTTGCCGACCGCTGGAACCGCGCCCAAGGCGCTTGCGGGCACCGATCCCGACAGATGCGCAGGCGCGATGTCGTTGGCGATCGATGTCATATCAGCTCTCTCCTCGGTATTGCGCCGGAAAATACAAAACCCGCGGCAGCAGAGATTCTGCAGCGCGGGCTTAGGGGAACCTTGTGAGTCTTAAGGCTGGTCTACCCCACAGTCCGGCGGCATGCGCAACAACATGCACAACAAGCGGCCGGAGTGGAGCGGAAACTCATGTTTCCTATTCTAGCGATAAGGGGATGCAGGGTCAAACCGGCGGCCGGTTTACACCAGCTTGTTGGCGGCACCGGCTAAATCGAAGTCCTTCGCGGTAATCCCGCCGGCATCGTGCGTCACCAAGGCGAGCCGTACGCGGTTGTATCGGATATCGATGTCGGGATGATGCCCGGCTTTTTCTGCCAGTTCGCCAACCTGGTTCACGAAGGCCAGCGAGGCACGAAAATCCTTGAAGATGAAGGTGCGCGTCAGTTCGCCGGACTCGGTTTTCCAATCGGGAAGCGCCTTGAGGCGCGAAGAGATTTCTGATTCAGATAAGGGGGGCATAGTTTGATCTCCCGGGATTGCCGCGACGGCAGCTAATTTCAACGGAGCCTTGGCGAGCCGGCTCAGCGTGAATGCGATAGTACGCGCAATCATGCGGTTCAGGATAGCAACCGGCGATGAAAGGCCTGGCACGAACAATTTGGCGCGGCTATTTTCCAGCGCTGGCGGCAGAGGACTCGACGGCGGCTGGCGGACCGATGCGCGCGAGCATGGGATTGATCTCTGGGTTCGCCATGAAATTCTTCCAGATCAGACCGCTGCGGTAATTCTCGATCATCACTACCATCGGCGCTTGGTCAAGCGCGAGATAGTCAGGCGAGAACCAGTTCTCCGTCAGGTTGAAGGCGTCGGTGGGGCCGTAGATTCCCCATAGGCGGGCGCCGAGAGTGCGGTAGAAATACTTGAGTGCGGCCATCGACTCCTCCGGTGTGTATGGGAAAGATCCCAGCGCGCCTGTCGGAGCGATAGTTCCGTTGTCGCTCGCCGGGTTGGGCGCATGCGCAAGATAGCCATAGGGGTCGAGGCTGGCGGTCAAGCCCCAAACGCCGGGCCCGTAGCCTTTGAAGTGGCCGGGGTTCTGTTGACAGTAGCGGTAATTGATGAGGGCGATGTTGCGGTTGTTCTCGAAGTAGTCGGCGTACTTGTCGCGAATCTTGCGGGGGTCAGCGCCCATGAAGGAATACTGCGTGAAGAAGAGCGGGCCGCCGTTGCCTACGCCCACATCGAGCTTGATTCCCTGGTAGGTATTTCCGTTGCCGTAACGATCGCCGTCTGAGGTACCTGACCAGCCGACGCGATACTGCTCGGCCGCCGGCGTCTGGCTGGCCCAGCCAGCGTAGTAGGCATCGACGGGAATACTGTGAGTGGGCGAGGCCATGGCCAGCAGATAGGCGATCATAGTCTCGTTGAACCCGGTGAGCTTGTGGTCGGTGCGCCAAGACCACTCGGGCGACCAATGCCAGATCAGCGGATTGGCCCCGGCCTGCCGCTCATACCAATCCCATTCCACCGTCTGCCAAAGATGCGTGATGCGTGCGGCGAGGGCTTGGCCGACCCTGCCGCGAGGCTGCACGTATTGACGGGCGGTAAGGAGCCCTTCCATCAAAAAAGCTGTCTCGACCAGATCGCCGCCGTCATCGAACATGCCGAAGACGGGCATGGTCCGGCCTGTCGATCCATCCATAAAATGCGGCCAAGCGCCGTGGTAGCGCTGTGCCTTCTCGAGAAAGGTGACAATGCGCGTTAGCCGGTCGAGACCCTGCGGCTGGTTGATGAAGTCGCGCTCCATGCCGACCACAATCGACATGATGCCGAAGCCGCTGGCGCCGGTGGCCACAATGCGCGGGTCGCCGGGAACGCTTTCGAGAGCCATGCCCGATTGCGGATGCGAGCCGCGTTCCCAGTAGTAGCGGAAGCACTCCTCCTGAATCATGCTGAGCAATTCGTCGTCCGACATTGGATACGTCTCGGCACTCACCGGCTTCGAAAGCGCGGAGGAGCGGTATTGCTTGTCGACCGCCGCGATCTTATAGGTCAGCTGTACGTTTGGACCGCCCACAAAGTCGGCGTAGCGATGCAGGCCCGGCTGCTGGATGCCGACAGCTTCGAACGGGCCCTCGTCCATGGAGCGATAAATAACCGTGTAAGCAAGCTGGTCGGAATCTTTAGATTCCCACTTCAGGTCGACATGGCGCTCGAAGGCTTCGGCGTGCAAATCGTAGGGCACGGAAAGCGCGGAAGCTTTGGCAGTCGAAGGCTGCGGCTCGTCGTCGATGCGCATTTCGTCAACGATGACGGTATGCGGCGCGTTGTCGTCCTTTCCCTGGGCAAAGAAGATGGAGTGGAGCTCGCGCGCATCGAAAGGATGAATCGATTCGGTCGTGAGCCGCTGCAGCGGGATCTTGACGCGCTTCCACTGCCCAGCCGGAAGATCGCCGGCAAACTCGGCAAGGGGCAGGCGCGCTGTGAAATTGCGTTCGTCGTCTGTCAGCTGCACCTGCGGCAGGTCCGCCGCGGCGATGCGATCGTCAGAGTAGAACCAGAAAGAGAGCGTGTCGCCGCGAAAGTCGGCCGCCCTGTTGTCGTAACTGACAACGCGGATTTCGGCGTCCCAACTGCCTCCTTCGACCGAGCGCCATTGCAGGCGGAGGGCGTTGGGGGGCGTGAAAACCGTATGAGTCTCCACGGGAAGCCGACCATTTGACGATTCGAGTAGGCTCGGAGCGACCGATCGCGCGCCGGTATAAAAGTCATTGTCAGGGGTGGGGCTGTTCGTGAACACCAGGTGATTCAGGTAGTCTTCCTGGGCAAGCGCACACACGGACGATCCGAGCAGGATCAAGCCAACAAGACAACGAAATGCGTAAACCACGGTACATCCTTAATTCGAGAATCTCATGGGGAAATCAGATTCTAATGATGTGCCTTTCGGGCACCTTATCCGGGGTTTCCGGTATCTTCCAGTCCCTATGCAACTTGGGTATGGGGAATTCTCTCATAATGCGGATGAAACTTCACCCCATTTGAGGCGGGAATCCACGCTCTGGGGGCCCTTAGTACCGTGACGTAGACGCAGTGTCGTTGTTACGATTGCCTCGGTCGCGTGACGCGATGGAACCTCAACATGAATTGTCTCGACTCGGCACTGCTGGGCATGGAGATTTGATTCCCTCGCACGTCGAATGGCGAAGAACAGAAACGGGCTGCTATGAACAAGATTTATCCCGACGCGCCAGCGGCATTGGACGGATTGATTGAAGACGGCATGACGCTTGCTGTCGGTGGGTTCGGCCTGTGCGGCATTCCGGAAAACCTGATCCTTGCGCTGCGCGACACGAGAAAAAAGAATCTCACGGCCGTCAGCAACAACGCGGGCGTGGATGATTGGGGCCTGGGACTGCTGTTGCAATCGCACCAGATTCGCAAAATGGTTTCGAGCTATGTGGGAGAGAATGCAGAATTCGAACGCCAGTATCTTTCGGGAGAACTTGAAGTCGAGTTCTGCCCGCAAGGCACGCTGGCTGAGCGCATGCGGGCAGGAGGCGCGGGGATTCCTGGCTTCTACACGCGGACGGGCGTGGGCACGCTGATTGCTGAAGGGAAGGACCACCGCGATTTCGATGGTCAGACTTACATTCTCGAGCGAGGCATTAAGGCGGACATTGCGCTGGTGAAGGCATGGAAGGCCGACGCCAGCGGCAACCTCGTATATCGCAAGACCGCACGCAATTTCAATCCGATGGCCGCGACCTGCGGCAGAGTCGCGGTGGCTGAGGTCGAGGAATTGGTCCCGACAGGCCTCATTGATCCCGATCAGGTCCACACGCCAGGCATATACATCGATCGCATCGTCCACTGCCCCAATCAACAGAAACGCATCGAGCAGAGAATCACGCGGAGTCGATCCTGATGCCATGGTCGCGCAAGGAAATGGCACAGCGCGCCGCGAAGGAGTTGCGCGATGGTTACTACGTGAACCTCGGAATTGGCATGCCGACGATGGTGGCAGGATGCATTCCGGCCGGCATCAGCGTGACACTGCAGTCGGAAAATGGACTGCTGGGCATTGGCGATTTTCCGCTGGACGAGGAAGTGGACGCGGACCTGATCAACGCTGGAAAGCAGACTGTAACTGCGATTCCGGGCGCCAGTTTTTTCTCGAGTGCGGACTCGTTCGCAATGATTCGCGGTGGGCACATCGATGTGGCAATCCTGGGCGCGATGCAGGTTTCGGAGTTCGGTGATTTGGCGAACTGGATGATCCCCGGCCAAATGGTGAAGGGCATGGGCGGCGCAATGGACCTGGTTGCGGGCGTGAAGCGCGTGATCGTACTGATGGAACATACCGCGAAATCGGGCCAGCTAAAAATATTGAAAGAGTGCTCACTGCCGCTCACAGGGAAAAAAGTTGTGAACCGGATCATCACCGATCTCTGCGTACTGGATGTGATGAAGGATGGTCTCAGGCTAGTGGAGCTTGCGCCCGGAGTTTCCGGAGAGGATGTGCGCCTGAAGACCGAACCGGCGATCTCCGTTTCCTGAATGGCAGGGAGCCCGATTCAGCGCAAGTTGACTTCGGGGCGACGAGTTCTTATCGAAGCAATCAAACCGGCATTCAAAACCGTGATTGCGGCGAGCAAATATAACCCAGCGTGCGGTGAGCCAAAGCGTCCATCGGCCCAGATTTTTAGATTTGGCGCAAGAAAGCCGCCCAGATTGCCCGTCCCGATTAATGCGATGCCTCCGGCCGCGGCGCGATCGGCGAGATAGCCGGTTGGAAACGTCCAGAAAAGAGGCTGCACCGCGATGAATCCAGAGACCGCAATGGAAAGCATCAACAGCCCGAGCCGCGGTCCTGCTGTCGGAAAGGCGAAACTGGCGCAACCCGCGATGAGGAGTGCAAGAGCGGCGAACCCGCGATGCGCGTGGTATCGATCCGCCGTGCGAGGCAGAAAATGCACTGCGACCAGCGCACAGATCCAGGGGACGGCTGAAACCAGGCCAACTTCAATTCCAACGGTCCGGTGCAGGAGCGCCGATACTTCCGCGGGGAGATAGAAGATTGCGCCGTACGTGCTTATTTGTATGAGTGCATAGATGAACACGAAGCGAAGAACGCGCGTGTCCCGGAGCATCGGCAACAAATGCGATGGGCCGACCGAGCGACGATCCGCTTCCTCGTGGACAAGCCAGCCGGTCAGAGCGCGCTTTTCCTCGGCTGGGAGCCATTGCGCATCGGCGGGCTTGTTGTCGAGATACCAGAACGCAGAGATCCCGAGGACAACAGCCATGAAGCCCTCAATGAGAAACATCGATTGCCAGCTTTGCAGCCCCGCCCAGGGGGGCATTTCGAGCAAGAGGCCGGAGAGTGGGCCGCCGATGATAAGCGAGATTGGAATGCCGAGATAGAACAGGCCGAGGATTTCGCCGCGCATGCGATTGGGGAACCAATATGTCAGATACAAAACCGCACCTGGAAAGAAACCTGCTTCGAGGACTCCGAGGATGAGTCGCAGCACATAGAACGACGCGCTGCCGCCGACAAACATAGTTGCCATCGAGGCCAGCCCCCAGCCGATCATGAGAAAGGTGAACCACCTTTTCGCGCCCACCCGATGAAGGATGAGATTGCTGGGGAATCCGCAAAGTGAGTAGCTGATGAAGAAAAGGCCCGCAGCGACTGCATACGTCTTCTCTGAAATGCCGACGGAGGATTGAAGTGCCAGCTTGGCAAAGCTAATGTTGGCGCGATCGAGAAACGAGACGACATACAACAACATCATGTAGGGAGCCAGACGCCTGCGGACACGATGCATTGCTGCTTCAAGAAGAGGATCCGGAGGCATCGTCTGCACTGGCGTCGATCGCGTTGCGGCGTGCATCACGCAAACCTTCTACCGGACGACAGGATCAGCCGATCGCCGTATTCCAGTTTTCCAGATTGGTCTTGAATTCCGTCATGAATTTGCCGGAGTCGGCTCCGTCAATGAGGCGATGGTCGAAGCCAAGGCAGAAATACTGCACGGAGCGAATCGCAATCGAATCGTTGCCCTCGGCATCGTTCAGCACCACGGGCTCTTTCCGCAGTCCGCCGATAGCGAGGATGGCCGACTCGGGTTGATTGATGATGGGCAGTCCGTACTCGCCGCCAAAAACCCCAGGATTGGTGAGTGTGAAGGTCGATCCGCCAACCTCGTCGGGCAGGAGTTTCTTCGAGCGCGCGCGACCAGCGAGGTCATTCATCGCGCGAGCCACGCCGACAAAATCGCGGCCTTCGGATGCGCGAATGACAGGCACGATCAGTCCCCATTCGAGCGCCACTGCGATGCCAAGATGGATGTTGGCATGGTATTGAATTGCGTTTTCAACGAGCGAGGCGTTGAGAATCGGAAACTTTCTCAGAGCGTTGATAGCGGCGACGGCGATGAACGGCATGTAGGTGAGCTTGATGCCATGGCGCTCCTCGAAGCTGGCTCGCTCGCGTTCGCGCAGGCGCACGATGCGCGTCATGTCGACTTTGTATACCGTGTGCGCGTGCGGAATCGTCCGTGTGCTCTCCAGCATGCGCTGCGCAATGATGGCGCGCATCTTCGTGAGTGGGACAACCTCGTCCTTCAACGCGGCCACCTGCGGTCGGGCCAACTGCGCCTTCGGCGCCAACTGTGCCGTGCTGGGCTGCTTCAAGTAGCTGAGGATATCTTCCTTGGTGATCCGGCCTGCAGAGCCCGTGCCGGCTACCTCCGCCAAATCGACCCTGTTCTCTTTGGCAATGCGGCGCACCAACGGCGACGAACGAAGCACCTCCGCCACCTGCGGCGGAGCCAACTGCGCCTTTGGGAGCACCTGCGGTGCGGCCAACCTTACCTCCTGTGCAGCTGGCTTTGTTTCGGAAACGCGCTCACTCGTACCAGAAGCGCCGCCAATCACAGCAACCACCGTGTTTACTTGCACCGTGGCGCCTTCGGCGACTTTGATCTCGGCGAGCACGCCATCGATCGGTGAAGGAATTTCGGCATCGACCTTGTCCGTCGAGATTTCGAAGAGTGGCTCGTCCTTCTGGACCGGATCGCCAACCTTCTTAAGCCACTTGGTGATGGTGCCTTCGAAGATGGATTCGCCCATCTGCGGCATGACTATTTCTGTCACCACCTGGGGCGGGGCCAACTGCGGCACCTGCGGTGCGGCCAGCTGCGCCTTCGGCGCGAAAGGCTCCTTTTGAGCATCGGGCACTACCACCGAAGAATCTTTGTCCACCAGCACGGCCACCACCGTGTTCACCTGCACCGTGGCGCCTTCGGGAAACTTGATTTCACTCAAGACTCCAGCGATGGGCGAAGGAATCTCGGCATCGACCTTATCCGTGGAGATTTCGAAGAGGGGTTCATCTTTTTCGACCGGATCGCCGGGCTTCTTGAGCCACTTGGTAATGGTCCCCTCGAAGATGGATTCGCCCATCTGGGGCATGATGACGTCGGTTGGCATGAATCGTTCTCTCCGCGAGGCCGGACCGTGCTAATTTGGCTCAGGCAGACCGCAGACACGCCCAAGCTCCTGCCGGATTATAAATCGCGAGGTCGCACAAGGATGCAGCTGGTCACGCGCGGACAGGCCTATCAATGATTCCGCGCAAGCGCTCGACTTCGCGCGGAACCTGAACTGGTATGTCTTCACCCACCACCTGCGGTGGGGCTAACTGCGCCTTCGGCGCGAGAGAGTCCGAAGACTGGAATCGAAGAGCAGCGAGATTTTCGGCCGCAAGAATCTGCTCGCCGAAGACGAGGCCGAACTGCCGTGCGGCTTGATGCGCGACGGATTCGAGATTCGGCAGCGTTGCGGGGTTGGAGGCTTCCTTTTCCAGACTGGTGACCGGCCGATCTGTGAAGCCGCAGGGATTGATCAGTTGGAAATCCCTCAGGTCGGTAGTGATGTTGAAGGCAAACCCATGCGAGGTAATGCCGCGTGCAACGTGAATGCCGATAGCTCCGATCTTGCGTTCCGGCCCCGCAGAGCCGAACCTGCTATTTGTGGTCGGTTCGTCGGACGAACTGATCCCTGACCCCTGTTCCCTGTTCCCTGTTCTTCCGCACCAAACACCGGCTAATCCCGCGATGCGCCCCGCGCGCACGCCGTAGACCCCACAAAGGCGGATCAACACCTCTTCGATCTTGCGAACAAAATCGACCGGACCGAAGCGGCCGCCCGACTCGTTGCGCAGGCTGTGCAGATCGAAGATGGGATAACCAACCAATTGCCCTGGACCGTGATAAGTAACATCGCCGCCACGATTGATCTCATGGACCGTTACGCTGCGACTTGCCAACAATTCGTCCGACGCGAGGATGTTGGCGCGGTTTGCATTGCGACCGAGCGTCAACACCGGCGGATGCTCGAGCAGGATGAGAAGATTGTCGATTCGCCCGGCCTGCCGAAGCGCAACCATCTCGGCTTGGAGGCGCAGCCCTTCGTCATAGGCCACTCTCCCGAGATAGAGATACTGAATCATCGCTACTCCGATTGTAGCGAGCCGCCTTCCAGGTTCCTCGGGGGCCTGTCTCATTCCTCCAGACGCGCCGCAAACAACCTCTCAAACACGATCCGATGCTCCCAGGCGACCAGCAACCAAAGCAGCGTCGCAAAGGCGCCCGGCCCAATACCGCTCGGGTTCATCAGGAGATGAAACGTAAGGATGTTGAAGAGCACAGGACCCAGCAGCGTCAGCCCCAGGCCCACGAACCGGTTCACCACCAGCAGAACCCCGGAGATGACCATAATCGCGCCCACCACGTAAAAGTAGTGAGCCGCAAACAGAGCGACTGTGAACTGTCCCGCCAGACCTGTCGGCATCGGCCCCATGGGAATGAAATTCAGGAACATGTTGGAGCCGAACACGAGGAACATCAGGCCCAGCAGGTAGCGGGCAATGGCTGCGACGATCTTCATGCGAGATCTCCTTGAGATTGGGTGCTATCAAGGTTCAACAGAATAGGCTCGATTGCGTTCACAAAAAGGGGGAGGCACTTTGTTCTGCACAATGGATGGCTGCGGCGCATGCCCCGATGCAGAAGATTCGCAATCCCGCTCTTGCAGTCGGCGGTAAACCAAGTGAGTTAGAGGAAGATAGCCGCTCGATAGGCGGCAGAGATAGAGGGCAATGGCGGCAGTATTGAATTTCATGATGGGCGATTTGGACGAACGCCGCATATCTCTAGATCTCAATGGCCAAGATTCACCACTCAGAGGATCGTCGTTGGCCCCGCTCCGGACAAGGAACGATCTGTTGCTCGTTTGAAGATAGATTTGGCGAAGCGTGGGCTCAAGGGCGTCGATGTCGTTCCCTCCAAGTTCCCTACCGCAACTGGTAAACCCGTAACTGCGCTAAACTAAACTCTGGCAGGAGGACCGGGCGGTCGCTGCCGGAATGCGCTTCGGCGCATTTCGGGGGAGGAAAGTCCGAACTCCGCAGGGCAGTGTGCCGGATAACGTCCGGGA